>NZ_JBVJCB010000040.1:0-1031 GCF_055589025.1 Streptomyces sp. NPDC041968 | reverse complement strand
CCGGTCAGAGCGGGCCGGTTGAGGTAGCCGCGGGCCAGACCCGGGCCGGCGACATACATCTCACCGGTCACACCGGCGGGAACCGGTTGCAGGGCGTTGTCCAGGACGTACAGGCGCAGGTCCGGGATGGGCTCACCGATCAGCGACGCCGCCTGTCCGGCGACTGTGTCCGCGTCCAGGGCGCGGTGGGTGACGTGCACCGTGGTCTCGGTGATGCCGTACATGTTGACCAGGCGCGGTCCGCCCGCCGACTCCGGGTGGCGTGCGTACCAGGCGCTCAGGCGCCCCAGGTCCAAAGCCTCACCACCGAAGACCACATGGCGCAGGGCCAGCCCGTCACCCAGGCCCGGGTTCTCCTGGTCGGCCTGCATCAGCTGATAGAACGCCGAAGGTGTCTGATTGAGGACCGTCACCCCTTGCGCGACCAGCAGGGCCAGGAAGTCGGCCGGGCTGCGGGACACCGTGAACGGCACGACCACGAGCCGGCCGCCGTACAGCAGCGGGCCCCACAGCTCCCACACGGAGAAGTCGAAGGCGTAGGAGTGGAACAGCGTCCACACGTCATCGGCACCGAAGCTGAACCAGCTCTCAGTCTGGGTGAACAGGCGCACCACCTGCCCGTGCGAGACCACCACACCCTTGGGCCGGCCCGTCGAACCCGACGTGTAGATCACATACGCCGGATGCTCCGCCCGCACCACCACACCCGACAACGCGGCACCCGAACGCCCCGCCAGATCAGCGACCGTCGCCGGATCGTCCAACAGGACGGTGGGAACATCCTGTGCAGGCAGGGCCTCACGCGTCGTCACCAGCAGCGCCGGAGCCGCATCGCCCAGGACGTACGCGATCCGCTCGGCCGGATACGACGGGTCCACCGGCACATACCCGGCACCCGCCTTCACCACCGCCAGCAACGCCACCACCAGGTCCACCGACCGCTCCAGCGCCACCGCGACCAGCCGCTCGGCACCCGCACCCCGCTCGACCAGCAACCGCGCCAAACGATTCGCCCGGCCGTCCAACTCCCC
>NZ_JBVJCB010000039.1:0-1164 GCF_055589025.1 Streptomyces sp. NPDC041968 | reverse complement strand
CTTACTGATCTTTTCGTAAGTTCGGTGGGTGTGGTGGGTGGATGGTCAGGCCGGTATGGGCGAGGAATGACCATGGCAGTTGGGGGTTGGTGTTGATGCGGTGGATGCCTTGCTCGGTGGCGTCGGCGACATCGGCGAGGTGGTCGCCGGCGAGGTTGGCGAGTTCACGCTTCTTGAGTGAGGACCACAGCAGTTCTACCGGGTTCAGCTCGGGAGCGTAGGCGGGTAATCGTTCCAGGGTGAGCCAGTCCTGTTCGGCGACCCAGGCCCGCATCGCCCGGCTCCAGTGGGCGGACAGGCCGTCCCAGACCAGGACCACTCGCTCGCCGCGGTAGAACACCTTCATCTGCTCCAGGACCTCGATGAGTGCGGCGGTGTCGTAGCTGCCGGGTTTGAGGTGGAAGCACAGGCGGGCCCCGCGATCGGGGACGGTGGAGTGGTAGCCCAAGGCCCCGGCCATCGACGCACGCTTCCAGTTCAGACGGTGCCGCAGGAGCGGAGTCCGCCCTCGGGGCGAGTAGGTGCGGCGGATCTGTGGGAGCAGGGAGACGCCTGATTCGTCGAGGAAGACGATCCAGGCACGTGTGTTCACGGCCCTTTTTTGATGCGCGGCCACTCGTGCGCGATCCAGCGGGCGATCTCCGATTCGTCCCGCTCGACCGCCCGCCGCTCGGGCCGTTGCAGGCTCCATCCCAGCCGGCCGGTCAGCAGCCGCCATACCGACGCCCTCGACAACACCACCCCCGTTGTCCGGGTGACGACCGCGCCGACTCGTTCCAGGGTCCACAGGTCGGCCTCGAAACCATGAGCCTGGGCACCTTGCCCCAACGCGGCCCGGACCATCTCGACCTGGGTGTCGTCCAGCTTGGGTGGGCGGCCGGTGGCTGCCCGTCGCCGCAGGGCCGAAGCACCGCCTTGCTCCCACACCCGTCGCCAACGCCGCACACTCTCGGCACACACCCCCACCGCCCTCGCGATCTCCGCATTCGAGACGCCGTCCTCGAACAACTCGACTGCCCGAACACGACGCGCCTCCGCCAACTGAGGCCGCGACAAAGGAGGAAGGGAGGCGCCGGCAACCGAAGAGGAAGGTTGATAAGCCACGCCGACAGCCTCCCACCCACACGCCCACCACACCCACCGAACTTACGAAAAGATCAGTAA
>NZ_JBVJCB010000038.1:0-1217 GCF_055589025.1 Streptomyces sp. NPDC041968 | reverse complement strand
TGGAAGGCGTAGGCCGGCAGTTCCACGCGGCGTCCGGTGGGGACGACGGCGGACCAGTCGACCCCGGCTCCCGCCACCCACGCCTCGCCCAGGGCCGTCAGGAAACGCTCCTCACCCCCCTCACCACGACGCAGCGAACCCACCACCACGGCATCCACACCCGCGTCCTCAGCCGTCTCCTCCACACCCACCGCCAGCACCGGATGAGGACTGCACTCCACGAACACCGACCGCCCATCCGCCAGCAACGCCCGAGTGGTCTCCTCGAACCGCACCGTCGAACGCAGATTCTCGAACCAGTACCCCGCATCCATCGACGCCGTATCGATCGGAGCACCCGTCACCGTCGAATACAACGGCACCCCCGACGACCTCGGCGCCACATCCGCCAACTCCGCCAGCACCCGCTCCCGCACCGCCTCCACCTGCACCGAATGCGAGGCGTAATCCACCGGAATCCGACGCGCCCGCACCCCCCGCACCCCACACAACTCCAGCAACCCCTCCAACGCCCCCGGCTCACCCGACACCACCGTCGACCCCGGCCCGTTCACCGCCGCCACCGACAACCGCCCCCCGAACCCCTCAACCAGCCCCTCCACCACACCCCGGCCCCCAGCGACCGACACCATCCCCCCACCACCGGCCAACGCCAGAATCGCCCGACTCCGCAACGCCACCACCCGCGCCCCGTCCTCCAACGACAGACCACCCGCCACCACCGCCGCCGCGATCTCCCCCTGCGAATGACCCACCACCGCGGACGGCACCACCCCACACCCACGCCACAACCGCGCCAACGACACCATCACCGCCCACAACACCGGCTGCACCACATCCACCCGCTCCAGCAACCCCTCATCACCACGCTCGATCACCTCCCCCAACGACCACTCCACCCACGGCTCCAACGCCGCCTCACACTCCGCCAACGCCTCCCGGAACACCCCCGACCAACCCGCCAACTCCCGCCCCATCCCCACCCACTGCGACCCCTGACCCGGAAACACGAACACCACGTCCCCAGGAACCACTCCACCCGTCACCACACCCGACGACGCCACTCCGGCACCCACCGAGCCCAGGCCCTCGGCCGCGCTCTCCCGGTCGGCGGCCAACACCACCGCGCGCTGCTCCAACCCCGCCCGCGACAACAGCGACCAGCCCACGTCCACCAGGTCGGGTCCGGACGCACCGGAGACCAGCTCCCGCAACCG
>NZ_JBVJCB010000037.1:0-1301 GCF_055589025.1 Streptomyces sp. NPDC041968 | reverse complement strand
GGTGCCGACAACTCCTGCCTGATGCACCTCGGCGGAATGCTGCGCCGCCAGGACGCCCCGCAGCGGACACTGCACCTCGCGGAGATCCTCGCGAGCACGGAAGAGGAGCCCTTGCCATGAGCGGGACGTATCTGGGGATGCCGTCCTTCCCCGAGGCGGCGCGGGAGGCCGTGCGGGACACGACGCTGCGGGGCAACCTGCGCCACGCCACGCACACCATCCGCGACAAGCGGGCCCGCGCGGTCGCCGAGCTGGACGACTGGGCGGCACTGCGGGAGGCCGGCAAACGCATCAAGGACCACACCCTGCGCCACCTGGACCGCTACCTGGTCCAGGTGGAGGAGGCGGTCACCGCGGCCGGCGGGACGGTGCACTGGGCCGCCGACGCCGCCGAGGCCAACGCGATCGTCACCCGCCTCGTCGAGGAGACCGGCGAGCGGGAGGTCGTCAAGGTCAAGTCCATGGCCACCCAGGAGACCGGCCTCAACGAGGCCCTGGAAGCGGCCGGCATCCGCGCCTACGAGACCGACCTGGCCGAACTGATCGTCCAGCTGGGCCGGGACCGGCCCTCGCACATCCTGGTCCCGGCCATCCACCGCAACCGCGCCGAGATCAGGGACATCTTCCGGACCGAGATGAGCGCGTGGGGCCGGCCCGCGCCCGAGACCCTGACCGACACACCCGCCGAACTCGCCGAAGCGGCCCGCCTGCACCTGCGGGAGAAGTTCCTGCGGGCCAGGGTCGGCATCTCCGGCGCCAACTTCATGGTCGCCGAGACCGGCACCCTCGTCGTCGTGGAGTCCGAGGGCAACGGCCGGATGTGCCTGACCCTGCCCGAGACCCTGATCTCCGTGGTCGGCATCGAGAAGGTCATCCCCACCTTCCGCGACCTGGAGGTCTTCCTCCAGCTCCTGCCCCGCTCCTCGACCGCCGAGCGCATGAACCCCTACACGTCCATGTGGACGGGTACGTCCGACGGGGACGGTCCCCGCGCCTTCCACCTGGTCCTGCTGGACAACGGCCGCACCGACACCCTCGCCGACGAGGTCGGCCGCCAGGCCCTGCGCTGCATCCGCTGCTCGGCCTGCCTGAACGTCTGCCCCGTCTACGAACGCGCCGGCGGCCACGCCTACGGCTCCGTCTACCCGGGCCCCATCGGCGCCATCCTCAGCCCTCAACTACGCGGCACCGCCAGCGACATCGACGCCTCCCTGCCCTACGCCTCCTCCCTGTGCGGCGCCTGCTACGAGGTCTGCCCCGTCGCCATCGACATCCCCGAGGTCCTCGTCCACCTCCGGGAG
>NZ_JBVJCB010000036.1:0-2040 GCF_055589025.1 Streptomyces sp. NPDC041968 | reverse complement strand
CGGCGGGGTCGTCCGGAGCGGGAGGTGTTCGAGGCGGCGGTGGCGACGGTCTTCACCCGCGACGCCGACCTGGACGTGAACGCCCTGCACACGGGCAGTGGTGGTGGCCGACGCATCGACCTCCCCACCTACCCCTTCCAACGCCGTACCCACTGGTCTCCTGCACTGAGCCGAGTCGGCACGGCCGACACCGGGCCGGGTGTGACCGTCACCGGTGCAGTGAGCCGCGCGGTGTCACCGGAGCCGGAACCGGAGCTGGAGCCGATGTCCTCCGAGGAGGCCGTTCGCCTGGTCCGTGAGAGCACCGCGGCGGTCCTGGGCCATGACGACCCCGGCGAGATCGTGCTCGACCGCACCTTCACCTCCCAGGGCTTGGACTCGGTGACCGCGGTCGAGCTGCGCGACCTGCTGAAGCGTGCCACCGGGCGCCCCCTAGCCACCACGCTCGTCTACAACCTGCCCACCCCTCGTGCCGTAGCCGAGCACCTCGTGGAGGACGGACGCGGGCCGCGTAACTCGGGTGCCGATGAGCCGGGGGTGCTCTCCCCGGCCGTGACGGGGGCGCCGGACGCCCGGAGCGGTACCCGGGACGGTGACGACCCGATCGCCATCGTCGGTGTGGGCTGCCGCCTCCCCGGCGGCGTCGACTCGCGCGCCGCCCTCTGGGAGCTGCTGGAGGCCGGCGCCGACGCGATCTCGTCCTTCCCCGTCGACCGCGGCTGGGACCTCGACGGGCTGTACGACCCCGAGCCGGGGACCCCGGGCAGGACCTATGTGCGGGCGGGCGGGTTCCTGCACGCGGCGGCCGAGTTCGACGCGGAGTTCTTCGGCATCTCGCCGCGCGAGGCCACGGCCATGGACCCGCAGCAGCGGTTGCTGCTGGAGACGTCGTGGGAGGCCCTCGAAGACGCCGGAGTGCTCCCCGGGTCACTGCGCGGCGGTGACGCCGGAGTGTTCATCGGTGCCACCGCACCGGAGTACGGGCCGAGGCTTCACGAGGGAGCGGACGGATACGAGGGGTACCTGCTCACCGGAACCACGGCGAGCGTGGCCTCCGGCCGGATCGCCTACACCCTCGGCACGGGCGGACCGGCGCTCACCGTCGACACGGCGTGCTCCTCGTCCCTGGTGGCGCTGCACCTGGCCGTGCAGGCTCTGCGCCGGGGCGAGTGCGGGCTGGCCCTGGCGGGCGGCGTCACGGTGATGTCGGCACCCGGCATGTTCGTCGAGTTCTCGCGGCAGCGCGGGCTCGCCGCCGACGGCCGCTGCATGCCGTTCTCCGCCGATGCCGACGGTACGGCCTGGTCCGAGGGTGTCGCCGTCCTGGCACTGGAGCGGCTTTCCGACGCCCGGCGCGCGGGTCACCGGGTGCTGGCCGTGGTGCGTGGCAGCGCGGTCAACCAGGACGGTGCCAGTAACGGCCTGACCGCTCCCAACGGCTCCGCGCAGGAAGGCGTCATCCGAGCGGCCCTGGCCGACGCCGGCCTCGCGCCGGGTGATGTGGACGCGGTGGAGGCGCACGGAACGGGTACGGCGCTGGGCGATCCGATCGAGGCGGGTGCCCTGCTGGCCACGTACGGGCGTGAGCGCGCGGGTGACCCCCTGTGGCTGGGGTCGCTGAAGTCCAACGTCGGGCACACCCAGGCCGCCGCGGGTGCCGCGGGGGTCATCAAGATGCTGCTGGCCCTGGAACACGGCACGCTGCCGCGGACACTGCACGCGGACCGGCCCAGCACACACGTCGACTGGTCGTCGGGCACGGTCGCCCTGCTGGCCGAGGCGCGCCGGTGGCCCCGTCGGCCGGACCGCCCGCGCCGGGCGGCCGTGTCCTCCTTCGGGATCAGTGGGACGAACGCGCATCTGATCATCGAGGAGGCACCGGACTGGGGCGAGGTCGGGGCCGGCGGTGCTCCTGACCACGGCACAGGGGACACGCCCGTTCCGTCGCCGTTGTTGGTTTCCGCGCGTTCGGAGGGGGCGTTGCGGGCGCAGGCGGCTCGGTTGCGTGATCTGGTCGGGCGGTCGGGTGTGGATCTGCGG
>NZ_JBVJCB010000035.1:0-2241 GCF_055589025.1 Streptomyces sp. NPDC041968 | reverse complement strand
GCCGAAGAACTCCGCGTCGAACTCCGCCGCGGAATGCAGGAACCCGCCCTCCCGCACATAACTCCTGCCCGGCACCCCCGGCTCCGGGTCGTACAACTCCTCGATGTCCCAGCCGCGGTCGGCCGGGAACGGGGACAGCGTGTGCCCGTCACCGGCCACCAGGTTCCACAGGTCGTCCGGCGACAGCACACCGCCCGGATAGCGGCAGGCCATGCCCACGATCGCGATCGGCTCACGCTCGTCGGCCACGGCCGGCGCGGGGGTGGCCGCCACCGGGTCCGCCTCGCCGTCGGCACCGAACAGCTCGTCGTGCAGGTGGGAGGCGAGCGAGACGGGGGTGGGGTGGTCGAAGAGCAGCGTGTTGGGCAGGTTCAGCCCGGTGACGGCGGTCAGGCGGTTGCGCAGTTCGAGGACGGTGAGGGAGTCGAACCCGGCGGACCGGAAAGCCAGCTCCGGATCGACCGCGTCGACCGAGGCGTGGCGCAGGATCCCGGCGGCCTCGGAACGCACGAGCGTGAGCAGGGAACGACGACGTTCCGCCGACGACGGGCCGACGGACAGCCACGGCCGGCCCTCGTCTGCGTCCTGGCCGCTCCCTCGGGTGAGAGCGGCGCGGTCGGCCGCGGCATGGGCGGCGCGCGCCGAACGGGCGGCGGGAACACCGTCGAAGAGCGACCAGGTACGGCGGGTCACCGAACGCCCGACGAAGGTCTCCCAGTCCACGTCGGCGATGAGCAGCGAGGTCTCGCCGGCCGCGGGTGCCCTCGTGGCGGAGGTCCCGGTGACGCCCATCACCTCGTCCAGGACGTCGAGCGCGCGCTCGGGGTCCAGGGCCGCGATGCCCTCCCGCTCGAAGGACGTCGCCGCGGTTCCCGAAGCCATTCCGGCACCGGCCCACGGTCCCCAGGCGATCGAGGCGGCACGTCCTCCCCTGGCCCGGCGCCGCTGTGCCAGGGCGTCGAGCGCGGCGTTGGCGGCGGCGTAGGCGGCCTGGCCCCCGTTGCCCCACACGCCGACGATGGAGGAGAACAGCACGAAGGCGTCCAGCGGAAGGTCCGCGGTCAGCTCGTCCAGGTGGCGGGCCGTGGTGACCTTGGCCCGCAGTACGGTGTCCACCCGGTCGGAGGTGAGTGAGTCCAGCACACCGTCGTCGAGCACGCCGGCCGCATGCAGTACGGCGGTGAGGGGCCGTTCCGCGGGGATGCCCGCGAGCAACGCGGCCAGTGCGTCCCGGTCGGCGACGTCGCAGGCCTCGACGGTCACTTCGGAACCGAGCGCCGTCAGCTCCTCGACGAGTTCACCCACCCCGGCGCCGTCCGCGCCGCGCCGGGTCACCAAGAGCAGGTGCGCGGCGCCCGACCGGGCCAGCCTGCGGGCGACCTGCGCGCCCAGGGCACCGGTGCCCCCGGTGATCAGTACGGTGCCGGAGGACCACCGGCCGTCCGTCAAGGGAACGGAGCCGGAGACGGGGACGGGGTCAGGGGCAGGAACCACACGGCGGACATGGACACCCGAGGGCCGTACCGCGAACTGGTTGTTCTCCTCCCCGGCGAGCAGCGCCCCGACGAACGTACGGAGCACCGCGGACGACACACTCCCCGGCAGGTCGGCCAAGCCGCCCCAGCGAGAACCCAGTTCGAGCGCGGCGACCTGTCCCAACCCCCAGAGCTGAGCGCCCCCGACCGAGGGGATCTCGTCCGGCCGCACGGCCACCGCCTCACGGGTGGTGACCCAGAGCGGGGCGCCGGGTGCCGCCTCGCCCAGGGCCTGGACGAGGGCGACGGCATCGGCCGTGTCCGGCTCGGACGGGGCGAGCCACAGGACTCGCGTGCTGCGAGCGGCATGGTCACCGGCGGCCCGCAGCAGGTCAGCGGCTGCCTCCCGGCCGGTACCGACCGGCACGACGACGGCGTGGACCTCGGCCCCGCGCACGGTCAGCTCACGTGCGAGGGCGGTGGCGAGTCCGGAGTCGGCCGTGTCCTCGTCCGGTGCCAGGAGCAGCACTCGGCCGGCAGGCCGGGGGCTGCCGCGGTCGACGACGGCCGGCTGCCAGGTGACGCGGTAGCGGAGCCCGTCCGTCGACTGACCGGCGGCCTCGGTGTCGGTCGCGGTGGTGCGAGTGGGGTCCAACCAGTAGCGGTCTCGTTGGAAGGGGTAGGTGGGGAGGTCGATGCGTCGGCCTGTGGGACCCGTGTGCAGGGCGTTCACGTCCAGGTCGGCGTCGCGGGTGAAGACCGTCGC
>NZ_JBVJCB010000034.1:0-3857 GCF_055589025.1 Streptomyces sp. NPDC041968 | reverse complement strand
GCGCTGCCGGGCTCGTACTGGTGCAGGAACCACAGCCGCTGCTGCGCGTACGACAACGGCACCCGCTCCGGACGCACCGCCCGCGCCACCACCGGACGGCCCGTCCGTCCGGCCACCGTCATCAGCCTGGCGAGGCCGGCGACCGTCGGGTTGTCGAACATGTCGCGCACCGACAGCGTCATACCGAGCGCCGAACGGGCGCGCGCCAGCAGCCGGATGGCGAGCAGTGAGTGTCCGCCCAACTCGAAGAAGTCGTCCTCCCGGCCGACCTCCTCGACACCGAGCACGTCGGCGAACAGTCGGCCGAGGACCTCTTCCCACGGGTTGTGGGCCTTCTGGACGGGAGCGCTGGGCTCGCGCTCCTCCACCGGTGCCGGAAGGGCGCCGCGGTCCAGCTTCCCGTTCGCGGTCAGCGGCAGCGCGTCGAGCAGGACGAACGAGGACGGCACCATGTAGTCGGGCAGGCTTTCCGCGAGGTGCGCGCGCAGGGTCGCCGCGGTCGGGGCGGCCTGTCGGCCGGTGCCCGGGACGACATAGGCGACGAGACGCTTGTCCCCCGAGCCGTCCTCCGTGAGGACCACCGCCGCCTGCTGGACGCCGGCCGTGCCCACCAGCACCGATTCGATCTCACCCAGCTCCAGGCGGTAGCCGCGCAGCTTGACCTGCTGGTCGGCGCGGCCCACGTACCGCAGCTGTCCGTCCTTGCCCCACAGGGCGAGGTCGCCGGTGCGGTACATGCGGGAGCCGGAGCCGCTCGCGTCGAACGGGTCGGCCACGAACCGTTCCGCGGTCATGTCCGGGCGCCCCAGGTAACCGCGCGCCAGGCCGGTGCCGGCGATGTACAGCTCGCCCGGAACGCCGGCCGGTACGGGCTGCAGGTGTGCGTCCAGGACGTAGGCCCGGGTGTTCCAGAACGGGCGCCCGATCGGAACCGGTCCCGACGGCGTGGGAGCATCCGGTTCGAGTGTGTAGTCGGTGCAGTTGACGGTGGCCTCGGTCGGGCCGTAGGCGTTGACGACCGTCACGTCGGGGTGCCGTGCGCGCCACTCGGCCAGGTTCTCGCCGAGTAGCTGCTCACCTCCGAGGATGAGCGTGCCGGTCGGCGAGACGGTGTCCGGGAGGGAGCCCAGCAGCGCCAGGTGACTCGGCGTAGCCTTCATGAAGGTCGGCCGGACGGAGGTGCCTGCGCCGCCCGACTCGTCCTTGAGGTCGGCCAGGCGTACTCGTCCGCCGGAGACCAGCGGGGTGTACAGCGCGGTCACGGTCAGGTCGAAGGCGATGCGGGAGTGGAGCAGGGCCGTACCGGCGGCATCCGGGTAGACACGCCGCGCGCGCTGGAGGTAGGCACCCACCGAGCGGTGCTCGACGACGACTCCCTTGGGGCGGCCCGTCGAGCCCGAGGTGTAGATGACGTACGCGGGGTCGTTCGGCAGGGGCAACCCGCCGGGACGTGACCCGCCCGTCGCCGTCCCGCCGAGTGAACCGATCGCGTCACCCGATGCCTCGGCCAGTGCCCTCCTGGTCTCTTCGGCGTCCCACACCAGCACCTTGCGGTCGGGAGTCTCCGCCACGAGGCCGGACGACCGCTCGTCGGTGAGGATCAGCAAGGGGGCGGCGTCCTCGACCATGTAACGGACCCGCTCCACCGGCTGGTCGAGGTCGAGGGGCAGGTAGGCGCCTCCGGCCTTGAGCACGGCGAGGAGGCTCACGATGAGTTCCACGGAACGGGGGAGGGCCACCGCGACGAACCGCTCGGGGCCCACGCCGTACTCGGCCAGCAGACGCGCGAGGCGGTTGCTGCGCTCGTCCAGCTCCGCGTACGTGAGGGTGGTCTCCTCGAACAGCAGCGCCTCGGCGTCGGGGGTACGGGCGACCTGGGCCGCGAACAGCTCGACCACGCCTGCCGGATCGACGTCCCGTGCGGTGGTGTTCCAGGTCTCCAGCAGACGGCCGCGCTCGGCATCGTCCAGGACGTCGATCCGGCCGACGGGCCGCTCCGGCTCGGTGACGGCGCCGTGGAGCACGCGCACGAAGCGCTGGGCGAGGGACTCCGCGGTGGCCGCGTCGTAGAGATCCGTGCTGTACTCCAGCACGCCGCCGAGGCCCGAGTCCGCGTCGTACAGGCGGAGCAGCAGGTCGAACTTCGCGCCCTCGTCGGAGGTCGCCTCCGGGGAGACCGTGAGCCCCGGAAGCGCCAGCGCGGCCCCGGCGGAGGACCGGGGGTCCGCGTTCTGCACGACGAGGCGGACCTGGAAGAGGGGGTGCCGGTTGGCGGAGCGTTCGGGGTTGAGGGCCTCTACGAGGCGTTCGAAGGGGATGTCCTGGTGGGCGTAGGCGGCGAGGTCGGTCTCCCGCACGCGGGCCAGAAGCTCCGTGAAGGTGGGGTTGCCGCTCAGGTCGGTGCGCAGGACGAGGGTGTTGACGAAGAACCCGACCAGGTGCTCGACGGCGTCGTCGGTGCGCCCCGCGATGGGTGAGCCGATCGGGATGTCGGTGCCGGCACCCAGCCGTGACAGGAGGACGGCGAGGGCGGCCTGGAGGACCATGAAGGTGCTGGCCTGTTCCTGCCGGGCCAGGGCCTCGATGCGTTCGCGCAGGTCGGTGGGGATGGTGAAGGTGACGGTGCCGCCCTGGTGGGACGGGGTCGCGGGGCGAGGCCGGTCGGTGGGCAGGTCCAGCTCGGCGGGGAGGCCGGCCAAGGTCTGCGTCCAGTAGGCGAGTTGCTTGCTCAGGACGGAGTCGGGGTCGTCCTCGGTGCCCAGGACGTCGCGCTGCCACAGGGTGTGGTCGGCGTACTGCACCGGCAGCGGAGCCCAGGACGGTTCACGTCCGGCGACCCGCTCCGCGTACGCCGTGGTGAGGTCCCGGGCCAGGGGCGCGAAGGAGCCCTCGTCGGCGGCGATGTGGTGGACCAGGAGCAGCAGGACGTGCTCGGTCTCACCGAGTTGGAACAGGGTGGTGCGCAGCGGCAGGTCACGGGTGAGGTCGAAGGTGTGACCGGCCGCGTCGGCCAGCGCGCCCTCGAGGCCCTCGCTCGTGACAGCGCGCACCTCGAAGAGGGGGGTGGCCTGGTCCGGAGTGAGGATGATCTGGTGGGCGCCGTGCTCGTCGTCTGCGTAGAGGGTGCGCAGGGCTTCGTGGCGTGCGGTGACGTCGGTGAGGGCGGTGCGCAGGGCGTCCTGGTCGAGGGTGCCGGTCAGGCGCAGGGCGATGGGGATGTTGTAGGTGGCGTTGGGGCCTTCGAGCTTGTGCAGGAACCACTGCCCCTGCTGCGCCGGTGACAACGGCACCCGCTCCGGACGCGGCTGTGCCGTCAGAGCCGCCCTCGCGTGGCCTGCGCCGGCCAGGGCTCGGGCGAGCCCCGCGACGGACGGGGTGTCGAAGAGGGCACGTACCGGGACTTCGGCGTCGAGGGTGGTGCGGATGCGGGCGACGAGGCGGGTGGCGAGCAGGGAGTGTCCGCCGAGGTCGAAGAAGCTGTCGTCGATACCGACCCCCTCCAGGCCCAGGACGTCCGCGAAGAGATGGCACAGGATCTCTTCCCGGTCGTCACGCGGTCCGCGCCCCGACGTCTCCACACCGTCGAACTGCGGGGTGGGCAGGGCCTTGCGGTCCAGCTTCCCGTTCGCCGTCAACGGCAGCACATCAAGCGTGACGAACGCGGACGGCACCATGTACGCGGGCAGGGACTGCGCGAGATGCCGGCGCAGCTCCTCCGCCGAGACCGTCTCGCCGGTGGTGTAGGCGATGAGCCGCTCGTCCCGGACGATGACGGCTGCACGTGCGACCGTCGGGTGGGTGGTGAGCAGCGTTTCGATCTCGCCGAGTTCGATGCGGTGGCCGCGGACCTTGACCTG
>NZ_JBVJCB010000033.1:0-4257 GCF_055589025.1 Streptomyces sp. NPDC041968 | reverse complement strand
CCGGAGCGGGAGGTGTTCGAGGCGGCGGTGGCGACGGTCTTCACCCGCGACGCCGACCTGGACGTGAACGCCCTGCACACGGGTCCCACAGGCCGACGCATCGACCTCCCCACCTACCCCTTCCAGCACAACCGCTACTGGGCGACCGGTTCGGCGACCGGTTCGACCGGCACCTCGGCAGCCGCGCGCTTCGGCCTGGAGTGGAAGGACCACCCCTTCCTCAGCGGTGCCACGCCGATAGCCGGTTCCGGCGCGCTGCTCCTCACCGGCAGGGTGTCACTCTCCGCCCACCCGTGGCTGGCCGACCATGCCATCTCCGGCACGGTGCTGTTGCCCGGCACGGCGATCGCCGACCTGCTGCTGCGGGCTGTCGAAGAGGTGGGCGGCGGAGGGGTCGAGGAACTGACGCTCCACGCGCCCCTGCTCCTCCCCGAGCGCGGCGGACTGCACGTCCAGGTGCTGGTCGAGGCGCCCGACGAGCAGGGACGGCGTGCCGTGGCCGTTGCCGCACGCCCGGAGGGCGCCGGACGGGACGGTGAGGAACCGGAGTGGACCAGGCACGCGGAAGGCGTGCTCTCCTCCGCGGAGCCGGCCGCTGCCGGCATGGCCTGGGCTGCCGGGGCCTGGCCACCGGCGGGTGCCGACCCGATCGACGTCGAGGAGCTGTACGACGGGTTCGCCGCGGACGGTTACGGCTACGGCCCGGCCTTCACCGCACTGTCCGGCGTGTGGCGTCTCGGCGACGAACTCTTCGCCGAGGTGCGGCGGCCCGCAGTGGGCGCGAGCGCGACCAGTGACGGATTCGGCATCCATCCGGCCCTGTTCGACGCCGCCCTCCACCCGTGGCGCGCCGGCGGGCTGCTGCCCGACACCGGCGGCACCACGCTGGCGCCCTTCTCCTGGCAGGGCATCGCGCTCCACACCACCGGAGCCGAGACGCTCCGCGTCAGGCTGGCACCCGGGGGCGGCGGCACCGAATCCGCCTTCTCCGTACAGGCCGCCGATCCGGCGGGCACCCCCGTCCTCACCCTCGGTGCGCTGCTGCTGCGCCCGGTGACCCTGGGGAAGGAGGAGACGCCTCAACCGCTGTACCGCGTCGACTGGCAGCCGCTTCCGCACGCGATCGAGGCATCCGGCGCCCAGGGCTGGACCGTGCTCGGGGCCGCCGCGGCCGAGACGGTCGCGGAGCCCGCCGCCCACGCGGACCTCACCGCCCTGCGCACGGCTGTGGCGGCGGGAACCCCCGTGCCTGGGTTGGTGGTCGTGTCGACGGTGGACACCCCGCTCGACGAGATACCCGTGGTGCCGGACGCGGACGCGGACACTCCCGCCCGTACGGGTGACGGCTGGGACGACGACCCCGTACGTGTCGCCCTCGGGCGCGGCCTGGCCCTGGTCCGGGAGTGGGTCGAGGACGAACGGCTGGCGTACTCCCGGTTGGTCGTCCTGACCCGGGGTGCGGTGGCGGTCGGTCCCGGCGAGGTGCCGGACCTGGCGGGCGCGGCCCTGTGGGGGCTGCTCCGCTCCGCGCAGTCGGAGTACCCGGACCGCTTCACCCTCCTCGACCTGGACGATTCGCCCGCGTCCCGTACGGTGCTGCCGCACGCCCTGGCCTCGTACGAACCGCAACTCGCCCTGCGGACGGGCGAGCTGCTGGCACCGGCCCTGGTCCCGATGGCCCCGCCGCCGGCGACGACCGCTCCGGCGCCGGCAGCGGCCCCGGCGGCGACGGAGGCACCGGCCACCGCGCCCGGTCCCGACGGCCCCGCCACGGACTCCGTGTTCGACCCGGAGGGCACTGTACTGATCACCGGCTGCACCGGCGCCCTGGGACGGCGCGTCGCTCCGCACCTGGCACGTCGGTACGGCGTACGCCACATGCTCCTGGTCAGCAGGCGCGGACCGGACGCCCCGGAAGCCGGCCCACTGGAACGGGAACTCACCGGCCTCGGCGTCACGGTCACCTTCCTGGCCTGTGACCTCACCGACAGTGAGGCCGTACGGAAGGCCGTCGCCGAGGTGGCGCCGGAACACCCGCTGACCGGTGTGGTGCACACCGCGGGCGTGCTGGACGACGGCGCCCTGACCGGCCTGACCCGGCAGCGGCTCGACACCGTGCTGCGGCCCAAGGCCGACGCCGTGCGGAACCTCCACGAGGCGACTCTCGACCGGCCGTTGCGCGCGTTCGTCCTGTTCTCTGCCGCCGCCGGGCTCCTGGGCCGCCCCGGGCAGGGCTCCTACGCCGCCGCCAACGCGGTACTCGACGCGTTCGCGGAAGCCCGACGTGCGGCCGGACTGCCCGCCGTGTCCCTGGCATGGGGCCTGTGGGACGAGCAGGTGGGCATGGCGGGGGGCCTCGGCGACCTGGCCCTGCGCGTACTGCGCCGGGACGGCATCGCCGCGATACCCCCGGAGCAAGGGCTCGACCTGCTCGACCTGGCCCTGACCGGCCACCGGGAGGGACCCGCCGTCCTCGTCCCCCTCCTCCTCGACCGGGCAGTCCTGCGCCGCACGGCGAAGGAGCGCGGCGCGGCCACCATGTCCCCCCTGCTGCGCGGCCTGCTGCCCGCCGCCCTGCGCCGCCGCGACGGAACCGGCACCCCCGCGGCGGCCGACCGGCACGGCAAGGAGGCCGACCCCGGTGCCGGACGTATCGCGGGGATGGTGGCGCTCGACCCGGCTGAGCGGTCCGCGGCCGTCCTGGACCTCGTCGCCGAGCAGGTCGCCGAGGTCCTCGGGTACGCGTCGGCCACCGAGATCGAGCCCGAACGACCCTTCCGGGAGATCGGCGTCGACTCCCTGGCGGCGGTGGAGCTGCGCAACCGGCTCAGCCGCCTGGTCGGCCTGCGGCTGCCGACCACGCTGTCCTTCGACCACCCCACGCCGAAGGCCATGGCGGAGCACATCGACGGGGAACTGCCCCGTCCGGCCGGAGCCCCGCCCGCGGACGCGGCGCTGGCGGGGATCGGCGACCTCACGCGGGCGGTCGCCCTGCTGGGTGCGGACGACGCCCGCCGCGCCGAGGTACGGGAGCGGCTCGTCGGACTGCTGTCTGTGCTCGACACCCCTGGGCGGAACGGCACGGCCCCCCGCGGTCGCACCGCCGCACCCGGCGGTGCCGAGGGCGCGGGAGCGACCGTGACGGACCGGCTCGACGAGGCGACCGACGACGAGATCTTCGCCTTCCTGGACGAGCAGCTGTGACCACACCGTGGACCGACCGCATGCCGAGGAGTTGGTGGCAGCAATGAACGCCGAGAACGACAAGATCCGCAGCTACCTGAAGCGTGCCACCGCCGAACTGCACAAGACCAAGTCCCGTCTGGCAGAGGTCGAGTCGGCGAGCCGTGAGCCGATCGCGATCGTCGGGATGGGCTGCCGTTACCCGGGTGGTGTGGCGTCGCCGGAGGAGCTGTGGGACCTGGTGGCGTCCGGTACGGACGCGATCTCCCCGTTCCCCGTCGACCGCGGCTGGGACGCCGAAGGACTGTACGACCCCGATCCGGAGGCGCTGGGGCGCAGTTACGTGCGGGAGGGCGGGTTCCTGCACTCGGCGGCGGAGTTCGACGCGGAGTTCTTCGGTGTCTCGCCGCGGGAGGCGGCGGCGATGGATCCGCAGCAGCGGTTGCTGCTGGAGACGTCGTGGGAGGCGTTGGAGCGGGCCGGGATCGTCCCCGCGTCGCTGCGCGGGAGCCGTACCGGCGTCTTCACCGGCGTGATGTACGACGACTACGGGTCGCGGTTCGACTCGGCTCCGCCGGAGTACGAGGGCTACCTCGTGAACGGCAGCGCCGGCAGCATCGCGTCCGGGCGGGTTGCCTACGCGTTGGGGTTGGAGGGGCCGGCGTTGACGGTGGACACGGCGTGTTCGTCGTCGCTGGTCGCCTTGCATCTGGCGGTGCAGTCGTTGCGGCGGGGTGAGTGCGACATGGCGCTGGCCGGCGGGGTGACGGTGATGGCGACGCCGACGGTGTTCGTGGAGTTCTCGCGGCAGCGGGGGCTGGCGGTGGACGGGCGGTGCAAGGCGTTCGCGGAGGGGGCGGACGGTACGGCGTGGGCCGAGGGTGTGGGTGTGCTGTTGGTGGAGCGGCTGTCTGATGCGCGCCGTCGTGGTCATCGGGTGCTGGCGGTGGTGCGGGGCAGTGCGGTCAATCAGGACGGTGCGAGCAATGGGCTGACGGCGCCGAGTGGTCCGGCTCAGCAGCGGGTGATCCGTGACGCGCTGGCGGATGCGGGGCTGACGCCCGCCGACGTGGA
>NZ_JBVJCB010000032.1:0-4468 GCF_055589025.1 Streptomyces sp. NPDC041968 | reverse complement strand
AAAGCAGCCACCCGACCAAGCCCCCACACCCGCGCACCCACCGCACACGGCACCTCACCCGACCCCACCGCCACCGCACCCCGAGTCACCACCCACAGCGGTGCCTCCAGCGCGGCGTCGGTCAGGGCCTGGATCGTCAGCAGCACCGCCGCCGTTCCCTGGTCCAGCCCGGGGTGCCCGGTGACCGCGGCCCCGCCGGAGTCGTGGAGGAGCAGTACTCCGGCCAGGCCCTCCGGGCTCCGCGCGAGCCCGGCCAGCCGTGCCGCCAGGGCGCCGCGGTCCGGGGTGTCCGCCCGCGGCGTTCCGGCGTCCTGTTCCAGCGGCCACACCAGGCGGGTGACCTCCGCGCCGGCCGCGCGCAGTGCCCGCTCCGCGGCGTCCGCGGAGTCCGTGCGCTGCCCATGCTCGACCATCAGCCAGCGATCCGAGGGGCTGAACCTGACAGCGTCTGCCTCGATCGCCTGCCAGGTGACGCGGTAGCGCAGTCCCGCGGTCCGCACGGCCGTGCGGTGCCGGTCGTGCCAGGCCGCCAAGTGCGGTAGTACGGCGCGCAGTTCGTGTTCGATGCCGGCGTCGCCGGCGCCCAGTCGCGCCGCGGCCGAGGCGGCGTCACCGGCGTGCACGGCGTCCCACAACGCCTCGTCCCGCTCGGCTTCCGGTACGGGGCGGGCGGAGGAGGCGGTCGTGGCGGTGGCGTCCGTGGTCCCGGCGGGGGCGAGCCAGTAACGGCTGTGCTGGAACGCGTAGGTGGGCAGGTCGGTGCGCCGGGCCCCGGTGCCCTCGTAGAGCGCGGCCCAGTCCAGGTCCGCGCCCCGGACGTAGGCGCTCGCGGCGGCCCGCAGCACGGTGTCGGCCTCCGGCCGCCCGCGGCGCAGCGCGGGGGCGAAGACGGCATCGGCCTCCGCGGCCAGGGACTCCTCCGCCATGCCGCACAGGACGGCGTCGGGGCCCAGCTCGATGAAGGTCGCGGCGTCCCGGGCGCTCGCGGCGCGCACGGCGTCGGCGAAGCGCACCGGCTGCCGCACCTGGCGGGTCCAGTAGCCGGGGTCCGTCAGCAGCGCGGCATCGGCGAGCGCGCCGGTCACCTCGGAGACGACCGGCACGCGGGGGGCGTGGTAGTCGACCGTTTCCGCGACCGCGCGGAAGTCGGCGAGCATGGCGTCCATGTGGGGTGAGTGGAAGGCGTGGCTCACCCGGAGGCGCTTGGTATGGCGCCCGCGGGCCGCCAGTTCACCGGCCGCCGCCCGTACGGCCGCTTCGTCCCCGGAGAGGACGAGGGCCTGCGGTCCGTTGACCGCGGCGACGACCGCGCCGCCGGCGAGGACGGGCCCCAGCGCGGCGGCCTCGGCCTCGGTGGCCTGCACGGCGGCCATCGCGCCGCCCTCGGGCAGGGCCCGCATCAGCCGGCCACGTGCGGAGACCAGCCGGGCCGCGTCGGCCGCCGAGAAGACTCCCGCCGCGTGAGCCGCCACCAGACCGCCGATCGAGTGACCCACGAGGACGTCCGGGACCAGGCCCCAGCTCTCCAGGAGCCGGAAGAGCGCGCTCTCCACCGCGAAGAGGGCCGGCTGGGTGTAGTCGGTGCGGTCGAGCAGTGCGGCGTCCGGGGTGGCGGGCCCGGCGAACATCACCGACAGGAGCGGGCGTTCGAGGTGGGCGTCGAACTCCGCCGCGATCCGGGCGAGGGCGTCGGCGAAGACGGGGAACCTCTCGCACAGTTCCCGACCGGCGCCGAGCCGCTGGGCGCCCTGCCCCGAACAGAGGAAGGCGATCCCACGGTCACGACGCGCGACACCCGTGACCACGGTCTCCGGCGTGCGGCCGGCGGCCAGCGCGGCGAGGTCCTCCCTGACCGCCCGGGGCTCGTGCACCAGCGCCACCGCCCGGTGTTCCAGGGTCTCCCTGGTGGTGGCCAGGGAGTACCCGATGTCGGCCGCGGAGGCGAAGCCGTCGTCGGTGCCCTCCGTGTGTCCCCGGCGGGCGAGGTCGGCGAGCCGTTCGGCCTGGCCGCGCAGCGCCTGCCGCGAGCGTGCCGAGAACACCCAGGGGAGCGGGCCGGCGACCGTGCCGGGCCGGTCGGACGCGGGGCCGTCCCCGGCCTCGGCCTTCTCCGGCGCCTGGACCGGTGCTTCCTCGAGGACCACATGGGCGTTGGTCCCGCTCACCCCGAACGCCGACACCGCGGCCCGCCGCACCCGACCCGACACCGACTCCGAGGCCGACGCCGACGCCGACGACCAGGGCCGGGCCTCGGTCAGCAACTCCACCGCCCCCGACGACCACTCCACCTTCGACGACGGAGCATCCACATGCAGCGTCCGCGGCAACGACCCGTGCCGCATCGCCTGCACCACCTTGATCACACCACCCACACCCGCAGCCGCCTGCGCATGCCCGATGTTCGACTTCAACGACCCCAACCACAGCGGATCACCCACGCGATCACGCCCGTACGTCGCCAACAACGCACCCGCCTCGATCGGATCACCCAACGCCGTCCCCGTACCGTGCGCCTCGACCAAGTCCACGTCGGCGGGCGTCAGCCCCGCATCCGCCAGCGCGTCACGGATCACCCGCTGCTGAGCCGGACCACTCGGCGCCGTCAGCCCATTGCTCGCGCCGTCCTGGTTGACGGCGCTGCCCCGCACCACCGCCAGCACCCGATGACCACGACGGCGCGCATCCGAGAGCCGCTCCACCAACAGCACACCCACACCCTCGGCCCACGCCGTCCCGTCCGCCCCCTCCGCGAACGCCTTGCACCGCCCGTCCACCGCCAGCCCCCGCTGCCGCGAGAACTCCACGAACACCGTCGGGTCGGGCATGACCGCTACCCCGCCGGCCAGCGCCATGTCGCACTCGCCCCGCCGCAACGACTGCACCGCCAGGTGCAACGCCACCAACGACGACGAGCACGCCGTCCCGACGGTCAGCGCGGGCCCCTCCAGTCCCAGGGTGTAGGCGATCCGGCCGGACAGCACGGCGTCGGCGTTGCCCGTCAGCAGATAGCCCTCGGTGCCCTCGGGGGCTCGCGCGGTGTCGGTGACGTATCCCGTGTGCGCGGCTCCGACGAAGACACCGGTACGGCTACCGCGCAGCGAGTTCGGCACGATCCCGGCCCGCTCCAACGCCTCCCACGACGTCTCCAGCAGCAACCGCTGCTGCGGGTCCATCACCAGAGCCTCGTTCGGCGAGACGCCGAAGAAGGCCGCGTCGAAGTCCCCCGCACCGGTGAGGAAGCCGCCTTCGCGGCAGTACGTCGTGCCGGGTGTGTCGGGGTCGGGTGAGTAGACGGCGTCCTCGTCCCAGCCGCGGTCGGCCGGGAAGCGGGTGATCGCGTCCACACCGTCCGCGGCGAGCCGCCACAGGTCGTCGGGACTGCTCACGCCACCGGGGTAGCGGCAGGCCATGCCCACGACGGCGACCGGCTCGTGCGCGGCGGCCTGGAGCTCCCGGTGTTGCCGGCGCAGCCGCTCGGTCTCCTTGACGGAGGTGCGCAGCGCACCCAGCACTTCGTCCATGGACGGTGACATCTTCGGCTTCCTCGTCTGCTCGCTGGGGAGAGGGCGTCGGCGGTGGGGCGTGATGCCGGTCGGCGCCGGTGGGGGCGCGCTACTGCTCCGGTGCTGCGTCGGGGGTGGTCCCCGCCGGGGCGGGCCCGCCGTCGGCCGGTTCGGTGGCTCCTGCGGCTTCCGTGGCCAACCGGATCAGGGCGTCCGCGTCGAGTGCGTCGATGTCGGCGTCGTGGGCGGCCGGCTCCGGTGCGGGCGGCGGGGTCGCGGGTCCTCCGCCGACGGGCTCCGGCGCGCCGCCCGGTGCGGGGACGCCTGCGGACAGCCGCTCCAGCAGCGCGCGGCCGAGCCGGTCGACGGTGGGGTGATCGAAGATGACCGTCGCCGGCAGCACGAGGCCGGTCGCCTCGGCGAGCCGGCCGCGCATCCGCACCGCGGCCAGCGAGTCGAAGCCGAGTTCCTTGAAGGCCACCTCGTGGCCGATGCCGCCGATCCCGTCGTGGCCCAGCACCTCCGCCGCCACCGTGCGGACCAGGTCGACCAGGACCTTGGTGCGCTCGCGCGGGGTGAGGGCGGCGTCGACGCGCCGGCGCAGTCCGTCCGACGCGTCCACGGTGGGCTCGGGGGTGCGCACCGCGCGGACCTGGGGGATCTCGGAGATCAGGGGGCTGGGCCGGTAGGCGGTGAACCCGGTGACGAAGTGCTCCCAGTCGATGTCGGCGACCGTGACGCAGGTGTCGTCGCGGTTCAGTGCCGTGTGCAGTGCCTCGATGCCCGCCTCGGGCCGCATCGGGGCGAGGCCGCGCTCGGCGTAGAAGTCCGTGACGCCTTCGTCCGCGCCCATGCCGTCGCCGCCCCACAGGCCCCAGGCCACGGACGTCGCGACCCGCCCCCGCGCACGACGACGCTCCGCCAACGCATCCAGATGCGCATTGGCCGCCGCATACACCGACTGC
>NZ_JBVJCB010000031.1:0-3194 GCF_055589025.1 Streptomyces sp. NPDC041968 | reverse complement strand
ATGGGTGGTTGGTCGTTGTTTGAGAACTGCACAGTGGACGCGAGCATCTGTGGCCAAGTTTTTAAGGGCGCACGGTGGATGCCTTGGCACCAGGAACCGATGAAGGACGTGGGAGGCCACGATAGTCCCCGGGGAGCCGTCAACCAGGCTTTGATCCGGGGGTTTCCGAATGGGGAAACCCGGCAGTCGTCATGGGCTGTCACCCGCTGCTGAACACATAGGCAGTGTGGAGGGAACGCGGGGAAGTGAAACATCTCAGTACCCGCAGGAAGAGAAAACAACCGTGATTCCGGGAGTAGTGGCGAGCGAAACCGGATGAGGCCAAACCGTATACGTGTGAGACCCGGCAGGGGTTGCGTGTGCGGGGTTGTGGGATCTCTCTTTCACAGTCTGCCGGCTGTGAGGCGAGTCAGAAACCGTTGATGTAGGCGAAGGACATGCGAAAGGTCCGGCGTAGAGGGTAAGACCCCCGTAGTCGAAACATCAGCGGCTCGTTTGAGAGACACCCAAGTAGCACGGGGCCCGAGAAATCCCGTGTGAATCTGGCGGGACCACCCGCTAAGCCTAAATATTCCCTGGTGACCGATAGCGGATAGTACCGTGAGGGAATGGTGAAAAGTACCGCGGGAGCGGAGTGAAATAGTACCTGAAACCGTGTGCCTACAAGCCGTGGGAGCGTCGCGCAAGGACTTGTCCTTGCGTCGTGACTGCGTGCCTTTTGAAGAATGAGCCTGCGAGTTTGCGGTGTGTTGCGAGGTTAACCCGAGTGGGGAAGCCGTAGCGAAAGCGAGTCCGAACAGGGCGATTCAGTAGCACGCTCAAGACCCGAAGCGGAGTGATCTAGCCATGGGCAGGTTGAAGCGGAGGTAAGACTTCGTGGAGGACCGAACCCACCAGGGTTGAAAACCTGGGGGATGACCTGTGGTTAGGGGTGAAAGGCCAATCAAACTCCGTGATAGCTGGTTCTCCCCGAAATGCATTTAGGTGCAGCGTCGTGTGTTTCTTGCCGGAGGTAGAGCACTGGATAGGCGATGGGCCCTACCGGGTTACTGACCTTAGCCAAACTCCGAATGCCGGTAAGTGAGAGCGCGGCAGTGAGACTGTGGGGGATAAGCTCCATGGTCGAGAGGGAAACAGCCCAGAGCATCGACTAAGGCCCCTAAGCGTACGCTAAGTGGGAAAGGATGTGGAGTCGCACAGACAACCAGGAGGTTGGCTTAGAAGCAGCCACCCTTGAAAGAGTGCGTAATAGCTCACTGGTCTAGTGATTCCGCGCCGACAATGTAGCGGGGCTCAAGCGTACCGCCGAAGTCGTGTCATTCACACAATAGCCCCAACGGGTGTGTGGATGGGTAGGGGAGCGTCGTGTGCCGGGTGAAGCAGCCGCGGAAGCGAGTTGTGGACGGTTCACGAGTGAGAATGCAGGCATGAGTAGCGATACAAACGTGAGAAACGTTTGCGCCGATTGACTAAGGGTTCCTGGGTCAAGCTGATCTGCCCAGGGTAAGTCGGGACCTAAGGCGAGGCCGACAGGCGTAGTCGATGGATAACCGGTTGATATTCCGGTACCCGCTGTGAAGCGTCAAACATCGAGCATCGTGATGCTAAGGCCGTGAAGCCGCCCTGATCTCTTCGGAGTTGAGGGGAGTGGTGGAGCCGCTGAACCAAGCGGTTAGTAGGTGAGTGATGGGGTGACGCAGGAAGGTAGTCCATCCCGGGCGGTGGTTGTCCCGGGGTAAGGGTGTAGGCCGTGCGATAGGTAAATCCGTCGTACATGTGGCTGAGACCTGATGCCGAGCCGATTGTGGTGAAGTGGATGATCCTATGCTGTCGAGAAAAGCCTCTAGCGAGTTTCATGGCGGCCCGTACCCTAAACCGACTCAGGTGGTCAGGTAGAGAATACCGAGGCGTTCGGGTGAACTATGGTTAAGGAACTCGGCAAAATGCCCCCGTAACTTCGGGAGAAGGGGGGCCACACCTGGTGATGAGTTTTGCACTCTGAGCTGGGGGTGGCCGCAGAGACCAGCGAGAAGCGACTGTTTACTAAAAACACAGGTCCGTGCGAAGCCGTAAGGCGATGTATACGGACTGACGCCTGCCCGGTGCTGGAACGTTAAGGGGACCGGTTAGCTCCATTTCGGTGGGGCGAAGCTGAGAACTTAAGCGCCAGTAAACGGCGGTGGTAACTATAACCATCCTAAGGTAGCGAAATTCCTTGTCGGGTAAGTTCCGACCTGCACGAATGGCGTAACGACTTCTCGACTGTCTCAACCATAGGCCCGGTGAAATTGCACTACGAGTAAAGATGCTCGTTTCGCGCAGCAGGACGGAAAGACCCCGGGACCTTTACTACAGTTTGATATTGGTGTTCGGTTCGGCTTGTGTAGGATAGCTGGGAGACTTTGAAGCTCGCACGCCAGTGTGGGTGGAGTCGTCGTTGAAATACCAGTCTGGTCGTGCTGGATGTCTAACCTGGGTCCGTGATCCGGATCAGGGACAGTGTCTGATGGGTAGTTTAACTGGGGCGGTTGCCTCCTAAAGAGTAACGGAGGCGCCCAAAGGTTCCCTCAGCCTGGTTGGCAATCAGGTGTTGAGTGTAAGTGCACAAGGGAGCTTGACTGTGAGACCGACGGGTCGAGCAGGGACGAAAGTCGGGACTAGTGATCCGGCGGTGGCTTGTGGAAGCGCCGTCGCTCAACGGATAAAAGGTACCCCGGGGATAACAGGCTGATCTTCCCCAAGAGTCCATATCGACGGGATGGTTTGGCACCTCGATGTCGGCTCGTCGCATCCTGGGGCTGGAGTCGGTCCCAAGGGTTGGGCTGTTCGCCCATTAAAGCGGTACGCGAGCTGGGTTTAGAACGTCGTGAGACAGTTCGGTCCCTATCCGCTGTGCGCGTAGGAGTCTTGAGAAGGGCTGTCCCTAGTACGAGAGGACCGGGACGGACGAACCTCTGGTGTGCCAGTTGTCCTGCCAAGGGCATGGCTGGTTGGCTACGTTCGGGAGGGATAACCGCTGAAAGCATCTAAGCGGGAAGCCTGCTTCGAGATGAGGACTCCCACCCCCTTGAGGGGTTAAGGCTCCCAGTAGACGACTGGGTTGATAGGCCGGATCTGGAAGCACCGCAAGGTGTGGAGGTGACCGGTACTAATAGGCCGAGGGCTTGTCCTCAGTTGCTCGCGTCCACTGTGTT
>NZ_JBVJCB010000030.1:0-4798 GCF_055589025.1 Streptomyces sp. NPDC041968 | reverse complement strand
GGTGCGGGGGTGGTGCTGGGGACGTTGCGGCGCGGTGAGGGGGGTGTGCGGCGTTGGGTGACCGCGCTGGCCGAGGCCCACGTGCACGGCGCCCCCGTCGACTGGACGCGCGTACTGGAGGACCGCACCGGCAGCGGCGTCGAGCTGCCCACCTACCCGTTCCAGCGGGACCGCTTCTGGCCCGAGACCAGGGCGCTGCCCGCCGACGTCTCCGCGATGGGTCTCGACCGCGCCGACCACCCGATGCTCGGCGCGGCGGTTCCCGTGGCCGGCACGGACGGCGTGCTGCTCACCGGACGGATCGCGGCGGACACCCACCCGTGGATCGCCGACCACGTCCTGCTCGGCACCGTCCTGCTCCCCGGCACCGCACTGGTCGAACTCGCCGTCCGGGCCGGCACGGCGGCCGGCTGCCCGCACCTGGACGACCTCGCCCTGGAGTCCCCGCTCACCCTGCCCGAGGGACGGGCGGTCATCCTGCAGGTCGTCGTCGCGGACAGCGTTCCCACGGAGAGCACGCGCTCCCTCACCCTCTACTCCCGCCTCGAGGGCGACGACGGGCCCTGGACCCGCAACGCGAGGGGCACCGTGCGTGCCGCCGACCCGGCGGGTTACGTCCCGGAGCCGGTTCCGTGGCCGCCCACGGACGCCGAACCGGTCGACCTGGCAGGGTTCTACGAGCCCGCCGCCGACAGCGGTTACGGCTACGGTCCCGCCTTCCGGGGGCTGCGCTCCGTCTGGCGGCGGGACGGCGAGGTGTTCGCCGAGGTCACGCTCCCTCAGGACGTCCGCGCCGGCGCCGAGGGCTTCTCCGTGCACCCCGCCCTCTTCGACGCCGCCCTGCACGCCATCGGAGCCGGCGGGCTCCTTCCCGGCACCGGCGGGGTGCGGATCCCCTTCGCGTGGCAGGGCGTCACCCTGCACGCGGCGGGCAGCACCGAACTGCGGGTCCGGCTGAGCCGCTCCGCCGAGCGGGAGGCCGTACGCCTGGAGGCCGTGACCATCACCGGCGCCCCGGTGGTCCATGTCGAGTCGCTGGACCTCCGACCGGTCTCCGCGGCTCAGCTGGCCTCCGCGAACGGGCCCGGCGACGCGCTGTTCACCACCGACTGGACATCCGCCGCACCCGGCCCGTTCCCCACGTCCTGGGCCGTGGTCGGCGGCGACGTCCTCGGCGCCGCCGACCACCTGGCCGACGAGAACCTCGCCGTCGAGTGGCACGCCGACACCGCCGCGCTGCTCGCCTACGCCGACGCGGGGATGAACGTGCCCGAGGTAGTCCTCCTCTCGGGGGCGGGAACACCGGACGAGGACGACGCGCAGGCCGTGCACGAGCGGGTGGCCGAGGTCCTCGACTCGGCACAGACACTCCTCGCGGACCGACGCTTCGACGAGTCCCGCATCGCGCTGCTCACCTGCGGTTCCGTCGCCGTACGGGACGGTGAGGACATCACCGACCTGCCCGGCGCGGCCGCCCGGGGCCTGCTGCGGTCGGCACACGCCGAACACCCCGGTCGGTTCGTCCTCGTCGACACCGACGGCGACCTCACCGGGCTCGCCGAGGCGCTCGTCCCCGACGAGCCGGAGACCGCCCTGCGCGGCGGTTCCCTGCTGGTGCCACGCCTGGTCCGGGCCCGGCCCGCGGGCGAGCCCGCGCTGCCCGCCGGGACCGTTTTGGTCACCGGCGGCACCGGCGTCCTCGGCGGTCTGGTGGCCCGGCACCTCGCCACCGCCCACGGCATCACCGACCTGCTCCTGCTCAGCCGTTCCGGCCCGGACGCCCCCGGAGCCGCCGATCTCGCCGCCGACCTCGCCGCGCTCGGCGCGCGGGCCGACATCGTGGCCTGCGACACCGCCGACGCGGACCGCCTCGCCGAGGTGCTGACCGGCCGCCGGATCGCCACCGTGGTGCACGCGGCGGGCGTCCTCGACGACGGGGTCTTCGAGTCGATGACGCCCAAGCGCGTCGCGGCCGTACTGCGCCCCAAGGCCGACGCGGCGTTCCACCTGAGCAGACTGACCGGGGCCGAACTGTTCGTGTTCTTCTCCTCCGCCGGCGGCACCTTCGGGCCGGCCGGCCAGGCCAACTACGCCGCCGCCAATGCCACTCTGGACGCCCTGGCCGCCCGGATCCGGGCCCGGGGCGGGGACGCCCTCTCCATCGGCTGGGGCATGTGGGCCACCGGCACCGGCATGACCGGCCACCTCGCGGACGCCGCACGGGAGGACGCGACCGGCAGCGGAACCGCTCTGTCCGACCAGGACGGCCTCACCCTGCTCGACGCCGCCCTCACCGCCGGCCGCGCCCACCTGGTGGCGGCACGCCTGGACCTGGCCGCCCTGCGGGCCCGCGCGGACAGCGGTCCGGTGCCCGCGCTGCTGCGCACCCTCGTTCCACCGCCGGTCCGGCGGGCGGCCGAGGGGGAGAGGCCGGACGCGCCGTCGCTCAGCGCCCGTCTGGCCCCCCTCGACGTGTCCGAGCGGCGGCAGGTGGTGCTCGACCTGGTCCGCGGCCACGCGGCCGCCGTCCTCGGACACGCCTCCGCCGAGGCCATCGACCCCGAGACGGGCTTCGTCGACCTGGGGTTCAGCTCGCTCAGCGCGATCGAGATCCGCAACCAGCTCAGCGCCGCCACCGGCCTGCGGTTGACGACCACGCTGGTCTTCGACCACCCGACCGCCAGTCGCCTGGCCGACCACCTGCTGGATCAACTGGTCGTCGAGAGCGCCGAGTCCGGCCCCGCCGCGCTCCTGGCCGACCTCGACCGGCTCGACGCGGCCCTCGCCGGGACCGGTCCGGGGGACGAGACCCGCAGCCGGGTGATCTCGCGCCTGCACGCACTGCTCGCCCGGCACGACACCGCGGACGGTTCGGGCCTCGTCACCGCCGCCGGAAACCTCGACGCGGCGGACGACGACAACCTCTTCGCCTTCATCGACAACGAACTGGGAGCCTGAGGCGATGCCGGACGAGACCGTCGGCGCACGTGCCGTGTCCACCGAGGACAAGCTGCGGGACTACCTGAAGAGGGTCACCACGGACCTCGCCTCGGTCCGTCAGCGGCTGCGTGCCGCGGAGTCCACCGAGCACGAGCCGATCGCCATCATCGGCATGTCCTGCCGCTTCCCCGGCGGAGCGGACTCGCCCGAGGCGCTGTGGCGCCTGGTGCGGGACGGTGTCGACGCGATGGGTCCCTTCCCCGCCGACCGCGGCTGGGACATGACGCACTTCGAGACCGGTGTCGCCGCGGACGTGGAGTTCTCCCGGGAGGGAGGCTTCCTCGACGGCGTCGCCGACTTCGACCCGTCGCTGTTCAACATCTCGCCGAACGAGGCGCTCGCGATGGACCCCCAGCAGCGGCTGATGCTGGAGACCTCCTGGGAGGCCGTGGAACGCGCGGGCATCGACCCGCTGTCCCTGCGCGGGAGCCGCACCGGCGTCTTCACCGGTGTCATGTACAACGAATACGCCTCGCGCATCATGTCCGTTCCGGACGAGGTCGCCGGGCACCTCGGCACCGGAAACAGCGGAAGCGTCGTCTCCGGCCGGGTCGCCTACACGCTGGGGCTGGAGGGCCCCGCCCTGACCGTGGACACCGCCTGCTCGTCGTCGCTGGTGGCGCTGCACCTGGCCATGCGGTCGCTGCGCAGCGGGGAGAGTTCACTGGCCCTGGCCGGCGGCGTGGCCATCATGGTCACCCCGAACACCTTCTTCGACTTCGCCCTGTCCGGCGGTCTAGCCTCCGACGGCCGCTGCAAGGCCTTCTCGGCGGAGGCCGACGGCACCGGCTGGGCCGAGGGCGTGGGTGTGCTGCTGGTGGAGCGGCTCTCGGACGCCGTCCGCAACGGGCACGAGGTCATGGCGGTGGTGCGCGGTTCCGCGGTCAACCAGGACGGCGCGTCCAGCGGACTGACCGCGCCGAACGGTCCCTCGCAGGAACGCGTCATCCGTGCCGCGCTGGCCGCCGCCCGGCTGACCGCCGCCGACATCGACGTGGTGGAGGCGCACGGTACGGGTACGACTCTGGGTGATCCGATCGAGGCGCAGGCGCTGCTGAACGCCTACGGTCAGGACCGGCCCGCGGGGCGGCCGTTGTGGCTGGGGTCGCTGAAGTCCAACATCGGGCACACGCAGGCCGCGGCGGGTGCCGGTGGTGTGATCAAGATGGTGCAGGCGCTGCGGCACGGGGTGCTGCCGCGGACCCTGCACGCGGACGAGCCCACCCCGCACGTGGACTGGTCCTCGGGGGCCGTCGAACTGCTCACCCAGCCGCTGGAGTGGCCGAGCGGGGAGCAGCCGCGCCGCGCCGCTGTCTCGTCCTTCGGCGTCAGCGGCACCAACGCGCACGTGGTGCTGGAGGAATACCGCGCACCGGAGTCCGCCACCGCGCCCGTGGAGGAGCACCGGCCGGGAGGATCCGCCCTCCCGGTGCTGCCCTGGATCCTGTCCGGGCGCAGCCCGCAGGCACTGCGAGGCCAGGCCGGACGGCTGCTCAGCCACCTCCAGGAAGTCGGGGAGGAGAACGCCCCGGCGCCCGTGGACATCGGATACTCCTGCGCCACCACCCGGGCGACGCTGGAGCACCGCGCGGTGGTGCTGGCCGAGGACCACGCCGGGTTCCGCCGCGGCCTGACCGCCCTGGCCGAGGGCCGGGAGACCGCGGAGGTCATCGCCCGTACCCAGGACCCCGGGCAGGGTGGCACGGTGTTCGTGTTTCCCGGTCAGGGGTCGCAGTGGGCGGGGATGGCTGCGGAGTTGTTGGAGCGGGAGCCGGTGTTCGCCCAGGCGATGGCGGAG
>NZ_JBVJCB010000029.1:0-6394 GCF_055589025.1 Streptomyces sp. NPDC041968 | reverse complement strand
CCCGCCGCGCGAACCACGACACCAACGTCACCCCCGCATCAACCGCGAGCGCGGAACCACTCGCAGCAGGCGCGGCCACAAGCTCAGCCCGCTCCTGCGGAGACAGAACCTCCACCCGGCCCACCGGCAGCGAGGGCTCACCCACCACAGCCCCCAACACCCGTACAAACCGCTCCGCCAGCAACTCCACCGACGCACGGTCGAACAGGTCGACGCTGTACTCGACCTCTCCCGACAGTCCTCCGGCGTTGCCCTTGGCGTCGCGGGCCGCCGAGACGTGGAAGACGAGGTCGAACTTGGCCGCTCCGGTGGAGGCGCGTTCGGTCGTCACCGTCAGGTCGGGGAGCTGGGCCACTGTGTCGAGTGCCGCGCTCTCCTCGTCGTTGTTCCACTCCAGGACCGTCTGGAAGAGAGGGTGACGGGAGGGGGAACGCTCGGGATTGACGGCTTCGACGAGGCGTTCGAACGGGATGTCCTGGTGCGCGTAGGCGGTCAGGTCGGTCTCCCGCACGCGGGCCAGAAGCTCCGTGAAGGTGGGGTCGCCGGACAGGTCGGTGCGCAGGACGAGGGTGTTGACGAAGAACCCGACCAGGTTCTCGACGGCGTCGTCCGTGCGCCCCGCGATCGGCGAGCCGATCGGGATGTCCGTACCCGCACCCAGGCGGGAGAGGAGCACGGCCAGCGCCGCCTGCACGACCATGAAACCGCTGCAGTCGTGGGCGCGCGCCAGTTCCTCGAGGCGCTGGTGCAGCTCGGCCGGGACGCTCAACGGCACGGAGTCGCCCCGGTACGAGGGGGCCGAGGGGCGGGGACGGTCGACGGGCAGCTCCAGTTCGGCGGGCAGTCCCGCCAGTTCACGCTTCCAGTGCGCGAGTTGACGGGAGGCGGTCGACTCGGCGTCGTCCTCGGCGCCCAGTACCTCACGCTGCCACAGCGTGTAGTCGGCGTACTGCACCGGCAGCGGTGTCCAGGACGGTTCGCGTCCGGCGACCCGGGCCGCGTACGCCGTGGTCAGGTCCCGGGCCAGCGGGCCCATGGACCAGCCGTCGCCCGCGATGTGGTGGAGCAGCACGAGCAGGACGTGCTCCTCGGGCGCCAGCTCGAACAGCCACGCCTTGAGGGGGATCTCCTCGGCGAGGTCGAAGCCCTGCCGGGCCTTGTCGGTGAGGCGGTCCCGCAGGTCGTCCGGCTCGATCCGCTCGACGGGGAGGTCGGGGCGGGCCCGGTCCGGGGAGAGCACCGTCTGGTGGACGTCGTTGGCCTCCCCCGTGAAGACGGTACGGAGGGACTCGTGACGTTCCACCACGTCCGCGAGCGCCGTCTTCAGGGCGTTCCGGTCCAGGGTGCCGGTGAGGCGGAGGGCGGTCGGCAGGTTGTAGGTGGGGCTCGGTCCCTCGAAGCGGTCGAGGAACCAGAGGCGTTGCTGCGCGAAGGACAGGGGGACGTGCTCGGGGCGCGGTCCGGCGGTCAGCGGGACGCCGGCCCGTTCCGCGGAGGTGAGTACGGCGGCCAGGCCCGCGACCGTCGGGTGTTCGAAGAGCCGGCGGACCGGGATCTCGGCCCCGAAGGTGGTGCGCACCCGGTTCACGAGGCGGGTGGCGAGCAGGGAGTGTCCGCCCAGGTCGAAGAAGCTGTCGTCGATGCCGGGCACGGCGACGCCGAGGACCTCGGCGAACAGCCCGCACAGGATCTCCTCCTGCGGGGAGCGCGGCCTGCGGCCCGCGGTGGCACCGCCCCGTTCGGGGATGGGCAGGCCCTTGCGGTCGACCTTGCCGTTCGCGGTCAGCGGGAGCGCGTCGAGTTCCACGAACGCCGACGGGACCATGTGGGCGGGCAGGGTCGCGGACACGTGGGCGCGCAGGGCGGCGGGGTCGACGACCGCATCGTCGTCCGGGACCACGTAGGCGACCAGTCGGCGGTCTCCGGGGCGGTCCTCACGGACCATGACGAAGGCGTCGGCGACCTGCGTCGCGGTGGTCAGCGTGGCGCGCACCTCGCCGAGTTCGATGCGGAAGCCGCGGACCTTGACCTGGTCGTCGACGCGGCCCTGGTACTCCAGGTCTCCCCGTGCGGTCCGCCGTGCGAGGTCTCCCGTGCGGTACATGCGGGAGCCGGCCGGTCCGTGGGGATCGGCGACGAAGCGTTCCGCGGTCGGGCCCGGGCGTCCGAGGTAGCCGCGGGCGAGGCCGGCGCCCGCGAGGTACAGCTCACCCGTGACCCCGTCGGGGACCGGGCGCAACGCGGAGTCGAGGACGTACGTCCGGGAGTTGGTGATCGGTGCGCCGATCGCGGGAGTGGCCCGGCCGGTGAGCGGGGTGCTGATCGTCGCGCAGACCGTCGCCTCCGTCGGTCCGTACGCGTTGAGCATGCGCCGGCCGCGCGACCACTGTTCGACGAGGTCGGGCGGGCAGCTCTCGCCCGCGACGACCAGGGTCGTGACGGTACTCATGGCGTTTTCGGGGAGCGAGGGCAGGGCGGACGGCGGCAGGGTCACGTGGGTGATCCGCTGCTCGTCGAGCAGGGCGGCCAGCGGCGCCCCCGGCATCAGTCGTTCCTGCGGGGCCAGGACGAGGCAGGCACCCGCCAGGAGCGCCATGCAGATCTCGGAGACGGACGCGTCGAAGCTCGGCGAGGCGAACTGCAGGACCCTGCTGTCCGCTTCGACGCCGAACGCCTCGATCTGCGCGGCGGCGAGGCTGGGGAGGCCGCCGTGGGTGACGACCACGCCCTTGGGACGGCCGGTCGAACCGGAGGTGTAGATGAGGTAGGCCGGGTTGCCCGGTCGGGCGGCCCGGTCCGGTGAGGTCGGGTGACCGTACGCGGCCGGGGCCTGTCCGAGGTCGTCCACCAGGATGCGGGGCAGCTCGGACACGGCTGTGCCGGAGGTGCCGGCCGCCTCGCCCGCACCGTCGCTGACGGTCCCGGCGATCTTGGCCAGGCGCTCGCCCAGCGTGCGGGTGGTGACCAGCGCGCCGGGCGCCGCGTCGCGCAGGATGTAGGCGATGCGGTCCGCGGGGTAGTCGGGGTCGACCGGCAGGTAGGCCGCCCCGGTCTTCATGACGGCCAGGATCGCGACGACGAGTTCGGCGCCCCGGGGCAGGGAGACGGCGGCGATCCGTTCGGGGCCCAGTCCCGCCGCGCCGAGCCGGCCGGCCAGCCGGTCGGATGCCTCGTCGAGCTGGGCGTACGTCAGCACGGTGCCCTCGTGGGCGACGGCGGGCGCGTGCGGGGTGTCGCGGGCGCGGGTGCGGAAGAGATCCGGCAACGTCGCGTCGGGCAGGGCGCGGGTCGGCCCAGTCGCCAGGGCGAGGAACCGGTCGCGCGGTGCGGGTGCGGGCAGGTCCACGCGTCCGACCGGGCCGCCCGGGCGGTGGGCGAGGTCGCGGAGCACGTCCAGGAACCGGTCGGCGACCGACCGTGCGCCGCGCTCGTCGAACAGGTCGGGCCGGTGATCGAGGCGGAACGCGAGGCGCGTCCCGGGTACGGCGACGAGCGCGAGGGCGTAGTGCGTGGCGTCCCGGTTCGTGGCCCCGGTCAGCGTCAGGCCCGAGCGCCCCGCCAGCGCGCCCAGGGCGTCGGCGTCCAACGGGTAGCTCTCGAAGACCATGGAGGTGTCGAACAGCTCCCCCAGGCCGGTGAGCTGCTGAATCTCGGTGAGGCCCAGGTACTGGTGGTCGAGCAGGGCCGTCTGCTCCCGTTGCAGCCGGCCGGCGAACGCGGCGGCCGTCTCCCACGGGTTGATCCGGGTACGCAGCGGGATGGTGTTGATGAAGAGGCCGGCCATGTCCTCGGCGCCGTCCAGGTCGGCCGGACGGCCGGAGACGGTGACACCGAAGACCACGTCGTCCCGCCCGGTGAGCCGGCCGACGACGATCGCCCAGGCCGCCTCGACCAGCGTGTTGAGGGTGACGCCGGACGACCGGGCCTGTACGGCGAGGGCCGCCGTGTCCTCCTCGCCGAGGGTGAACTCCAGCCGTGCGGGGGCGAGCGGGGCCCTCCCCGACCCCACCGGAGCCACCCGGCTCGGTTCGTCGAGCCCGGCCAGCGCCTCCTGCCAGGCGGCTCGGGCGGCGTCCCGGTCCCGGTCGGCCAGGTGTGCCAGGTAGTCCCGGTACGGCCGGACCCGTGGCAGGCCGGCGGCGCCGGTGTCCCGGTCGGTCCGCCGCGCGTACAGGGCGAGCAGTTCCCGTACGAGCACGGGTGAGGACCAGCCGTCGAGGATGATGTGGTGGTTCGTCAGGACGAGGCGCCACTGCTCCGCGCCGAGTCTCAGCAGCACGTAGCGCAGCAGCGGGGGCCGGTCCAGGTCGAACCGGGTGCCGTACTCCTCTTCGAGGACGCGGGCCACCGCGGCCTCCCGGTCCGGCTCGTCCGCGCCGGTCAGGTCGACCTCCCGCCACGGCAGCGGCGGATCGCTCACCACGACCTGCACGGCGTGCCCGGAAGCCGTCCTGCGGAAGGCCGAGCGCAGGGCGCTGTGCCGCCCCAGCACCTCCCGCGCGGCCTCGCGCAGGGCGTCGGTGTCGAGGGCGCCTTCGATGTCGACGGCCAGCTGGGCCGTGTAGATGTCGGGGGCCGAGTCGTCGTAGGCGCTGTGGAAGAACAGTCCCTCCTGCAAGGGGGACAGCGGCAGCACGTCTTCCAGTACCTGGGGCTGGACTGCCTGTGCTGCCTGTGCCTCCAGCGTTTCGATCTCGGGCTGCGTGATGCCCGTCAGGAGCACGTCGGACGGGGTCAGACCGCCCGCTCCGGGGGTCCGGCTGTGCTCGGCCGTCGCTTCCAGCGCCCGGAACCAGCCCTCGGCCAGGTCCCGCACGCTCGCTTCGTCCAGCAGCTCACCGGCCCAGGTCCAGGAGGCGACCAGTTCGGGGCCGTGCTCGCCGTCGCGTGTGGCGGCGTTGACCTCGACCGTGTGTGCCAGGGCGAGTCGGGGGTCCTCGATCGCACCGGCCAGCGGAACGGCCGTCCAGTCCGCGGCCTCGGCACTGCCCTCCGGGGCCGCGCCGGCGATCCGGCCCAGGTAGTTGAACCCGATCTGGGGCCGTATCCGGCCCAGCTCGGTGCCGGATGCCGTTCCCGGGACGAGGTGACGCAGAAGCCCGAAGCCGAGACCCTTGTCGGGTACGGCACGCAGCTGTTCCTTGACGCGCTTCAGCACCGTACCCGGGTCGGACGCGCCGTTCCGCCCGTCCCCGGGTGCCAGCCGCACCGGGTGGATGCTGGTGAACCAGCCGACCGTGCGCGACAGTTCGGCGCCGGGTGCGGCTTCCTCCACCCGGCCGTGCCCTTCCAGGTCAAGGAGCACGTCATCGGCCGCGGGAGCGCCGTGTTCGCTCCGCCACCTGGTCACCGCGGTCGCGAAGGCCGCGAGCAGCACCTCGTCAGCGCCGGCCCGGAACAGCGCGGGCGTCACACCCAGCAGGGTGCGGGTGGCCTCGGAGGACAGCCGCAGTTCGAGGGTGCGCGCGGTGGCGAAGGTGTCGCGCGCCGGGTCCAGGGGACGGTCACCGAGCAGCGGGTCGGGTCCGGCCAGGGTCCGCTGCCACAGAGGCCGCTCCCCCTCCCGCCCCGGTGCGGCCTCGGTCAGCCTGCGGGCCCAGCTCCGGAACGAGGTGCCCACCTGCCCCAGTACGGGCTCGCGTCCCTCCGAGAGCGCCTGCCACGCCTCCTCCAGGTCCTGCACGAGGATGCGCCAGGACACGCCGTCCACCGCGATGTGGTGCACGACCAGCAGGAGTCGTCCCTGAAGCTCCCGGCCACGGTCGAACCAGACCGCCCGGACCAGCGCACCGGAGGCCGGGTCGAGCGCTCGCCGCGCCCGCTCCCCCTCCGCCCGCATCAGGTCCTCCAGCGCCTGACCGTCCACCTCGGACGCGTCCACCCGGCTCAGGACCGCGTCCGCGGAGGGCACGCGCCCGACGTCCAGTGCTTCGAGCGTCCACGCGTCGTCCGTACGAAGCCGAAGACGCAGTGCGTCATGGCGGTCGAGCAGCTTCTGTACGGCGATGACCAGTCGTTCGCGATCAGCCCGGGCCGGTACGCGCACCACGACGGCCTGGTTGAACTGGTCGACGGGCCCCCCGCGATCGGCGAGCCAGTGCATGACGGGCGTGAGCGGCACGGCACCGATGCCGGCGCTGTCCTCTTCCGCGGCGGCACCGCCCTGCGGGTCGTCCACGACGACGAGCGGCGCGAGCGCCTCGACCGTCTTGTGCTCGAAGACGTCCCGAGCCGACAAGCTCAGTCCGGCTCGACGGACCCGACTGATCAGCTGGATCGACATGATGCTGTCGCCGCCGAGGTCGAAGAAGCTGTCGTCGATGCCGACGCGCTCCAGGCCGAGGATGTCGGCGAAGAGGTGGCAGAGGACTTCTTCGTGGGGGGTGCGGGGTGC
>NZ_JBVJCB010000028.1:0-8400 GCF_055589025.1 Streptomyces sp. NPDC041968 | reverse complement strand
GCCCTGGGCGAGGCGTGGGTGGCGGGAGCCGGGGTCGACTGGTCCGCCGTCGTCCCCACCGGACGCCGCGTGGAACTGCCGGCCTACGCCTTCCAGCACGAGCGCTACTGGCTGGAGCCCGCGCCGACCACCCACGAGGCTGTCGTCGCCGACGCCGAGGAGGCCGCCTTCTGGGACGCCGTGGAACGCGGCGACCTGGCGGAACTCACCGGCACCCTGGAGCTGGAGTCCACCCGGGAACTCGGCGCGCTCCTGCCCGCGCTCTCCTCCTGGCGCACCCGACGCCGTCAGGACACCACCATCGACACCTGGCGCTACCGGATCGAGTGGTCCCCGCTGACCGGACTCCCCGCCACCACCCCGCTCACCGGTACCTGGCTGGTCGTCGCCCCCCTCGCCTGCGAACTGACGAAGTGGGCCACCACCGCCCTGCGCGCCGCCGGGGCCGGCGTCCTGGAGTACGAAGTCGACGACGACCACACTCCGGACCGCGACACCCTCGCCGCACGCCTGAAGGAGACCACCAGCCCCGGGGAACCCCTCTCCGGAGTCCTGTCGCTCATCGCCACGACCGACGGCGCGCTGCCGAGCACCACGGTGCCCGCCGGGGTCGCCGCCACCGTGACGCTGACCCAGGCGCTCGGTGACGCGGGCATCACCGCACCCCTGTGGACGCTGACCCACGGGGCGGTGTCCACCCACGAGGAGCCCGTCGACCGTCCCGCCCAGGCGGCGGTCTGGGGTGTCGGCCGGGTCGCCGCGCTCGAACACCCCGACCGCTGGGGCGGGCTGATCGACGTCCCTCCCGCTCCCGACAGCACCGCCGGCGACCTGCTGACCGCCGTCCTGGCCGGCGGCACCGGCGAGGACCAGGTCGCCGTCCGCGACCGCGGCATCCTTGCCCGCCGGCTCGTCCGCGCGCCTCAGGACACCGACACCACCCAGCCCGCACCGACTGCCTGGACCCCCACCGGAACGGTGCTGGTCACCGGCGGAACCGGGGCCGTCGGCGCCGAGGTCGCCCGCTGGCTGGCCGGCAGGGGCGCCCCCCATCTGCTGCTGGTCGGCCGACGCGGCGAAGCGGCGGACGGCGCGCCGGAGCTGGCGGCGGAGCTGACCGCCCTCGGCACGGAGGTCACCCTGGCCGCCTGCGACGTGACCGACCGGGACGCGCTGGCCGAGGTCCTGGCCGCGGTGCCGGCGAAGTGGCCGCTGACCGCGGTGCTGCACGCGGCCGGCGTCGACGGGGTGACCGCACTGGACGAGGTCGACGCGGACCATCTCGACACCGTGCTCGGCGCGAAGGTCACCGGTGCGCGCCTGCTGCACGAACTGACCCGGGAGGCGAACCTGGAGCGGTTCGTGGTCTTCTCCTCCGGCGCCGCCGTGTGGGGCGGCGGAGGGCAGGGCGCGTACGCCGCGGGCAACGCGTTCCTGGACGCCCTGGTACGCCACCGCCGCCAGGCCGGCCTGGCCGGGACCTCCGTGGCGTGGGGCTCCTGGGCCGGTGGCGGCCTCGCCGCGTCGGCGGGGGGCGACCGGCTGCGGCGGCTCGGGGTCGTCCCGATGGAGCCCGAACTGGCCGTACGGGCCCTGGCGGGCGCGATCGACCGGCACGAGGACGGTCTGGTCGTCGCCGACCTCGACTGGGACGTCTTCGGGCCGGCGTTCACCGCGAGCCGGCCGAGCCCGCTGATCGCCGCGCTGCAAGGGGACCGGACACCGGAAGCGGCCGACGAGCCGAGCGACGACGAGACCTCCGTACTGCTCGACCGGCTCTCCGCCGCACCGGCCAGACAGCGGCAGCAGATCCTGCTCGACCTGGTCCGCACCGAGGCCGCGGCGGTCCTGCGGTACCGGGACGGACGGGTCGTCGAGGCCGCGCACGCGTTCAAGGAACTCGGCTTCGACTCGCTCACCGCGGTCGAGCTGCGGAACCGGCTCAGCCGCACGACCGGGCTGCGGCTGCCGGTGAGCCTGGTCTTCAACCACCGCACCCCCACGGGGGTCGCCGCCTACCTCGGATCGGAACTCGGCGTCGCCGACCACGGACCGAGCGCCGACAAGACGCCCGCCGAGCCCGGCGAGGACGCCATCCGGAAGGCACTGGCGACCGTTCCGATCGCCCGCCTCCGCGCGGAGGGCCTGGTGGACACGCTGCTGCGACTGGCCGGCGACACCGACGAGCCGTCCACCCCGCCCACCCCGTCCACCGACGGCGACTCGATCGACGAACTGGACGCCGACGCGTTGATCGACATGGCGCTGAACGCCGACCGAGACGATGCCTGAGCCTGTGGAGAACTCGATGAACACTCGTAGCGACAAGGCCGTCGAGGCCCTCCGAGCCTCGCTCAAGGAAGTCGACCGGCTCCGTCGGCAGAACCGGGAGATGCGGCAGGCGGCCCGGGAACCCGTCGCCGTCGTCGCGATGAGCTGCCGGCTGCCCGGCGGCGTCACAGCGCCCGAGGATCTGTGGCAGCTGCTCGCGGACGGCACCGACGCGATCGTCGACTTCCCCGACGACCGCGGCTGGACCCAGACCGTGGCCGAGACCGGTGGCTACACCCGACGCGGCGGGTTCGTCCCGGACGCCGCCGAGTTCGACGCGACCCTGTTCGGGATCAACCCGCGTGAGGCGCTGGCGATGGACCCCCAGCAGCGGATGCTGCTGGAAGCGGCCTGGGAGGTCGCCGAACGGGCCGGCATCGATCCGCACTCACTGGCCGGCAGCGACACCGGCGTCTTCGTCGGCGCCTCACCGTCCGGGTACGACACGGTGGGCCGGATGCCCGAGTCAACCGTGGGCTACCAGCTGACCGGCAGCGCCAGCAGCGTCCTGTCCGGCCGGCTGTCCTACGTGCTCGGTCTGGAGGGCCCGGCGGTCACCGTCGACACCGCCTGCTCCTCGTCGCTGGTCGCCCTCCACCTGGCCGTCCAGGCGCTGCGGCAGGGCGAATGCGGCCGCGCGCTGGTCGGTGGCGTCGCCGTGATCACCACCCCGGCGGCGTTCACCGAGTTCGGCAAGCAGGGCGGGATGGCCTCCGACGGGCGGTGCAAGTCGTTCTCCGCCGAGGCCGACGGCACCGGCTGGAGCGAGGGGGTCGGCGTACTCCTGGTCGAACGCCTCTCCGACGCGCGCCGCAACGGCCACGACGTCCTCGCGGTCATCCGAGGCAGCGCGGTCAACCAGGACGGCGCGTCCAACGGCCTCACCGCACCCAACGGCCCCTCCCAGCAGCGCGTCATCCGCCAGGCACTCGCCAACGCCGGACTCACCACCGCCGACGTCGACGCGGTGGAGGCACACGGCACCGGCACGGCGCTCGGCGACCCGATCGAGCTGGAGGCGCTGCAGGACACCTACGGCAGGGACCGCACCGACGACCGCCCGCTGTGGCTCGGCTCGGCCAAGTCCAACCTCGGCCACACCCAGGCCGCCTCCGGCGTGGTCGGCGTCATCAAGAGCGTGTTGGCGCTGCGCAACGGCCTGCTGCCCCGCACCTTGCACGTCACCGTCCCCACGCCCCACGTCGTGTGGGAGGGCCGCGGAGTCCGCCTGCTCGCCGACGCCCGCCCGTGGCCCCGTACGGACGTGCCGCGGCGGATCGGTGTCTCCGCGTTCGGCGTCAGCGGCACCAACGCCCATCTGATCCTCGAGGAGGCGCCGGCCCCGCTCCCCGGCGACGAGCCGGCCGGGGAACCGGCGGACGCCGGCGCCGGCGCGCTGCCGGGCCCGCTGCTCTGGCCGGTGTCCGCGCAGACGCCCGACGCGCTGCGCGCCCAAGCGGAACGCCTCTGCGACCGGCTGTCGGAGCGCGCGGAGCGTCCCGCCGATGTGGCATGGTCGCTGGCCACGACCCGGGCCGCGTTGGCCCGGCGCGCCGTGGTCTTCGGCACCGACGAGGCAGAACTGCGCGACCACCTCGCGTCGTTGGCCTCCGGGCGCCCGGCCGGCGGTGCGGTCACGGGAACGGTCGACGAGGGCCGGACCGGGTTCCTCTTCACCGGACAGGGCGCGCAACGCGCCGGCATGGGGCGAGGGCTGTACGCGTCGTTCCCGGCGTTCGCCGAGGCCTTCGACGCCGTGTGCGCGGAGTTCGACCCGCGGCGTGACCGTCCGCTCAAGGACGTGGTGTTCACCGGTGGCACCGAGCTGGACCGGACCGAGTGGACGCAGGCCGGTCTGTTCGCCGTCGAGGTCGCGGCGTTCCGGTTGCTGGAGTCCTGGGGCGTCGCCCCGGATCTGCTGCTGGGGCACTCGATCGGTGAGGTGGCCGCCGCGCACTGCGCCGGCGTCCTCTCGCTCTCACACGCCTGCCGACTCGTCGAGGCGCGGGGCCGGCTGATGCAGGGCCTGCCCTCGGGCGGCGCGATGCTCGCGGTCGAGGCGACCGAGGCCGAGGTCGTCGAGGCGCTCGCCGGCCGGGCCGACATCGCCGCCGTCAACGGACCCTCGTCGGTGGTGGTCTCCGGCTCCGAGGAGACCATCGACGCGCTGGCCGCGCGCTGGGCGGGGGAGGGGCGCCGTACCCGCCGGCTGACGGTCTCGCACGCGTTCCACTCCGCGCTGATGGAGCCCATGCTGGCCGAGTTCGCCGCCGTTGTGGAGAAGCTGGACTTCGCCGACCCCGCCATCCCCGTGGTGTCCAACCTGACCGGCGAGGTGGCGGAGCCCGGACTGATGTCGGACCCGGGGTACTGGGTGCGGCAGGTGCGGCAGGCGGTCCGGTTCGCCGACGGGGTGGCACGCCTCCGGGACCAGGGCGTGTCCCGCTTCGTCGAGCTGGGCCCCGACGGGGTGCTCTGCGCCATGGCCCAGCAGACGGCCGCCGACGCCGTGTTCGCACCCGTGCTGCGCAAGGACCGGGACGACACCGCCACCGCGCTCACCGCACTGGCCCGGCTGTGGACCTCCGGCGCCGAGGTGGACTGGCGCTCGCTGCTCCCCGAGGGCCGCGGGGTCCAGCTGCCGACGTACGCCTTCCAGCGCGAGCGCTACTGGCCCGAGGCGCTGCCCGAGGCGGGCGCCGTCCAGCCGTCCACCTCACCGGACGAGGACCGGTTCTGGGAAGCGGTGGAACGAGCCGACCTCACCGAACTCACCGACACCCTCGGACTGCGCGACGACCCCGAGTCCCTGGCGAACCTCGTACCGGCGCTGTCGTCCTGGCGACGCTCCCTGCGCCAGGAGTCCCTCCTGGAATCCTGGCGCTACCAGGCCCGATGGAAGCCGCTCGCCCTCACCCCGGGCGGCTCCCTCACCGGGACCTGGCTGCTCGTCACCGCGGGCACCGGCGACGACGCCCAGGACGTGGCGAACACCCTCCGTGCCTCCGGCGCGCGGGTCGTCGCACTCACCCTCACCGCGGCCGACGACCGGGCCGTCCTCACCGAGCGGCTCACCGCGGCCGCCCCGGACGGCGTCGTGGTCGTCGCGGGCGGTACCACCCCACGGCCGGCGCAGCCCACCGACCTCGCGGCGCTGCTCCTGACCTACCAGGCCCTGGGCGACGCGGGGCAGGCCGCCCCGCTGTGGTGCCTGACCCGCGGCGCGGTGTCCACCGGGGACGACGATCCGCTGCTCCACCCGGAGCAGGCACCGTTGTGGGGCCTCGGCCGGGTCGCGGCCCTGGAGCACCCCACCACCTGGGGCGGACTGGTCGACCTGCCGGCCCACGGCGACGACACCGTCGGCGACGCGCTGGTCGCACTGCTCGGCGGCGCGGCCGGGGAGGACCAGGTCGCGCTCCGCGACGGACAGGCGTACGGCCGCCGGATCGTACGGGCGCCACTCCCGCGTGGATCCGCGCCCCGGTGGACGACCGACGGCACCGTACTGGTCACCGGGGGGACCGGAGGGCTCGGCGGCGAGGTGGCCCGATGGCTCGCCCGGCGCGGGGTGCCGCACCTGCTGCTGCTGAGCCGGCACGGCGCCGACGCACCCGGCGCGGAAGAACTCCGAGCCGAGCTGCACGCGTTGGGCTCCCGCGTGACCGTCGCCGGGTGCGACGTGGCCGACCGTGGGTCCCTCGCCGCCGCACTGGCCGCCGTACCCGCCGAGTTTCCGCTCACCGGAGTGGTGCACGCCGCCGGCGTCGGGACGCCGGGCCGGCTGCTGGACACCGACGAGGACGAGGTCGCCGAGGCGATGCGCGCCAAGGTCACCGGTGCGGCCCTGCTCGACGAACTCACCGACGACCTCGACCTGTTCGTCGTCTTCTCCTCCATCGCGGCGACCTGGGGCAGCGGCGGCCAGGGCGCCTACGCGGCCGGAAACGCCTTCCTCGACGCGCTGGTGGAGCACCGCAGGCACCGAGGTCTGACCGGAACCGCGATCGCCTGGGGGCCGTGGGCCGAGGTCGGCATGGCCGCCGACGACGAGGTCGCCGCGTTCCTGCGGCGCCGCGGCCTGTCGGTGATGGACCGTACGGTCGCTCTCCGGGCACTCGCGTGCGCCGTCGACCATGACGAGGCCACCGTGAGCGTCGCCGACGTCGACTGGAAGCTGTTCGCTCCGGCGTTCGTCTCCGCCCGCCCGAGCCCCCTGCTCGCCGAACTCCCCGACGCACAGGCCCCGGCCACGGTGACCACCGCCGAGGCCGACACCCCGTCCACCGCACTGCGCGACGCGCTCACCGCCGCCCCCGGGACCGAACGGCACCGGCTGCTCCTGGACGCGGTCCGCACGCACACCGCGCAGGTGCTGGGGCATACGAGCGTCGCCGTGGTGGAACCCCGTCGCGCCTTCCGCGACCTCGGGTTCGACTCGCTCACCGCCGTCGAACTGCGCAACCTGCTCACCTCCGAGACCGGGCTGCCCCTGCCGACCACCCTGGTCTTCGACCACCCGACGCCGCTCGCGTTGACCGACCACCTGCTCGGCCGGCTCTTCGGCGACACCTCCGCGGCCTCCGCCGCGCCCTCCCTCGGCACCCCCGCCGCTGCCGACGAACCCATCGCGATCGTCGGCATGAGCTGCCGCTACCCCGGCGGAGCCAACTCGGCCGAGCAACTGTGGGACGTGGTGGCCTCGGGCCGCGACGTCGTCACGGACTTCCCCACCGACCGTGGCTGGCCCGAGGACGGGGACGGCGACTACGCCTGCCGGGGCGGATTCGTCGACGGAGCGACGGAGTTCGACGCGGCGCTGTTCGGGATCTCGCCGCGTGAGGCGCTGGCGATGGACCCGCAGCAGCGGCTGCTGCTGGAGGCGTCCTGGGAGGCCTTCGAACACGCCGGCATCGACCCGCTCTCGCAGAACCACACCCGTACCGGCGTACTCATCGGCGCCGCGTCGTCCGGCTACGGCCTGGGCACCGACCTCTTCACCACCGCCGAGGGGCACGTGCTGGCGGGCGGATCCAACAGTGTGATCTCGGGCCGCGTGGCGTACTCCTTCGGCCTTGAGGGCCCCGCGGTGACGGTGGACACGGCCTGTTCGTCGTCGTTGGTGGCGTTGCACCTCGCGGTGCAGGCGCTGCGGGGCGGTGAGTGCGACAGGGCACTGGCCGGCGGTGTGACGGTGATGGCGGGGACGAGCATCTTCGCCGAGTTCAGCCGGCAGGGCGGGCTGGCGGGCGACGGGCGGTGCAAGGCGTTCGCGGAGGCCGCGGACGGCACCGGGTGGTCCGAGGGCGTGGGTGTGCTGGTGCTGGAGCGGCTGTCCGACGCCGTGCGCCAGGGACACGAGGTGCTGGCGGTGGTGCGGGGGAGTGCCGTCAACCAGGACGGTGCGTCGAACGGTCTGACGGCGCCCAATGGTCCCTCGCAGGAGCGGGTGATCCGGCAGGCGTTGGCCAACGCGCGTCTTGAGGCGTCGGACGTGGACGTGGTGGAGGCGCACGGGACCGGGACCAGGCTGGGCGACCCGATCGAGGCGCAGGCGCTGCTCGCGACGTACGGCCAAGGGCGCGATGAGGACACTCCGTTGTGGCTGGGTTCGGTCAAGTCGAACATCGGGCACACACAGGCCGCCGCCGGTGTGGCGGGCGTCATCAAGATGGTGCAGGCGCTGCGCTCCGGCACGGTTCCGGCGACGCTGCACGTGGATGAGCCGACTCAGCACGTGAACTGGACGACCGGTGCGGTGCGGCTGGCGGTCCAGTCGCGGGCGTGGCCCGAGACGGGACGCGCGCGCCGGGCGGGTGTGTCGTCGTTCGGGATGAGTGGCACCAACGCGCACGTGATCATCGAGCAGGCCGAGCCGGTGACGGCCCCGGCGCCGGAACCTTCGACCGGCTCCGCACGGGTGCCGCTGACCGTGTCGGCGAAGTCGGCAGCGGGTCTTGCGGCGCAGGCGGGCCGGTTGCGGGAGCTGGTCTCCGGTGCGTCCGGACCCGACCTGGTGGACGTGGGCTGGTCGCTGTTGTCGCGGGCGGGGTTGGAGCAGCGCGCGGT
>NZ_JBVJCB010000027.1:0-10452 GCF_055589025.1 Streptomyces sp. NPDC041968 | reverse complement strand
CGCCCGGTTACATTCCGAACCCGGAAGCTAAGCCTTTCAGCGCCGATGGTACTGCAGGGGGGACCCTGTGGGAGAGTAGGACGCCGCCGAACAATCATTCAAAGGGTTGGACCCCGAACTTCGGTTCCGGGTCCAACCCTTTTTTGTTCTCCGTCACTTAAAGTTCACGTTGCGCTATGACCATCGGACGTATGGGTACCGCAGCAATGCTCAGGGCCGCCGGCGTAGGCGTCGGTGACGAGGTCGTCGTACCTGCCTTCGGCAACGTCGAGGTCGCCGAGGCCGTGGTAGCGGTCGGCGCCTTGCCGGTGTTCGCCGACATAGATCCGGACACGTACTGCCTGGACGCCTCCGCGGTGGAGGCGTCGGTGACGTCCAGGACCGTGGCCCTGGTCGCCGTGCACCGCTTCGGGCGGCCGGCCGACATGGGATCGTTGCACGGAGTGGGGCAGCGACACGGGCTGCTCGTGCTGGAACAGGGCGAATCCGAGGCGTCGTACGACGAGACGGCGCGGCGCAGGCAGCGGGCGGCCTATCTGGACGGGAAGTTGCGAGGCGTGCGCACACCGGACTGGGGTGACGGGCACACCTATCAGCAGTACGTGGTGCGCGTCCCCGGTAACGGGCGGCCGGACCGGGACGCGTTCGCGCGGGCCGTGCGGGGCAGGGGAGTCGAGTGCCGGGTGCCGGTGAAGACGCCCGTGCACCGGATGCCCGGCTTCCGGCGGTGCGTGTCCCTGCCGGAGACGGAACGTGCCTCGGACGAGACCCTCGCGCTGCCGGTCGACGCCTCGTTGACCAAACGGGACATGCAGCGGATCGTGTCCGCCTGCAACGCCCTGGGAGGTTTGCTGCAGCCCGCCTTCTGACAGCGTGGTTGGGAGCACCGCTCTGTTCGGGGTATGATCTATTCCGTTGCCGCGAGGGAAACCCCGCAAAGCGACAGGCCCCTATAGCTCAGTCGGTAGAGCGTCTCCATGGTAAGGAGAAGGTCAACGGTTCGATTCCGTTTGGGGGCTCCAGCGCAAAAGGCCCCGCCCGAATGGGCGGGGCCTTTCGCATGCCCGGACGGCCGGCGCGCTAGTCCGCGTGGGGCTCCGGGACCCGCATCGCGAGAATGGCCATGTCGTCCGACGGGGCGTCCGACGCGAAGCGCTCGACCGCGCGCATGATGCGGGCGGCCACCGCCCCCGCCGTCAGCCCTGTACAGGTCGTGAGGACGTCGGCGAGGCCGTCGTCACCCAGCATGCGCGTGCCCTCACGGCGTTCGGTCACGCCGTCCGTGACACAGAGCAGGACATCGCCCGGGTCGAGGATGACCGTCTGCTCGTACAGCTCCAGGTCCTCGATGACACCGAGGAGGGGCTGCGGCTCCGCCGCGGGTTCGACCGTGCCGTCCTGCCGCAGGCGCAGGGGGAGCGGATGGCCGGCGCAGACCACCTTCAGCTCGGCGCTGCCGTCCTCCTGCGGGCGCATCTCCCCGTACAGCAGGGTGAGGAAGCGGCTGCGGGCGCCCTCGTCGAGGATCGCGGAGTTCAGGCGCTCCAGGACCGCGGGACCGCTGAGGCCCTCGCGGGCCAGCAGGCGCAGGGCGTGCCGGGCCAGGCCCGTGACCGCCGCCGCGTTCGGGCCCGTGCCGCAGACGTCGCCGATGGCGAACCCGTAGGCGTCGTCGCGGATGGGGAAGACGTCGTAGAAGTCACCCCCGACCTCGTTGCCCTCGCCGGCCGCGCGGTAGATGACCTCCACCTCCACGCCGTCGATCACGGGGAGTTCCGGCGGCAGGAGGCTGCGCTGGAGGGACTGGCTGATGGCCGTGCGCTCCGAGTACAGGCGGGCGTTGTCCAGGGCCAGGGCGGCCCTGCGGGACAGGTCCTCGGCGAGCTCGAGGATCTCCTGGCGGAAGTGCTCGTCCGTCGGTTTGCCGAGCGTCAGCATGCCGATGACGCGGTTGCGGGCCACCAGCGGGAGGACCACGGTCTCGCCGCCGACCGCGGACGCCGTGGCCAGGGTCGGGCCGATGCCGGTGCGCAACTGGCGGGACGGGTTGCCGCTGAGACCGAGGTCGCGCATGGACGTGCGCAGCGCCGCCTGGTGGGCCATCTCGGCCGGGGCCGACCAGACACGGGCGCCCGGAGTGGGCACCGGGTCGGGCGGGGCGATCTTGGACAGCAGCGACTTGATGCCGTCGATGAGCTCCTCGTCCTCGTGCAGGACGTAGGAGAGGTACGGCTCCGACGCCTGGTCCGCGATCGTGTACACGGCACACCAGGTGGCCAGGGTCGGGACCGTCATCTGCGCCATCAGAGCCAGGGTCTGGTCGCGGTCCAGGGTGCCGGCGAGGAGGTCGGAGGCCTCGACGAGGAAGCTCAGCGAGCCGCGGCGCAGGCGCTCCAGCTCACCCAGACGGGCCGACTCGACGGCCAGGGCGATGCGGTCGGCGGCGAACTGCAGGCGCAGCGCCTCCTCGTTGGAGTACCGGCCCGACGCCTCCGCGGCGACACCGAGGGAACCGGTGAGGCGGCCCTCGACCTTGAGAGGGACGGTCACGACCGAGCGCATGCCCGTGCCGTTCAGCAGCGGGACGGCGCCCGGGACCGCGGCCAGGTCGTCGTGGACCGCCGGCATGCGCGCGGAGCCGTAGCGGCCGGGGCCGGCCTCGACGGGGACGCGGGCGAAGCGCTGGCGGGCGGAGGGCAGGCCGGTGGAGGCGCGGACCTCCAGCTCCGTCTCGTCGTCGGTCGCCAGGAGCAGGAAGGCCGCGTCGGCGTCCAGCATGTCGCGGGCGCGCTCGACGGTGCGCTGGAGGAGGCCGTCCAGGTCGTCCGGGGCGGGCGAGCCGATGAAGACCTCGAAGGGGTCGGTGCTCTGGCCCTCGGCGGAGGCGCCCGAGTCGGAGGACGGCACACGCAACGGCGTCTGGAGCACCGCGCGTTCGTGGTCGCGGACGAGGAGGCAGACCGTGGAGGGCTCCCCGCCGGCGTCGCGGACCCGGAGGTGGGAGGCGTAGACCGGGGTGACGCGGCCGTCGGCGTGCCGTATGCCGTAACTGCCCTCCCAGCGGGAGAGCTGGAGGGCCTCGGCGATGCCGGTGCTGGTGCCCGGGGTGTGCGGCCAGGCGGCCAGGTCGGTCAGCGGCTTGCCGGTGACCTGCTCGGCGGGGTAGCCGAAGAGCTCCTCGGCGTCCTCGTTCCAGGACGTGACGGCGCCGGTGCGGTCGATCTGGACGACGGCGACGCGGACCCGGCCGTCGGCGAGCGGGAGCAGCTCGGCGGGCAGGGCGGGCCCGGCGCTGCGGGTGCCGACCGCGCGCTCCGGCAGGTGGAGGTGGAACCAGACGTTCTTCAGCGTCGGCGTGTACTCGACGCCCCAGCGGTCGGCAAGGGCCGCGCACAGCTGGAGGCCGCGCCCGCCCTCGCGGTCGGGGCTGCCCATGTCGGCGGGGGAGCCCTGGAGGGGGACCTCGCGCTCCGGGTAGTGGTCGGCCACCTCGATGCGTACGCCGTCGTCGCTGCGCAGACACATGACGTCGGCGGTGGTGCCGGCGTGCACCACGGCGTTGGTCACCAGTTCGCTCGTGAGCACCACGGCGTCGTCGACGATGTCGGCATGGCCCCAGCCCTGGAGCGTGTCGCGGACGAAGGACCGGGCACTCGCCACCGATCGTCCGACGGGCTCGAAGCTGGCGGCCGCGCGCGCGGTGATCACAGAACTCCTCGACCCTCTCTCCCCTTGCACGGCCTCACGGCCGACCGGCTCGCGCCGCTGCTGCGGCAGATCCCCCGTCGGCCCGGAATCCGGGGGCTGCTCCCCCGGGATCAGTCCGGTGGTCATTCCGGCCGCCCCTCCGATGCCCGCTCGTCTCCGTGCCACCGCCCAGGCCGGACGGACCGGTATGGCTGGACAGCCGCATGCAAGGTTACTTACCTTCGCCGTCCACGCGGATGCCGGTCTGCAGTGTTTCCGCCCAGAGGGTGTGCGGACGATGTGCGAAGCTGCCGAACTGTTATGGCCTGGTTCTGCCGGGGTGAAACACTGGGCAGGCTCCCCATGAGGATCCGGGCAGGTTGAATGCGCAGCGAGTGCGGCGGGCAGCAGCCCTGGGAGCGGTCCGGTGAACCGGTCCGGATCGCGCGGCAGCACAGGAAGTACGCGGCAGTAACCGGTCCGCCGAGCGGTGGCAGCCGGGCACAGCGGTAACGGTCGACCCCTGCGGGAGGGACACAGTGGAGTCTGGCGCAGCGACGCGGGGCACTAAGGCGCGCGCGAAGGGCGGAGAGTCCCTGAGTAACCAGGGCAGGACGCGGGGTGGCAGTACGACGGTGGACACGGCCGCGCTGAATCGCCTGCTGGCGGCCCTGGTGTCGATGCGGGAGGGCAACTTCCGCAAACGGCTCACGGTGTCCGGCGACGGCGTGATGTCGGAGATCGCGGCGGTCTTCAACGAGGTGGCCGACCGCAATCTCCACCTCACGGGTGAGCTGGCGCGGGTGCGGCGCATGGTGGGCCGTGAAGGAAAGCTCACGGAGCGGCTGGAGACCGGCGCCTGCGGGGGGTCCTGGGCGGCCGCGATCGACAACTCGAACGCGCTGGTGGACGACCTCGTACGGCCGGTCTCCGAGGTCAGCCGGGTGCTGTCGGCGGTGGCGGACGGTGATCTGTCGCCGCGCATGGAGCTGCGGACCCAGTCGGCGGAGGGCACGGGCCAGCCGCTGCGCGGCGAGTTCCTCAAGGTCGGGCGGACCGTGAACAACCTGGTCGACCAGTTGTCGACGTTCACGGACGAGGTCACGCGGGTGGCCAGCGAGGTCGGCACCGAGGGCAAGCTGGGCGGTCAGGCCCGAGTGCGCGGCATGTCCGGTTCGTGGAAGGACCTCACGGACTCCGTCAACACGATGGCGTACCGGCTCACCGCCCAGGTGCGGGACATCGCGCTGGTGACGACGGCGGTCGCCAAGGGCGATCTGTCGCGGAAGGTCACGGTGCACGTGGCCGGCGAGATGCTGGAGCTGAAGAACACCGTCAACACGATGGTGGACCAGCTCTCCGCGTTCTCCTCCGAGGTGACGCGCGTGGCGCGCGAGGTGGGCACCGAGGGCGCCCTGGGCGGGCAGGCGCAGGTGCCGGGCGTGGCCGGGGTGTGGAAGGAGCTGACCGACTCCGTCAACACCATGGCGGGGAACCTGACGGCCCAGGTGCGCGGGATCTCCGAGGTGACGACGGCGGTCGCCAACGGCGACCTGTCCCGGAAGGTGACCGTGCCGGCCCGGGGCGAGGTCGCGCAGCTCGCCGAGACGATCAACCAGATGACCGAGACGCTGCGGATCTTCGCGGACGAGGTCACGCGGGTGGCCAGCGAGGTCGGTGCCGAGGGGCAGCTGGGCGGACAGGCGAACGTGCCGGGTGCGGCGGGGATCTGGAAGGACCTGACGGACTCCGTCAACACGGTCTTCCGGAACCTGACGACCCAGGTGCGGGACATCGCCGCGGTGACGACGGCCGTCGCGAGCGGTGACCTGTCGCAGAAGGTCACCGTGGACGTGGCCGGCGAGATGCTGGAGCTGAAGAACACCGTCAACACGATGGTGGACCAGCTGTCCTCCTTCGGTGCCGAGGTCACGCGGGTGGCCCGGGAGGTCGGTGTCGAGGGTGAGCTGGGCGGTCAGGCGCAGGTGCCGGGGGCGGCCGGGACGTGGAAGGACCTCACGGACTCCGTCAACACCGCGTTCCGCAACCTCACCGGCCAGGTGCGCAACATCGCCCAGGTGACGACGGCGGTGGCCAACGGCGACCTGTCGCAGAAGGTCACGGTGGACGTCTCGGGCGAGATGCTCCAGCTGAAGAACACCGTGAACACGATGGTGGACCAGCTCTCCAGCTTCGCCGACCAGGTGACGCGGATGGCACGGGACGTGGGCACCGAGGGCCGCCTCGGCGGTCAGGCCCGGGTGGACGGCGTGTCGGGCACGTGGAAGGAGCTGACGGACTCCGTCAACTTCATGGCGGGCAACCTGACCTCCCAGGTGCGGCAGATCGCCCAGGTGACGACGGCGGTGGCGCGGGGTGACCTGTCGCAGAAGATCGACGTCGACGCGCGCGGGGAGATCCTGGAGCTGAAGAACACCATCAACACGATGGTCGACCAGCTCTCCGCCTTCGCCGAGCAGGTCACCCGGGTCGCCCGGGAAGTGGGTACGGAGGGCCGCCTCGGCGGTCAGGCCCAGGTGCCCGGCGTCGCCGGCGTGTGGCGCGACCTGACCGACTCCGTGAACGGCATGGCCGGGAACCTGACCGCTCAGGTGCGCAACATCGCGCAGGTCGCGACGGCGGTGGCCCGCGGTGACCTGTCCCAGAAGATCACCGTGGACGCGCGCGGGGAGATCCTGGAGCTGAAGAACACTCTGAACACGATGGTGGACCAGCTGTCGTCGTTCGCCCAGGAGGTCACCCGCGTCGCGCGGGAGGTCGGTACCGAGGGCATCCTCGGCGGCCAGGCGGAGGTGCAGGGCGTCTCCGGCACCTGGAAGGACCTCACACAGTCCGTGAACGGCATGGCGAACAACCTGACCATGCAGGTCCGCAACATCGCCGAGGTGACGACGGCGGTCGCCAAGGGCGACCTGTCGAAGAAGATCACCGTCGACGCGAAGGGCGAGATCCTCGAGCTGGTCACCACCGTCAACACGATGGTCGACCAGCTGTCGTCCTTCGCCGAGCAGGTCACGCGGGTGGCCCGCGAGGTGGGCACCGAGGGCATCCTCGGCGGCCAGGCGAGCGTGCCCGGCGTCGTGGGCATCTGGAAGGACCTCAACGACAATGTCAACCTGATGGCCAAGAACCTCACCGTCCAGGTGCGGAACATCTCCCAGGTGGCCGCGGCCGTCGCCAACGGCGACCTGACGCGGACGGTGACGATCGAGGCCCGCGGCGAGGTCGCGCAGCTCGCCGACACCTTCAACACCATGGTGCGGACGCTGCGGTCCTTCGCCGACCAGGTGACCAAGGTCGCCCGTGAGGTGGGCACCGACGGCATCCTCGGCGGCCAGGCGCAGGTGCCGGGTGTGGCGGGCACCTGGAAGGACCTCACCGAGTCGGTGAACCAGATGGCGTCCAACCTGACCGGTCAGGTGCGCAACATCGCCATGGTGACGACGGCGATCGCCAAGGGCGACCTCACCAAGAAGATCGACATCGACGCGCGCGGCGAGATCCTGGAGCTGAAGACGACCATCAACACGATGGTCGACCAGCTGTCGTCCTTCGCCGAGGAGGTCACCCGTGTGGCCCGCGAGGTCGGCACCGAGGGGCAGCTCGGCGGTCAGGCACGCGTGCGTGACGTCGACGGCACCTGGCGGGACCTCACCGAGTCCGTGAACGAGATGGCCGGGAACCTGACCCGGCAGGTGCGTGCCATCGCGCGCGTGGCGACCGCGGTGACGCGCGGCGACCTGAACCTGAAGATCGACGTGGACGCCTCCGGGGAGATCTCCGAGCTCCAGGACTACATCAACAAGATGATCGCCAACCTGCGCGACACCACGATCGCCAACAAGGAGCAGGACTGGCTCAAGGGCAACCTCGCCCGGATCTCCGCGCTGATGCAGGGCCGCCGGGACCTCCAGGACGTGGCCTCGCTGATCATGAGCGAGCTGACCCCGGTGGTCTCCGCGCAGCACGGTGCCTTCTTCCTCGCCATGCCGCTGGTCGACGGCCAGGAGCAGGCGGGCGCCGAGCACGACCAGTACGAGCTGCGCATGCTCGGGTCGTACGGCTACTCGATGGGCTCGATGCCGACGTCGTTCCGGCCGGGGGAGGCGCTGGTGGGCACGGCCGCACAGGAGAAGCGCACGATCCTCGTGGAGAACGCGCCGAGCGGCTACCTGAAGATCTCCTCCGGACTCGGGGAGGCGCCGCCCGCCCAGGTGATCGTCCTGCCGGTGCTCTTCGAGGGACAGGTGCTCGGCGTGATCGAGCTGGCGTCCTTCACCCCGTTCACGCAGATCCAGAAGGACTTCCTGAACCAGATCGCCGAGATGATCGCGACCAGCGTCAACACGATCTCCGTCAACACCAAGACGGAGGTGCTGCTGAAGCAGTCGCAGGAGCTGACCGAGCAACTGCGGGACCGGTCCGAAGAGTTGGAGCAGCGGCAGAAGGCCCTCCAGTCGTCCAACGCCGAACTGGAGGAGAAGGCGGAGCTGCTGGCGCAGCAGAACCGCGACATCGAGGTGAAGAACACCGAGATCGAGGAGGCGCGGCAGGTCCTGGAGGAGCGCGCCGAGCAGCTCGCGGTCTCCATGCGCTACAAGAGCGAGTTCCTGGCCAACATGTCGCACGAGCTGCGGACGCCGCTCAACTCGCTGCTGATCCTCGCCAAGCTGCTCGCCGACAACGCCGACGCGAACCTGTCCCCGAAGCAGGTCGAGTTCGCCGAGACGATCCACGGGGCCGGCTCCGACCTGCTCCAGCTCATCAACGACATCCTGGACCTGTCGAAGGTCGAGGCGGGCAAGATGGACGTCTCCCCGACGCGCATCGCGCTCGTCCAGCTCGTCGACTACGTGGAGGCCACCTTCCGGCCGCTGACCGCGGAGAAGGGCCTCGACCTGTCGGTGCGGGTCTCGCCGGAGCTGCCCGCGACGCTGCACACCGACGAGCAGCGGCTGCTCCAGGTGCTGCGCAACCTGCTCTCCAACGCGGTGAAGTTCACCGACTCGGGAGCGGTCGAGCTGGTCATCCGGCCGGCCCGGGACGACGTGCCGAACGCCATCAGGGAGCAGTTGCTGGAGGCCGGTTCGATGACCGAGCCGGACGCCGAGCTGATCGCGTTCTCGGTGAGCGACACCGGCATCGGCATCGCGGCCAGCAAGATGCGGGTCATCTTCGAGGCCTTCAAGCAGGCCGACGGCACCACCAGTCGCAAGTACGGGGGCACGGGCCTCGGGCTCTCCATCTCGCGGGAGATCGCGCAGCTGCTGGGTGGCGAGATCCACGCGCAGAGCGAGCCGGGTCGCGGGTCGACGTTCACGCTCTACCTGCCGTTGCACCCGAGTGAGCTGCCCGCCCACGGTTACCAGCAGGCCCTGCCGCCGCTGGCGTCGGGCGAGTCGCTTCCCTCCGGGGGCGCCCCGGCCGAGGAGGCGGCGCCGCCGGCCGAGGTGAGGCCGTACCGGGACGCGCAGAGCGGAGCCGCGGCGCTGTTCAGGCGCCGGCGCCGGGGCGTTTCGGAGGCCGAGGCCCGGTCCGCGGCACAGCAGGACGGGTCCTCGGTGCAGCAGGACGGGTCCGCGGTGCGGCAGGAACACCAGACGGCCGTCGAGCACGAGGCGACGCCGCAGACACACCGCGGCATCCGGTTCGCCGGGCAGAAGGTGCTGATCGTCGACGACGACATCCGCAACGTCTTCGCCCTCACCAGCGTCCTGGAGCAGCACGGTCTGTCCGTGTTGTACGCCGAGAACGGCCGTGAGGGCATCGAGGTGCTGGAACAGCACGAGGACGTGGCGGTCGTCCTGATGGACATCATGATGCCCGAGATGGACGGATACGCGACGACCACGGCGATCCGTCGGATGCCCCAGTTCGCGGGGCTGCCGATCATCGCGCTGACGGCCAAGGCGATGAAGGGGGACCGGGAGAAGGCCATCGAGTCGGGAGCGTCCGACTACGTGACGAAGCCGGTCGACCCCGACCATCTGCTGACGGTGATGCGGCAGTGGATGCGGGAGGAGTGAGGCCCAGGGCCGGGCGGGCATCGTAAGGCGCGGGCGGGCACCACCAAGGTCTGTCCGGCCGCCTGGCCCGTGGTGCGTCCGGGCACCACCCGCGCGGGACGTTCGGGCAGTGTGCGAACGTGGGGTGTACGCGAGTGCCGGGAACCTTCGGACCGCGCCCGGAGTTGCTGACTCAGTGTGCCCGAAGTCGTGTAGAAGGACGGGATTCGGGGAACCTTCTGGTCTCCCACTGCGTTTCTGCTACGTGCACAGTGACATCGCGGTGACAGGGTGTGTCGACGGGTGGGGTGCGGCTACGATGACCGGCACAAGGACGGACGGCGCAAGGGAGCCGTCCCCTGGGGCGGCGCCCGCCGGTGCTGCCCCAAGTCCTGCGGACAGGGGAGGCCCCACGCCGGGGCGAGGAGGGCGGGCCATGGTGCAGAAGGCCAAGATCCTCCTGGTCGATGACCGGCCGGAGAATCTGCTGGCGCTGGAGGCGATCCTCTCGGCGCTCGATCAGACGCTGGTGCGGGCATCGTCCGGGGAAGAAGCGCTCAAAGCACTGCTCACGGACGACTTCGCGGTCATCCTGCTGGACGTCCAGATGCCGGGCATGGACGGTTTCGAAACCGCCGCCCACATTACTGATCTTTTCGTAAGTTCGGTGGGTGTGGTGGGCGTGTGGGTGGGAGGCTGTCGGCGTGGCTTATCAACCTTCCTCTTCGGTTGCCGGCGC
>NZ_JBVJCB010000026.1:0-12302 GCF_055589025.1 Streptomyces sp. NPDC041968 | reverse complement strand
AGCACCCGCAGCCGCTCATCCTCCGCCAGCACACCCACCCGGCCCACCCGGGCCCCCGGCGCCGACACCACCGCCTCCAGCACCCGCACGAACCGCTCGGACACCCGTTCCGCGAGGTCGGGGGCGACCAGGTCGGGGCGGAAGTCGAGCCGGAAGCTCAGGCCCTCTCCGCCGGTGCCCGGGAGGGCTGCCAGGCTCAGGGCGTAGTGCGTGCCGCCGCGGATCTCGGCGTCGCCGAGGGACAGGCCGGCGCGCTCGGCGCCGGTGCGGACGGCTTCGTGGTCGAGGGGGAAGTTCTCGAACACCGTCAGGGTGTCGAAGAGTTCACCCAGGCCGATGGCACGCTGGAGGTCGGCGAGGCCGATGTGCTGGTGGTCGACGAGTTCGGCCTGTTCGTCCTGGAGGCGTCGCAGGAGTCCGGCGACGGTCTCCGACGGGCGCAGCGTCACGCGCAGCGGCAGGGTGTTGACGAAGAGGCCCACCATGTCGTCCGCGCCGTCGAGGTCGGCCGGCCTGCCTGCCACCGTCACTCCGAACACGACGTCGTCGCGCCCGGTGAGACGGGCGAGCAGCAGGGCCCAGGCGGTCTGCACCAGCGTGTTCGGGGTGACCCCGTGGGAACGTGCCGCCCGGGTGAGGGCGTGGGCCGTGTCGTCGGGCAGGGTGAAGCGGATGCGCTGCTGTGCCTCGGGGTCGGTTCCAGGACTGTCCGTTCCCAGTCGTACCGGTTCGTTCACCCCGGCCAGGGCGGTGCGCCAGGCTTCGAGCGCCGCGTCGTGGTCGCGGGCGGCCAGCCAGTCGAGGTACTCGCGGTAGGGGCGGGCGTGGAGCGGTGCCGGGTGGGCGCCGTCGACCGTCTCGGCGTAGGACTTCAGCAGGTCGCGGACGACGAGGGGCAGGGACCAGCCGTCGAGCACGATGTGATGGTTGGTGAGCACGAGCCGCCACTGGTCCGTGCCGAGCCTGACCACGGTGAACCTGATCAGGGGCGGCTCGGCCAGGTCGAAGCGGGTCCACCGTTCCCGGTCCAGGAGCTCCAGCCAGGCCTCGGCGCGTGCGTCGTCGGAGAGGCGCGTGAGGTCGGCCTCGTGCCAGGGGGTGGTGACGGTGTCGGACACCACCGCGACGGCTCGTCCGTCGGCGATCTGCCGGAAGCCGCTGCGCAGGCCGGGGTGGAGTGCGAGGACGGTGTCGGCGGCCCGGCGCAGGGCCGGGACGTCGAGGGCGCCTTCCAGGGGGAGGACCAGCTGCGCGTTGTAGTAGTCGAGGGCCGCGGTGTCGAACTGGTTGTGGAAGAACAGGCCTTCCTGGAGCGGCGAGAGCGGGAGCACGTCCACGGCGCCCGGCACGGCGGCCTGCGCTTGGGCGATGTCCTCGGGCGTGAGCGCGTCGGCGGTCGCGGTGGCGTCCGTGGCGTCGGCCGGTGCTCCGTCCGTCGCGCCGCTCTCCGCGGCCAGGTCCGGGAGCAGCGCGAGTTCCGCCACGCTCCGGTGGCGGAAGACGTCCCTGGCGGTGAGTCGCAGGCCGGCCCGGCGGGCGCGGCCGACCAGGCGGGTGGCCATGATGCTGTCGCCGCCGGAGGCGAAGAAGTCGTCGTCGATGCCGACCTCGGGCAGGCCGAGGACGTCGGCGAAGAGCCCGCACAGCTCCGTTTCGCGGGGTGTGCGGGGCGCGCGACGCTCGGTGTCGGCGGTGCCGTAGTCCGGCACCGGCAGGGCCTTGCGGTCCAGCTTGCCGTTCGGGGTCAGTGGCAGTTCCGGCAGCACGGCGAACGCGGCGGGGACCATGTAGTCGGGCAGCGCGGCGGCGAGGTGCGCGCGCAGCATCGCCGTGTCGGGTCCGTCGGCGGAGTCCGGGACGACGTAGGCGACCAGGCGCTGGTCGCCCGGGCGGTCCTCGCGTACGACGGCGGCGGCACGGCCGACCTGCGGGTGGCGCAGCAGTACGGATTCGATCTCGCCGAGTTCGATCCGGAAGCCGCGGAGTTTGACCTGGTCGTCCGCGCGCCGCTGGTACGCGAGCCGGCCGTCGGGCGTCCAGCGGACCACGTCTCCGGTGCGGTACATGCGGGTGCCGGGTGCGCCGAAGGGGTCGGCGACGAAGCGTTCCGCGGTCAGGGCCGGGCGGTCGTGGTAGCCGCGGGCGAGTCCGGCGCCGGCGATGTACAGCTCGCCGGAGACGCCGGCGGGTACGGGGCGCAGGGCGTGGTCCAGGACGTAGACGCGGGTGTTGAGGACGGGGCGGCCGATGGAGACGGGGGCGTCGGCGGTGATGTCGCAGGCCGTGGACCAGACGGTCGTCTCGGTCGGCCCGTAGAGGTTGGTGACGGAGGCGGCGACGGTGGTGAGGGTGTGGGCGAGGGCCGTGGGGAGCGCTTCGCCGCCCACGAGGACGTGTACGTCGCCGAGCACGTCGCCGTGGTCGGCGGCCAGCGCGTGCCACAGGCTGGGGGTGGCCTGCATGACGGTGACGTGCTCGCGTGCGACGAGGGTGCGCAGCGCGTCCGGGTCGCGGACCTCGTCGCGGTCCGCCAGGACGACCGAGGCGCCGGTCAGCAGCGGCAGGTACAGCTCCAGTCCGGCGATGTCGAAGCCGATCGTGGTCACGGCCAGCCACCGGGCGGTGTCCGTGGTGCCGAGGCGGTGCACCATGGCGGTGAGGAAGTTGTCCAGTGCGCCGCGGGGGACGACGACGCCCTTGGGCCGCCCGGTGGAGCCCGAGGTGTAGATGATGTAGGCCGGGTGGTCGGGGCGGACCTCGGTGGCGCGTTCGCGCGGGTGCGGGTTGGCGGTGGGCATGGCGGCGCTGCGGGCCTGGTCGAGCAGGAGCAACGGGGCCTGCGCCGTGGCGGGGATGCGGTCGGCGCAGTCCCCGGTGGTGAGCACCAGGGCGGGGCGTGCGTCGCCCAGGATGTAGGCGATGCGGTCGGCCGGGTACTCGAGGTCGACGGGGATGTAGGCGGCGCCCGTCTTGAGCACGGCGAGCAGGGCGACGACCAGGTCCGGGGAGCGCGGGACGGCGACGGCGACGTACTGCTCGGGTCCGATGCCGCGCCGCAGGAGGACGCGGGCCAGTTGGTTGGCGCGGGAGTTGAGTTCGCCGTAGGTCGTCCGGGTGGAACCGTGGACGAGGGCCGGGGCCTCGGGCGTCTGCTGGGCCCGCGCTTCGAACAGCTCGGGCAGGGAGCGGCCGGGGAGCGGGTGCGCGGTGTCGTTCCAGTCGGTGAGGATCCGTTCGCGTTCGGCCTCGTCGAGCAGGTCGGTGTCGCGGACCGGCCGGTCGGGGGCTGCGGCGAGGGCGGTGAGGAAGGCGACGAACCGTTCCTGGTGGGCGGCCAGTTCCGCCTCGGTGTACAGGGCGGGGTTGGCGTCGAACTCCAGGAGCACGCCGCTTCCCGGGGTCGCCGGGTCGCCGAAGGAGACCACGGACAGGTCCTTGACCGGGCCGGTCCACAGCGGGTGCATGACGGTGTCGTGTCCGCCGAAGCGGATCTCCCGGCCGAAGGACATGGCGTTGACGGTGACCGAGTGCAGGCCCCCGCTGCTGCCGGCCAGGCCGAGGTCGCGGTGGAGGTCCTCGCTGCGGTAGCGCTGGTGCTTGAGTGCGCCGCCGACCCCTGCGGTGACCTGCCGCACGAGGTCGGTCAGGGTGGTGTCCGGGTGCAGGGTGAGGCGCAGCGGCACCTCGTTGGCGAAGGCGGCCGGTGTGATGAGCGCGCCCGCGGTGGTGCGGCCCGTGGTGGGCAGGCCGACGACCACGTCGTCGGCGCCGGTGAGGCGGTGCGTGTAGGCGGCCACGGCGGCGAGCAGTACGGAGGACCAGCGGCCCGCCGCGGCGAGCAGCGTCATGTGGTCGGCGGGCAGCCGCACGGTGCGCCGCAGGGCGATCGGGGACGGGTCGGCGGTCCGGCCGGTCAGCGGGGCGGGGTCGGGGGCGCCCGCGAGGGCGCCCCGCCAGTAGTCGCGGTCCTCGTCGTGCCGGGTCGAGGCGCGGTAGTCGTGGTCCTGGCCGACGAGTTCGGCCAGGGGACGGAACCGGGTGGGTGCGGGCTCACGGCCGGCCGCCAGCTCGGTGTAGACGTGGGCGAGCCGACGGCAGTAGACGGCCTGCCCGTAGCCGTCGAGGACGATGTGGTGGTGGCGGAAGTAGAGCAGGGACCGGTTCTCGCCGGTGCGCAGGAGGGCGTGGGTGTACAGCGGTCCCGTGCGCAGGTCGGAGGGGACGGCCAGGTCGGCGTTCATCCAGGCGAGGGCGGCCGTGTCCGGGGCGGGTTCCGTGGTGAGGTCCAGGACGTGCACGGGGATGCCGTCGCCGACCGGTTCCACGGTCTGCCGGAGTTCGTCACCGTCCTCGTCGAAGCGCACGCGCAGCGCCTCGGTCTCGGCGACGGTACGGCGGACCGCCTCGGTCAGGACGCCGGCGTCCACGTGTCCGGCGATCTCGAAGTAGGTGGCGCAGTTGTACAGCGGGCTGTCGGGGGACAGTTGCTGAGCCACCCAGATTCCCGTCTGTGCGGCCGAAACAGCCCTGCGAACCGACCCATGCTCAGACACTGCGCACCTACCCACGTTCTCTTCGGTCTCCTTACGGGCTCTTCTGCTGCGGCACAGCGGGGCCCCCGGGCTGCCCGTGCCCGTGGGTGGCGCCCGCTGGTCAGGCCGCCAGGGGCAGTTCGGCGAGGATGATGTCGACGAGTCCGGCGACGGTCGGCTCGTCCCACATGACCGTGGGTTCGAGCGTCACGCCCAGGTGGTCCTCGATCTCCGCGACGACCGTGAGGGCGTAGATGGAGTCGAGGCCGTAGGCGCCGAGGGGCTCGTCGGCGCGGATGTCCTCGGCGGGCATCTCCAGGTGCGTGGCTATGCGCTCCGTGAGCCAGGCGGTGAGTTCGAGGGGGGAGGGGCCGGCGTCGGTCTTCTCGACGGTGGGGCTGGACATGTGTCAGTTCTCCTTGGGGTTGTGGTCGGCGAGGCTCCGCCTGACCAGGCCGAGGCTGGTGCTCGCCTCGTGGCGGTCGATCAGCTCGTCGAACAGCCGCTGTTCGAGGTCCTGGGGCAGCCGCTCGGGTGGGTGTCCGGGGCGCAGTGGGATCCTGGCCAGCGTCGCGGCGAGCCAGGCGGGGTCGCGGAGGAAGGGGTCCGGGTGGTTCTGGTTGGCCCGCCACAGTCCGACGCAGGCGGCGGCGGCCAGCACGTTCACGTAGCGGTGGGTGAGGTCGTACGAGGCCGAGCCGGCCGCCACGGACAGTTCCGCGGCGGGCAGGTGGGCGCAGGCGGCGGTGAGGTCGCGCAGGTCGTCCGTCAGGTGCCGGCCCACGCGGCGGATCACCGGGTGTTCCAGCAGCAGCGCGGGCTCCGCCTCCAGGCCGGCGGCCAGGGAGGAGGAGAGCCGTTCGCGGCCCGCGGCGGTGACGGCCAGCCGGTCGAAGGGGAGCGGCGGCAGCGCGGCGTCGAGGCGGAACAGCTCCTCGGGTGCGGCCTGGCCCTGGGACCAGGACCGGCGGGCGAGCAGCGGGAGTTGCGGCAGCAGGGACATCTGGCAGGCGGCGCGTGCGGCGTGCCCGAAGCCGGCCGGCTGGATGTCGCGGAGCAGCTTCTGGAAGATGGCGTGCTCACCCTCGCGGATGTAGAAGTGCGCGCCGAGCAGGGTGGACAGCCGGTGCATGGCGTCCATGAGGATCTTGGAGATGAAGTACTTGACCGCCTGGGCGTAGATGCCGGTCTCCGCGGGCACGAGGTGCAGCGCGCGGGTGCCGACGGTGGCGAAGGCGTCGCAGAGCAGCAGGTCGGCGTGGGCGGCGGCGAGTACGGAGCGCACTTCGGGCAGGTCGATGGCGGGGCGTCCGTACAGCGTGCGTGCGCTGAGGTGGCGCACGGTGGTGCGCAGTCCGGTGTCGAGCATGCCGTTGAACATCGCGACCAGCGTGGTGCGGGTGATCTGGAAGGCCTTCAGCGCCGTCTCCAGGCCCTGGCCGGGTCGTCCGACGATGCTGTCGGCGGGCAGCGGGCAGTCGTGGAACTCGATGCCGCCGAGCTGGACGCCCCGCATGCCGACGCTCGGGAACCGGGGCAGGTAGGCCATCCGGTCCTCGGGGAGGCCGGCCTTGTCGACGAGTATCTGGGAGTGGCTGCGGCTGCCCGGGCGGCGGTCGGTGCGGGCGAACATGACGACGGCGTCGGAGCGCTGGAGGTTGGTCACCACCTCCTTGCGTCCGTTCAGGACGAGACGTCCGTCGGGTCCGGGCAGGGCCTCGAACTCGGTCCCGGCCATGTCGTTGCCGTGGGCCAGTTCGTGGTAGGCGACGGAGACCTTCCGGTTGTCCAGGAGGAGTCCGGCGACGTGTCGGCGCTGTTCCTCGCTGCCCGCGGTCCAGATGTTGACGGCGGCGATGAAGGAGCTGGCCCCGTAGCCCAGTCCGAGACAGGGGTCGCGGCGGTAGACGGACCGCATGATCTCGATGAGGTCGTCGAGACGGGTCAGGCGGCCCCCGTACTCGGGGGGTACGAACTCGGCGTTGAGGCCGTACTCGTCCAGGGCCCGCTCGCCGGCGGCGAACATCTCGGCCCGTTCGTCGGCGGCGAGGATCTGCCGGAAGCTCAGGGGGTTGCCGGGGTCCCGCGGGTCACCGAGGTGCTTCTCCAGCGCGTCGGCGCGGTGCGGGGACGCGCTGGCGGCGGTCGCGGTCGCGGCGGACGTGGTGGCCGGGCTGGTCATGCGTGACTCCTGACTGCCGCCGGCCCGAACGCGGAGGCGAGGGTGGGGGGCGCGGTGGCGAGCGTGTGCTCGGCGAGGCGGTCGTAGACCTCGGCGTCCGCCGCTTCGAGGGTGTGGCCCAGGCGGGTCAGGACGGTGCTCAGGCAGGCCCTCAGCCACAGGCCGTCGTGCCACACGGCCGGCGGCTCGCCGGAGCCGCCCTGCTCGTGCGCGAGCGCCTCGTCGTGGTGGAGCCACAGGAGCATGCAGGCCGCCGCCGCGTAGCACAGTTCGTAGCGTTCGGCGAGGACGAAGGCGGACGGGGGCACGTCCCGTGCGGTCCGCCGTTGGGCGCCGAGTTCCAGGTGCAGGGCGTCGGCCTCGGTCCCGATCCGTTCGGCGAGCGCGGCCACGGCCGCGGGGAGGAGGCCCGCCTCGGCGCGGGCCCGTAGCCGCGCGACGGTGTCGGGCAGGCTCTGCACCACGCTGCACCCACGCTGGGAGATCAGCGCGAGCCGTCGGCGGTCGAAGGCCGGGGGCGGGGTGCCGGGACGGGCCGCGGCCTCCACGCCGGCGCCGTCGACGCGTCCGCGCCGGTAGCCGGCGACGAGCAGCGGAAACTGGTCGATCAGGGCGTTGCGGTTGACGGCCGTGTTGCCGTCGAAGATGGCCACGACCCGGTGGTCGCGCTCCAGTTTGGCGAAGACCCCGTCGGCGTACGTCTCGGTGAGGAAGCTGCGGACGCCGAGGAGTTCCGCTCCCCGGTCGAGGACGTGGTGCACGAGTTCGGGGACGAGCGCCTTGGCGACCGCCGAGGTCACGCTCATCTCTCCGGTCAGCGTGTGGACGCTGCGGCTCGCCATGACGCCGGTGGCCTCGGCCAGGAGGGTGGCGGCGGTGATCTCGCCGACGATGCGCCGGATCCTGGGCAGGTCGCTCAGGGTGCGGCCGTACAGCCGACGGCCGCGCGCGTAGTCGGTCACCAGCCGCAGCGCGGTGTCGGCCGCTCCGAGGGACAGGGCCGCGCAGGTGGTCCGGGTGAGTTGCAGCGCCTTGAGCACCGTCTCCACACCGCCGCCCACCTCCCCGACGAGCGCCCCCTCCGGGACCTCGGCGTCATGGAAGGCGATGCCGCTGATGTCGGCGCCGCGGATGCCGTGGGTGGGCACGCGGGGCAGGCAGGTGTACGCGTCGTCGGCGAGACGCTGCTTGTCCACCAGGAACAGGCTGAAGCCGCGGGGGCCGCCCTCCGGCCGCGTGCGGGCGAGCACGCACACGAGCCGGCCCCGGGTGGCGTTGTTGATCAGCCATTTCTCGCCGTTCAGGGTCCACCCGCGCGCGGTCCGGGCCGCCGTGACCTGCCCCGCGAGCAGGTCACTGCCGTGGTCGCGCTCCGTGAGGCCCCAGGAGGCGACCGCTCCCGAGGACACCAACTCACCCAACTCGCGGGCCTGTTCGTCATCCCCGGCCACCCACACCGAGGCGGCGCCGAGGAACGTCTTGCCGTGGCCGACCGCGACGGTCAGGTCGTGCCGGGCGACGGTGCGCAGCAGCGACATCAGCTCGGTGTAGTCGGTCAGTCTGCCGCCCGCCGCGCCCGGCACGTAGTGCGCGCTCAGACCGAACTCGTCCAGGACCCGGCAGGCGGCGGCCGGGAACGCCTCCTGGCGGTCCAGTTCGGCCAGCGCCGCGGGGTGGAACGACGCGTGCTCGTCGCCCGGGAGCCCCAGCAGGGAGTCCAGGGCTGCTACGGCGGACCGGTGCACTGTGCGGAATCCTTCCTCTGGCCGCTCTTCACGCCTGCTGACCACACGGCCGTACGGCGTTCCGTACGGCTGCGCGGGAGCGCTGCGGGGGTGCGGGCTCACCTCTGTCGCGTCGGCGTGCGTCCGGTGTCGCGGGGGCCGCCGTCGACGAACAGCGGCCGCAGCTCACCGCCCGTGAACAGCTCGCGCATCGCGGCCCGCTGGATCTTGCCGCTGGTGGTGCGGCGCACTCCGCCCCGCCGCAGCAGGACCACGGCCCGCACGCCCGTGCCGAACTCACGGGCCACCGTCTGCCTCATGTCCGCGGCGAGTTTGGCGAGGACGTCCTCGCCCAGCCGGCCCGGCACCTCATGGGTGACGATGATGTCCTCGCTCGTACCGGTGACGCCGGGCACGGCGAAGACGGCCCCGAACAGGCCCTGCAAGTCGTCGTGCTGCGCCCGCAGTTCGTGCTCGATGTCCTGCGGGTAGAGGTTCCGGCCGCGGACGATCAGCGTCTCCTTGATCCGTCCGGTGACATGGATCTCGCCCTCGTGCACCAGTCCCAGGTCCCCCGTCCGCAGGTACCCGGAGCGTCCGTCGGCGGTCTCGGCGCGGAAGGTCTCCCGGGTGGCCTCCGGCCGTTCCCAGTAGCCCTGGGCGACGCTCTCGCCCTTCAGCCACAGCTCACCGACGCGGCCCTGCGGCAGCACCTCGCGGGTCCGCGGGTCGACGACGCACACCTCGTAGTCGTGCGCGATACCGCAGCTCACCACGGGCTTGGTGCCCGACGAAGCCTCGGACGGCACGAACCGGTGCCGGGTCAGCTCCTCGGCGTCGACCGGACGGACGACCGGCTTGCGGGCGCCCTCGCCCGAGATGAACACGGTGGCCTCCGCCATGCCGTAGCAGGGGGTGAGCGCCTCGGCGCGGAAACCGGCCGACGCGAACCGCTCGGCGAAGGCTGTCAGCGTCGCCGCCTGCACGGGCTCCGACCCGTTGGGGGCGAACCGCCAGCGGGAGAGGTCGACGCCTTCGAGCTGCTCGTCGGTGACCGTGCGGGCGCACCGCTCGTAGGCGAAGTTCGGCCCCGCGGACCAGTCGAGGTCGTAGACGTCCACCATGCGCAGCCACCAGTGCGGCCGCTTCAGGAAGGTGGTGGGGGCCATCAGCGTGCAGGACCCGCCCAGCACGAGCGGGGGCAGGAGGATGCCCATCAGCCCCATGTCGTGGTAGTGCGGGATCCAGGAGCCGAAGCGGGTCGAGCCGTCCAGTCCGAAGGTGCGGCGGAGACTGTCCACGTTGTGCAGCAGGTTGCCGTGGCTGATCATCACGCCCTTGGGGTCGCCCGTGGAGCCCGAGGTGTACTGGAGCAGCGCCAGCGTGGCGTGGTCCAGCGCGGGTTCGGCCCAGGCGTCCGGGTCGACGGGACCGGCCGGGTCGGCCTCGTCCGTCACCAGTACGGGGCCGGTGGCGACGTCGGTCTGGGCCTCGGCCCACTCGCGCACGTCCGCGTGGACGGCGGAGTTCGTCAGGACGGCGCCGACGCTCGCGTTGCGTGCGATGGAGGTGACGCGCTCGCGCTGGTGACGGTACTGCCCGGGCAGCGGGGCCGGCACGGCGACCACCCCGGCGAACAGGCAGCCCAGGAAGGCGGCCGCGAAGTGCAGGCCTTCCGGATACAGCAGGAGGGCGCGGTCGCCGGGCGCGAGGTGTGCGGCCAGCCGTACGGCGACGCTCCGGGCCTCCGCGTCGAGTTCGGCGTAGGTCAATGTCTCGTCGACCTTTTCCGCAGAAAGATCGCGCACGAAAGTCACCGCAGCCTCGCCCGGCCGGGACGCGGCATTTCCGCGAAAAGCCGCGACGACACTGGGAAGTTCCGCAACTGCAATGGACATTGACCATTCCCCCAAAGCGCGGCACACGGTGCGCGGCTCACGACAACATTCCATCTGCAGCGGGAACATAGTCATCGCATCGGAATCGAGTCAACAGAGGGTCGGCCCGCGACCGGCCCAGAAATCTCCACCCTGGGTAGCCACGACGTCACTCGGCGTCGACATTCCGCCTGTTCCCGGCCGTCAGGCCGGTCCCCCGACGGCCGGGGGACCACCCGCCCCGCACCGGGACGGACGGAGATATTCAGCCTCCCCTTAATCCAGTGACAGGCCTGATGGGCTCATGTTCAATACTCGTGCCCAGTCGTCCAGGGCAATGCACATAAACAACGAGAGGTGCGGGAGTGAAGCAGGCCGGTCTCGAGGACATCCTTCCGCTGACCCCGCTCCAGGAAGGCCTGCTTTTCCATGGCCTCTACAATCCTGAAGCCCAGGACGTTTACGTCTCCCAGCACGTCCTCGACATTGCCGGTCCGGTCGACGGCACCGCACTCCGCTCGGCCGTCGGCGCCCTGCTGGCCCGGCACACGAGCCTGCGCGTCGGCTTCCGCCACGAGGGTCTCACCACGCCCGTGCAGATCGTGCCCCGGTCGGTGGAGACCCCGTGGCACGAGGCGGACCTCACCGGCCTTCCGGACGACGCCGCGCGCCACGCCCGGGCCGAGGAACTCCTGCGCGCGGACCGCGAGAAGCGCTTCGACCTGTCCGCTCCCCCGCTGGTCCGGTTCACCCTGCTGCGGCTCGCCGACCGACGCCACCGCTTCTCGCTGACGTTCCATCACCTGCTGCTGGACGGCTGGTCGCTGTCGGTGGCCCTGCACGAGCTCTTCGCGCTCTACGCCCACGGCGGTGACGCCCGCGCCCTGCCGCCCGTCACCCCGTACCGCGCCTTCCTGGGCTGGCTGGCCCGGCAGGACCGGGACACCGCGCGCACCGCCTGGGCCGACGCCCTCTCGGACCTCGACGAGCCCTCACTGGTGGCTGCCGGTCGGACCAGGTCCGACGACACCGTGGCGGAGCGCGTCACCGTCGAGCTGACGCGGCAGCAGACGGAGCAGCTCACCGCCAGGGCGCGCGAGCTGGGGCTCACCGTCAGCACCCTCGTCCAGGGCGCGTGGTCCCTGCTGCTGTCCAGGGTCCTCGGCAGCGACGACGTCGTCTTCGGCGTCACCGTCTCCGGCCGGCCGCCGGAGGTTCCCGGCATCGAGAGCATGGTCGGGCTGTTCATCAACACGGTCCCGCTGCGGGTGCGGACGCGCCCCGCGGAGCCGGTCGGACAGCTGCTCCAGCGCCTCCACCGGACACAGCTCGACCTCCTGCCCCACCAGCATCTCGGCCTCACGGAGATCCAGCAGGCGGCGGGTCTCCCGGAACTGTTCGACACCATGGTCGTCTTCGAGAACTACCCCCACGACGTGGGGCGCTCGGCGTCCTCCGCGTCCCCGGCTCAGGCCCCGGCGGCGGAGACGGCGGCGGAGACGGCGGCCGCGCCCTCGGACACGGTCCAGGTCGTCGGCCAGAGCACCAGCGACCGCTCGCACTACCCCTTGACCCTGGTCGCCCTTCCGGGCGCCACGATGCGCTTCCGCCTCGACCACCGGCCCGACGTCTACGACACGGCGGCCGCCGAGGAGCTGATGCGGCGCTTCGTGCGGGTGTTGGGGGCTGTGGTGGGTGAGCCTTCGCTGCCGGTGGGCCGGGTGGAGGTGTTGCTGCCGGGGGAGCGGGCTGAGCTTGTGGCCGCGCCTGCTGCGAGTGGTTCCGCGCTCGCGGTTGATGCGGGGGTGACGTTGGTGTCGTGGTTCGCGCGGCGGGTGGCGTCGTCGCCGGGTGCGGTGGCCGTCTCGTGTGACGGTGTGTCGCTTTCCTATGGGGAGTTGGACGGCCGGGCGAATCGTTTGGCGCGGTTGCTGGTCGAGCGGGGTGCGGGTGCCGAGCGGCTGGTCGCGGTGGCGCTGGAGCGGTC
>NZ_JBVJCB010000025.1:0-13213 GCF_055589025.1 Streptomyces sp. NPDC041968 | reverse complement strand
GGGATCCGTGAGCGGCTGCTGGAGGATCTGGGCCCGGTCGCTCCGGTGTCCTCCGCGGTGCCGTTCTATTCGACGGTGACCGGTGTGCGGGTGGATACGGCTGGGCTGGATGCGGAGTACTGGTACGGCAATCTGCGCAATACGGTGCGGTTCGAGGAGGTCACGCGTGGCCTGTTGGCCGAGGGGCGTTCGCTGTTCGTGGAGGTGAGTCCGCATCCGGTGCTGGCTGTGGGGGTGCAGGAGAGCATCGAGGCGGTGGGTGGTGCGGGGGTGGTGCTGGGGACGTTGCGGCGCGGTGAGGGGGGTGTGCGGCGTTGGGTGACCGCGCTGGCCGAGGCCCACGTGCACGGCGCCCCTGTCGACTGGACGCGCGTACTGCCGCAGGCCGACCCCGTCGACCTGCCGACCTACGCCTTCCAGCGCGCCCACTACTGGATGACCGACCCGCCCGAGGCGGTGGCGGCCACGAGCGGTACCACGGACGCCGACCCCGTCGAGGCGGACTTCTGGGAAGCCGTCGACCGGCTCGACTACGAGCAGGTGTCCGGCACCCTGCGCCTGGACTCACGTGACGGCCTGGAGTCCGTCCTGCCGGCGCTGGCGGTGTGGCGTCGGGATCGAGCCGAACACTCCACCGTGAACTCCTGGCGCTACCGCGAAGCCTGGCAGCCCCTCGACATCCCCCGGGCCGGCACCCTCGACGGGCGCTGGCTCCTGCTGCACACCAAGGGCGTCGACACCGACCACGCCGAACGCTGCGCCCGGGCGCTGCTGGAGGCGGGTGCGGAACCGGTCGACGTCACGGTCCCCGACGACTCCCTCGACCGGTGGGGGCTCAGCGAACTCCTGCGCGAGGCGGCCCAAGGAGCCGAGGGGGCGGACCCGGTCACCGGAGTCCTGTCGCTCCTCGCCGACGACCACCGGGCCCATCCCGAGGACGGGGCGGTGTCCGTCGGCCTCGGCGCGACCCTCACGGCCGTCCAGGCACTGGCCGACGCCGAGGTCACCGTCCCGCTGTGGTGCGTCACGACCGGCGCCGTCGCCACGCACCGCGCCGACCGGATCGTCGCCCCCGCCACCGCCCGCCTCTGGGGGCTGGGCCGGGTGGCCGCGCTGGAGCACCCCGAGCGGTGGGGCGGACTGATCGACCTGCCGGTCGACCCCGAGCCCCGGGCGACGTCCCGCCTCGCCGCCGTGCTCGCCGGCACGGAAGACCAGGTCGCCGTACGGGCCGAAGGCGTCTACGCGCGCCGCCTGCTCCACGCGCCGGCCGGCGACTCCCCGGCCGGGCAAGCGGTACCCGAGGCGGTGCTGATCACCGGTGGCACCGGCGCGCTGGGCGCCGAGACCGCCCGTATGCTCGCCCGCCGGGGCACCCGGAAGCTGGTACTGACCAGCAGGAGGGGTCCCGGCGCGCCCGGCGCCGCCGAACTGGTCGCCGAACTCGCCGACCTGGGAGCCACCGCGGTCGCCCTCGCGTGCGATGCCACCGACCGGGACGCCCTGGCCGCCCTGCTCGCCGAGCACCCGGTCACCGGAGTCGTGCACGCGGCCGGAACCGATCCGGCCCAACCGCTGGACTCCACCTCCGTACCCGTCCTGGCCGAGGGACTGAGGGCCAAGGCCGTCGGCGCCGAGCACCTCGACGCGCTCCTGCCCGACGCCGAACTGTTCGTGCTGTTCTCCTCCATCGCCGGAGTGTGGGGGAGCGGTGGCCAGGCCGCCTACGCCGCCGCCAACGCCCACCTCGACGCCCTCGTCGCGGCCCGCAGGGCCGCCGGCCGGACCGGGACCGCCGTGGCCTGGGGCTCCTGGGCCCAGATCGGCATGGCCGCCCGGGACGGTGCCGACGAGTACCTGAGGCGCCGGGGCCTGCGCCCCATGCCGCCGGGGCTGTGCGTCACCGCCCTGGAGCACGCCATCGACACCGGCGACACCTGCGTGGTCGTCGCGGACGTCGACTGGGCGCGCTTCACCCCCGCCTTCACCAGCCGCCGGCCCAGCCCGCTGCTCTCGGCCCTCCCCGAGGCCACCGAGGCCCTGACCGGGGGACCGGCCGTCGAGGACCGGGCCTCGGCCGTGCGGAGCCTGCTGGCCGGGCTGCCGGAGTCGGAGTGGGCCCGTACCGTCCTGGACCTGGTCCGCCGGGAGACGGCGGCGGTCCTCGGCTACACCGAACCGGTCGACGCCGACCGCCCGTTCAAGGACCTGGGCGTGGACTCCCTCACCGCCGTCACCGTCCGCAACCGGGTGGCCGGCGCTCTCGACCTGCGCCTGCCCACGACGCTGGTCTTCGACCATCCGACCCCCTCGGACGTATCCCGCCACGTTCTCTCGCTGGTCAGCGGCGACGACCGCGAGACCGGCACGACGGCCGAGGCGTCCGACGAGCCCCTGGCGATCGTCGGGATGGCATGCCGGTACCCGGGTGGCGCCTCCTCGCCCGAGGAACTGTGGCGGCTGGTCGCCGAGGGCATCGACGCGGTCGGCGGCTTCCCGTCCGACCGAGGGTGGCCCACCGACGACGACACGGGACCCGGCACCTCCTACACCCGCGTCGGAGGCTTCGTACACGACGCCACCTCCTTCGACGCCGACCTGTTCGGCATCTCACCGCGCGAGGCCATGGCGATGGACCCGCAGCAGCGGCTGCTGCTCGAGACCTCCTGGGAGCTGTTCGAGCGCGCCGGTCTGGGACCGCACGCCGTGCGCTCGACGCCCACCGGAGTCTTCATCGGTGCCTCGCCGTCCGGATACGGAGTGGGCGTCACCGTCCCCGGCTCCGAAGGACACTCGCTCACCGGAATGTCGGGCAGCGTCCTCTCCGGCCGGGTGGCCTACGTCTTCGGGCTGGAGGGCCCGACGCTGACCGTGGACACCGCCTGCTCGTCGTCCCTGGTGGCCCTGCACCTCGCGGCGCGGTCGCTGCGCGACGGCGAGTGCACGATGGCCGTCGTCGGCGGAGTCGCGGTGATGACCAGCCCCGGCGTCTTCTCCGAGTTCGCCAGGCAGGACGGCCTGGCCTCCGACGGCCGCTGCCGGGCGTTCTCCGCCGACGCGGACGGCACCGGCTGGGGCGAGGGGGTGGGTCTGCTGCTGGTGGAGCGGCTCTCCGAGGCGCGGCGCAAGGGGCACGAGGTCCTGGCGGTGGTGCGCGGCTCCGCGGTGAACTCCGACGGCGCGTCCAACGGGTTGACGGCGCCGAACGGCCCCTCCCAGCAGCGGGTGATCCGGGCGGCGCTGGCGACGGCCGGTCTGGGACCGCACGAGGTGGACCTCGTGGAGGCGCACGGCACCGGCACGAAGCTGGGTGATCCGATCGAGGCGCAGGCCCTGCTCAACGTCTACGGGCAGGAGCGCGACCCCGAACGCCCCCTGTGGCTTGGGTCGTTGAAGTCCAACATCGGACACGCCCAGGCGGCGGCCGGGGTCGGCGGCATCATCAAGACGGTCATGGCGCTGCGGCACGGTGTGCTGCCCCGTACCCTGCACGTGACCGACCCCACCCCCGAGGTGGACTGGACGACGGGCGCGGTCGAACTGCTCACCGAGGCCCGTCCGTGGCCGGAGTTGGACCGCCCCCGCCGAGCGGGAGTGTCCGCCTTCGGTATCAGCGGCACCAACGCACACGTGGTGCTGGAACACGCTCCCGCTCCGACCGGCTCCGCGAGCCCCGCGCGCCGGGCGGCCCCGCCCCTGGTTCCGTGGGTGCTCTCGGCCCGCACTCCGCAGGCGCTGCGGGAGCAGGCCGTCCGACTGGCCGAGCGGGTCACGCGGGACGACGCTCTCCACCCGGTCGACGTGGCGGTCTCCCTGGCGGACGGCCGGGCCCCCCTGGAACACCGCGCCGTCGCCCTGGGACACGACCGCGAGGCCCTGCTCACCCAACTCGCCGACCTCGCCGACGCCGGCCACCTGACCGTCCGCGACCTCGCCGACTCCGGCCGCCTGGCGCTGCTGTTCTCGGGTCAGGGTTCGCAGCGGTTGGGGATGGGCCGGGAGCTGTACGGGGCTTTCCCGGTGTTCGCGGATGCCTTCGACGCGGTGTGTGCGCGGGTGGATCTCGAGCGTCCGTTGCGTGAGGTGGTGTTCGGCGAGGACGCGGGGCTGCTGGAGCGGACGGTCTACGCGCAGGCCGGGTTGTTCGCGCTGGAAGTGGCGTTGTTCCGGTTGCTGGAGTCGTGGGGTGTGGCCCCGGATGTGCTGGTGGGGCACTCGATCGGCGAGCTGGCCGCCGCGCAGGTGGCCGGGGTGTTGTCGCTGGACGACGCCTGCGTGCTCGTTTCGGCGCGGGGGCGGTTGATGGACGCGTTGCCGGGCGGTGGGGCGATGCTGGCCGTGGAGGTGGCCGAGGAAGCTCTGGAGCTGCCTGACGGGGTGGACTTGGCCGCGGTGAACGGGCCCATGACGGTGACGGTGTCCGGGGAGGCGGAGGCCATCGCCGGTCTGGAGGAGCGGTTCCGGGCGCAAGGTGTGCGGGTGAAGCGCCTCGCGGTCTCGCACGCGTTCCACTCCCGCCTGATGGAGCCGATGCTGGCCGACTTCGCGGCCGTGGCGCGGTCGTTGACCTACCAGGCCCCGCGGATCCCGGTCCTCACCACCGCCCCCGGTGACCTGGCCACGCCCGAGTACTGGGTGGGCCAGGTGCGCGAGCCGGTCCGCTTCGCCGACGCGCTCGGCCGGCTCACCGGGGTGCGGACGGCGCTGGAGCTGGGCCCCGCCGGGGTGCTCTCGGCCCTGGCCCAGGAGCAGGTCGACGGCCTGGTGGCCGTCCCCGCGCTGCGCTCGGGGCACGGCGAGGCGGAGACGCTGCTGCGCGTGGTGGCCCGGGCTCACGTACGGGGCGCGGAGGTCGACTGGCCGGCGGTGACGGGTACGGGGGACCGGGTCGAGCTGCCCACCTACCCCTTCCAGCGCACCCGCTACTGGCCCGACCCCCCGGCGCCCGACGCGACCGCGGCACCGGCGCCCGCCGCCTCACCGGCGGAATCCCGCTTCTGGGCGGCCGTCGACGACGGCGACGTCGAGTCCCTGGCCGCCACCGCGGGCCTCGACCCGGCGGCGCTGGAACCCCTGCTGCCGGCCCTGTCGGCCTGGCACAGCGATGCCCGCGCGTACGAGACCGTCGGCGCCTGGCGGTACCGGATCGCCTGGAAGCCCCTGGAGGAGCCGTCCGCGGCATCCTGCGCGGGACGGTGGCTCCTGGTGGCCACGGACGACGCCGACGCGACGGTCGACGCCTGCCGCGCGGCGCTCACCGAACGGCAGGGCGACGTCGACCTGCTCCTCGTCGACGCCTCCCACACCGACGCGGAGGAGTTCGCGGACCTGCTCCGCGACTACGTCGTCCCCGGCGAACAACTCCGCGGCGTGGTCTCCCTGCTCGCCCTGGACGAGACGCCGCACCCGGACCACCCGGTGCTCACCGCCGGCCTGGCCGGCACCCTCTGCCTGCTGCACGCCGCGCTCGACGTCGACCCGGGCCCGTTGTGGACCCTCACCGCGGGCGCCGTCGGCGCGGGTGAGGACGAGGCACCGGCCAGCCCGGCCCAGGCCGCCGTGTGGGGCCTGGGCCGGGTGGCGGCGCTGGAACACCCCCGCCACTGGGGCGGTCTGGTCGACCTGCCCGCCGACGGCCTCGGTGACGACCCGGGCCTGGCCGCCCGGCTCGCGGCGACCCTGACCCGCACCGACGGCGAGGACCAGGTGGCGGTCCGGGCCTCGGCCGCCCTCGGACGACGGCTGCGCCACGCCGACCCCGTCCCCCCGCGACCCGGTACGGGATGGACACCGGACGGCACGGTACTGATCACCGGCGGCACCGGTGCCATCGGCGGCCACGTCGCCCGCTGGCTGGCGACCGAGGGCGCCGAACACCTCGTCCTGCTGAGCCGGCGCGGCCCCGACGCCCCGGGCGCCCGCGACCTCACCGGGGAACTCACCGCCCTCGGCGCCCGCGTCACCGTCGTGGCCTGCGATCTGCAGGACCGCGACGACGTCAGCCGGGTGCTCGACGCGCTGGCCGCCGACGGCGTCACCGTCCGGACCGTCATGCACACCGCCGGCCTGGGCGTGCTGGCCCCGCTCGCCGACACCGGCGTCGCGGACCTCGCCCACCTGGTCGGCGGCAAGGTCGCCGGCGCCCGTCACCTCGACGAACTGCTCGACCCCACGCGACTGGACGCCGTCGTCCACTTCTCCTCCATCGCCGCGATGTGGGGCGTCGGACAGCACGGCGGCTACGCGGCCGGCAACGCCTACCTCGACGCGCTCGCCCAGCAGCGCAGCCGGGAAGGCGCCCCCGTCCTCTCCGTCGCCTGGGGGCCGTGGGACGGCGGCGGCATGGTCGACCAGGCCGCCGTGCAACCGATGCTGCGCCGCGGCATCTCACTCCTCCAGCCCGGCCCGGCCCTGGTCGCCCTGCGCCAGGCGCTCGACGCCCGCGAACCGTCCACCGCCGCCGCTCAGGTCGACTGGGAGCGGTTCGAACCCTCCTTCACCGCGCTGCGCCCCAGCCCGCTGCTGGCCGAACTGCCCGAGGTACGTGCCCTGAGGCCCGCCGCGGCCACAGCCGCTCCCGACACGGTGCAGGACGGGTTCCGCGCCCGGCTGGCCGGGCTGTCGCCGGTGGAGCGCGAACGCGCGGCGCTGGAGCTGGTCCGCACCCACGCCGCCGTCGCGCTCGGCCACGCGCGAGCCGAGGACATCGAGCCGGAACGCACCTTCCGCGACCTGGGCGCCGACTCGCTGACCGCCGTGGCGCTGCGGGACGGGCTGGCCTCCGCGAGCGGCCTGACCCTGCCGGCCACGCTCGTCTTCGACCAGCCGACGCCCGTCGCGCTGGCGGAGCACCTGCTGGGCCTGCTGATGCCCGAGGACACCGTCGACGACCTGCCGTCGGCGGACGACCTCGACCGGCTCGAGGCGGCGCTCGCCCGCCGTTCCGGCGACGACCTCGACCGGGTCCGGATCGTGATGCGACTGGAGTCGCTGCTCGCCACGGCACGGAACGGGACCGGTACCGGTACGGCCTCGGCCGAGAGCGCCGCCCTGGCCGACCGGCTGGGAGACGCCACGGACGACGAACTGTTCGATTTGGTCGAGAGGGATCTGGGACTCAAGTGACCGCCGCCGCTCCAAGAACCCCGCGGGAGAGCACGATGACGACCGAAGCGAGCAAGAGCCCCACCGAGCACAAGCTCCGTGACTACCTCGGCCGGGCCATCGCCGAACTGCACGACACGCGCCGGCGGTTGCGCGAGGCCGAGTCGCAGGAGCACGAGCCCATGGCCGTGGTGTCGGTGGCCTGCACCCTGCCCGGCGGCGTGCGCTCGCCCGAGGACCTCTGGCGGCTGCTCGCCTCCGGCACGGACGCCGTCACCCCGTTCCCCGGTGACCGCGGCTGGGACGACGGTCCCCTGGTGGGCGCCGAGGGCATCGCGGCCCCCGAAGCGTCCCAGGGCGGCTTCCTGCACGACGCGGGCATGTTCGACCCCGCGTTCTTCGGCATCAACCCGCGCGAGGCGCTCGCCATGGACCCGCAGCAGCGGCTCGTCCTGGAATCGGTCTGGGAGGCGATGGAGCGAGCCGGAATCCATCCCGACACGCTGCGCGGCTCCCGTACGGGCGTGTTCATCGGTACCACCGGGCAGGGTTACGGCATCAACATGCAGGCGGGCATGGCCGGTACCGAGGGCTACCAGCTCACCGGCAGCGCCACCGCCGTACTCTCCGGCCGTATCGCCTACACCCTGGGCCTGCGGGGGCCCGCCGTCAGTGTGGACACCGCGTGCTCCTCGTCGCTGACCGCCCTGCACCTGGCGGCCCAGTCCATCCGCGCCGGTGACTGCTCCATGGCCTTCGCCGGCGGGGTCACCGTCATGCCGCACCCGATCGCCTTCCACGAGTTCAACCGTCAGGGCGGCCTGGCCTCCGACGGCCGGTGCAAGGCGTTCTCCGCCGACGCGGACGGCACCGGCTGGGGCGAGGGCGTCGGCGTCCTGCTCGTCGAGCGGCTCTCCGACGCCCGCCGCAACGGCCACCCGGTGCTCGCGCTGATCCGCGGCAGCGCGGTCAACCAGGACGGGTCCTCCAACGGCCTCACCGCCCCCAGCGGTCCCGCCCAGGAACGTGTCATCCGCGCCGCGCTCGACGACGCCCGCCTGACACCCGACCAGGTCGACGTCGTCGAGGCGCACGGCACCGGCACCACGCTGGGCGACCCCATCGAGGCGCAGGCGCTGCTGGCCACCTACGGCCGGGACCGGGACCGTCCGCTGTGGCTCGGCTCGCTGAAGTCCAACATCGGCCACGCCCAGTCCGCCGCCGGGGCCGCCGGTGTGATCAAGATGGTGCTGGCGATGCGCCACGGCGTGCTCCCCCGCACCCTCCACGCCGACGTGCCCACCCCGCACGTGGACTGGTCCTCGGGCCGCATCGAACTGCTCACCGGGGAACAGCCCTGGGAAGCCGGTGAGCAGCCCCGCAGGGCGGCCGTCTCCTCCTTCGGCATCAGCGGCACCAACGCGCACGTCATCCTGGAGGAAGCACCCGTCGAGGCCCCCGCCGAGGGGCCCGCGACCCGTCGGCCCGCCCCCGGCACGGTGCCGCTGCCGGTGTCCGGCCGGACCGCGCCGGCCCTGGCGGCGCAGGCCGAACGGCTGCGCACCTTCCTGGGCGACGGGGCGGGGGCCGCCACCGAACTCGTCGACCTCGCCCACTCCCTCGGCGCGACCCGCCGGTCCCACGAGCACCGCGCCGTGGTCCTCGCCACCGACCTGGCGCACGCCCGGGCCGGCCTGCGGGACGTCGAAGAGGGCCGCACCGGGCCCGACGTGCTCACCGGCGCCGTACGGCCCGGCCTGACCGCCTTCCTGTTCACCGGACAGGGCGCGCAGCACGCGGGCATGGCGCGTGACCTGTACGCCACCTTCCCGGTGTTCGCCGAGGTCTTCGACACGGTGTGCCAGAAGGTGGGCGGTGAGCGGCCTCTGAAGGAGGTCGTCTTCGAGGACGGCGCGGCACTGGACCGCACCGTCCACACCCAGCCGGCCCTGTTCGCCGTGGAGGTCGCCCTCTTCCGCCTGGCGGAGTCATGGGGCCTGCGCCCCGACGTACTGGCGGGCCACTCGATCGGCGAGCTGGCCGCCGCCCACGTCGCGGGCATCCTGTCGCTGGACGACGCCTGCCGCCTGGTCGCGGCCCGCGGCCGGCTGATGGAGGACCTGCCCGAGGGCGGCGCGATGCTGGCCGTCGAGGCGGCCGAGGGCGAGATCGAACTGCCCGAGGGCGTGGACCTCGCGGCGGTCAACGGGCCGACGTCCCTGACGGTCTCGGGTGACGCCCGCGCGATCGGCGCGCTGGAGGAACGGCTGCGCGGTCAGGGCCGCAAGGTCAAGCGGCTCGTGGTCTCGCACGCCTTCCACTCGCACCTGATGGAACCCATGCTCGCCGCGTTCGCCGCGATCGCGCGCGACCTGACCTACCACCCGCCGACGATCCCGCTGGTCTCCACCGTCGGCCCCGACAGCGACCCGACGACCTGGGAGCACTGGGTCGGCCAGGTCCGCTCGACCGTCCGGTTCGCCGACACCGCCGAGGAACTGGCACGCCAGGGCGTCACCCGGTACGTCGAGGTGGGCCCCGACGGACTGCTCAGCGCCCTGGTCGGCGCCGAGGACGACACCGCCGTCACCGTTCCGCTCCAGCGCAGGGGCCGCGACCAGACGGACAGCCTGCTGCGGGCCGTGGCGCGGCTGCACGTCGCCGGGCTCGACCCCGACTGGGCGGCCGTCCTGGAACCGTGGAGTCCCCGCCGGGTGGATCTGCCCACCTACGCCTTCCAGCGACAGCGCTACTGGCCGACCCCCACCCGCCCGGCCGACCTCAGGACGGTCGGCCTGAGCGGCGCCGGACACCCGCTGCTGGGCGCGCTCGTCTCGGTGGCCGGTGACGGGGGCCTCGTGCTCACCGGCCGGCTGTCCCGCACCACCCACCCCTGGCTCGACGACCACCGTGTGCTCGGTGCGGTACTCGTCCCGGGCACCGCGCTCGTCGACCTCGCCCTGCACGCCGGCAGCCAGGTGGGCTGCGCCGTGGTGGACGAGCTGACCCTGGACACCCCGGTGCACCTGCCCGAGTCGGGCGGTCTCCGGATCCAGGCGGAGGTGGGCCCCCCGCTCGCGGACGGCTCCCGGGAGATCGCCCTCTACACCCGCCCCGACGAGGCCGACGGGATCGTGGGCACCGACGGCGGCTGGGTCCGGCACGCCACCGGCGTCCTGGCCCCCGCCCGTCCGACGGCTGGCGACACCCTGGCCGAGTGGCCGCCGCGCGACGCCGAACCGGTGGCACTGGACGACTTCTACGCCACCGCGGCGGCCGCCGGCCTCGACTACGGGCCCCTCTTCCAGGGCCTGCGCGGCGCCTGGCGCGCCCCCGACGGCGCGGTGTACGCCGACGTGGCGCTGCCCGTCGTGGCCGACGACGCGGCCGCCCCGGACGCCGGGGGCTTCGACCTGCACCCCGCCCTCTTCGACGCGGCCCTGCACTGCGCGGCCCTGAGCGGCCCCTCGCAGCAGGACCCGGCCGTCCGGATACCGTTCAGCTGGTCCGGCGTCACCCTGCACGCCAAGGGCGCCACCGCCCTGCGCGTACGCCTGACCCCCACCGGTACGGACGCCGTCTCGCTCGAACTCGCCGACCCGACGGGACGGCCGGTCGCCTCCGTGGAGTCCCTGGTGCTGCGTCCGGCGGCGCCCATGGAGGGCCGGATCCCGCCCGACACGCTCTTCCGCGTCGAGTGGACCGCCCTGCCCGCCCCGGGCCCGGCCGCCCCGTGGACGGTCGTCACCGGCGCGAAGGGACTGACGGCCCTGGCCGAGCCGCCCGCCCTGGTGGCCGTCCACACCGACACGGACCCCGGGGACCCCGACGGCCCGGTGACGCTGGACGGGCCCGCCGCGGTCCGCCGCGCCGCCCACCGTGCCCTGGAGTATGTGCGGACCTGGCTCGCCGACGAGCGCTTCGCCGCCTCCCGTCTCGTCCTGCTCACCCGAGGCGCCGTGCCCGCCGGGGACACCCCGGTCGACCCGGCCGCCGCCGCGGTGTGGGGGCTGGTGCGCAGCGCGCAGACCGAACACCCGGGACGTTTCGTCCTGCTCGACCTGGACCCGTCCGAAGGCTGCACACCGGTCACCGGCCTGACGGAGGCCGACGAACCCCAACTCGCCCTACGCGACGGCCGGTTGTGCGCGCCCCGTCTCGTCCGCGCCGCCGTTCCCCCCGTCGCGCCGGACCCGGCTCAGGCGCACGGCACGGTACTCGTCACCGGTGGGACCGGCGTCCTGGGCGGCCGCGTCGCCCGGCACCTGGCCACCCGACACGGTGTCCGCGACCTGCTGTTGGTGAGCCGACGCGGCCCCGAAGCCCCCGGGGCCGACGAACTGATCGCCGAGCTGGCCGCCCTGGGGGCCCGCGCCCGTGCCCTCGCCTGCGACGCGGCGGATCGCGAGGCGCTCGCCGAGGTACTCGCCGGCATCCCCGCCGACCGGCCGCTGACCGGGGTGGTGCACGCCGCCGGCATCGTGGACGACGGCGTGGTCACCTCCCTGACCCCCGACCGGCTCGACGCGGTGCTGGACGCCAAGGCGGCCTCCGCGCTGCACCTGGACGACCTGGTCGGCGACGTCTCCCTGTTCGTGCTGTTCTCCTCCGCCTCGGCGACCTTCGGGTCCCCCGGCCAGGCCGGCTACGCGGCGGCGAACGCGGTCCTGGACGCCGTCGCCCGCCGCAGGCCGGGCGCCGTCTCCGTCGGCTGGGGCCTGTGGGCGGAGACCTCCGGCATCTCCGCCGGGCTGGACGAGACGGGACGGGCCAGGATCCGGCGGGTGGGCTCCGCGCTGGCCACCGACGAAGCACTGGCCGTCCTGGACGCCGTCCGGACGGGCGACACCCCGCACCTGGTCGCCCTCCGCCTGAACCTCGCCGAGCTGCGGGAGGCCGCGGACCGTGACCCGGCCGGGGTGGCGCCCCTGCTGCGGGGTCTGGTCACCCGCCGCGTCCTGCCCGAGGTGGGGCGTGCGGTGCGCGGTGCCGCCTCTCCGCTGGGCGAGCGCCTCGCCGGCCTCGGGGAGGCCGAACGGACCGAGCTGCTCACCGAGGTGGTGCGGTCCGAGGTCGCCGGTGTCCTCGGGCACACCGGCGCGGAGCCGATCGAGGACCACAAGCCGTTCAAGGATCTGGGCTTCGACTCGTTGACCGCCGTGGAACTGCGCAACCGGCTCGGCGCCGTGACGGGTCTGCGGCTGCCCGCGGGTCTCGTCTTCGACCACCCCTCCCCGCAGGCCCTGGTGGCCCACCTGCTGCCCCGCCTGATCGGGGCGGACACCGCGGCGCCGGTGCGGGCCGACCGCACCGTCGGCAGCGACGAGCCCATCGCCATCGTCGGGATGAGCTGCCGCTACCCCGGCGAGGTGAACAGCCCCGAGGACCTGTGGCGCCTGGTGGCGACGGGCTCCGACGCCATCGGTCCCTTCCCGGACAACCGCGGCTGGGACACCACGGCCCTCTACGACCCCGACCCCGACGCGGCCGGCAAGTCCTACGTCCTCCAGGGCGGCTTCGTGCACGACGCGGACCGCTTCGACCCCGTGCCCTTCGGCATCTCGCCACGCGAGGCGCTGGCGATGGACCCCCAGCAGCGGCTGATGCTGGAAGCCTCCTGGGAGGCCTTCGAACGGGCCGGACTCGACCCGACCTCGCTGCGCGGCAGCTCCACCGGAGTGTTCGCCGGACTCATGTACCACGACTACGGTGCCACCGTGACCGTGCTGCCGGAGGGGGTCGAGGGCTACCTCGGCACCGGCACCGCCGGCAGCGTGCTGGCCGGCCGGGTGTCCTACACCTTCGGACTCGAAGGCCCGGCCATGACCGTGGACACCGCCTGCTCGTCGTCCCTGGTCACCCTGCACCTGGCCTGCCAGGCGCTGCGCAACGGCGAATGTGACATGGCGCTGGCGGGCGGCGTCACGGTGCTCTCCACCCCGGGCGTCTTCGTCGACTTCAGCAGGCAGCGCGGCCTCGCCTCCGACGGCCGCTGCCGCTCGTTCTCCGCGGACGCCGACGGCACCGGCTGGGCCGAGGGCGTGGGTGTGCTGCTGGTGGAGCGGCTCTCGGACGCCGTCCGCAACGGGCACGAGGTCATGGCGGTGGT
>NZ_JBVJCB010000024.1:0-15365 GCF_055589025.1 Streptomyces sp. NPDC041968 | reverse complement strand
GCAGTCGGTGTATGCGGCGGCCAATGCGCATCTGGATGCGTTGGCGGAGCGTCGTCGTGCGCGGGGGCGGGTCGCGACGTCCGTGGCCTGGGGCCCGTGGGACGGCGACGGCATGGGTGAGATGGCCCCCGAGGGCTACTTCGCCCGCCACGGTGTGGTCCCGCTCCGTCCCGAGACGGCGCTCACCGCCCTGCGGCAGGCCATCGACAGCGGGGAAGCCACGGTGACCGTGGCGGACATCGACTGGGAACGGTTCGCCTCCGCCTTCACCGCCTTCCGCCCGAGCCCTCTGATCGCCGGCATCCCCGCCGCCCGCACGGAGTCCACCGCCCGCATGGAGCCCGCCGGCCGGCCCGCCGAGGAGAGCTCCGCCGCCCCCGGCCTGCTGCGGGCGCGGCCCGAGGACCGGCCGCGGCTCGCCCTGGACCTGGTGCTCCGCCACGTCACCGCGGTACTCGGCCATCCCGAGGAGGACCGGGTCGACGCCCGTGCCCCCTTCCGCGACCTCGGCTTCGACTCGCTCGCCGCGGTACGGCTGCGCCGTCGGCTCGCCGAGGACACCGGGCTCGACCTGCCCGGTTCCCTCGTCTTCGACCACGAGGACCCCACCGCGCTGGCCCACCACCTGGCCGGCCTCGCCGACGCGGCGGCCACCGGCCCGCAGGAGGGCCCGGACCGGGCCGAGAGCGGGCTGTTCGCCTCCTTCCGCACCGCCGTCGCACAGCACAGGTCGGCCGAGGTCGTGGAGCTGATGGCCGACCTGGCCGCGTTCCGGCCCGTCTACTCCCGACAGGATCCCGGCTCCGGCCGCCCCGCGCCGGTCCCCCTCGCGACCGGGCCGGCGACGCGTCCCACGCTGTACTGCTGCGCCGGCACCGCGGTCGGCTCCGGCCCCGCCGAGTACGTCCCGTTCGCCGAAGGGCTGCGCGGCCTCAGGGAGACGGTCGTCCTGCCCCTGTCCGGTTTCGGCGGACCCGCGGAACCGATGCCCGCATCCCTCGACGCGCTGCTCGACGTCCACGCCGACGTCCTCCTGGAGCACGCCGCCGACAAGCCCTTCGCCCTCGCCGGCCACTCCGCCGGCGCGAACATCGCCCACGCCCTGGCCGTCCGGCTGGAGGAACGCGGCACCGGCCCCGTCGCCCTCGTCCTGATGGACGTCTACCGCCCCGAGGACCCCGGTGCGATGGGCGAGTGGCGCGACGACCTGCTCGGCTGGGCTCTCGAACGCAGCACCGTGCCCCTGGAGGACCATCGGCTCACCGCCATGGCCGGCCATCAGCGGCTGGTGCTCGACACCCGGCTCACCGCCCTCGCGGCCCCCGTCCTGCTGGCCCGGGCGTCCGAACCCCTGCGCGCGTGGCCGCCCGGCGGGGCGCGGGGCGACTGGCGCTCCCGGGTCCCGTTCGCCCGGACCGTCGCCGACGTGCCGGGGAACCACTTCACCATGCTCACCGAACACGCGCGGCACACCGCGTCCGTGGTGCACGAGTGGCTGGACAGCCTCCCGCACCAGGCCGGGCCCGCCCCGCTCACCGGAGGGGAACACTGATGTACGCCGACGACATCGCGGCCGTCTACGACCTGGTCCACGAGGGGAAGGGGAAGGACTACCGGCAGGAGGCCGAGGAGATCGCCGCCCTCGTGCGCGCCCACCACCCGGGCGCCCGGACCCTGCTCGACGTGGCCTGCGGCACCGGCCGGCACCTGCACCACCTCGACGGCCTCTTCGACCACGTCGAGGGCCTGGAGATCTCCCCCGACATGCTGGCCCTCGCGACGGACCACAACCCCGGCATCACGTTCCACGAAGGAGACATGCGCTCGTTCTCCCTGGGCCGCCGGTTCTCTGCGGTGACCTGCATGTTCAGCTCCATAGGCCACCTGCGGAACACCGAGGAGCTCGACAGCGCGCTGCGGTCCTTCACCGACCACCTCGAAGCGTCCGGCGTCATCGTCGTCGAACCCTGGTGGTTCCCCGAGACCTTCACCCCCGGCTACGTCGGGGCCAGCATCACCGAGGCGGGCGAGCGCACCGTCTGCCGGGTCTCGCACTCGGTGCGGGAGGGGAACGCCACCCGCATCGAGGTGCACTACCTCCTCGCCGGGCCCGGCGGCATCCGTCACCTCACCGAGGACCACACCATCACCCTGTTCCGGCGTGCCGACTACGAGGCGGCCTTCGAGCGCGCCGGCTGCGACGTGGCCTACCAGGAGGGCGGCCCCTCCGGCCGCGGGCTGTTCGTCGGCACCCGCCGCTGACCGGACCCCACCGTCGCGGGGCCTCCCCGCTACCACGCACCGGCCCGAGTGCGGGCCGCCCTCACCCACCCGGCACACCTGCCGCCCCGATCGTGCGAGCGCCTCCACCGACCCGAGAAGAAAGGCAGGGCAGCCATGCCCACCCTGGCCACGGAACCGGCCCCCGCGAACGCGAACACGAGCACGGGCGTGCGCGCGCTCGGCCGCCGGCTTCAGCTGACCCGCGCCGCCCACTGGTGCGCCGGCAACCAGGGCGACCCGTACGCGCTGATCCTGCGCGCCGTCGCCGACCCCGAGCCGTTCGAGCGGGAGATACGGGCCGCCGGACCGTGGTTCCACAGCGCCCAACTGGATGCCTGGGTGACCGCGGACCCCGAGGTCGCGGCGGCCGTCCTGGCCGACCCGCGCTTCGGCACACTGGACCGGGCGGGCCGCCGCCCCGACGCGGAACTGCTGCCCCTCGCCGAGGCGTTCCCCCTCCCCGAGCGCGCGGAACTGGTCCGCCTGCGGGCGCTGGCCGACCCGGTGCTCAGCCGGTGCGTCCCGGCCCAGGCGTCCTGTGCGGCCCGCACCACCGCCCGCAGACTGCTCGGCCGCCTGCTGCCCGCCGGTGACGCCGGTTTCGACCTCGTCACCGACGTCGCCCGGCCGTACGCGGTGGAGCTGGTGCTCAGGCTCCTCGGAGTGCCGGGCCGCGACCGCGACACCGCCGCCCGGGCGCTCGCCGCCTGCGGACCCCAGCTCGACGCCCGGATGGCCCCGCAACTCCTCACCGTCGCCAGGGAGTCCGCCGACGCCGTCCGCACGCTGGCGGAGCTGGTCCCCGAACTCGTCGCCGAGAAGTCCCGGTCCGCCGGGAACGCCGAGCCCCGGCCCGACGACGTCCTCGCCCTCCTCCTGCACGACGGCGTCACGCCCCGCGACGTCGAGCGCATCGCGCTGCTCCTCGCGGTCGGCACACCCGAACCCGTCGTCACCGCCGTCGCGCACACCGTCCACCGGCTGCTCGGCCGGCCGGGGGAGTGGGAGAGAGCCCGCAGGACGCCGGCCGCGACGAAGGCCGTCGACCAGGTGCTGCGTGACCGCCCGCCGGCCCGGCTGGAGAGCCGGGTCGCGCACGCCGACCTGGAACTCGGTGGCCGCCGGATCACCGCCGACGAGCACGTCGTGGTGGTGGCCGCCGCCGGACGGGAGACCCCCGGGCCGGAGCCGCTCGGGTGCCCGGACGGTCCCCAGTCGGCCCTCGCCCTGCCGCTCGTCCGCCTGGCCGCCACCACCGCGGTCCAGGTCACGGCCGGCCGCCTGCCCGGCCTGCGGGCCGAGGGCCCGCCCCTGACCCGGCCGCGGTCCCCGGTCCTGGGCGCCTGCGCCCGCCTCCGGGTGCACCCGGGATGACCTCGCCGTCCGTACGCCCCCTCCCAGACCGGAGCCGCTGTGCGCGTCCTGCTGACATCCCTCGCCCACAACACCCACTACTACAGTCTGGTGCCCCTCGCCTGGGCGCTGCGCGCCGCCGGGCACGAGGTGCGGGTGGCCAGCCCACCCTCGCTCACCGACGTCATCACCTCCACCGGCCTGACCGCCGTACCGGTGGGCGACGACCTGCCCGCCGCGGAGCTGCTCGCCGAGATGGGCAGCGACCTCGTCCCCTACCAGCGGGGCTTCGAGTTCGGTGAGGTGGAGAGCGAGGAGGAGACCAGCTGGGAGTACCTGCTCGGCCAGCAGAGCATGATGGCCGCCCTGTGCTTCGCCCCGTTCAACGGCGCCGCCACGATGGACGAGATCGTCGACTTCGCCCGCGGCTGGCGGCCCGATCTCGTCGTGTGGGAACCCTGGACCTACGCGGGCCCGGTCGCGGCCCGTGCCTGCGGCGCCGCCCACGCCCGCATCCTGTGGGGCCCCGACGCCATCGGACGCTCCCGCCTGCGCTTCCTCGCCGCGCTCGACGGGACACCGCCGGAACTGCGCGAGGACCCCATCGCCGAATGGCTCGGCTGGACCCTCGACCGGTACGGGTACGCCTTCGACGAACGCGACGTGCTCGGCCACTGGGTGATCGACCCGGGCCCCCGCAGCACCCGTCTCGACCTGGGCCAGACCACGGTGCCCATGTGCTACGTGCCCTACAACGGGCGCTCCGTGATCGAACCCTGGCTCGCCCGCAAGCCCGACCGCCCCCGCGTCTGCCTCACCCTCGGCGTCTCCGCCCGCGAGACCTACGGCCGGGACGCGGTCTCCTACTCCGAACTGCTGGAGGCGCTCGGCCGGCTGGACATCGAGGTGGTGGCCACCCTCGACACCTCCCAGCTCGACCGCCTGGGCAGCCTCCCCGACAACGTCGTACCGGTGGACTTCGTACCGCTCGACGCGCTGCTACCGAGCTGCGCCGCGATCATCCACCACGGCGGAGCGGGCACCTGGTCCACCGCCCTGCGCCACGGAGTGCCGCAGATCCTGCTCCCGTCCCTGTGGGACGCGCCGCTCAAGGCGCAGCAACTCCAGCGTCTGTCCGCCGGGTTCGACCTGCCCGCCGCGACGCTCACCGCGCGTGGCCTGGCCGACGCGGTGCACACGGCGGTGCACGACCCCGCGATCAGGGCGGGCGCGCGGCGGCTGAGCGAGGAGATGCTCGCTGACCCCACGCCCGCAGGGATCGTCCCCACCCTGGAGCGCCTCACGGCCCTGCACCGGGCCGCCTGACGACACGAGCGAACGGAGACCTTCCCATGCCCGAGAGCCATGCGCAGAGCGCGCTGCTCGCCGCGGTCACCGCCGCGGACCGCACCCCCGAGGACATCGCGGCGCTGCCGCTGCCCGAGTCCTTCCGGGCCGTGACCGTCCGCAAAGAGGACGCCGACATGTTCCGCGGCATGCCGAGCGCGGACAAGGACCCGCGCAAGTCCCTGCACGTCGACGAGGTGCCGCTGCCCGAAGTGGGGCCCGGAGAGGCGCTGGTCGCGGTGATGGCCAGCTCCGTCAACTACAACACCGTATGGTCGTCCCTCTTCGAGCCCCTCCCGACGTTCGGCTTCCTGGAGCGCTACGGGCGCACCTCGCCGCTGGCCGCGCGCCACGACCTGCCGTACCACATCCTCGGCTCCGACCTCTCCGGCGTGGTGCTGCGCACGGGGCCCGGCGTGAACGTCTGGAAACCCGGTGACGAGGTCGTGGCGCACTGCCTGTCGGTGGAGCTGGAGAGCCCCGACGGGCACGACGACACCATGCTCGACCCGGCCCAGCGCATCTGGGGCTTCGAGACCAACTTCGGGGGCCTGGCCGAGGTGGCCCTCGTCAAGTCGAACCAGCTGATGCCGAAGGCGGCCCACCTCACCTGGGAGGAGGCCGCCGCGCCCGGCCTGGTCAACTCCACCGCCTACCGCCAGCTGGTCTCCCGCAACGGTGCCGGGATGAAGCAGGGCGACAACGTGCTGATCTGGGGTGCCAGCGGGGGCCTCGGGTCGTACGCCACCCAACTGGTCCTCGCCGGCGGGGCGCACCCCGTCTGCGTGGTCTCCAGCGCCCGCAAGGCCGAGGTGTGCCGGGCCATGGGCGCGGAGGCCATCATCGACCGCTCCGCCGAGGACTACCGCTTCTGGAGCGACGAGGACACCCAGGACCCGCGGGAGTGGAAGCGTTTCGGCAAGCGCATCCGCGAGGTCACCGGCGGCGAGGACGTCGACATCGTCTTCGAGCACCCCGGCCGGGAGACCTTCGGGGCGTCCGTCTACGTCACCCGCAGGGGCGGCACCATCGTCACCTGCGCCTCCACCTCGGGCTTCCGCCACGAGTTCGACAACCGCTACCTGTGGATGCACCTCAAGCGCATCGTCGGGACGCACTTCGCCAACTACCGCGAGGCGTGGGAGGCGAACCGGCTCGTCACCAAGGGACGCATCCACCCCACCCTCTCGCGCACCTACCCGCTGGCCGACACGGCGCCGGCCGTGCACGACGTGCACGGCAACCAGCACCAGGGCAAGGTCGGGGTGCTCTGCCTGGCCCCGACGGGAGGGCTGGGCGTGCGCGACGAGGAGATGCGGGCGCGGCACATCGACGCGATCAACCGGTTCCGCTGACCGTGCGGGCCGGCCCTCCGGGGCCGGTCCCCGCACACACGTCCGCCGCCGACCTGCCCGGGCAGGTCGGCGGCGGACGTGTGTGCTCCGGTGACGGCACCCCGTGGCGCCGCGCACCGTGCGGGCTCACTCCCGCCGGCGGGCCAGCGTGATCCCGTCGGCGACCGTCAGCAGGGCGATGTCCACGCGTGCGTCGTCGCGCAGGCGCTCGTTGAGTGTGCGCACGGCGACGGTGTCGGGGTCGTCGGCGGCCGGGTCGGCCACCCGGCCGAAGAACAGCGTGTTGTCGACCGCCACGAGCCCGCCGGGACGTACGAGGGCCAGCGCCTGCTCGTAGTAGTGCGGGTACCCGGTCTTGTCGGCGTCGACGAAGACCAGGTCGAACGAGCCGTCCCCCTCGTGCTCGCGGAGTTCGGCGAGGGTGCGGACGGCGTCACCGACCCGCAGGTCGATCCGGGAGTCCACCCCGGCCCGACGCCAGTACGGGGCGCCGACGCCGGGCCACCTGTCGCTGATGTCGCAGGTGACGACGGTGCCGTCGGCGGGCAGCGCGCGCGCCATGCACAGCGTGCTGTAACCGGTGAACGTGCCGATCTCCAGCACGCGCCGGGCACCGACGAGCCGGATCAGCAGGGCGAGGAACTGCGCCTCCTCGGGCATGATCTGCATGGCCCGGCCCCCGGGGAGCCCGGCGGTCACCTCGTGCAGTTCGCGCAGCAGGCCGTCGTCCCGCAGCGCGACGCTCCGGGCGTACTCCAGCAGCGCGGGGCTGAGAGCAGTCTGGTCCGCCACGCTCATCATCCTCTCGTGGGTTCGTTCGACGCGGCCGGCGTGTGCGCGGGCTCGGACCCGGCCGGCACGACGGGCACGCCGGTCGGGTCGGACGCGGGGGCACCGCCCGGAGCCGCGGCTCCACCGGGCTTCGTCCGGGAGGCGGATCCACGGCTCCCGAACAGGCGCATACAGGGCTGCTCCACGACGGTGTGCAGCAGCCAGCCGCCCACGATCGCCACCGCCAGCATCGCCAGGGACAGAGCGATCGCGGCCGGGGTGCTCCACTGGCGCTCGTAGCCCAGATCGCCGCCCATCAGCCGGTGCCCGTAGCGGATGATCAGGAAGTGGACCAGGTAGAAGGCGAAGGACCACTGGCCCAGCCGCACCAGCGTCGCCGAGCGCAGCCCGGTGCGGCGGCCGTGCACGTCGGCGTCGGCCAGCGCCGTGATCAGCAGGGCGGCCGGTACGACGGAGCACGCGACGAGGGTGAAGATCGGGGACGCCACCTGGGTGAGGCCGTAACTCCCGGCGAGGAGCAGGGTGCAGACCGCCGGGCCGGGGCCCCTCCACATCCCCGCGCGCAGGATCAGCGCCATCACGATGCCGAGGACGAACTCCAGCATCCGCACCGGCGGCAGCCAGTAAGCGAACCAGACCTCGTTGAGCGTCATCCCGGGGGCCACCTCCTCGCTCGCGGGCAGCAGGCCGGCCAGGAAGGGCACACACGTCACCGCCGCGGCGAGCCCGGCGGCGCACCACCACAGCCGCCGCGCGGGAATCCTGCGCACCAGCCGGTACCACAGCGGGAACGACAGATAGAAGGCGATCTCGCAGGAGAGCGACCAACTGGGCGTGTTGAAACTGGCGGTGAGGGTCGCGTCGGGCAGCCAGGACTGCACGAGCAGGATGTTGGGCACCAGCCCGTCCCACACGGAACCGCCGGGGAGCACGGGTTCCGACAGGGAGAAGATGATGAGTGCCGCGATGCCGAACGTCGCGAGGTGCAGCGGATAGATCTTCGCGATACGGCGCCGCCAGAAAGTCGGCACGGAGTCCTCGTCGCGGGCCGACCACGTGAGAACGAATCCACTCAGGATGAAGAAGATCGAGACCGCCATGGAACCGAGCGGCGTGATGTGCAGCAGTGCGCTGCCGACCTGCTCGTCGGCGAAGAAGCCCTGCTGGGCGATGTGGCAGGCGAATACCGTCAACGCCGCGTACCAGCGGAGGCCGGTGAGCGACGACAGATCGACGCGCTGGAGCACTGGATTCTCGCTCCTCTTTTCGGGGTGGACGACCGGGGCCGGGACGACCGCAGGAAGGGCTGAGTCATCCTGGGGCGCGGTGTGTTCGGCCGACAACCCGCAGATGACACAGTCGGCGGTGATCGGCCCGCGCCGCCCGCGGACCCCGTCGGACCTGACGAAGTCGGCCGGTCATGCTCCCCGTCCGGCCGATGGCGTCGGCCGTCACCGACGACCCTGTGAAGGGCGCGTGAGCGGGCGTCGGAAGCGGACCGGTCTTTACAGCGGTGGAAATAGACCCCCGCTGGGCTCGGCGACTGGCCGCCGAATCACTGCCGGATGTCACTGGGGTGAACGAGGACTTCCTGACCCTCGAATCACCCGGGCAGCCGGTCAGGAAGGTGCTGCGCCGCGGACCCGCCCAGTTCGTGCGTGGGACGGGGGTGCGGCCGGCCGACCGGGTCAAGGACCTCACGGTCCCGGAGTGGACCGCACTGTTCCGCGCCTACGGGCGGACGGCCCACCACTGAGACCGCGCCCGCCTCCCCGGGCGGACCCGGAGAGGCAGGCGCGGGACGCGTGCGCCGCGCCTATTCGTTCGGGGGCTTCTTGAAGGAGCGCCCCGCGACGAACATCCCCACGGCCATGAGCACGGTGCTGGTCAGCAGCGCCCCGGGGACGCTCCACCCCGGGTCCCAGTCCAGCGCCAGGCGGCGGGCGCTGTCGACCGCGTACGTCACGGGGTTGAGGTGCGCCACCGAGCGCAGCCACTCGGGAAGGGCGTCCAGCGGAACGAACGCACTGGAGGCGAACATCAGCGGGAACATCACCAGCACCGCGAGGCTGGACATCACCTCCACACTGCGCAGCCACGCCGCGAGGGCGATGAACCCCCAGATCAACGACCAGATGACGAACAGGGTGAGGAGCAGGGCGGCGGACGTGCCCCACACGCCGCCCGCCGGACGGAAGTCCAGCAGGACCACACCGACGGCCACGAGGACGACCAACTCCGTGAACACGCGCACCAGATCGGCCAGCGAACGGGCGACCAGCACCAGGAAGAGCCGGGCCGGCAGGACGCGGAAGCGCGCCACCATCCCGTTGTCCATGTCCCTGACCAGGCCCACCCCCGCGCCCTGAGCCGAGCCGATACCGGTGGTGACCAGCAGCGCGGGCACCACGTAGTCGATGTAGCGCACACCCTGCGGGAAGTCGGCCGGGTCCGCCATGCTGCCGAAGATCTCGCTCAGCAGCAACAGCATGATCACCGGCTGCATCAGGCTGAACAGCGCCAGCCTGCGGTCGCCGTACATGGAACGGATCTGCCGTGCGGTCAGGACCCACAGCTGGGTGCCGAGGCCGGCACCGCGCCACACGGGGCCGGCCGGGGTACCGGTGTCGACCGCCACCTCCTTCACGGCGCGCTCCTGGATGGCCAACGGAACTCCTGGGGGTCAGGCCGCGTCGGCGGCGGGTGAGGAATGGGTGAGCGCCAGGTAGACGTCGTCCAGGGACGGCTCCTTGACGGTCAGCTCGACGGCCTGCGTGCCGACCGTGTCCAGGGCGCGGATGACGCCCGCGATATCGGCCGAGGTGTCCACGGGCGTGCTCAGCGCGTGCTCCCCGGCGTCGGACCGCGGGCGGAATCCGGCGGCGGTCAGCGCGGCGGCGGCGGCCGTCAGGTCGGCGGCGGGCGGCAGGACCACCCGCACCGACCGGTGGCCCAGGTCCGCCTTGAGACGGTGGGTGGTGTCCGAGGCCACGACCCGGCCCTTCGACAGGACGGTGATCCAGTCGGCCAACCGGTCCGCCTCGTCCAGGTACTGGGTGGTCAGCAGGACCGTCGTACCGTCCGCCACCAGCTTCTCGACCGTCTCCCACAGGGCGATCCGGGTCGCCGGGTCCAGCCCGGTCGTCGGCTCGTCGAGGAACAGCACGTCCGGTCGGCCGACCAGGCTGGCGGCGAGGTCGAGCCGCCGGCGCATCCCGCCCGAGTAGGTGCGGGAGGGCTGGTGGGCCGCCCCGGTCAGCTCGAACAGCTCCAGCAGCTCGGTGGCACGGGCCGTCGCGTCACGACGCCCCGCACCGAGCAGCCGGCCGATCAGGACGAGATTGTGGAAACCGCTCAGATACTCGTCCACCGACGCGAACTGACCGGTCACACCGATACGCGCGCGGATCTCCGCGCCCTGCGTCGCGACATCGAAACCGGCGACGGTCACCGTGCCCGCGGTCGCCGGAGAGACCGTGGACAGGATGTTCACCAAGGTCGTCTTGCCGGCCCCGTTGTGACCCAGCAGCCCGAGCACCCGGCCCCGCTCGACCTCGATGTCCACGCCGTTGAGGGCGTGGACGTCACCGAAGCTCTTGCGGACGCCGACCGCCCTGATCATGGCGTCGTCGCTCAAGGGGCGTCCTGCCCGGCCGCCGCCATCGCCTCGACGAGGCTCTTGGGGCGCATGTCGGTCCAGTTCTCGTTGATGTAGTCCAGGCACGACTGACGGACCGTCTCCGACACGACGACGGACCAGCCCGCCGGGACCTCCGCGAACGACGGCCACAGCGAGTGCTGCCCCTCGTCGTTGACCAGCACGACGTAGGTGGCTTCCGTGTCCTCGAACGGGTTGCTCATGGTGTTTCCTTCCTCATCGGGATGCGCGAGGTGCGCGGGGTGCGCCGGATGCGCGGGGTGCGTCGTCCGCGGGCAGCCGACCGACGAGCACGTCGGAGATCGCCGTGACCGCGGCCGGTTCGATCAAGAGGTCCTCGTGGAGGTGGTCGATCACCCGCTCGGTGATCCCCCCGGTGACGTACGGACGCCAGGCGGCCACGTCGTGGACCGGGTCGTCCTCGGCGAACGAGGTCCCGGAGGAGAAGAAGAGCACGTCCCCGTCGAACACCTCGGGCCGCAGGTTCCTCGTCAGGCGCGAGCTGTTCACGTACACACGGACCGCCGCGCCGATGTCACCGCCCGGCAGATGCCCCAGGGGGTGCCCCTTCGCCCGCAGATCCGCGAGCAGGGCCTCCTCCTGGTCAGGGCCGACCCGGTCCACGTCGAAGCCCAGCTCCTCACCGATCCGCGCCACCATCTCCGCCGCGTCCCAGTCGGCCCGCGTCGAGGCGGGCGGATAGGCGTCGACGATCGCGAGCAGGTCGACGCCCTGCCCCGCCGCCTGGAGGCGGGTGGCGACCCGGTGCGCGAGCAGCCCGCCCATGGACCAGCCGAGCAGCCGGTACGGACCCTCCGGCTGGACCTCGCGGATCTGCGCGCAGTAGTCGTCGATCATCGCGTCGAGCGTCTCGGCGGGCGCCTCCTGCCCGAGCAGCCCGCGCGCCTGCACCGCGTAGACCGGCAGCGCGTTCGGCAACCGGGCGGCGAGCCGGCCGTAGCACCAGCCGAGGCCCAGGGCCGGGTGCAGGCAGAACACGGGGGCCCGGCCGTCGCCACCCGCCCGCAGCGGAAGCATCGACGAGAAGGAACTCTTGCTGCCCCCCGCGTCCAGGTGCCGGAGCAGACCGGAGACCGTCGGGGCCTGGAAGAGGTCCCGGATCGACACCCGCAGACCGAGCGCCTTGCGGATGCCCGTGATCAGCTGGGTGGCCAGCAGGGAGTGACCGCCGAGCGCGAAGAAGCTCTCGTCGGTACCGACCCGTTCCAGGCCCAGCGCCTGGGCGAACAGCTCGCACAGGACCTGCTCCTGCGGCGTCACGGCCGTGCCGCTGCCGTCGCCGCCGCGGCTCGGGGCGGGGAGCGCCGCGCGGTCCAGTTTGCCGTTCGGGGTGAGCGGCAGGGCCTCGACGAGGACCACCGTCGGGACCATGTACTCGGGCAGCGCCGCGGCGACCCGGTGGTGCAGCTCCGCCGCGGTCGGCCGGGGCTCCGCGGCCGGGACGACGTAGGCCACGAGCCTCTTGTCGCCCGGGACGTCCTCCCGGACCACCACCGCCGCCTGCGACACACCGGGGGCCCGGGCGACGACCGTCTCGACCTCGGCCGGCTCCACCCGGAAGCCGCGGATCTTGACCTGGTCGTCGGACCGGCCGACGAACTCCAGCAGGCCCTCACGGTTCCACCGGACCAGGTCGCCCGTGCGGTACATCCGGGTGCCGGGGGCGCCGAACGGGTCCGCGACGAAGCGCTCGGCGGTCGGGCCGGGTCGGCTCGCGTACCCCCGGGCCAGGCCGGCCCCCGCGATGTACAGCTCCCCGGTGACCCCGGGCGGCACCGGATGCAGCCCGGAGTCCAGGACGTGGACCCGGGTGTTGTCCAGCGGGCGCCCCAGCGGCAGGCCGTCGGCCGCCCGGTACGGTGCCCGGACGGCGTGACCGGTGGCGCACAGGGTGATCTCGGTGGGGCCGTACAGATGACGCACCGCGGTACGGGGGTTGGCCTCCAGGACCCGCTCCACGGCCCCGGCGGAGACCACGTCACCGCCGGTGAGCACCTCGCGCAGCAGCCCGAAGGTGTCCGTCAGGTCCTCCGCCATCGCCCGGAACAGGCCGGCGGTCAGGTGCAGGTGGGTGATGCCCCGCTCCCGGACCAGACGGTCCAGGACCAGCGCGTCCAGGTCGCCCGCCTCGGCGACCACCACGAGGGCTCCGCGCAGCAGCGGCACCCAGATCTCGTACACGGAGATGTCGAAGGCGTGCGGTGCGTGCATCAGCACCCGGTCGCCCTCGCCGACGTCCCATCCGCGGTCCAGGGCCAGGTCCGCGACGTCCCGGTGGGTGACGGCCACCCCCTTGGGGGTTCCCGTCGAACCGGACGTGTACATCACGTAGGCGAGCCGGTCCGGCTCCACCGTGCGGGGCAGCGCCGCGACCGGGTCGGCGGCGGGCCGGTCGTCGCAGACGAGGAGCGCCGTGCCGGCCGCCCGCTGCTCGTCCACCAGTTCGTGCCCGGCCAGGGCGCGATCGGTGACGAGCACGGAGGCACCGGCCTCGGCGAGGACCGTGCGCATCCGTGCCGTCGGGTAGCCGGTGTGAAGGGGCACGTAGGTGCCGCCCGCCCGCGCCACGGCGAGGAGCACCGCGACGAGGTCCGCGGAGCGTTCCATCAGCAGCGCGACCGGCGTCTCGGCCCGCACACCCAGGTCCACCAGCCGCCGGGCCAGCCGGTCGGCCCGGGCGTCCAGCTCGGCGTACGTCCACCGCACCTCGCCGCACTCCACGGCCGGGGCGTCCGGGGTCCGCGCCGCCTGCGCGGCGAACAGCTCCGGCAGGGACAGCGCCGGTACCGCGGTCGCGGTCGCGTTCCAGTCCTCGACGACGCGCTGTCGCTCGGCCGCCGACAGGATCTCGAACTCGCCGACCCTGCGGTCCGGGGCGGCGACCGCGGCGGCCAGCAGCCGCACCAGCTTGTCCGCGAGGCCGGTGACGGTCTCCCGGTCGAAGAGGTCCAGGCTGTACTCGATGCGCCCGCTGATGCCGGCCGGTCCGCCGTCGGGGGAGCGGTGTTCGGCCAGCCCGAAGTTCAGGTCGAACTTCGCCGTGCCCGCGTCGACGGGCTGACCGTCGGCAGCCAGTCCCGGCAGGTCCAGGGCGACCGCGGTGGTGTTCCAGCTGAGCGCGGTCTGGAACAGCGGGTGGCGGGACAGCGCCCGTTCGGGGTTGAGGACCTCGACGAGCCGCTCGAAGGGCACGTCCTGGTGGGCGAAGGCCTCCAGGTCCGTACGGCGCACCCGGTCCAGGAGGTCACGGAAGCGCGGGTTGCCCGAGACGTCGGTGCGCAGCACCAGGGTGTTGACGAAGAACCCGACGAGGTCCTCCACCGCGGAGTCGGTGCGACCGGCGACCGGGGTACCCAGGGGGATGTCGGTGCCGGCGCCCATCCTGGACAGCAGTGCGGCGAGGGCCGCCTGGACCACCATGAAGACGGTCACGTTCCGTTCGGCGGCCAGGGTCCGCGCGGCGGCATGCAGGTCGGCGGGGATGTCCAGTTCGACGGTGTCGCCGCGGAACGTCGGCACGGCGGGCCGGGAGCGGTCCGCGGGCAGCTCCAGCTCCTCCGGCAGACCGGCCAGCGCACGCTGCCAGAAGTTCAGTTGGCGGGAGACGGCCGAGTCGGGGTCGTCGGCGGAGCCCAGCACCTCGTGCTGCCACAGCGCGTAGTCCGGATACTGCAGGGTGAGCGGCTCCCACTCGGGCGCGTGGCCCCGGAGCCGGGCCTGGTAGGCGGTGGCCAGGTCGCGGGCGAGCGGCCCCATCGACCAGCCGTCGCCCGCGATGTGGTGCACCAGCACCAGCAGGACGTGCTCCGTCGGCGAGAGTTCGAACGACCAGACCCGCAGCGGTGTCTCGGCGGTGAGGTCGAAGGCGTACCGGCTCGCCTCCGTGACCCGCTCGGCCAGCTCGGCACCGGACACCCGGACCCTGACCAGCTCCGGCCGGGCCTCCGCTTCGTCCAGCACGACCTGGTGCGGGCCCTCCGCGTCCTCCAGAAACACGGTGCGCAGGCTTTCGTGTCGCGCCGTCACGTCATGCAGGGCCGACGCGAGGGCCTCGTGGTCGAGCCCGCCGCGCAGCCGGACCGCCGTCGAGATGTTGTAGAGGTACGAGGACCGCTCCATCGTCTGCAGGAACCACAGGCGGCGTTGGGCGTGCGAGAGGGGGATGCGGTCGGGGCGGGGCCGGGCGGTGAGGGCGGTCCGGGCTCCGGGGGTGACGGCCAGCTCGCGGGCGAGTCCGCTGACGGTGGGGTGGTCGAACAGGTCCTTCACCGAGAGTTCGGCCCGGAGCGTGGTGCGGATGCGGGAGACGAGGCGGGTGGCCAGCAGCGAGTGACCACCCAGGTCGAAGAAGCTGTCGTCGATGCCGACGCGCTCCAGGCCGAGGATGTCGGCGAAGAGGTGGCAGAGGACTTCTTCGTGGGGGGTGCGGGGTGCGCGGGCGGTGATGGGTGCGGTGTCGCGGTCGGGGTCGGGGAGGGCCTTGCGGTCGAGTTTGCCGTTCGCGGTCAGCGGGATGGCGTCGAGTACGACGAACGCTGCCGGGATCATGTAGGCGG
>NZ_JBVJCB010000023.1:0-17130 GCF_055589025.1 Streptomyces sp. NPDC041968 | reverse complement strand
GCGGTGATGCTGCCACGGACGACCGACCTGGTCACCGTGCTGCTGGCAGTACTGAAGACGGGCGGCGCGTATCTGCCGCTGGACGCCGACTTCCCCGCCGACCGACTCGCCTTCATGCGGGAGGAGACCCGACCCGTCCTCGTCATCGACGAAGAGTGGCTGGACGGCGTGCGGGAGCGCGAGCCCGACCACGCCACACACCTGCCCGTCGGCACCACCCGCCCCGACCAGGCCGCCTACGTCCTCTACACCTCGGGGTCGACAGGCCGCCCGAAGGGTGTCGTCATCTCCCGCGGGGCCTTGGCGAACCTCCTCACCGACATGCGCGAGCGCATCCCGCTCACCGGCGAGGACCGGTTGCTGGCGGTCACCACCGTCGGGTTCGACATCGCCGGACTGGAGCTGTTCGCACCGCTGACCGCCGGCGCGGCCGTGATCGTGGCACCCACGGGTGTCGTCCACGACCCCGACCAGCTGCGCGCACTCCTCACCGACGAGCGGGTCACCGTCATGCAGGCCACACCCAGCCTGTGGCGGTCGGTGACCACCGACGAGGGCGCCGCTGCCGCGCTCGCCGGCGTGCGAGTCCTCACCGGTGGTGAAGCACTTCCCACCGACCTCGCCGACCGGCTCACCGAGGTGGCTGCCCAGGTCACCAACGTCTACGGGCCCACCGAGACGACGATCTGGTCCACCGCCACCACCCTCACCACCGGCGACGCCGTCACCATCGGACGCCCCCTGACCAACACCCGCGTCTACGTCCTCGACGACCACCTCCAGCCGGTCCCGGCCGGCGTCCCGGGTGAGCTGTACATCGCGGGCGAGGGTGTAGCACGTGGATACCAGCTGCGGCCCGGCCTGACCGCGGAACGCTTCGTCGCCGACCCCCACGGACCGGCCGGCACCCGCATGTACCGGACGGGTGACATGGTCCGCTGGACCCCCGACGGCCACCTCACCTACCTGCGCCGCGCGGACGACCAGGTCAAGGTCCGCGGCCACCGCATCGAACTCGGCGAGATCGAAACGCTGCTCACCACCCACCCGACGGTCGCACGTGCAGCCGTCATCGTCCGCGACGAGCGGCTCATCGCCTACACCACCGGCGAGACGGCCACTGCCGACGCACTCCGCGCCCACCTCGCCCGGACCCTGCCCGCCTACATGATCCCCGCGGCCTTCGTCACGCTCGACGCACTCCCCCTGACCGCGAACGGCAAACTCGACCGCAAGGCCCTCCCCGACCCCGACTGGGACGGCGTGCACGCGTCGGCGCGCGGACCCCGTACTCCACACGAGGAAGTGCTCTGCCGCATCGTCGCCGATGTCCTGGGCTTGGGACGGGTCGGTATCGACGACGACTTCTTCGACCTCGGCGGCGACAGCATCCGTTCGCTGCAAGTCGTGGCGCAGGCACGCCGCGAAGGCGCCTCCTTCACGGTGCGGGACGTGTTCGAGCACAGGACCGTGGCTGTGCTGGCGGCGAACGCGCGCTTCGACGCGGCCGCTCCGGTGGTCGCCGACTTCGAGGCGGACGCGCCGCTCACCGGTCTCAGCCAGGAGGAGCTCGACCGCCTGCAGGCGGAATGGGACGCGTGAGCCCGGTCCACGCCGCGGCCCGGACGCCATCGACACCACTGACCTGACCCACGCCGGAGGAACGCCCCATGCCCATCGTGTCCGTCAACGGAATCAACCTGAACTACGACGACTCCGGTGGGCCCGGTGAGCCCGTCGTCCTGGTGATGGGCTCCGGTGCCTCCGGGCGTGCCTGGCATCTGCACCAGGTGCCGGCCCTGACGGACGCGGGTCACCGGGTCATCACGTTCGACAACCGCGGGATCCCGCCGACCGATGTCTGCGCCGAGGGGTTCACGGTGCACGACCTCGTGCGTGACCTCGCGGGCCTGATCGAACACCTCGGGCTCGGCGCGTGCCGCCTGGTGGGCACGTCCATGGGGGCGTATGTGGTGCAGGAGCTGGCGCTGGCGAGGCCGGAGTTGGTGCGCCAGGCCGTTCTGATGGCCACCAGGGGGCGGGTGGACGCCATGCGGCGGGCGCTGACGGCGGCGGAGATCGCGCTCTACGACTCGGGGACGACGCTGCCCCCGCGGTTCGACGCGGTGGTCCAGGCCATGCGGAACCTGTCCCCGCGCACCCTCTCGGACGACACCGCCGTCGGCGACTGGCTGGATGTCCTGGAGGCGACGTCCGGTTCCGGGCCCGGGGAGCGTGTCCACATGACCCTCGATCCCGTGCCGGCGCGCCTCGACGCCTACCGGGCGATCGGCGTGCCCTGTCATGTCATCGCTTTCCAGGACGACTTGGTGACGCCTCCGGGTCTCGGGCGGGAAGTCGCCGAGGCGATTCCGGGTGCCTCGTTCGAAGAGATCCCCGGGTGCGGTCACTTCGGGTACCTGGAGGATCCGGACGCCGTGAACAAGAGCGTCGTGGAGTTCTTCCGTCAGGTCCCCGACATTCCGGCCCATTGAGAACCGGCACTTCCGATTCCCTGTCCATCAGCCCCGTGCGGTTATCGCGTACGGGCGAATCCCCGAATCGAGATCTGATGACTCAACAGCACGACTGGCGGCCCCTCGAGATCACGCCGGAGAGCGCGGGTGTCGCGGCGACGCCCGCGGGTCTCGCCGAATTCGTGAGTGACACGGAGCGGGTCGACGAGATGCTCGTCCGCGAGAAGGCTCTGGTGTTCCGCGGCTTCCGGGTGGACGACGGCACGCTGGATTCCGTGATGGATCCCCTGCTGCCCAACCGGCTCGCCTATGTGCACGGCAACTCGCCGCGCAGCAAGGTGGGGAGCAATGTGTACACCTCGACGGAATACCCGTCGGAGCTGACCATCTCCATGCACAACGAGCTGTCGTACGCGTACGCCTGGCCGTCGCGGCTGCTCTTCTTCGCGGCGCACGAGCCCACCACCGGTGGAGCCACGCCGGTCGTCGACGGGGTGACCTGGCTGGAGTCGCTGGCGCCCGAGGTCCGGGAGGCGTTCGCCGGGGGCGTGCGCTACACGCAGAACCTGCACGGCGGGGCCGGGCTCGGCAAGAGCTGGCAGGACACGTTCGAGACCGACGACCGGGCCGACGTCGAGGCCTTCCTCAAGGGCACGGAGGCCGAGTGGGAGTGGCTGGGGGACGGCGGTCTGCGGGTGACGCAGGTGCGGCCGTCCACGGTGCGCCACCCGGTGACGGGGGCGGAGGTGTGGTTCAACCAGTCCGACCAGTGGCATCCGGCCGCGCTGGGTGACGACATGGCCGCCGAACTCGCCCAGATCCTGCCCGAGGAGGAGCTGCCGCAGTCCGTCCGGTTCGCCGACGGGAGCCCGATCCCGGCCGAGTACGTCATCGAGGTGCGCGACAAGGGGCTCGACGCCGCGGTGGACGTCGACTGGCGCACCGGGGACCTCCTGCTGATCGACAACGTGCTGGTGGCGCACGGTCGGCGTCCGTTCACCGGCCCGCGCCGGATCCTGGTCGCGATGTCCGACTGACGCGTCCCGGGTACCGCCCCGCCCGGTCCTTCCCCGACCCCGGCCCGGCGTCGTCGGCGCGCGCCGACGACCCGTATCTCCTGCCCGCTCCGTACCGGAAGAACAGGAATTCCGTCGCTATGACCCATGCACCGAACACCGGCCCCGACACCGGCCTCCACGACGACGCGCCCGTGGAGGATCTCCGGCTGGACCACGTGGAACTCTACGTCGAGGACCTCGACCGCAAGGTCGCCGACTGGACCGGTGGTTACGGCTTCACCGTCGTCGGTACCGCGGGCTCCCCCGCGGAGGGCTTCCGCAGCGTCGCCCTGCGTCAGGGCCGGATCCTCCTGGTGCTGACGGAGAGCACCACGGACGAGCACCCGGCCGCCGCCTACGTCCACTCGCACGGGGACGGCGTGGCCCGCATCGCCCTGCGCGCCCCGGACGTGGCGGCGGTCTTCGACCACGCCGTGCGCAACGGCGCCCGTCCGCTGGCGGAGCCGGTGCGCCACGAGGGCCCCGGCGTGGTCGTCACCGCGACGGTGTCGGGCTTCGGCGACGTCGTGCACTCCCTGGTGCAGCGGGCCGAGGAGGACCCCTCGGGGCTCCCCGAGGGCTTCGTACCGGTCGACGCCGCGGTGGACGGGCCGCACGCCCAGGGGGGCCGTCCCTCGGCGGACCTCCCGGGGCTCGTCGAGGTCGACCACTTCGCCGTGTGCGTGAACATCGGCGAGCTGGACGACACCATCGCGTTCTACCGGCAGGCCCTGGGCTTCCGGGAGATCTTCGAGGAGCGCATCGTCGTGGGTACCCAGGCGATGCTGTCGAAGGTGGTGCAGAGCCGGTCCGGGGACATCACGTTCACCGTCATCCAGCCGGACCCGGTGGCCGACGCCGGTCAGATCGACGAGTTCCTCAAGAACCACGACGGTGCGGGCGTCCAGCACATCGCCTTCTCCAGCGACGACGCCGCCCGGTCGGTCCGCACGCTGGGCGGGGCCGGCGTGGAGTTCCTCACCACCCCGGCGACCTACTACGAACTGCTCGGTCAGCGGGTGCGGTTGCGCAAGCACGACCTCGCGGAGCTGGGTGAGCTGAACATCCTCGTCGACGAGGACCACGGCGGTCAGCTGTTCCAGATCTTCACGCGCTCCACGCACGCGCGGCGGACCCTGTTCTTCGAGGTCATCGAGCGGCTCGGCGCGGAGACGTTCGGCTCGTCCAACATCAAGGCGCTGTACGAGGCCGTGGAGCTGGAACGTCATCGGGAGAACGGCTGGTCCAGGTGACGGCCCGGAGCCTCGCGCCCACCACGCGGCCGGCGGGTACCGCGGGTACCGCGGACGGTACGGGCGGTACGGGCGCCGCGGAGGGCCGGCCGGCCGGTGTGCCGCTGTGTCTGGACGACGTCGAGCGCGCGGCCGCCGCCGTGCTTCCGCACGGGGTGCGGGACTTCGTGGCGGGCGGCAGCGGGGCGGAGCGCACGCTGGCCGACAACCGCGCCGCCCTGGACCGGATCCGGGTCGTGCCGCGGGCGCTGCGGGACGTGTCGGGGTGCGACACCGGCACGACGCTGCTGTCACGGCGGGTGGCCATGCCGCTGGCCACCGCGCCGATCGGGTACCAGAAGCTGGTGCACCCGCGGGGGGAGCTGGCCGCGGCGGCCGCCGCGAAGGAGGCGGGTGTCCCCTTCACCGTCGGGACGCTGAGCAGCTTCCCGCTGGAGCGGGTGGCGGCGGTCGGGGCGATCACCTGGTTCCAGCTGTACTGGCTGCGGGACCGTGCCCTCTCGTTCGACCTGGTGCGCAGGGCCGAGGCGGCCGGCTGCGCCGCCGTGATGCTCACGGTGGACGTGCCGTGGATGGGCCGCAGGCTGCGCGACATGAGCAACGGCTTCGCGCTGCCGGACGACGTCGTGGCCGCCAACTTCACGACGGGTACGGCGACCGAGGCGCACCGGGCGAGTCCGGGCGGTTCCGCGCTGGCGGCGCACACGAGCACGGCGTTCGACCCGTCGTTGAGCTGGTCGGACCTGGAGGAGTTGCGGCGGCGCACCCGGTTGCCGCTGATCGTCAAGGGGCTGCTCGACCCGGCGGACGCGGCGCGGGCCGCCGAGGCCGGGGCGGACGCCGTGGTGGTCTCCAACCACGGCGGACGGCAGCTGGACGGCGCGGTGGCGAGCGCCGACGTGCTGGAGGCGGTGTGCGCCGAGGTGGCCGGGCGGTGCGAGGTGCTGCTGGACAGCGGCGTCCGCAGCGGCACCGACGTGCTGAAGGCGCTGGCCTCGGGGGCGAGCGGAGTGCTCGTCGGGCGCCCGCTGCTGTGGGGGCTGGCCGCCGGTGGCGCCGACGGGGCGCGCGGGGTGCTCGGGCTGCTGGCGGAGGAGTTCCGCGACGCCCTGGGGCTGGCGGGCTGCTCCGGGGTGGCCGAGGCGCGTCGGCTTCGCGTGCTGCGCAGGGCGTCGCACGACGGTACGGATGTCGGCGAGGGGGCGGTGTGGCGGTGATCCGGGACGCGGCGGAGCGGACGGAACGGACGGAGCGGGCGCAGTCGATGGAGCGGGTGGATCAGGCGGAGCAGGCGGACGGCGGCGGGGCCGGGGCCGACCGGACGGCTCAGTTGCACACCTCGGCGCTGCACGGTTCACTCGAGGACGAGGCGCTGAGCTCGATGAACTTCCTCAACGAGATCGCGCAGCGGTTCCCGGACGCGGTGTCGTTCGCGCCCGGCCGCCCGTTCGAGGGTTTCTGGGACACCTCCCTGGTCCACGACTACCTGCGGCGTTTCGAGCGGTACCTCAGGGAGGACAAGGGGTGCGACGAGGACCAGGTCCGCCGCACGCTGATGCAGTACGGGCGCACCAAGGGCATCGTGCACGAGCTGGTCGCCCGGCACCTGGAGGTGGACGAGGGCATCGTGGTCGACCCCGAGGCGGTCGTGGTGACCGTCGGGTGCCAGGAGGCCATGTTCCTGGTGCTGCGGGCGCTGCGCTCCGACGAGCGGGACGTGGTCCTCACGGTGTCGCCGCGCTACGTGGGCCTGACGGGTGCGGCCGCTCTGGTCGACATGCCCGTCCTCGAGGTGGACGGCGGGCCCCGCGGCGTGGACCTGGAGAGCCTCACGGCGGTGGTGAGGGACGCGCGGGCGCGCGGGCTGCGGCCACGGGCCTGCTACCTGGTGACGGACTTCTCCAATCCGTCGGGGGTCAGCCTCGACCTGGAGACCCGGCATGCCCTGCTGGATCTGGCGGAGCGGGAGGACCTGCTGCTGCTGGAGGACAACCCGTACGGCTATTTCAGCGCCGACGGGGTGCGGCTGCCCACGCTGAAGGCGCTCGACGAGCGGCGCAGGGTGATCTATCTGGGGTCGTTCGCGAAGACGGGTCTGCCCGGCGCCCGGATCGGTTACGTCGTCGCCGACCAGGCGGTGGCGGACGCCGGCGGTTCCGTCGGCCCGCTGGCCGACCAGCTGTCGAAGATCAAGAGCATGGTGACGGTGAACACGTCGCCGATCGCCCAGGCGGTGATCGGGGGGAAGCTCCTGGCCCACGGCTGCGACCTGTACGGCGCTAACGAGCGGGAGATCGCGGTGTACCGGGGGAACCTGGAGCGTCTGCTCGCCGGCCTGGAGCGGCACTTCCCGCCCGGCGGTGGCACGGGGGTCCGGTGGAACGTGCCGCGGGGAGGGTTCTTCCTCGTGGTGACCGTGCCGTTCGAGGCGGACGAGAAGCTGCTGGAGACCTCGGCCCGCGACTACGGGGTCCTGTGGACGCCGATGTGCTATTTCAGCTCGGATCCCGAGGCGGCCCGCCAGATCCGCCTGTCCTACAGCCTGGTGACGGGCGCTCAGATCGACCTGGGGCTGGAGAGGTTCGCGGCCCTCGTCACGCAGCGACTGGGCTGACGTGGCATCGGATCGACGCCGGGCCCGCGCGGCCGGGAGTTGGGGTGTCCTATGCGTACTGCGGTCATAGTGGGGACTGGTCTGGTCGGTACGTCCGTCGCGCTGGCACTGCGGCGACGGGGGGTCGACACCTATCTGCTCGACAGCGACCCCACGGCCACGCGTACGGCGGAGGCGCTGGGCGCGGGTCGGGCCCGGGAGCCGTCCGAGTGCGCGGACGTGGCGGTGCTGGCCGTTCCGCCCGTCCATGTGGCGCCGGTCCTGGCGGATCTGCAGAAGCGCGGGGCGGCCCGCTTCTACACGGACGTGGCCAGCGTGAAGTGCCTGCCGGGCCAGGAGGTCGAGGCGCTGGGCTGCGAGCTGACCTCGTTCGTGGGCGGGCATCCGCTGGCGGGCGGGGAGCGGTCCGGCCCCCTGGCGGCACGGGGGGACCTCTTCGAGGGCCGGCCGTGGGTGCTCGTCCCTTCGGAGCGCACCGGTGATCCGGCGCTCAACTGCGCCCTGGAGTTGGTGTCCCTGTGCGGTGCCACGCCGGTGCTGCTGGACGCGGAGGCGCACGACCGTGCGGTGGCGCTCGTCTCGCACGTGCCGCATCTGGTGGCCAGCCTGACGGCGGCGCGGCTGCTGGAGGGCAGCGAGTCCGCCCTGCGGCTGGCCGGTCAGGGCTTGCGGGACGTCACCCGGACCGCGGCGGGCAGCCCCGCCCTGTGGACGGACATCCTGTCGGCGAACGCCGGCCCGGTGGCCGAGGTGCTGGAGGCGCTGGCCGCCGACGCGCTGGGCGTGGCGGAGGCGCTGCGGCGGGTCGAGCGGCGGGACGGTGCCGCCGGGAGCGGGGCGGCGGCGCTGTCCGAGTTGCTCCAGCGGGGAGTGGACGGACGGAACGGCATCCCGGGCAAACACGGGGTGCCGGACGCGCACTTCGCGGCCGTCGAGGTGTCGGTGGGCGACAGCCCGGGAGAGCTGGCGCGGCTGTTCGCGGACGCGGCGAAGGCCGGCGTGAACATCGAGGACATCGACATGGAGCACTCCTCCGACCGGCTCATGGGCCGGGCCCGGCTGGCGGTGCTGCCGGGCCGGGCCGCCGTCCTGGCGGACGAACTGCGCCTGGGCGGCTGGACGGTGCGGCTGGCGGACTGGCCGGGCGGCCAGGGGACGTAGGCGCGCGCGGACGAGTGGGGGGTGGAGACCGTACGGAACGGTCTCCACCCCCCACTCGTCTGTGCGTCGTCGCTCTCGTCCGCGTGTCGCGCCCCGGCCGTGTCTCCCGCTCACGGCCGTGTGTCGCGCTCACGCGGGGTGCGGTCGCTCAGGAGACCCGACAGGCCAGGCCGCCGTCCGCCACCTGCAAGGGCGCGGAGAGGGGTCTCTTGCGGCCGACGGCGAAAGGCTGCCGCTGCCGGGGGACGCGGGTCTCCCGGCCGCCGCCCGCGTTGGCGAGGGTCATCGTTTCCGGCTGCGCGTGTGCCGCGTGGAATTTCCCGTTCAGAACGGCTCTGCCGAGGCCGGTGATGCGGTGGATGACCGTGTTCCGGTCCCGTTCGGAACGGATCAGGCCGGCGTTGCGCAGTATGCCCGTGTGCTGGCTGACGGCCGCCGCGGAAGTGCCCACGCGGCGCGCCAGTTCACTGGTGGTGCCGCCGACCAGGGTGAGCCTGAGCAATTGGGCGCGGGTGCGCCCCATAAGCGCGTCCAACGCCTCCGCGTCCTTTCCCTGGGCCGTCCACAGGGAACGCGTTTCGGCGGGAGCGAGTCGAACGGAGAAAACGAGGACCGGCAATTCGCTGGTTCCTCCAACATTAGGCAGAAACACCGCGGGCCGTGACCCGAGGAAGATCGAAGGGGCTATCAGGATCCCCTTGCCGTTGACCTCGATTTCGCTGTCCTCACCCCCGGGTATTTCCAGATACGGCCTTTTCCAGGTAATTTCCGGGTGCAGTGAATTCAGCAGGCTCTCGCCCCCCTCGGGCGCTCTCCGCATCCGCTCCTCGCGCTCGGCGCCCAGGCGCACCAGCATCTGGGGCCAGTAGGGGCCGACCGACGCGTCGGTGTACCGCTCGATCGCGGAGCGGACGTCCCCCCGTCTGAGCCCCTGCGGCAACAGCCGTTCCTCGGCCGCGGTGTTGCCCTCCCCGGCAAGCAGCCAGGTCAGGTCCGAGGTCCGGCGCAGAGCGGAGATGACGCCGAGGTCCAGCCGGCCGGACCGGAGCCGGTCGGACACCTGCTCCTCCCACTCCCGGAACCCCGCCTCGCTTCTGCCGCCCATCTGGCGAACGGAGAATATCGCTTCTGAGACAGGTCCCAGAGTGGTCATCATGCGTACATTTTCGACACTCTCGCCGTTCAAACGTATCCGCTGCATCGTTCCCCCACTACGCTAGCCAGATCACGCAACCTCAGACCATATCACCCGGACCGCTCGGCATCGCGAACGCCAAATCCATGCGGCCGATATGCGACCGGTCCAGGGCAGTAGTTCCCAAAGTAACGCGTCCGAATCGAACACGGTAGCGCAGGTGGACCTTCAGTAGGCACTAAAGGGCCTTGCACAGGGAGAGATCTGATGATAGAGAAACGGAACGTGCCAGTCAGTGCGAATGCGGGAATGGCCTCCCGGACCGGGCCGGGAGGCGGGAAGATGGCGGCGACTGACGGGGGAAGACAGTCGCCGCCATCGGCTCAGGCGTCCCGCCTGCGCAGGACCAGGTAGCCGGCCACCTGGGCGGCGGCTACCCACACGAGGACGACGAGGAGTGCGCCCATCCGTCCGTACGGCTCCGCGTCACCGTCCATCAGGTGCTGGCCCGCGGTGGAGGGCAGATAGTCCATGATCTTCTTCGTGAAGTCGCTGCTGGAGAGCGCCAGCGCTCCGGGCAGTCCCGCGAGGATCATGAACACGGTCGTGAGCGTGCCCACGGCGCTGCGGATCGCGGCTCCGATGCCGATGGCGAAGACGCCCATCAGCGCCACGTAGACACCGGTGCAGACGATGGTCGGCACCGCCTTGCCCAGGTCGGAGTCGGCGTACTCGAACAGCAGGGGTGCGGTGGTGACGGTCCCGACCAGCGCCAGCAGCGTCCCGACCACGAACATCACGGGCGCGGCGACGGCGGACTTGGCGAAGAGCATGCGACCGCGCACCGGCACGCACTGCAACGAGGTGCGGATGCTGCCCGTGGAGTACTCCGCGGTGATCGCCAGCATGGCGAGCGCCACGACGGCGAACTGCACCATGTTCACGGCCAGGACCATCGGGTGGGCGATCGGGATGTCGACGTTCTCACCGTCGCTGCGGTAGCTGTTCGCGATGCTGACACCCAGTCCGGGCGCGAAGATACCCATCAGGACGACGGAGCCGGCCAGGCACCACCAGGTGGCCCGCACCGACCAGAGCTTGGTCCACTCCGCGGCCACCGCTCCCCACGTGCCACCGCCACCCTGCTGCGCGGACGCCTGGGACGCACGCGTGCTCACGGTTGTGCTTGCCATGACTCAGGCCTCGACTTCCTGCTGCTCCTGGAGGGGCACCGCGCCCACGGCGGCGGGCTTGGGCGACTTGTACTCGATGCTGTTGGCGGTCATCTCCATGTAGGCCTCCTCCAACGAGGCCTCGACGACACGCAGTTCGTGCAGCCTGATGCCGAGCTGGTAGGCCAGGTCACCGATCGTCTCGACCGAGACCCCGGAGACGAGGATCTCGTGCTCCTCGTGGCGCTGCACCTGAAGCGACTGGGCCTCCAGACGCCCGACCAGGTTGTCCATGCCGTCGCCGTCCGGGGTGCGCACCCGGACCGCGGTCAGCGAACTGCGCGCGATGACACGGTCGATGGTGTCGTCGGCGAGGAGCTTGCCCCGGCCGATCACCACGAGGTGGTCGGCGGTGAGTTGCATCTCACTCATCAGGTGGCTCGACACGAAGACCGTACGGCCCTCTTCGGCCAGTGAGCGCATCAGCTCGCGCACCCAGCGCACGCCGTCCGGGTCGAGGCCGTTGACGGGCTCGTCGAACAGCAGGATCTCCGGGTCGCCGAGCAGTGCGCTGGCGATGCCCAGCCGCTGCCCCATGCCCAGGGAGAAGGAGCCGGAGCGCTTCTTGGCCACCTTCTCCAGACCGACGATCTCCAGGACCTCGTCCACCCGCTGACGGGAGATCCCGTTGCTGCGTGCCATGGCCAGCAGGTGGCTGTGCGCGCTCCGACCCGGGTGGAGTGCCTTGGCGTCCAGCAGCGCGCCGACCTCACGCAGGGGGTGCTTCAGGGCCGCGTAGGGCTTGCCGTTGATCAGCGCCTCGCCCGAGGTGGGATTGTCCAGACCCATGATCATGCGCATGGTGGTGGACTTGCCGGCGCCGTTCGGGCCGAGGAAGCCGGTCACCTTGCCGGGCGCGATGTCCAGGTTCAGGCCGTCCACGGCCACGGCGGTGCCGTACTGCTTCGTCACTGCGCGCAAGGTGATCATGGCCAGTCCGTCCTCAGGGGTCCGTTCATGTCGATGACGGTACGGGCCCGGCGCTGACCTGGTCTTCCGTCCAACGACAGAGTGCCTCTACGACTTTCGACAGAGGGTCGGGTGCGGTCGGTGCCTTCGTCGCGCGCGTGCGGGCGGGCGGGCAGCGCGGGCCGCGGGCATGGGGAAGGACACGGGCATGGGGAAGGGCCCGTGCGGGGGTGTGTCCCGTACGGGCCCTTCCGTGCCTGCCGCGCCTACCGCCTGTATGCCGCGCGTCCCGCGTGTGCCGTGCCGCGTGGCCCGGCTACAGCAGGTCCTCGAACTCGTCGATCTCCTCCTGGGTGATCTCCTCCAGGGCCACGTCCGACGGGGTCAGCCCGCCCGCCTCCGGGTTCTCGGCGTGCCGGGCCAGGGCCCGCAGCGCCTCGAACCACAGTCGGCCGAGTTCCATGACGGAGTCGTCCGCCACCAGGCGCTGGGCCCAGGTCCAGCCGGCCACCAGCCGGCCGCCCTCGGGGCCGTCGGCGGTGTGGGCGTTCAGCTCGACCACGTGCGACAGCGGAGCGGTGTCCGCCTCACCGGCCGGGCCCGCCACTCCTGCTTCGGGGGCCCAGACGGCGTCCTCGGCGCCGTCGGCCGCGAACCGCCCCAGGTAGTTGAAGCCGAGCTGGGGCCGTTGCCCAGCGGCGAGCCGCTGCCCGGTGACCGGGTTGAGGTAGCGCAGGAGGCCGTATCCGATGCCCGAGTCGGGCACGGCACGCAGCTGCTCCTTGATCCGCTTGAGTACCGTGCCCGCGGCCGGACCGCCCGCCCGGGCGTCGGCCCGGTCGTAGGCGCCGGGGGCGAGCCGTACGGGATACATGCTGGTGAACCAGCCGACGGTGCGCGACAGGTCGGCGCCCTCGACGGTCTCCTCGACCCGTCCGTGGCCCTCCAGGTCGACCAGGAACGACGTCTGCCCCTCCCGGCCGCGCCACTCGTCGAGGGCCCAGGCGAACGCCGCGAGCAGCACGTCGTTCACGCCGACGTTGAAGACGGCGGGCACCCTGGTCAGCAGCGGGACGGTCACGTCCTCGGGCAGGACCATCTCGACCCGGCCGGCGGTACGGTGCGTGTCCTGCTTGGGGTCCAGCGGCCCCGATCCGACGAACGGCTCCGGGGTGTCCAGAGCCCGGGCCCAGAAGTCGGCCTCCGCGACGCGGTCCGGTGTCCGGGCCGCGTCCCGCAGCCGCAGGGCCCAGCGGCGCAGCGAGGTCCCCACCGGCTCGGGCCGGGGCTTCCCGCCCCGCTCCGCGGCCTCGTACGCCTCCTTCAGGTCGGGCAGCAGGATCCGCCACGACACCCCGTCGACCACCAGGTGGTTGACCACCAACAGCAGCCTTCCGTGCTCTGCCGGCCCGCGGTCGAACCACACCGCCTGGAGCATGATCCCGCGTTCCGGGTCCAGTCGTTCCACGGCCGCCCGGGCCTCGGCCGTGTAGGTCCGCTCGAACCCGTCCGCGTCCCGCCCGGCCGCCTCCACCCGACGGGTCACCGACTCGGCGCGGATACGTCCGGGTTCCGCGACCTGGCAACCGAGCGCCCCGGACTCGGGGGCCTCGGACACCCGCATGCGCAGCGCGTCATGGTGGTCGAGCAGTGCCTGCACCGCCGTGAGCAGCGGTTCCAGCCGCAGTCCCGCCGGCACCCGCAGCACGGTCGACTGGTTGAAGCGGTCGATGGCACCCCCGCGTTCGCGCAGCCAGTGCATGATCGGCGTCATCGGCAGCGGCCCCACACCGGCGCCCGGCTCCTCGGCCGCCACGGCCTCGGCGCCGTTCTCCATGGCCGCGGCGAGGGCGGCCACGGTGCGGCGCTCGAAGACGTCCTTGGGCGACAGCACCAGCCCCGCCTTGCGGGCGCGGCTGACCAGCTGGATCGACATGATGCTGTCGCCGCCCAGATCGAAGAACCCGTCGTCGATCCCGACCTCCGCCACGCCGAGCACCTCGGCGAACAGCCGGGACAACGTCTCCTCCCGCTCGGTGCGCGGCGCACGGCCGGCCTCCGTCGTGAACTCGGGCACCGGCAGCGCCGCGCGGTCGAGCTTGCCGACGGACGTCAGCGGCAGGGCGTCCAGTTCCACGACGGCCCGCGGGACCATGTAGTCGGGCAGTGCCCCGGCCAGGTGGTCGCGGAGCGTGTCCGCGCCGCCGTCCGTGGCCGGCACGACGTACGCCACGAGCCGCTTGTCCCCGGGACGGTCCTCGCGCACGACGACGGCGACCTCGGTGACGGACGGATGCGCCGCGAACGCCGCCTCGATCTCGGCCAGTTCGATGCGGAAGCCGCGGACCTTGACCTGGCTGTCCGCCCGGCCGAGGAACTCCACACGGCCGGCGCCGTTCCAGCGGACCACGTCACCGGTGCGGTACATGCGCGCGCCCGGAGCACCGAAGGGGTCGGCGACGAACCGCTCGCCCGTCTGACCGGCCCGCCCCCAGTAGCCGCGGGCCAGCCCGGCACCCGCGATGTACAGCTCGCCCCGCACGCCCACCGGTACGGGACGCAGGCGCTCGTCCAGGACGTAGTGCCGTGTGTTGTCCATGGGCCCGCCGATCGGGACGCCGGCGGACGCCGCCTCGACATCGGCCGCGGTGACCACGTGGCAGGTCGAGAACGTCGTCGCCTCGGTCGGACCGTACACATGGACGACGCGGACGCCGGGGCAGTGTTCCATCACCCTGCGCATCGCACTCGCGGAGGCCAGGTCGCCACCCGTCCACACCTGCCGGACGTCCGCCAGGCACTCGGGGCGCTCCTGGGCGAGCACCCGGAAGAGACCCGTCGTCAGGAACAGGGCGGTGATCCGCTGTTCCACGATGATGCGGCTCAGCGTCTCGATGTCCAGGTCGCCCGGTGGGGCGACCACGACCCGTCCGCCGCTCAGCAGGGGCGCCCACAGTTCGAACGTTGAACCGTCCCAGGCGTGCGGCGAGTGCAGCGGCACCCGGTCCACCACGCCGCCCAGCCAGCGCGAGTCCTCGGCCAGTGCCGTCACGTCGGCGTGGGTCGCGGCGACGCCCTTGGGCTCACCCGTGGACCCCGAGGTGAACATCACGTACGCGAGGCGGTCGGGCTGGATGTCCAGGCCGAGGCCGAGGCCGTCCCCGCCCCCTGCCGTGGTCGCGACGGTGTCGGCGGTCAGGAGGGGTACCGCCTGGCGCACCGACTCCGCCCGGGTACGCAGTACACGGTCGGTGAGCAGGACCTCGGCCCCGGTGCTGTCGAGGATCCAGCGCATCCGGTCGTCCGGGTAGGCCTCGCTCAGCGGCACGTACACGCCGCCCGCCTTGGCCACCGCCAGCAGTGCCACGACCAGGTCCACGGAGCGCTCCATGAGGACGCCCGCCCGGGACTCCGGCCCCAGCCCGAGCCCGACGAGTCGGTGGGCGAGGAGATTGGCCCGGCCGTTCAGCTCCGCGTACGTGACCTCGGCGCCCTCACAGACGACAGCCACGGCGTCCGGCGTGCGAGCGACCTGAGCCTCGAAGCGGTCCGGCAGCGACGCACGGGTCCGCTCCCGGCCCGGGACCTCGGTCGCGTTCCACTCGACGAGCGTCCGGCGCAGTTCCTCCTCGCCCTGTACGACCGTCTCCCCCACGGGCCGGCCGACGTCCGACACCAGGGCGTCGAGCACTCGTACCGTCCGTTCGGCCAGGACACGGACGGTGTCCTCCTCGAACAGATCGGTGCTGTAGTCGATCCGGCCGGCGTACCCGTCGACCGCGTCGCCGAAGGAGAAGAGCAGGTCGAACTTGGCCGCGCCCAACGAGGCACCCGCGGCCGAGACCTCCAGCCCCGGCATCCCACCGACCGCGGAGAGCGCGCGCCGCTCCTCGTCGTCGTTCCAGCTGAGCGCCGTCTGGAAGAGGGGGTGGCGGCTGGTGGAGCGTTCGGGGTTGACGGCTTCGACGAGGCGTTCGAAGGGGATGTCCTGGTGGGCGTAGGCGGCGAGGTCGGTCTCCCGCACGCGGGCGAGGAGTTCGGTGAAGGTGGGGTTGCCGGTGAGGTCGGTGCGCAGGACGAGGGTGTTGACGAAGAACCCGACCAGGTCTTCGACGGCGTCGTCGGTGCGTCCGGCGATGGGTGAGCCGATCGGGATGTCGGTGCCGGCGCCGAGGCGTGACAGGAGGACGGCGAGGGCGGCCTGGAGGACCATGAAGGTGCTGGCCTGTTCCTGCCGGGCCAGGGTCTCGATGCGTTCGCGCAGGTCGGCGGGGATGGTGAAGGTGACGGTGCCGCCCTGGTGGGACGGGGTGGCGGGCCGGGGCCGGTCGGTGGGCAGGTCCAGCTCGGCGGGGAGGCCGGCCAGGGTCTGCGTCCAGTAGGCGAGTTGCTTGCTCAGGACGGAGTCGGGGTCGTCCTCGGTGCCCAGGACGTCGCGCTGCCACAGGGTGTGGTCGGCGTACTGGACCGGGAGGGGTGCCCAGGTGGGTGCCTGGCCGGTGGTGCGGGCGCTGTAGGCGGTGGTCAGGTCCCGGGCGAGGGGGGTGAGGGACCAGCCGTCGGCGGCGATGTGGTGCACGACCAGCAGCAGGACGTGCTCCGTCTCGGCGAGGCGGAAGAGGGTGGTGCGCAGGGGCAGGTCGCGGGTGAGGTCGAAGCCCCGGGCGGCCGTGGTGGCCACGGCGGCGTCGAGGTCGTCCTCGGTGGTGTCCCGCACCTCGAAGACCGGGGTGGCCCGGTCGGGGGTGAGGATGACCTGGTGGGCGCCGTGGTCGTCCTGGGCGTAGAGGGTGCGCAGGGCCTCGTGGCGTGCGGTGACGTCGGTGAGGGCGGTGCGCAGGGCGTCCTGGTCGAGGGTGCCGGACAGGCGCAGGGCTACGGGGATGTTGTAGAGGGCGCTGCCGGGCTCGTACTGGTGCAGGAACCACAGCCGCTGCTGCGCGTACGACAACGGCACCCGCTCCGGACGCACCGCCCGCGCCACCACCGGCGTACGAGCGGACACGGCCTGCCCGAGCAGCGCCGCCAGGCCCGCCACCGACGGCGTCTCGAACAGGGCACGCACCGACAGCTCCACTCCCAGCGCCGTACGGATACGCGACACCAGCCGCGTCGCCAGCAACGAGTGACCACCCAGGTCGAAGAAGCTGTCGTCGATGCCGACCCGCTCCAGGCCGAGAACGTCCGCGAAGAGGTGGCAGAGCACTTCCTCGTGTGGAGTACGGGGTCCGCGCGCCGACGCGTGCACGCCGTCCCAGTCGGGGTCGGGGAGGGCCTTGCGGTCGAGTTTG
>NZ_JBVJCB010000022.1:0-18314 GCF_055589025.1 Streptomyces sp. NPDC041968 | reverse complement strand
CCCCCCAACCCACCCGTCACCAACACACACCCCCGCGCACGCCAACCCCCCGCAACACCCCCACCCGAGGCACCCCCACCCCCACCCGCACCCGCACCCGCACCCGCACCCGCACCCACCAGACGACGACCGAACAACCCCGCCCCACGCACCGCCACCTGATCCTCACCACCCCCCGCAACCACACCCACCACACGCCCCCACTCCCGCTCACCCGCACCCACCGGCACATCCACCAACCCACCCCACTGCACCGGAACCTCCAAAGCAGCCACCCGACCAAGCCCCCACACCCGCGCACCCACCGCACACGGCACCTCACCCGACCCCACCGCCACCGCACCCCGAGTCACCACCCATATCCGGGCCCGGGGAGCGGCGTCCGGCACGGTCTGGGCCACGAGCAGGACGGATGCCGTGCCGGGGTCGAGCGCGGGGACGTCGGCCGGCGCGGTGCCCTCCGGGCGGCCGGGCAGCACCAGCACGCCGGCCAAGCCGTCCGGGCGCGCGTTCAGTTCGGTGAGCCGCTCGGTGAGCGTGGCGCGTGCGGCCTCGGTGGGTTCCAGTCGGCAGCGCTCCACCACCACCCCGGCCGAGGTCAGGGCCGACGCCGCGGCGTCCGCGTCCTCCGGCGCGGTGCCGGGGGTGTGCACCAGCAGCCAGCGTCCGGACGGCAGGCCGGTGGCGTCGGCCGCCAGGGGGGTCCAGGTGACGCGGTAGCGCCAGGAGGCGGACTCGCCGACGGGTGCCGGGGCGGTGCGCCGGCCGAAGGCGGTGGGCAGCCAGTACCGGTCCCGGCGGAAGGCGTAGGTGGGCAGGGGGACCCGGCGGGCGCCGGTGCCGTCGAAGAGGGCGGTCCAGTCGACCCCTACCCCGTGGGCGAACGCGGCGCCCACCGAGGAGCGGAACCGGTCCAGGCCGCCGGAACCGCGGTGGAGGGTGGCGAGCGCGGTGGCGTGCACACCCTCGGCCTCGGCGACCTCGTCGATCGCGGCGCCCAGCAGCGGGTGCGGGCCCATCTCGACGAAGGTGCGGTGGCCGGCGCGCAGCAGCGTCCGCAGGGTGGCCGCGAACTCCACGGGCTCACGCATGTTCCGGTACCAGTACGCGGCGTCCAGGGCTTCGGCGTCGTGCTCCGCGGCGGTCACGGTGGAGAAGAAGGGCAGCCGGGCGGCGGTCGGACGGACGGCGCCGAGCGTATCGAGAAGCTCGGCGCGGAACTGCTCCACCTGCGGTGAGTGGCCGGCGAAGTCGACGCCGGCCAGGGGCCAGCGCAGGACCCCGGCGGCGGAGAGCCGGCCGCCGAACTCCTCCAGCGCTCCCGTGTCACCGGCCACGGTGACCGAGGCGGGGCCGTTGACGGCGGCGACCGACATCCGGTCCGCCCAGGGCTCGATCAGTTCGCGGACCCGGTCGGGCGGCGCCATCACGGAGAGCATGCCGCCGTTTCCGGCCAGCCGCTTCCAGAGCCTGCTGCGCTCGGCGATCACCCGGGCGGCGTCGTCGAGGGAGAGGGCACCGGCCGCGTGGGCGGCGGCGATCTCGCCCTGGGAGTGGCCGACCACGGCCGCGGGCCGTACGCCGTGGGTCTCCCAGAGTGCCGCCAGGGAGACCATCATGGTGAACAGCGTGGGCTGGACGACGTCGGCGCGGTCGATCGGCGGGGCATCGGGGGTGCCGCGCAGGACGTCGAGCACCGACCAGTCGAGGTGGGCCGCGAGGGCCCGGGCGCACTCCTCGGCCTTGGCGCGGAAGGCCGGCGCGTTGTCCAGGAGTTCGGCGCCCATGGCCGTCCACTGGGAGCCCTGGCCCGGGAAGACGAAGACGGGGGGCCGGCCGCTGCCCGCCTCGCCGACGGTGACGCCGGCGTCCTTCCTGTCCTCCGCCAGCGCGGTCAGCCTGTCGATCAGTGACTGCCGGTCGTCGGCGAGGACCGAGGCACGGTGCGAGAGCGCGGCTCGGGTGGTGGCGGTGGAGCGGGCGGCGTCGGCGGCGGTGATCTCCTCGTGGTCGGCCAGGTGCGCGGCGAGCCTGCGGGCCTGTTCCCGCAGGGATTCCGCACCGGCGGCCGACAGCGGGAGGACGGTGGTGGTCCGGGCGGGCGGCTGCGTGGCCCCGGGTTCCGCGGTGGCCTGCGTGGCCTCCCCGTTTTCCGCGGTGGTCTGCGTGGTCTCCTCGGATTCCGCGGTGGGCTCCGGCGGCTCCTCGATGACGAGGTGGGCGTTGGTGCCGCTGATGCCGAACGAGGAGATCCCGGCCCGGCGCGGTCCCTCCGCCCGCCGGGGCCAGGGCCTGGCCTGGTCCAGCAGTTCCACGGCGCCCGCGTCCCAGTCGATCCTGGACGACGCGGTCGTGGCGTGCAGGGTCCGGGGCAGCTCGCCGTGGCGCAGGGCCAGCACCATCTTGATCACCCCGGCCACCCCGGCGGCGGCCTGGGTGTGCCCGATGTTCGACTTCAACGAGCCCAGCCAGAGCGGGTCGCCCGTCCGTCCGTGCCCGTACGTGGCCATGAGCGCGCCGGCCTCGATCGGGTCGCCCAGCGGGGTGCCGGTGCCGTGCGCCTCGACCGCGTCCACGTCCGCGGGCGACAGCCCCGCGTCGGCCAGCGCCTCACGGATCACCCGCTGCTGGGCCGGACCACTGGGCGCGGTCAGCCCGTTGCTCGCCCCGTCCTGGTTGACGGCGCTGCCCCGCACCACCGCCAGCACCGGGTGCCCGTCGCGGCGCGCGTCCGACAACCGCTCCACCAGCAGCATCCCGGCGCCCTCGGCGGGGCCGAACCCGTCGGCCGCCTCGCCGAAGGCCTTGCAGCGACCGTCGGGGGCGAGCCCGCGCTGCCGGGAGAACTGGGTGAAGAGGGCGAAGTCGGCGATCACCGTGGCGCCGCCCGCCAGGGCGAGGTCGCACTCGCCCCGGCGCAGTGACTGCACCGCCAGGTGCAGGGCCACCAGCGACGAGGAGCAGGCCGTGTCGATCGTCAGCGCCGGGCCCTGAAGACCCAGGGCGTAGGCCACGCGGCCCGCGGTGAAACTGACGATGCCGGCCAGGAGCTGGGCCTCCAGGTCGGCGTCGAGTCCTTCGGCGCCCTTCTGGTAGCCGCTCTCCCACGCCCCGGCGAACACCGCGGTCCGGCTGCCCGCCAGGGACCGCGGGTCGAGACCGGCTCGCTCCAGCGCCTCCCAGGAGGTCTCCAGCAGCAGCCGCTGCTGGGGGTCCATGGTGAGCGCCTCGTGGGGGGAGATACCGAACAGGGCGGGGTCGAACCGGTCGGCCCCCTGTACGAAGCCCCCCTCGCGGCAGTACGAGGTGCCGGGCGTGTCGGGGTCGGGCGAGTACCTGCCCTCCACGTCCCAGCCGCGGTCGGCGGGGGCCGGACCGACCGCGTCGGCGCCGGAGAGCAGCAACTCCCACAGGTCGTCCGGGCTCTGGACGCCGCCGGGGAGCCGGCAGGCCGCCCCTATGATCGCGATCGGCTCGTGGGCCCGCCGGTCCAGGGCGCGCAGCTGCTCGGTGGCCCGGTGCAGCTCACCCGTCACGCGCTTGAGGTAGGCGCGCAGCTTCTCTTCGTTCGCCATGGTGCTGCTTCCTTTCGGGGACGGGCGGCGGGGCTGCTCCGGGCCGGCGGTCACGAGGTGCCGTACCGCTCGTCGATGAACGCGAAGATCTCGTCGTCGTCGGCGCCGCTCAGCACGTCGGTGATGTCGTCGGCACCGGCCGCGCCGTCGTGCAGGGCACGCCAGCGGTCGGCCAGGGCGTCCAGGCGCAGGGCGACCTCGGCCCGGTCGTCGGGGGCGGGCGCGAGCCGGGCGAGGTGCTCGGGGGTGAGGGCGGCCAGCGCCTCCTCGATGCGGTCGAGTTCGGACAGCAGCGGGGCGGTGTTGTCCGGCCGCGCGGGGGCCAGCAGGCCGTCGAGGTGCGCGGACAGCGCGGCCGGGGTGGGGTGGTCGAAGACCAGGGTGGCGGGGAGCCTGGTCCCGGTGACCGCCGCCATCCGGTTGCGCAGTTCCACGGCGGTCAGCGAGTCGAAGCCGACCTCGCGGAACGGCCGGTCGGGACGGACCTCCGCGGCGGAGCCGTGACCGAGGACCGCGGCCACGTGTTCGCTGACCAGGCCGAGCAGCCGGTCGTGGCGTTCCTCGGCGGAGAGCCCGGCCAGCCGCTCGGCCAGCGGCTCGCCGGTGGACCCGGCGTCCGGCACCGGATGGGGGCCGGCGGCGGGGGTCGCGGAACCCGTCGCGGGGGCGGACCCGACGAGGTCCGACAGCAGGGCGGGGACGCTTCCGGTGGCGCGCAGCGCGGCCGGGTCGAAGCGCATGGGGACCTGCACGGCCTCGTCGACGCGCAGGGCGGCGTCGAACAGTGCGGCGCCGAGCGTGGCGGACAGGGGCGGGAAGCCGCTGCGGGCGAAGCGCCGCTGGAGGCTCTCCTGGTCCAGCGCGTGTGCCATCCGGCTGGTGTCGGACCACAGCCCCCACGCCAGCGACACCGCCGGCAGGCCGAGGGACCGCCGCCGGGTGGCGAGGGCGTCGAGGGTGGCGTTGGCCGCCGCGTAGTTGCCCTGGGCCGGGCTGCCCAGCAGGCCGGCGCTGGAGGAGAAGAGGACGAAGGCCGACAGGTCGAGGTCGCGGGTGAGTGCGTCCAGGTGGACGGCGGCCTCCACCTTGGGCCGCAGCACGCGCCGCATCCGCTCGGGGGTGAGCCCGGGCAGCACGCCGTCGTCGAGGACGCCGGTGCTGTGCACCACCGCCGTGAGCGGGTGCGCGGCCGGGATGCCGGCGAGCAGGCGACGTACGGCGTCCGGGTCGGAGACGTCGCAGGCGACGACGGTGGCGGAGGCGCCCAGGGCGGTGAGGTCGGCGACCAGTTCCGCGGCGCCCTCGCCGTCGGGTCCCCGGCGGGTGGCGATCAGCAGCCGGCGGACGCCGTGCCGGCTCGCCAGGTGGCGGGCGATGGCGCTGCCGAGGGCGCCGGTGCCACCGGTGACCAGGACCGTGCCGTACGGGTGCCAGGCGGGCGGCATGGTCAGGACGAGCTTTCCGGTGTGCCGGGCCTGGCTGATGGTGCGCAGGGCGTCCGCGGCCCGGCGCACGTCGTGGGTGACGACGGGCAGCGGGTGCAGCACACCGGCGGCGAACAGGTCCATCAGCTCCCGCAGCAGCCGGCCGAGTGCGTCGGGTCCGGCCTCGTTGAGGTCGAACGCCCGGTAGCGGACCCCTGGGTGTTCGGCGGCGATCCGCTCGGGGTCCCGGACGTCGGTCTTGCCCAGCTCCAGGAACCGGCCGCCCGGGCGGAGCAGTCCGAGGGAGGCGTCCACGAACTCCCGGGTGAGCGAGTTCAGGACGACGTCCGCGCGGGAGGTGCCGTCCGGACCGGTGAAAGCGGTCGCGAAGTCGAGGGTGCGGGAGGAGGCGAGGTGGTCGTCGGCGATGCCCATGGCGCGCAGGACGTCCCACTTGCCGGGGCTCGCGGTGGCCAGTACCTCCGCGCCGAGGTGGCGGGCGATCTGCACCGCCGCCATCCCGACGCCTCCGGCGGCGGCGTGCACGAGCACCCGCTCCCCCGGCCGGAGGCCGGCCAGGGTGACCAGGCCGTAGTAGGCGCTGAGGAACACCGCGGGGACCGAGGCGGCCTGGGCGTGGGACCAGCCGTCCGGGACGGGGGCGAGGAGCCGGTGGTCGGCCACGCACAGCGGGCCCAGGCCGCCGTCCCACAGGCCGAGCACCCGGTCGCCGGGGGCGACACCGGTGACACCGGGGCCGACCTCGACGACGGTGCCGGCGCCCTCCGTTCCCATGTCCGCCTCGCCCGGGTACATGCCGAGGGCGATGAGGGCGTCGCGGAAGTTCACGCCCGCGGCGCGTACGGCGACGCGCACCTGGCCGGGCTCCAGCGGGGCCTCGGCGTCCGGGGCGGGTACCGGGGCGAGGCCGTCGAGGGTGAGGTCGGTGCCCCTGCGCAGCCGCCAGGCGCCGTGGTCGGGCGGGGTGAGCGGCCCGTCCGCGCGGTCGGCGGCCCGCTGCAGCCGGGGCACGTACACCGTCCCGGACCGCACCGCGGTCTGCGGTTCGCCGGAGCCGAGGGCGAGGGCCAGGGCCCGGGCGGACGCCGGGTCGTCGTCCAGGTCCACGAGCAGGAACCGGCCGGGCTCCTCGGCCTGCGCGGAGCGCAGCAGGCCCCACGCGGCGGCCGCCGCCGGGTCGTCCACCTCGGCGTCGTCGCGTACGGCGACGGCGCCGCGGGTGGCCACGACCAGGCGGGCGCCGTCCGCGCCCTCGGGGGCCGCGAGCCGGCGCTGTACGAGGTCCAGTACCCGGCAGGCCACGGTGTGGGCGTCGGCGGCGACGTCGCCGGTCTCGGCCCGCACCGCGAACACGACGGCGTCCGGTGCCGGTCGCCCCTCCTCGGACGGCAGCCGGCCGTCCGGGCCGAGTCCGTCGGGCAGGTGGGCGTCGGCCGCCTCGGCCAGGCCCAGCGGGTCGACTCCCGCCAGCACCCAGCGTGCCGGGGTGGCGGCGCTCCCGCCGGTGCGGGTGTCCGGGCCGGCGGTGAGTTCGCGCCAGGCGACGCGGAAGAGGGCGTCGGCGCCGACCGGGCGCCCGCCCAGGAGCTGTCCGGGGTCGACCGGCCGCATGACGAAGGACTCGATCTCGGCGACCGGCCGTCCCTCGCCGTCGGCGCACCGGATGCGGACGGCGTCCTCGGACTCGGGCGAGATGCGCACGTGCAGCCGGTCGGCTCCGGCGCGGTGCAGCCGGATGCCACGCAGGGCGAACGGCATGCGGATGCGGCCGTCCTCGGGGAAGAAGCCCACGAGGCGCATCGTCTGCAGCGCCGCGTCCAGCAGCGCGGGGTGGATGCCGAACCGTGCCGCGTCGCCCTGGGCCTGGACGGGCAGCGCGACCTCCGCGTGGAGGTCGGGGCCCGAGCGGTGGGCGCTCACCAGTCCGCGGAAGAACGGGCCGTAGCCGTAGCCGAGTTCGGCGAAGCGTTCGTAGAAGTCGCCGATGTCCAGCTGTTCGGCGCCGGGGGGCGGGGTGGTCGCCGAGGCGTCCGGCGCATCGGCCGGGTCCTCCGCGGTGAGCAGCCCCTCGGCGTGCAGGGTCCAGTCGCCGGCGCCCTCGGCGCGGGCGTGCACGGCGAAGCGGCGGGCGTCGTCGGGGCCCGGGGCGTCGACGGTCAGCCGCAGCCGGACCCCTCCGGACGGCGGCAGCGCCAGGGGCGCGGCCAGGGTGAGTTCCTCCACGCGGCCGGTGCCCGCCTGGCGGCCGGCCCAGAGCGCCAGGTCGGCGAAGGCGGCGCCCGGCAGCAGCGGCGAGCCCATCAGCGCGTGGTCGGCGAGCCACGGGGTGGTGTCGGCGCCCAGGCGCGCGGTGTACATCCGGGCACCGGGCTCCGGGAGTTCGACGCCGCTGCCGAGCAGCGGGTGGTCGGCGGCGTCCAGACCGAGGGAGGCGGGGTCGTCGCCGCGGTGGCCGGGGCTGTACCAGTAGCGCTCCCGCTGGAAGGGGTACGTGGGCAGGTCCACCTGGCGCGAGTCCGGGCCGAAGATGGCCTCGGCGTCGATCTCCAGGCCGTGGGTGTAGGCGCGGCAGAGGGCGACGCCCAGCCAGCGGGGGCCGCCCTGGCCGCGCCGCAGGGTGCCGAGGACGGCCGCCGAGGCTCCGGCGTCGCTGATCGTCTCCTGGAGGGAGACGGCCAGCATGGGGTGCGGGCTCGACTCCAGGAACACGTCGTGGCCGTCGGCGATCAGGGCGCGGGTGGCCTTCTCGAACTCCACCGGCTCGCGCATGTTGCGGTACCAGTAGTCGGCGTCCAGCTCGGCGGTGTCGATCCGTGCGCCGGTGACCGTCGAGTAGAACGGGATGGCGGAGGTGCGGGGCGCGACGGGGGCGAGCACCTGCCGCAGGTGGGCCTCCAACGTGTCGACCTGGGGCGAGTGCCCGGCGGTGTCGACGCCGGGGATGGGTCGGGCGTGCACCCCCTCCGCGCCGAGTTCGGCGGCCAGCTCCGCCAGGGCCACCGGGTCCCCGGAGACGGCGCAGGTCTCGGGGCCGTTGACGGCGGCGACGGCGAGCCGGTCGCTCCAGGGTGCCAGGCGGGGACGCAGGTCGCCTTCGGCGAGGGTCACCGCGATCATGCCGCCCTTGCCGGCCAGCCGCAGCCATGCCTGGCTGCGCAGGGCGACGATGCGGGCCGCGTCGTCCAGCGTCAGGGCGCCGGCGACGTAGGCGGCGGCGATCTCCCCCTGGGAGTGGCCTACGACCGCGGCCGGTTCGACGCCCAGCGAACGCCATGTCTCGGCGAGCGAGACCATCATGGTGAACAGCACGGGCTGCACCACGTCGACCCGGTCGAGTGAGGGTGCGCCGGGTTCCCGGCACAGTACGTCCAGTACGGACCAGCCGAGGTGGGGCCGGAGTGCGAGGTCGCAGGCGCGGGCGGTCGCGAGGAACGCGCCGGAGCCGCTGGAGCGGGCCAGCAGCCCGTCGGCCATCTCGGGCCACTGCGAGCCCTGGCCGGGGAAGACGAACACGACCTGGTCGGAGGTGCCGGCGCTGCCGCGCAGGACGAGCGGGTGCGGCCGGCCTTCGACGAGGTCGTCGAGGGCCGTGATCAGCTCCGTGAAGTTCTCGCCGACCACGGCGGCCCGCTGTTCGAACCGGGTGCGGGTGGTGAGGAGGGTGTAGCCGACGTCGGCCGGGTGCAGCTCGGGGTGGGCGAGCAGGTCGGCGCGCAAGCGGCGCGCCTGGTCGCGCAGGGCCGCGTCGTTGTGCGCGGACATCATCAGCGGCACGGTCACCTCGTGCCACCACTCCTCGGACCAGACGTCGCCTTCGGCGGCCGGTTCGGGCGCGAGCAGGTCGGGCGCGGTGGGCTCCGGCGGCTCCTCGATGACGAGGTGGGCGTTGGTGCCGCTGATGCCGAACGAGGAGATCCCGGCCCGGCGCGGTCCCTCCGCCCGCCGGGGCCAGGGCCTGGCCTGGTCCAGCAGTTCCACGGCGCCCGCGTCCCAGTCGATCCTGGACGACGCGGTCGTGGCGTGCAGGGTGCGGGGCAGCTCGCCGTGGCGCAGGGCCAGCACCATCTTGATCACCCCGGCCACCCCGGCGGCGGCCTGGGTGTGCCCGATGTTCGACTTCAACGAGCCCAGCCAGAGCGGCCCGTCGCGCCGGTCCCGGCCGTACGTGGCGAGCAGCGCGCCGGCCTCGATCGGGTCGCCCAGCGGGGTGCCGGTGCCGTGCGCCTCGACCGCGTCCACGTCCGCGGGCGACAGCCCCGCGTCGGCCAGCGCCTCACGGATCACCCGCTGCTGGGCCGGACCACTGGGCGCGGTCAGCCCGTTGCTCGCCCCGTCCTGGTTGACGGCGCTGCCCCGCACCACCGCCAGCACCGGGTGCCCGTCGCGGCGCGCGTCCGACAACCGCTCCACCAGCAGCATCCCGGCGCCCTCGGCGAGTCCGACGCCGTCGGCCTCCTCCGCGAACGCCTTGCTGCGGCCGTCCGGCGACACCGCCCGCTGACGGGCGAACTCCACCAGCATCTCGGGGGTGGACATCACGGTGGCGCCGCCGGCGAGGGCGTAGTCGCACTCGCCCCGGCGCAGTGACTGCACCGCCAGGTGCAGGGCGGCCAGGGAGGCCGAGCAGGCGGTGTCTACGGTGACGGCGGGGCCCTCCAGGCCGAAGACGTAGGAGAGCCGGCCGGACATCACGCTGGCCGAGTTGCCGGTGGCGATGTAGCCGTCGAAGTTCTCGTCGCCGTCCTGGAGGAGCGGCACGTAGTGCTGTCCGTTGGTTCCGACGAAGACCCCGGTGCGGCTGCCGCGCAGGTCGACCGGGTCGATGCCGGCCCGTTCGAAGGACTCCCAGGACGTTTCCAGGATCAGCCGCTGCTGCGGGTCCATGGCCAGGGCCTCGCGGGGGCTGATGCCGAAGAAGCCGGGGTCGAACTCGGCCGCGTCGTGCAGGAACCCGCCCTCGCGCACGTAGGTGTGGTGTCCGGGCGAGTCGGGGTCGGGGTCGTAGAGGGTGTCGTTGTCCCATCCCCGGTTGGTGGGGAAGGGGGTGATGGCGTCGGCCCCACCGGCCAGCAGGTCCCACAGGTCCTCGGGGGACTGCACCCCGCCGGGCAGCCGGCAGGCCATGCCGATGATGGCGATGGGTTCGTCCGTCCGGGCCGGGGTCTCGGGGCCGGCCCGGTCGGCGGTGTCGTTCCGGCCGAGGAGTTCCTCGCCGAGGTGTCGGGCGAGCGCGGCCGGGTTGGAGTGGTCGAAGACCAGGGAGGTGGGCAGCTTGAGCCCGGTGGCGGCGCTGAGCCGGTCGCGCAGTTCGAGGGCGGTCAGCGAGTCGAAGCCGAGGTCGCGGAAGGCGCGGGCGCTGCTCACCGCGTCGCCGGAGGACTGCCCGAGGACGGCGGCGGCGTGTGCGCGCACCAGCCGCAGCAGGGTGGCGTGCCGCTTGTGGCCGGACTGCGCGGTCAGTTCGCGGACGAGTTCGGAGGTGGTCGCGTCGCCGGCGCCCGGGGCGAGTTCCGCCGCGCGCAGCCGCTGGACGTCCGGGATGTCGTCGAAGAGCACGGCGGGCCGCACCCAGGTGTAGGAGGCGGCGAACCGGCTCCAGTCGACGTCGGCGACCGCCCCGCAGGCGCTGCCGCGCTCCAGCATGCGGTGCAGGGTCCGCACCGCCTCGTCGGGTTCGAGGGGGGCCAGGCCGCGCCGGCTGAGGAACTCCGCCTCGGCACCGGCGGCGGGCGTGCCTCCGGCCCAGGGGCTCCAGGCCACGGAGAACGCGGGCACTCCGGCGGCGCGGGCGCGCTCGGCCAGCGCGTCGAGGTGCGCGCTGGCGGCCGCGTAGCCGCCCTGGGCCGCGCCGCCCCACACGCCGGAGACCGAGGAGAACAGCACCAGCGCGTCGAGTCCCGCGGCCGGCGCCAGGTCGACCAGGTGGCCGGCGGCCGTGGTCTTGGCGGCGAGGGCGGCGGCGAGGTCCCCGGGCGCCGTGTCCCGCAGCGGGGCCAGGGGCACGAGCGGCGGGGCGTGCACGACGACGGAGGGCGCGTGCTCGCCGAGCAGGGCGGCCAGTTCCGCGCGGTCGGTGACGTCGCAGTGCACGGGGACGAGGGAGGCTCCGGTGAGTCCGGCGGCGGCGGCCTGGGCGGGGGCGTCGGGCCCGGCCAGCACCACGCGCTCGGCCCCGTCCTCGAGGAGGGACCGGACCAGCCGGCCGGACACCGTCGTGAGGTCGCCGGCGATGAGGACGGTGCCCCGGGCCCGCCAGACCGGGGGCCGGGGGTCGGCCGGGTTCGGCAGGACCCGGCGGCCGAAGACGCCCGCCATGCGGACGGCGATCTGGTCCTCGCCGCCGGGTTCGGTGAGGACTCCGGCGAGACGGTCCAGGACCCGGGCGTCGGGCCGCGCGGGGAGGTCGATGAGGCCGCCCCACACCTCGGGCAGCTCCAGTGCGGCCACCCGCCCCAGGCCCCACAGCTGGGCGCCGGCGGTGCACGGCAGTTCGTCGGGAGCGGTGGCGACCGCGCCGCAGGTGACGGTCCACAGCGGTGCGGTGCTGCCGAGGTCGGCCAGGGCCTGGACCAGGGCGAGGGTGGCGGAGACGGCGACGGGCACGGCGGGGTGGTCCGGCCCGCCGTCGGTGCACAGGCCGAGCAGCGAGACGACGCCGGTGACGGCGGTGTCGCCGTTGATCTCCGCTTCGAGCAGGCCGATCAGCTCGGCGCGTCCGGTGCGGGCCGGGTCGAGGACGACGCGGCGGACCGTTCCGCCGAAGGAGGCGACGGCCTGTTCCAGGGCGTCCGCGAGAGCGGCGTGCCGCTCGCCGGTGGGCACTATCAGCAGGCGCAGGCCGGGGCGCCAGCCGCCGGTGGCGGAGCGCAGCCCCTTCCACGCGACGTGGTAGCCGAGCCGGTCCCCGGGCTCCGGGGCGTCGTCCCCGGTCGCGGCGGTCGTCGCCCGGTCGGGTCGGGCGGGGCCGACCCAGTGGCGTTCGCGCTGGAAGGCGTAGGTCGGCAGGTCCACCCGGCCGGCCTCGGGGTGGAGCCTCGCCCAGTCCACGGGGACGCCGACGACCTGGGCCTCGGCCGCGGAGGTGAGGAAGCGCCGCGGCCCGCCCTCGTCGCGGCGCAGCGAACCGAGGGCCGGGACGGCGGTGCCGGCGCTCTCCACGGTCTGGCGCACGCCGACGGTGAGGACGGGGTGCGCGGAGCATTCCACGAAGGCGTCGACGCCGTCGGCGAGCATGGCGCGTACGGTCGGTTCGAAGCGCACGGGGAGCCGCAGGTTGCGGTACCAGTAGTCGGCGTCCAGGGCGGTGGTGTCGACCGGCCCCGCCTCGACGGTGGAGTAGAACGGCACGTCGCCCCGGCGCGGCCGGACGGGTCCGAGGACGGTGGCGAGTTCGGCTCTGATGCTCTCGACGTAGGGGGAGTGGGAGGCGTAGTCGACGTCGATGCGGCGGACCCGGGTGCCCTCGCTCTCCAGGGTGACCAGCAACGCCTCCAGGGCGCCGGGCTCCCCGCAGACGACGGTCGAGCCGGGGCCGTTGACGGCGGCGATCTCGACGCCGCCGGCCAGGCGGGCCTCGACCTCGGCGGCGGGCAGCGCCACCGAGGCCATGCCGCCCCGACCGGCCAGTTCGCGGGCGATGACCTGGGAGCGCAGGGCCACGATCCGGGCGGCGTCCTCCCGGGAGAGCGCGCCGGCCACGCAGGCCGCGGCGATCTCGCCCTGGGAGTGGCCGATGACGGCGGCGGGTTCGACGCCGAGGGAGCGCCACAGCGCGGCGAGTCCCGTCATGACGGCGAAGGTGGCCGGCTGGACGACGTCGACGCGGTCGAGGCCGGGCGCGCCGGGCGCCCCGCGCAGTACGTCGGCCAGGTTCCAGTCCACGTACGGGGCGAGCGCGCGCCGGCAGCGGTCCACTTCGGCGGCGAAGGCAGGGGCCGTGTCCAGCAGTTCGGCGCCCATCCCGGCCCACTGGGAGCCCTGGCCGGGGAACACGAACGCGACCCGGCGGATGTCCGCCGCGGTGCCGTGCACGGCGTGCGGGGTGGTCTCGCCCGCGGCGAGGGCGGCGAGGGCGGCGACCGGGGCTCCGGCGTCGCCGAGCAGCACGACGCGCCGGGTGAGGGCGGCGCGTTCGGCGGCCAGGGCATGGCCGATGTCGGTCGGCGAGGTGCCGGGGTGCCGTTCGAGGTGCGCGCGCAGGCGGGCGGCCTGGGCGCGCAGGGCGGGGGCGGTCTCGGCGGACAGGGGCCAGACCACGGCCGCGGCCGAGGGGGACAGCGGACCGGCCAGGGCGGAGGAGGGCGCCGGACCGGCCACGGTGGAGGGCGACTTGGCAGGAGACAGCGGACCGGCCCCGGTGGAAGCGGGCGCCGGACCGGCCGCGGTGGAGCGGGGGGCGGCGGCCTCGCCCGGCGCAGGGGGGACGCCGGCGGGAGACGCGTCGCCGGGCGTGGGCGGTTCCTCGATGATGACGTGGGCGTTGGTGCCGCTGACGCCGAAGGCGGAGATCGCGGCCCGCCGGGGCCGGTGCGCGCGCCGGGGCCAGGGCCGGGCGCCGGTGAGCAGTTCCACGGCGCTCGCGTCCCAGTCGACCTTGGCCGAGGGCGCGTCGACGTGCAGGGTGCGGGGCAGCTCCGACTGACGTAACGCCTGCACCATCTTGATGACGCCGGCGGCTCCCGCGGCGGCCTGCGTGTGCCCGATGTTCGACTTCAACGACCCCAACCACAGCGGGTCGCCCACGCGTTCACTGCCGTAGGTGGCCATGAGCGCGCCCGCCTCGATCGGGTCGCCGAGCGGGGTGCCGGTGCCGTGCGCCTCCACCACGTCCACATCACCCGGCGTCAGCCCCGCGTCGGCCAGCGCGTCGCGGATCACCCGCTGCTGGGCGGGCCCGCTGGGCGCGGTGAGGCCGTTGCTCGCGCCGTCCTGGTTGACGGCGCTGCCCCGCACCACCGCCAGCACCCGATGACCGCGGCGGCGGGCATCCGAGAGCCGCTCCACCAGCAGCACACCGGCGCCCTCGGCCCAGGCGGTACCGTCCGCCCCCTCCGCGAACGCCTTGCACCGCCCGTCCGCCGCCAGCCCCCGCTGCCGCGAGAACTCCACGAACACCGTCGGCGTCGCCATCACCGTCACCCCACCGGCCAACGCCAGATCACACTCACCCCGCCGCAACGACTGCACCGCCAGATGCAAGGCGACCAGCGAGGACGAGCAGGCCGTGTCCATGGTCACGGCCGGGCCCTCCAGGCCGAGGGTGTACGCCACCCGCCCCGACGCGACGCTGCCCGCGGTGCCGAGACCGAGCTGTCCACTGGGGTCGGCGGCGGTGCCGACCTGGTGGCTGCCGTAGTCGTGGTACATGACACCGGTGAAGACGCCGGTACGGCTCCCGCGCAGCGACGCGGGGACGATCCCGGCCCGCTCCAGCGCCTCCCACGACGTCTCCAGCAGCAACCGCTGCTGCGGATCCATCGCCGCCGCCTCCCGCGGCGAGATGCCGAAGAACTCCGCGTCGAACTCCGCCGCGGAATGCAGGAACCCGCCCTCCCGCACATAACTCCTGCCCGGCACCCCCGGCTCCGGGTCGTACAGCCCCTCGGCGTCCCAGCCGCGGTCGACGGGGAACGGGGAGATCGCGTCCGTACCGGACGCCACCAGGTCCCACAGCTCCTCCGGCGACGCCACACCACCCGGGTAACGGCAGCCCATCCCGACGATCGCGATCGGCTCACGGCTCGCCGACTCGACCTCGCGCAACCGCTCCCGTGCGCTGTGCAGGTCGGCCATCGCGCGCCGCAGGTACTCCCGCAACTTCTCCTCGTTCGTCGCAGACACGGTTCTCCTCAGGCGTCATCTCGTGGGTCTGGGTGAAGAGCGGTTCAGCGGTCGGCGCGCGGCGCGGTCCGGCTCACTGGAAGTCGCTGTCGAGCAGGTCGAACAAGTCGTCGTCGGAGGCCGACCGGAGCCGGTCGATCACCACGTCGCCGCGACCGGGGACACCTTCCTCGGCAACCGGACCGGCCCCCGCGCCGGAACCGGCGGGGAGTGCGGCCAGCAGGCCGCGCAGTCGCCGTGCCGCGTCGGCCCGGGCCTCGCCGTCGTCGGTCGCGGCGAGGCTCCGCTCCAGCCGGTCGATCACGCCGGACAGGGTCTCGGCACCGCCCGGCCCGTCCGGGATCTGACCGGCCGGTTCCGCCGGGCCGGCCACCGCCAGCCCGCCGAGCAGGAGTTCGGCGAGGGCAAGCGGTGTGGGGTGGTCGAAGACGAGGGTCGCGGGCAGCCGCAGCCCGGTACGGGCGTTCAACCGGTTGCGGAGGTCGACGGCGGTGAGGGAGTCGAATCCGGCGTCCTTGAAGCTGCGGGCGGCGCCGACCGCGGCGGGGTCGCCGTGTCCCAGCACCGCCGCGACCTCGGCCCGTACCAGGTCGAGCAGGAGGGCCGTACGCTCGGGCTCGGAACGTCCCGCGAGCCGGGCGGCCAGCGCCCCGGCGGCGTCGGCCGGAGCGGGGGCCCGGCGTACGGCACCGTCCTCGTCCCCGGTGCCCGCCACCCCGGCGCCCGCCACGTTTCCGGGCATGCTGTGCGCGTCCGTCGGTACCCCGGCCAGGTCGCGCAGTACCTCCGGGAGGACGGTGGCACGGGCCGCGGCGCGCGGGTCCAGCCGCACGGGCAGCAGTGCCGGCTCGGGCCGGGTCAGCGCCCGGTCGAGCAGTTCCAGCGCGGTGCCGGCGTCGAGCGGGGCGACTCCGGAGCGCCTGACCCGCGCCGCGTCCGCTCCCTCCAGCCCGGTGGCGAGGCCCACCCCGGACCACCAGCCCCAGCCGAGCGACAGCGCGGGGTGCCCGTCGGCGCACCGCCGGGCGGCCAGCGCGTCCAGGAAGGCGTTGGCGGCCGCGTAGCCGGCCTGTCCCGCGCTGCCCAGAGTCGCGGAGACCGAGGAGTAGAGCACCAGGGGAACCCGGCCGGACTCCCGGGTCAGCTCGTCCAGGTGGACGGCGGCGTCGACCTTGGGCCGCAGCACCGCGTCGATCCGCTCGGCCGTCTGGGCGGAGAGCACACCGTCGTCGAGCACCCCGGCGGTGTGCACCACGCAGGTCAGCGGGTGTGCGTCGGGGAGTTCGCCGAGCAGGCGGCGCAGGGCGTCGCGGTCGGTGACGTCACAGGCCCGTACGGCGACCTCGGCGCCCGAGCCGGTCAGTTCGGCGACGAGCCCGTCGACGCCGGGTGCGTCGGGACCGCGCCTGCCGACCAGCAGGAGGTGGCGCACCTTGTGCCGTTCCACGAGGTGCCGGGCGGTCTCCGCGGCCAGTGCTCCGGTGCCACCGGTGATCAGCACGGTGCCTTCGGGGTCCAGGGTCACCGACGGCCCGCCGCCACCGGGCCCGTCGGTCGCCGTGCCGCCGCCGGTGCGGGGCGCGGGGTCGGCGACCGGGGTGATGCGCGGGACGGTGGCACGTCCGTCGCGCACGGCCAACTGACCGGCCTCCGTGGCCAGCAGACCCGGCAGGGCCCGCAGCGACGCCTGGGTGCCGTCGATGTCCACCAAGGTGAAGCGGCCGGGCTGTTCGGTCTGGGCGACCCGGACGAGCCCCCAGACGGCGGCCCCCGCGAGGTCCGCCGCGCCTCCCTCGGGGCCGGCCGCGCCCCGGGTCAGGACGACCAGCCGGGGGGCGGCCGCATTGGCGTCGGTGGCGGTGGCCGTGTCGGTTCCGGTGGCGGTGGGCGCGGCGGTTCCGGTGGCGGTGGTCGTGTCGGTTCCAGTGGTGTCGAGGCGGGCCTGGACGGCGTCGAGGGCCCGGCGCACCGTCGCCCGCACCTCGTCGAGGTGGCCGAGCCGCCCGCCGCCGGACGCCGTACGGCCGGCCGCGGCGGTGGTGGTCAGGTCGAGGATGATCACCTCCGCGCCGGCACCGGCCTGCGGCGGCAGCGGCTCTCCCAGAGGGAGCACATGGGTACGGGCGTCCAGTCCCACGGCGCGCAGCCCGGCCGCCGTGGCCTCGGCCTCGGGTCCGACGACCGCCCAGCGCCCGGCCACTGTGACGGGCGCCGGACCCGGGAACGGCCGCCAGTCCAAGCGGTAGAGAGGGGCGACGGGCACGGCGGGCAGCCGGTCCGCGGTGATGCGGCGCAGTGCCAGGGAGCGGGCGGAGAACACCGGGTTGCCCTCCTGATCGGCCGCGGTGACCGACACAGCACCGCCACCGACGCTCGCCACCCGGACCCGGAGCGCGTGTCCGCCGGCCCCGTGCCACTGCACGTCGCTCCAGGAGAACGGCAGCAGACCGTGCCCACCGTCACCCGACGGGTCCAGCACCGCGATCGGATGCAGCACCGCGTCGAGCAGGGCGGGGTGCACGCCGTAGCGGGCGGCGTCGACCGCGTGCGCGTCGGGCAGCCGTACGTCGGCGAAGACCTCGTCACCGCGACGCCATGCCGCACGCAGCCCACGGAAGGCTCCCTCGTAGCGCACTCCGGCGGCCGCGAAGAGCGGGTACTGCCCGGCGAGGTCGAGCGGCTCGGCACCGACCGGGGGCCACGCGCCGGTGAGCCGGGCGGTGCCGTCGACACCGGTTCGACCGGTCCGGGGCGGGCGATCGGGGTCGGGGCGGTGGTCGGGCTCGGGGTCGCCGGTGAGGTCGGCGGCAGGGGCCAGCAGCCCTGAGGCGTGTCGGGTCCAGTCGTCGTCCCGCTCCCCCGCCGCCGGGTGCCGGGGAGGGGTGGGACGCGAGGAGGCCGAGGAGGCGGCCGTGGGTTCGGGCCGCGAGTGGAGGGTCACCTCACGCGCGCCGCCTGGGGCCGAGGTGGCGGCGGCCACGACGATCCGGACCTGGAGCGGGCGGTCCGAGGCCCAGGTCAGCGGCGTCTCCAGGATCAGTTCGGCGACGCGCGGCAGACCGATCCGGCTTCCCACCTGGAGCACCATCTCCAGTAACGCGGCCCCCGGTACGACGCCTCGGTCCCACACCAAGTGGTCGGCGAGCCAGGGGAGATCGGCGGTGGATATGCGGCCGCTCCACACCTCGGTGTCGGTGCCGGGCAGCTCCACGGCGGCGGCGAGCAGGGGGTGGCCCGCCTCGCGCAGGCCCGCCGCCGACACCCCGTCGGTCCTTGTCCTGGTCCGGGGCGGGGCGGCCAGCCAGTAGCGGTCTCGTTGGAAGGGGTAGGTGGGGAGGTCGATGTGCCGGCCTGTGGGACCCGTGTGCAGGGCGTTCACGTCCAGGTCGGCGTCGCGGGTGAAGACCGTCGCCACCGCCGCCTCGAACACCTCCCGCTCCGGACGACCCCGCCG
>NZ_JBVJCB010000021.1:0-47045 GCF_055589025.1 Streptomyces sp. NPDC041968 | reverse complement strand
TGAGGCGGGTGCGGTGGAGGGGTTGCTGGCGCACTGCGAGGTGGAGGGGATCAGGGCGCGGCGGGTTCCGGTGGACTACGCGTCGCACTGTGCGCAGGTGGAGGGGATCCGTGAGCGGCTGCTGGAGGATCTGGGCCCGGTCGCTCCGGTGTCCTCCGCGGTGCCGTTCTATTCGACGGTGACCGGTGTGCGGGTGGACACGGCTGGGCTGGATGCGGAGTACTGGTACGGCAATCTGCGCAGCACCGTGCGGTTCGAGGAGGTCACGCGTGCCCTGCTGACCGAAGGACGCACCCTGTTCCTGGAGATCAGCCCGCACCCCGGCCTCAGCCTGGGCATCGGCGAGAGCGTCGAGGCCCTCGGGCTGCGCGCCTCCGTACTGTGCACCCTGCGCCGAGGCGAGGGCGGGGTCCGGCGCTGGCTCACCGCGGTCTCCGAGGCCCACGTGCACGGCGTACGCGTCGACTGGGCCGCGGTGTACGCCGGCCACGGCGGCACCCGCGTCGAACTGCCCACCTACGCCTTCCAGCGTCGCCGCTACTGGCTGGACACCGTCGAACTCGAAGCGCCCGCCGCGGACCGCCCGCAGGACTGGTTCTGGTCCGCCGTCGAGCAGGAGGACCTGCCCGCCCTCCAGCGCATGCTCGACGTGAGTGGCCGGACCCCGCTCGAAGAGGCGCTGACCGCTCTCTCCGCATGGCACCGGCGAGACCGCGAACGCAGCCGGACCGAAAGCTGGCGCTACCGGACCGCCTGGACACCCGCCGCGCTCCCCGCCGGGCGGCTCGACGGCCGCTGGGTCGTGGCCGTACCGCCGGACCACCCCGCACACCCGCTGGTCACCGCCGTCTCCGCGGCCCTGGCGGAGGCCGGCGCCGCCCCCGAACCCCTGCCCGTCTCCCCCCACGACGAGCGCGGCGCCCTCGCCGAGCGGCTGCGTGGCGCGAGCGGCGTGCTGTCGCTGCTCTTCCTCACCGAGGGCCCCGTCCCCGAACACCCCGCCACCCCGGCCGCCTTCGCCGCCGCCCTCACCCTGCTGCACGCCGTGCACGACACGGGTGAACCGCTCCGCCTGTGGTGCGCCACCTCCGGCGCCGTCGCCGCCGCGCCGGGGGACACGGTCACTCACCCGGACCACGCTCTGGTATGGGGGCTCGGCCGGGTCGCCGCCCACGAGTACACCCAGTGGGGCGGCCTCGTCGACCTGCCCGCCGAACCCGAACCGCGCGCCCTCGCCCGGCTCGCCACCGTCCTCGCCGGCACCGACGAGGACCAGGCGGCGATACGCGCCACCGGGATCTTCGTACCCCGTCTGCGCCGCGCCGAGCCCGCCCCGCCCCGCCAGGTGTGGCAGCCGTCCGGCACCGTGCTCGTCACCGGCGGCACCGGTGGCATCGGCGCACACGTCGCCCGGTGGCTCGCGGCCTCCGGCGCGGAGCACCTGCTGCTGCTCAGCCGGCGCGGTCCCGAGGCCCCCGGCGCGACGGAACTCGTCGCCGAGCTGCGGGAGTCGGGCACCGACGTCACCGTGGCCGCGGTGGACGCGGCCGACCACGACGCGCTGGCCGCCGTCCTCGCGGACCTGCCCGCCGCCCAACCGCTGACCGCCGTCTTCCACGCCGCCGGGATCGTCGACTCGAGCATCCTGGACTCGCTCACCCCGGACCGCGTCGAGACGGTGCTGCGGGCCAAGGTCGCCGGCGCCCTCACCCTGCACCGGGCCACCGCGCACCTGGATCTGTCGGCCTTCGTCCTCTTCTCGTCGCTCGCCGGCGTCTTCGGTTCGGCCGGCGAGGGCAACTACGCCCCCGGCAACGCCTTCCTGGACGCCTTCGCGCAGTACCGGCGTTCCCAGGGCCTGGTCGCGACCTCGGTCGCCTGGGGCTCGTGGGCGGGCGCCGGTATGGCGGAGGGCGACTTCGGCGACGTCCTGGAGCGCCACGGCATCCACCGGATGGAGCCCGAGCACGCCCTGGCGGCGCTGCGTACCGCGCTGGAGGGCGACGAGACCACGCTCGCCCTCGCCGACATCCGCTGGGAGGTCTTCTCCTGGTTCTTCACCGCCACACACCCCAGCCGCCTGCTCGACGAACTCCCGGACGTGCGCAAGCTCCGGCAGACCGCACAGCAGGACCCTGCCCGGGGCAGCGCCACCGACCAGGAGAGCCTCTCGCCGGCCCAGCGGCTGGCGGGGGCCTCGGAGGCGGAGCGCAACCGGTTCCTGCTCGACCTGGTCCGGGACCAGGTGGCGCTGGTACTCGGCTACGAGTCGGGGTCGGAGGTGGAGCCGGGCCGGGCGCTCGGTGAACTCGGCCTCACCTCGGCGGGCGCCGTCGAGCTGCGCAACCGCCTCACCTTCACCACCGGACTGCGCATCTCCGCGACGGTCGTCTTCGACCACCCCAGCCCGCTGGCCCTCGCCCGCTTCCTGGCCACCGAGATCACCGGCGGGAGCGAGGACGGTGTCGCCGAGGCCGCCGCCGCGGCGGTGTCCGGGCGCGACGGCACCCCCGTCGTGGACGACCCGATCGTCATCGTCGGCATGGCCTGCCGCTTCCCCGGCGGCGTCCGCTCCCCGGAAGACCTGTGGAGGCTGGTCGAGTCCGGCACCGACGCGATGGGGCCCTTCCCGGCCGATCGCGGCTGGGACCTCGACGCGCTCGGCGGCGACTACCCGCGGACGGGCGGTTTCCTCCCCGACGCGACCGACTTCGACGCCGAGCTGTTCGGCATCTCGCCGCGCGAGGCGCTGGCCATGGACCCGCAGCAGCGACTGCTCCTCGAAGCCTCCTGGGAGGCGCTGGAGCACGCGGGCATCCACCCCCGGTCGCTGGCCGGTTCACGCACGGCGGTGTACGCCGGCACCGGCGGCCAGGACTACCTGGCCGTGCTGGCGGGCGACCCCGTGGCCGGCGAAGGCTACCTGGTCACCGGCGGTTCCCCCAGCGTCCTGTCCGGACGGGTCGCCTACGCCTTCGGGCTGGAGGGCCCGGCGGTCACCGTGGACACCGCCTGCTCGTCGTCCCTGGTCGCTCTGCACCTGGCCTGCCAGTCGCTGCGGCACCAGGAGAGCGACCTCGCCCTGGTCGGCGGAGTCAACGTGATCTCCCTGCCGTCCGTCTTCGCCGAGTTCAGCAAGCAGCGCGGCCAGGCCGCCGACGGCCGCTGCAAGGCCTTCGCCGCCTCCGCGGACGGCGCCGGATGGGGAGAGGGCGTCGGCGTACTGCTGGTCGAGCGGCTCTCGGACGCCCGCCGGCGCGGACACGAGGTGCTGGCCGTGGTCCGGGGCAGCGCCGTCAACTCCGACGGCGCCTCGAACGGCCTGACGGCGCCGAACGGGCCCGCGCAGCAGCGGGTGATCCGCGCGGCGCTGGCCTCCGCCGGACTGGAGGCGACCGACGTCGATCTGGTGGAGGCGCACGGTACGGGTACACGGCTCGGTGATCCGATCGAGGCGGAGGCACTGCTGGCGACGTACGGCAGGGACCGCTCGGAACCCCTCTACCTGGGGTCCGTGAAGTCCAACATCGGGCACACCCAGGCCGCCGCCGGCGTCGTGGGCGTGATCAAGGCCGTCATGGCGTTGCGGCACGGGGTCCTGCCGGCGACGCTGCACGTGGACGAGCCGACCCCGGAGGTGGACTGGTCGTCCGGCACGGTGGAACTGCTCACCGAGAACCGCACCTGGCCGGAGGCGGGCCGTCCGCGCCGGGCCGGGGTCTCCTCGTTCGGGATCAGCGGCACCAACGCCCACACCATCCTGGAAGAGGCGCCGGAAACGCGCCGGGGACCCGTCGACGGGCGCGGCGAACGTCCCGACCTCCCGTTGCCCGTCGCGCTGTCCGGCGCCACGCCGGACGCACTCGCCCGGCAAGCCGCCCTGCTCGCCGGGCTGGACGCGGACACCGCCGACGTGGCGCACTCCCTGGCCACCACGCGGGCCGAACTGGCGCACCGCGCCGTGGTCCTCGGCTCCCACACGTCCGCCCTGACGGCCCTCGCCACGGGCGAGCACACCCAGGACGCGGTGAGGGACAAGGTCGTGCACGGCGGCCTGGCGCTGCTGTTCTCGGGTCAGGGTTCGCAGCGGTTGGGGATGGGCCGGGAGCTGTACGAGGCGTTCCCGGTGTTCGCGGATGCCTTCGACGCGGTGTGTGCGCGGGTGGATCTCGAACGTCCGTTGCGTGAGGTGGTGTTCGGCGAGGACGCGGGGCTGCTGGAGCGGACGGTCTACGCGCAGGCGGGGCTGTTCGCGCTGGAAGTGGCGTTGTTCCGGTTGCTGGAGTCGTGGGGTGTGACCCCGGATGTGCTGGTGGGGCACTCGATCGGCGAGTTGGCCGCCGCGCAGGTGGCCGGGGTGTTGTCGCTGGACGATGCCTGCGTGTTGGTGTCGGCGCGGGGGCGGTTGATGGACGCGTTGCCGGGCGGTGGGGCGATGCTGGCCGTGGAGGTGGCGGAGTCCGAGTTGCCGTTGCCGGACGGGGTGGACTTGGCGGCGGTCAACGGGCCGACGTCGGTGACGGTGTCCGGTGAGGTGGCAGCGATCGCGGAACTGGAGGAGCGACTCCGGGCGCGGGAGATCCGCGTCAAGCGCCTCGCGGTCTCGCACGCGTTCCACTCCCGCCTGATGGAGCCGATGCTGGCCGACTTCGCGGCCGTGGCGCGGTCGTTGACCTACCAGGCCCCGCAGATCCCGGTCCTCACCACCGCCCCCGGTGACCTGGCCACCCCCGAGTACTGGGTGGGCCAGGTGCGCGAGCCGGTCCGCTTCGCCGACGCGCTCGGCCGGCTCACCGGGGTGCGGACGGCGCTGGAGCTGGGCCCCGCCGGGGTGCTCTCCGCCCTGGTGCAGGAGCAGGACGACACCCTGGTCCCCGTTCCCGCGCTGCGCCCGGACCGTCCCGAGGCCGCCACCCTCGTCCGCGCCGTCGCCCGCCTGTACACCCGGGGCGTCCCCGTGGACTGGTCCAGCTACCTCGCCCCCTTCGAGGGCGCCCGCATCGCGCTGCCCACCTACCCCTTCGCCCGTCAGCGGTACTGGCCCGAACCGGTGGCCGCCCCCCGCCCCGTCGCCGGGGAGAACCCGGCCGAGCGCGACTTCTGGGCGGCCGTGGACTCGACCGACGCCGATGCCGTCGCCGGTGCGCTCTGCCTGGACGACGAGCAGCGCGACGGCCTCGGCGCCGTCCTGCCCGCGCTCGCCGCCTGGCGGGAGCAGAGCCGCCACAAGGCCACCACCGACGCCTGGCGCTACCGCGTCGGCTGGAGCCCGGTCACCGACCGCCAGGCACGGCTGACCGGCACCTGGCTCCTGGTCACTGGGGGCGAGGTGCCCGGCGGGCTCGTCGACGGCCTGCGTGGCGCGGGTGCCGACCTCGTCGAGCTGACGGAACCCGGCACCGACCGTGCGGAGTGCGCGGAGGCGCTGGCCCGTGTGGCCTCGGCCGCCGCCGAGCGCGGCCGTCCCGTCGCCGGGCTGCTCGCCCGCGTGGACACCGCCGCCGACCTGCTGCGGCTCGTCCAGGCCCAGGGCGACGCCGGACTCGCCGCACCACTGTGGTGCCTCACCTCCGGCGCGGTCGCGGTCGCACCCGGTGACGTGTGCGACCCGTCAGCCGCCCAGCTGTGGGGCCTCGGCCGCGTCGCCGCACTCGAACACCCCGACCGCTGGGGCGGCCTGGTCGACGTACCGGCCCACCTCGACCGGCGAGCGGCCGACCGGCTGGTCCAGCTGCTGGCCGGAGAGTCGGGCGAGGACCAGGCGGCCGTCCGGCCGACGGGCCTGCACGCCCGCCGTCTGCGGCGCGCCCCCACCGGCGCGCCCGGGCAGCCGCGGCCCGCCGAGTGGCACGCCGACGGTCCGGTCCTGCTCACCGGGGGCACCGGTGCGCTCGGCGCCAAGGTCGCCCGGCTGCTGGCCGAGCGCGGCGCCACCCGCGTGGTCGTGGCGAGCCGGCGCGGCCCCGCCGCACCCGGCGCGTCCGACCTCGTCGCGGACCTCGCGGAGCGTGGCTGCGACGCCGTCGTCGTCCCCTGCGACCTGAGTGACCGCGGCGCGGTGGCCGAGTTGCTGGAGCGCCACCCCGTGACCGCGGTCGTCCACGCCGCGGGGATCGTCGACGACGGTGTGCTCGACGCGCTGACCCCGGAGCGGCTCGCCGCCGTACTCGACGCCAAGGCCCACTCCGCCGACGCACTGGACGAGCTCACCGGCGAACTGACCGACTTCGTCGTCTTCTCCTCGGTCGCGGGCGTCATCGGCAGCGCCGGACAGGGCCCCTACGCGGCCGCCAACGCGCACCTCGACGCCCTGGTGGAACGCCGCCGCGCCCGGGGTCTGCCCGGCACCGCCCTCGCCTGGGGCGCCTGGGCCGGGGCCGGCATGGCCGCCGACCCGGCCGCCGCCGCCCGCCTGGCGCGCGGCGGACTGCCCGGCATGGAGGAGAGCCGGGCCCTGGAGGCCCTGGCCACCGCCCTCACCGAGAGGGACGGCGCGCTGGTCGTCGCCGACATCGACTGGGAACGCTTCGTGCCGGGCTTCACCGCGGTACGGCGGAGCAGGCTGTTCGCCGAACTCCCCGAGGCCGTCCCGGTCGTCCGCGGAGTCCAGGCCACCGTCCCGGTCACCCCCACCGCGCCGGGCGCGGACGCCGCCGAGCAGGCCCGCCACGTGGAACACCTCGTCCTGGAGGCCGTCGCGGGCGTCCTCGGTCACGGTTCGCCGGCCGACGTCGACCGCGAACGCGCCTTCCACGACATGGGCTTCGACTCCCTCACCGCCCTGGAGCTGCGCAACCTCCTGGCGGCCCGGACCGGACTCACCCTGCACGCCGGCCTCGTCTTCGACTTCCCGACCCCCGGAGCCCTCGCCGAACACCTGCTCACCTCGCTGTCCGGCGGAGCGGCCGCCTCCGACACCCCCCGGGCCGGGGACGAGGGCCGGGCGGCCGCCGACGAACCCATCGCCATCATCGGCATGTCCTGCCGCTTCCCCGGCGGAGTCGACTCGCCCGAGGCGCTGTGGCGCCTGGTGCGGGACGGCGTCGACGCGATGGGTGACTTCCCCGCCGACCGGGGCTGGGACCTCGACACCCTGCTCGGCCACGACGGCCCCTCGCACACCCGCTCGGGCGGCTTCCTCGACGACATCGCCGCCTTCGACGCGGGCCTGTTCGGCATCTCCCCGCACGAGGCGCTCGCCATGGACCCGCAGCAGCGGATGCTGCTGGAGAGCGCCTGGGAGGCGTTCGAACGCGCGGGCATCGACCCCACCTCCGTGCGCCGGAGCGACACCGGAGTGTTCGCGGGCACCAACGGCCAGGACTACCTGGCGCTGCTGCTCGGCTCCGCGGCCGCCACCGAGGGCCACCTGGGCACCGGCAACTCCGCCAGCGTCCTCTCCGGCCGGATCTCGTACACCTTCGGTCTGCGCGGACCCGCCCTCAGCGTGGACACCGCCTGCTCCTCGTCCCTGGTCGCGCTCCACCTCGCCGCCCGGTCCCTGCGGGCGGGGGAGTGCTCGATGGCCCTGGCCGGCGGCGTCACCGCGATGCCGCTGCCCGGCACCTTCATCGAGTTCAGCACCCAGGGCGCGCTCTCCCCCGACGGCCGCTGCAAGGCCTTCTCCGCCGACGCCGACGGCACCGGCTGGGGAGAAGGCGTCGGTCTGCTCCTGCTGGAGCGGCTCTCGGACGCGGAACGCAACGGACACCGCGTGCTGGCGGTGGTGCGGGGCAGCGCGGTCAACCAGGACGGCGCCTCCAACGGTCTGACCGCGCCGAACGGCCCGTCGCAGGAACGGGTGATCCGGGCGGCGCTGGCCGACGCACGGCTGACCGCCGCCGAGGTGGACGCCGTGGAGGCGCACGGTACGGGCACGAAGCTGGGCGATCCGATCGAGGCGCAGGCGCTGCTGGCGACGTACGGGCAGGGGCGCGAAGAGCCCCTGTACCTGGGGTCGGTGAAGTCGAACATCGGGCACACGCAGGCGGCCGCCGGTGTCGCGGGCGTCATCAAGATGGTGGAGGCGCTGCGGCACGGCATGCTGCCCGCCACTCTGCACGCGCGGGAGCCCTCCGCACAGGTGGACTGGTCGGCGGGGGCCGTGGAACTGCTGACCGAGGCGCGGCGGTGGCCGGAGACGGACCGGCCGCGCCGGGCGGGTGTGTCCTCGTTCGGGATGAGCGGCACCAACGCGCACGTGATCCTGGAGAGCGCGCCACAGGCCCACGACGCGACCGGCGCCGTGGCCGAGGAGAATCCGTCGGCCGCCGGCGCGGTGGTGCCGTGGCTGCTGTCGGCGCGGAGCGGGGAAGCGCTGCGCGCGCAGGCGGAGCGGATGCTGACCGCCGGTGAAACCGATCCCGCGGACGTGGCCTGGTCGTTGGCCACCGGGCGCGCGGTGCTGGATCAGCGTGCCGTGCTGCTGGGCCCCGACCACGCGACCCAGCTGCGGGCACTGGTGGCCGCCGAGGAGACGGCCGGAGTGGTGCGCGGCGGCGCGGTCCGGGGCGGCACGGTGTTCGTGTTCCCGGGACAGGGATCCCAGTGGGCGGGCATGGCGGCCGGACTGCTCGACGCGGAGCCGGTGTTCGCCGCGCGGATGGAGCAGTGCCGGCGGGCGCTGGAGCCCTTCACCGACTTCTGCCTGCTGGAAGTGGTCAGGGGCGAGGGGGCCGCCCTGGAGCGGGTCGAGGTCGTGCAACCGGTGCTGTGGGCGGTGATGGTGTCGCTGGCCGAGCTGTGGGCTTCGGCGGGTGTCGCCCCGTCCGCGGTGGTGGGGCATTCGCAAGGAGAGATCGCGGCCGCGGTGGTGGCGGGAGCGCTGTCGGTGGACGACGGGGCGCGGGTGGTGGCGCTGCGGGCGCGTGCCATCGCCGACGAGCTGGCCGGGTTCGGCGGGATGGTGTCGCTGGCCGTCTCGCGCGAGGTGGCACAGGAGTTGACCGACCGCTGGGAGGGACTCTCGGTCGCGGCGGTCAACGGCCCCGGTTCGACGGTCGTCTCGGGGAACGTGGCGGGGCTGGAGGCACTGGTCGCCCACTGCGCCGCCGCCGGGATCCGCGCCCGCCGCCTGCCGGTGGACTACGCGTCGCACTCCGCGCACGTCGAGCGGCTGAGGACCCGTCTCCTGGCCGACCTCCGCGACGTGGACCCGGCGCCCTCCTCCGTGCCCTTCTACTCGGCACTCACCGGCGGACGGATCGACACGTCCACGCTGGGCGCCGAGTACTGGTACGACAACCTGCGCGCCACCGTCCGCTTCGAGGACGCCACCCGCGCCCTGCTGGACGACGGGAACCGGCTGCTGATCGAGGTCAGCCCCCACCCCGTGCTCACCGTGGGCCTGCGGGAGACCCTGGACGACACGGACCTCCCCGGCGCCGTCCTGAGCACCCTGCGACGCGGCGAGGGCGGCCGCGAACGCTGGCTCACCGCGCTCGCCGAGGCCCACGTACGCGGAGTCGGGATCGACTGGCAGCGCCTCCTCCCCGAGGGACGGCCGGTCGATCTGCCCACCTACGCCTTCGACCGCGACCGCTACTGGCCCGACCCCGTCGAGCACTCCGCCGGCGGGCCGGCCGGCTCGCCTCCCGGAGGAACGGACCAGGCGGAGCAGGCGTTCTGGAACGACGTCGAACGCGGCGACACCACCGCTGTCGCCAGGACCCTTGGCCTCGACGCACCGGGCCTCGACCAGGTGCTGCCCGCCCTCGCCTCCTGGCGGCGGGCCCGCCGCCAGGAGGCGTCCGTGGACTCCCGGCGCTACGAGGTGACCTGGCGCCCTCTGGTCGGCCTGCCGACCACCACGCCGACAGGACGATGGCTGCTCGCCCTCCCGCCGGCCGGCGCCGAGGCGGAGACGGAGACCGTACGCACCGCCCTGGCCCACGCCGAGGTCACCGAGGTCCGCGTCCCCGCCGACACCGAACGGAGCGAACTGGCGCGGACACTGAGCCAGTTGTTCGCACCGGGCGACTTCACGGGGGTCGTCTCCCTGCTGGCGCTCGCCGACCGGCCGCTCCCCGGGGACGAGGTCCTCGCCCCCGGAACCGGCGACACCGTCACCCTGCTTCAGGCGCTGGGCGACACCGGGATCGGCGCACCCCTGTGGTGCCTCACCCGCGGCGCGGTCGCCGTGGGCCGCTTCGACACGGCGGCCGACCGCGACCGGGCCATGCTGTGGGGCCTGGGCCGGGTGGCCGCGCTGGAGCACCCCGAGCGCTGGGGCGGACTCATCGACCTGTGCGAGACCGCGGACGCCCGCTCCGCCGCCCGGCTCGGCACACTCCTGGCGGGTGCCGCCGAGGACGAGGATCAGCTGGCGGTACGACCCTCCGGGGTGTTCTCCCGCCGGGTACGGCGTGCCGCGCCGGAACCCGTCACGGCCCCGTGGACCCCCGGCGGCCCGGTCCTGGTCACCGGCGGGACCGGGGCGCTCGGCCGCGAGGTCGCCCGCTGGCTCGCCCGACGCGGCGTCACCGAGCTGCTCCTCGTCAGCCGGAGGGGACCGGAGGCCCCCGGTACCGGCGAACTGGTCGCCGAACTGGCCGGGATCGGAGCCACCGCGGTCGTCGCCGCCTGCGACGTCAGCGACCGGGCGGCCCTCGCCGCCCTGCTGGAACGCCACCCGGTCACCGGCGTCGTCCACACCGCGGGCATCTCGACCACCGCGCCCCTGGCCACCACCTCACCGGCCGAGATCGCCGACGACGTCCGCGCCAAGGTGCTCGGCGCGGTCCACCTGGACGCCCTGCTGGGCGACCGGGCCGACCTCTTCGTGCTGTTCTCCTCGATCGCCGGTGTCTGGGGCGGGGGAGGGCAGGCCGCGTACGCCGCCGCCAACGCCCACCTCGACGCGCTCGCCGAACACCGCAGGGCCCACGGTCGGGCGGCCACCGCCGTCGCGTGGGGAGCCTGGGACGGCAGCGGCATGGTCGCCGACCGGGACGCCGGCGACTACCTGCGGGAGCGGGGCATCACCCCCATGCCGCCACAGCTGTGCCTGGCCGCCCTGGCCTCCGCCGTCGACTCCGGCCGCGCCACCGGCGTGTTCGCCGACGTCGACTGGGACCGCTTCGTCCCCACGTTCACCGCCCGCCGTCCCAGCCCCCTGGTGAGCGACCTGCCGGAGGCGACCACCGGCCGGGCCGACGCGTCCGGGGCCACGGCCGGGGCCGACGACAGCGCGGAGGGCCGCGCGCTGCGTACGAGGCTCGAGGCGGCCGGCGCCGCCGACCGCCACCGCCTCCTGCTCGACCTGGTGCGCACCGTGGTCGCCACCGTGCTCGGCCACCCCGGCCCCCGGGCCGTCGACCCCGACCGCGTCTTCACCGAACTCGGCATCGACTCGCTCACCGCGCTCCGGGTCCGCGACGGCCTGGCCGGGGCCACCGGTCTCCGGCTCCCGGCCACCCTGGTCTTCGACCACCCCACCGCCCGCGTGGCCGCCACCGAACTGCTCTCCCTGCTGGGCGCCGCGGAGCCGGCCCCCACGCAGGCGCCCGCACGCCCCGCCGAGCGGGCCGAGGCGGACGACCCGGTCGTCATCGTCTCCATGAGCTGCCGCTACCCGGGCGGCGCCGACTCCCCGGAGAACCTCTGGGAGGTGGTCGCGGCCGGGACCGACGCCATGTCGCCGTTCCCCGTGGACCGCGGCTGGGACCTGCCCGACGCGGGCGACTTCACCGCCGAGGGCGGATTCCTGCACGACGCCGCGGAGTTCGACGCCGACCTGTTCGGCATCTCACCCCGCGAGGCCGTCGCCATGGACCCGCACCAGCGGCTGCTCCTGGAGAGCGCCTGGGAACTGCTGGAGCGCGGGGGCATCGCGCCGACCGCCGTTCGGGGCACCCGCACCGGCGTCTTCGTCGGCGCCTCCGCCGGCGGCTACGCCATGGCCGGCGTCCTGCCGGAGGGCTCCGAGAGCCACGCCATGACCGGCGCCTCGGGCAGTGTGCTGTCCGGCCGCGTCTCCTACACCTTCGGCCTGGAGGGCCCCGCGGTCACCGTGGACACGGCCTGCTCGTCGTCCCTGGTGGCCCTGCACCTGGCGGCGCAGTCGCTGCGCAACGGCGAGTGCTCCATGGCGCTCGCGGGCGGCGTCACCGTGATGCACTCGCCGGTCGTGTTCGCCGAGTTCGGCCGCCAGGGCGGCCTCGCCTCCGACGGCCGCTGCCGTTCATTCGCCGCCTCCGCGGACGGCACCGGCTGGGGCGAGGGCGTGGGCCTGGTGCTGCTGGAGCGGCTCTCGGACGCGCGCCGCAACGGGCACCGGGTGCTCGGCGTGGTGCGGGGCAGCGCGGTCAACCAGGACGGTGCCTCCAACGGTCTGACGGCGCCGAACGGCCCCGCGCAGCAGCGGGTCATCCGCGCCGCGCTGGCCGCCGCCGGCCTGGAGGCCGCCGAGGTGGACGCGGTGGAGGCGCACGGTACCGGCACGAAGCTCGGCGACCCGATCGAGGCGCAGGCGCTGCTGGCCACCTACGGCCAGGACCGCGAGGTACCCCTCTACCTGGGGTCGGTGAAGTCCAACATCGGTCACACCCAGGCCGCTTCGGGCATCGCGGGCGTCATCAAGACCGTCGAGGCGATCCGCCGGGGCGTGCTGCCCAGGACACTGCACGTGGACGAGCCGACCCCGGAGGTCGACTGGTCGGCCGGCGCCGTCGAACTCCTCACCGACGACCGGCCCTGGCCGCAGACGGGCCGTGCCCGCAGAGCCGGCGTGTCCTCGTTCGGGATCAGCGGCACCAACGCCCACGTCCTCATCGAGGAGGCTCCGCCGGAGCCCGGGACGGCACCGTCGCCGGTCGGCGGACCGGACACCGCCGTCCCGCTCCTGCTCTGGCCGGTCTCCGGCCGGTCCGAGGCCGCACTGCGGGCCCAGGCCGACCGGCTGCGCTCGCACGTCGACCGCACCGGCGCCACGCTCGACCTGCGCGCCGCCGCCCATCACCTGGCCACCGCCAGGGCCGCCCTGGAACACCGCGCCGTCGTGCTGGCGCCGGACGCCGAAGGGCTCCGTCGCGGACTCGCCGGGCTCGCCGGGGCGGCCGGCACCGCGGCCGGGACCGTCCGTGGCGAGGCCGGGCGCGGGGATCTCGCCTTCGTCTTCTCCGGCCAGGGCGCGCAGCGCGTCGGCATGGGCCGCGAACTGTACGAGACGTACCCGGTGTTCGCCGACGCCTTCGACGCGGTCTGCGCCCACCTCGACCCGCATCTGGACCGCCCGCTGCGCGAGGTCGTCCTGCACGACGCCGACGCGCTGGGCCGCACCGTCTGGACCCAGCTCGGCCTCTTCGCCTTCGAGGTCGCGCTCTTCCGGCTGCTGGAGTCCTGGAGCGTGACCCCCGCTCGGCTGGCCGGGCACTCCGTGGGCGAGGTCGCCGCCGCGCACGCCGCCGGCGTCCTCTCGCTCGCCGACGCCTGCACCCTGGTGGCCGCCAGGGGACGGCTCATGGGGGCGCTGCCCGAGGGGGGCGCGATGATGTCCGTGCGGATGACCGAGGCCGAGGCGCTCGCCGCGCTGAGCGGGTACGGGGCCCGGGCGGCGGTCGCCGCCGTCAACAGCCGGGACGACGTCGTCCTCTCCGGCGACGCCGACGCCCTGGCGGAGCTGGCCGAGGAGGCCGGGCGGACCGGCCGCACCCTGCGTTTCCTGGACGTCTCGCACGCCTTCCACTCCCCGCGCGTGGACCCCGTGCTGGACGACTTCGCCGCCGTGGCCGCTTCCCTGGAGTACCACCCGGCCCGCATCCCGCTGGTCTCGACGGTCACGGGCCTCCCCGACGACGGCGCGATGTCCGCTCCGGAGTACTGGGTCCGCCAGATACGCGCCACCGTTCGCTTCTCCGACGCCGTCGGCACCCTGCTGGACCAGGGCGTGACCCGCTTCGCCGAGATCGGACCCGGTGCCGCGCTCACCGTCCCGCTGGAGCGGAACCTGGAGCGCGCCCGCTCCCTCGACGACACCACCGACACCCTCTGCGTGGCGCTCCAGCGCTCCGGCGGGGAGGAACCCGCCGCGTTGCTCACCGCCGTCGCCCGGCTGCACACGGCCGGCGTCCCCGTCGGCTGGGACGCGCTCCTCGGACCCGTCACCGGGCCCCGCCCCGACCTGCCGACGTACGCCTTCCAGCGACGCCGCTACTGGCCCGAGCCGCACCCCACCGCGGCACCGCCCCCCGCGCGTACCGGCCGCTACCAGGTGGCCTGGCGCCCCCTGCTTGAACCGGAGCGGGTGGTGCCGCACGGCACCTGGCTCGCGGTGACCCCGGGGGACCGGAGCGCCACCGAGCTGCTCTCGCTGCTGCGCGAGCAGGGCATGCGCGTGACCGAGGTCCCCGGTGCCGGCGGCGACCGGGAGGCCCGTGCCGAGGCCCTGCGGCGCGCCTACGACGACGGGCCGGCGGTCACCGGAGTCCTCGGCCTGGTGGCGGAACCCGGTGACCTCCTCGCCCTCGCCCAGGCACTCGGCGACATCGCGGCGGACGCGCCCCTGTGGTGCCTGACCACGGGCGCCGTCGCCACCGGACCGGCCGACCCGCCCGCCGACCCCGCCCGCGCCGCCGTCTGGGGACTGGGCCGCACCCTGGATCTGGAGGCCCCGCACCGCTGGGGCGGCCTGGTGGACCTGCCCGCGCACCCCGACCCGCGGACCGCGGCGCGGCTGGCCGCGCTGCTCGCCGCCGGTGGTGCGGGCGAGGACCAGATCGCGCTGCGCGCCACTCCCATGGCCCGCCGGATCGTCACCGCCCCGCCGGCCGCCACCGCCCCCTGGCAGCCCTCGGGCACCGTGCTGGTCACCGGCGGAACCGGCCGCCGGGGCCGGGCGCTCGCCACGGCACTCGCCGCGAACGGAGTCGCACACCTGGTGCTGCTCGGTCGCCGGGGTGCCGAGGCGCCGGGCGCCCGCGCGTTCGCCGAGAGCCTGCCCGTCGCGGTCACCTTCGCCGCCGCGGACGTCACCGACCGGGCCGCCGTCACCGAGGTGCTGGCGGCGATCCCCGCCGACCGTCCCCTCACCGCCGTGGTCCACGCGGTCGGGGCGGGCCAGGACACCCCCTGGACGGAGCTGAGCCCCGGCGACCTGCGCGCGACGGCCGCGGCCGACGGCGCCCAGGTGCTGCACGACGTGACCCGCGCACTGGCCCCCGAACTGGAGGCCTTCGTCCTGGTCTCCTCGGTGACCGGCGTCTGGGGCGGCACCGGAGCAGCCGTACGGGCCGCCGCGTCAGCCCGGATGGACGCCCTCGCCGCGCACCGGCACTCCCTCGGTCTGCCCGCGACCTCCGTCTCCTGGGGGCCGTGGACGACGGGAGAGGAGAACGCGGCCGCGCGGCGACACGGTCTGCGCCCCCTGGACCCCGGCACCGTCTGGTCCTCCCTGAGCGAGGCCGTGGCAGGCCCGGCACCCTGCGCCGTCGTCGCCGACGTGGACTGGGGACACTTCCACCGCGCCTACACCCTGGCCCGGCACCGCCCGCTCCTCGACGAACTCCCCGAGGTCCGGGCCCTGTCCGCCGCCGTGCGCGACACGGCAACGGAACCGGGCACGGTCCACGGCCTCGCCGGTCCGGACCGGCCCGGGGCGGCGCTCGACCTCGTCCGCGGCACGGCCGCCACGGTGCTCGGGCACACCGACGCCGCATCCGTCGCCCCCGACCGGCAGTTCCTGGAACTCGGCGTCGACTCGCTCGCCGCGCTGGAGATCCGGGGCACCCTGGAGCGGGCGACGGGCCTGTCGCTGCCGGCCACCGTCGTCTTCGACCACCCCACACCCGCCGCCCTCGCCCGCCACCTCGCCGCCGCCACGGCCGCCGACGGCGGGGCCCAGGGCAGCACGGTGCCCGCCGTGACGCTCGGCATCTCGCCCACCGACCGGAACCCGGTCGGCCTGCTGGACTCCCTCTACCGGGAGGCCGTGAGCACCGGGCGCATCACGGAGTTCCTCGAACTGGTCGGCGAGACCGCGAAGTTCCGGCCGATGGCCGACGACGTGACCGAGGCGGGCGGACCGGCGCCGCTCACCACCCTGGCCGACGGCCCGGCATCCGAGCTGCTGGTCTGCGTCAGCGGACTGACGGCCGGGGGCGGTCCCCAGGAGTTCGTCCGACTGGCCGCGCCCCTGCGCGGCGCACGGCGCGTGGCCGCGGTACCCGTCCTCGGCTACGGCCGCGGCGAGTTGCTGCCCGCGACCCCCGACGTCGCCCTCGACTGGCAGGCCCACGGCATCCTCGCCCACGCCCAGGACACGCCGTTCGTACTCTTCGGGCACTCCGGTGGCGCGATCCTCGCCCACCGCCTCGCCGTGCGCCTCGCCGAACTCGGCGCACCTCCGGCCGGGCTGGTGCTGGCGGACGTCTACCGGCTGGACGACCCCCTGATGGCCGACTGGAGCGCCGAACTCTCCGAAGGGGTCTTCGACCGGGCGGAGCAGTTCGTGCCCATGGACGACAGCCGTCTTACTGCGATGACCTGGTACGGCAACCTGTTCTGGGAGAACCCGCGCCCCGACACCCGCGTTCCCACGCTCCTGCTGCGTGCCTCGGAGCCCCTGCGCGAGCCCGCCGACGGCCGCGACTGGCGCAGCTCGTGGAAGGCGGCCCGCGACATCGTCGACGTACCCGGCAACCACTTCACGATGATGGCCGAGCACGCCGGCACCACGGCCCGCGCCGTCCACCGGTGGATCGGGGAGCTGCCCCGATGACCGCGCCGGAGCCACCCCACCGGCACTCCGGCCGGCCTCGCCCCTGGGCCGGCGTCCGGGCCCAGCAGCCCGCCCGGGTGCCCGGACAGCTCACATCCCACACCTGAGGAAGGCCCCCATGGTCACAGACCAGAGCCCCGAGGCGCCCCTGAAGACGGTGCGCGGCTGCCGTCTCGTCACGCTCCCGGACAACACCGACCCGCGAGGCTCCCTCACCGTGATCGAGCGGGGACAGCACGTCGACTTCCCCGTGGAGCGGGTCTTCTTCGTGCACGGAGTACCGCCGCAGGCGGTCAGGGGGCTGCACGTGCACCGGGAACTGCACGAGCTGATCGTGGCCGCCGCCGGATCCTTCGAGGTCGTCGTCGACGACGGCTTCTCGCGCGCCACGGTGCGCCTGGACCGTCCGGACCAGGCGCTCCACGTGGAACCCGGCGTGTGGACCGAGTTCGCCGGCTTCTCGCCCGACGCGCTCTGCCTGGTGCTCGCCTCGGCCCCGTACGAACTGGACGACTACCTCTACGACTACGACGAGTTCGTGCGGACCGCACGCCTTCCCCGTGCCGGAGCCGTCGCCGGCCTGGTGGGGACGGACGGGCCGGGCGACCGGCACCTGGACACACAGACGACCGAACGACCCCTGGGAGCAGACGCGTGACGACCGACCGGCACCAGACCATCTACGAACGCGGCGAGATGTACGAGGCCTTCTACCGGGGCAGGGGCAAGGACTACACGGGCGAGGCCGACCTGGTGACGTCCCTGGTACGGGAACGGCTGCCGGAGGCCGACTCGCTACTGGACGTCGGCTGCGGCTCGGGCGACCACCTCGCGCGCTTCGCCGCCTCCTTCGGCCACGTCGAGGGCCTCGACCTGTCCGAGGACATGGTGCAGCTGGCCCGGAAGAACACCGGGGCCCCCGTCCACCGGGGCGACATGCGCGACTTCACCCTCGACCGCACCTTCGGCGCGGTGGTCAGCCTGTTCAGCGGGGTGGCGTACTGCGCCGACCCCGACGAACTCACCGCCACCCTCCGTAGCTTCGCCCGCCACCTCGTGCCGGGCGGCGTCATCGTCATCGAACCCTTCTGGCTCCCGGAGGACTTCCTGGAGGGCTACGTGGGCACCGACACGGTCGAGTCGGGCGGGCGTACCTACGTCCGCGTGTCCCACTCCGTCCGCGACGGCGGGGTCAGCCACATGGAGGTGCACTACCTGGTGGCGTCCGCGGAGGACGGTGTCACCCACTTCTCCGACGTGCACCGCACCACGCTGTTCACCCGTGAGGAGTACGAGAGCGCCTTCGTCCGCGCGGGGTGCGAGGTCGAGTACGTGAAACGCCCGCTCGCACCGCGTGGCCTGTTCGTCGGGACCGCCCCCGCGGCCTGACCGGCGGCCAAGCCCCCGAGGAACCCCGAGGCGACGTCAGGGTCGTAGGGGTCGTCCCGTAGGGGGCGTAAGGGGGATCAACCGATCGGCTGATCCCCCTGACGAGCGTGATGGGCGATGTGCCGACCGGGCCCGGCCCGGCACGGTGGAGGCATGACACTCATCGAAGTGAGCGACCTGCGCAAGAGCTACGGCGGACGTCCCGTCGTGGACGGCGTCTCCCTCGCGGTGGAGGAGGGTGAGATCTTCGGGGTCCTCGGACCCAACGGCGCCGGCAAGACCACCACCGTCGAGTCCATCCTCGGACTGCGCGTTCCGGACAGCGGCACGATCCGCGTGTGCGGGCTGGACCCGGTCGCCGACCGTGAGAAGACGACCCTCATCGTGGGCGCGCAGCTGCAGGAGAGCGAGCTGCAGGGAAAGCTCACCGTCACCGAGGCACTCCAGCTCTACGCCGGCTGCTACCCCCGCCCCGCCGACTGGCGCACCCTGGCCGCGCGCCTCGGCCTGGAGGAGAAGCTCGACACCCGTTTCGCGCAGCTGTCCGGCGGCCAGAAGCAGCGGCTGGCCATCGCGCTCGCCCTGGTCGGCAGCCCCCGGGTCGTCATCCTGGACGAGCTGACGACCGGCCTGGACCCGGCGGCGCGCCGCGAGGTGTGGTCGCTGATCGAGGAGGTCCGGGCGAGCGGCGTCACCATCCTCCTCGTCACGCACTTCATGGAGGAGGCGCAGCGGCTGTGCGACCGGGTCGCGATCTTCGACCGGGGGCGGGTCGCCGCACTGGACACCCCCTCCGGCCTGGTGGCGCAGTCCGCGAGCGGCACCGTCATCTCCTTCACCCCCTCCCGCCCGCTGGACGAGGACGTCCTCGCGGCCCTGCCGGGCCTCGCCTCCGTCTCCCACCATGAAGGACGGATCACCCTCGCCGGAACCGACGAGACCGTGAACGCGGTGATCACCCTGCTCGCCCGCAACCGGGTCAGCGCCCACCAGCTGCGTGTCACCGACTCCACCCTCGACGACGCCTTCCTCAACCTGACGGGAGCCGACGCATGAGCGCCGCCACCGCACCCCCGGTACCCTCCACCACCGTCACACCCCGCCCCGGGCGGGCCGTGCTCCGCGCCGAACTGCTCCTGTTCTTCCGCGAGCCCGGCTCGGTCTTCTGGGTCATGGCCTTCCCCACGCTGCTGCTGGTGGTCCTCGGCTTCATCCCCTCCATGACGGAGCCCATGGACGAACTCGGCGGTCTCACCACCGTCGAGGCCTACGTGCCCGTCGCCGTGCTCCTCTCCATGATCATGGCCGGTCTGATGGCCATGCCCCCGGTGATCACCGGCTACCGCGAGCGCGGCATCCTGCGCCGGATGTCCACCACCCCGGTGCGCCCCACCGCCGTTCTCGGTGCCCAGGTGGGACTGCACGCCGTCGCCTCGCTGATCTCCGCCGTGCTCACCCTCGCGGTGGGGCGCGTCGTCTCCGACGTCGGCCTGCCGGGCGAGGTCCTGGGCTACGCGCTGACCCTGCTGCTGGCGGTGGTGTGCCTGATGGCGCTCGGCGCGCTGATCTCCGCGCTGTCCCCCACCGCGAAGATCGCCCAGGCGGTCAGCCTGACGGTGTTCTTCCCCGCGATGCTCGCGGCCGGCGTCTACATGCCCGTCCAGCAGATGCCCGACCTGATGGCCTCCATCGTGGAGGCGCTGCCCTTCGGCGCCGCCGCCCAGGCCCTCAACCAGGCCACCGCCGGCGACTGGCCGGACTGGATCCACCTCGGCGTGCTGGCCCTGTGGACGCTGGTGCTGTCCGCGTCCGCCACGCGCTGGTTCCGCTGGGAGTGACGAAGGTGTCACGCGCGCCGGGTGCCATGGCCGACACTGAGGGCGTGGCACCCGACGCGACCCTCCCCGTCCCCGAGCCGCAGGCCGCGCCCCCCGCGCAGCCCCGGCTGCTCCTGCGCTTGAGCCCCCCCGTCCTCCTCGGCGTCGGCCTGGTGCTCGCCGCGGCGACCTCGTCCCTGGTCGGCATGGACGGCACCGAGTGGACGGCGGCCGGGATACTCGCCGCCGCGGCGCTCGCCCTGCAACTGTGGTGGGACCGCGCGGCACGCGGCCGCCCCGGCCCCGGCCCGGCCGGCGCCCTGTACTACGCGCTGCGCTCCGTCCTGGCGTTCGGCCTGGCCTGGATCAACCCGTTCTGCGCCTTCTACGCCGCGGTCGGATGCTTCGACACCGAGCGCCTGGTGCCCCGCCGCTGGGTTCCCCTCGGCCTGCTGGCCACCGCCGCGACGATCGCCGGCGCGCAGATCGGGGGCCTGCCCCCCGACGACACGGCGAGCTGGGTGTTCTACGGCATGCTGGTCGCCGTCAACACGGGCATCTTCCTGACCGTCCAGCAGGACACGGAGAAGGAGGAGGACCGCGCCCGCGAACGGGTGGAGACCATCCGCGAGCTGGAGCACGCCAACATCGCGCTGGAGCGGGCCCTGGTGGAGAACGCCGCCCTGCACGACCAGCTGATGCTCCAGGCGAGGGAGGCAGGGATCGCCGACGAGCGCCGCCGGCTCGCCGCGGAGATCCACGACACCGTCGCCCAGGACCTGACCGGCGTCATCACCCAGCTCCAGGTCGTCACCGACACCCAGGAACAGGGCCCGGCCCGTGTCCACGCCGAACGCGCCCTGCACCTGGCCCGCCACAGCCTCGGCGAGGCACGCCGGGCCGTCGCCAACCTCGCGCCCGTCGCACTGGCCGAGGACGACCTGCCCGAGGCGCTGAAGAAGACCGTCGTCCGCTGGTCCGAACGCACTGGGGTACAGGCCGAGTTCGCCCTCACCGGCTCCGACGAACCGCTGCACGAGGAAGTACAGGGGACGCTGCTGCGCATCGCGGCGGAGGCCCTGTCCAACACGGCACGCCACGCCGAGGCCACCCGGGTCGGCGTGACCCTCTCGTACATGGGCGAGGAGGTCGTGCTCGACGTGCGCGACGACGGCCGGGGCTTCGACCCGTCCGCCCTGCCCGAGCGCGACACCGCGTCCGGGTTCGGTCTCAAGGGCATGCGGGCCCGCGCGGAGCGGTTGGCGGGGGAGCTGACCGTGGAGTCCGAGCCGGGCCTGGGCACCGCCGTGTCCGCACGCGTACCGTCGGTGCCCTATGGACGCTGAGAACAACGGGACGATCACCCTGCTGATCGCCGACGACCACCCGGTGGTGCGCGACGGCCTGCGCGGCATGCTGGAGCCCGCGGACGGCTTCACCGTGCTCGGAGAGGCGTCCGGCGGCACGGAGGCGGTGGAGATGACGCTGCGCATGGACCCGGACGTCGTCCTGATGGACCTGCGCATGCCGGCCGGCAGTGGCGTGGAGGCCATCGCCGAGCTGTCCCGGCGGGGCGCCCGGGCCCGCGTGCTGGTGCTCACCACCTACGACACCGACTCCGACACCCTTCCCGCGATCGAGGCCGGGGCGACGGGATACCTGTTGAAGGACGCGCTGCGCGACGAGCTGTTCGCGGCCATCCGGGCGGCGGCGGAGGGCCGCACCGTGCTGTCCCCGGCGGTCGCCTCACGCCTCGTCACGGCGGTGCGCGGCCCCGCCCGGCGGCCTGTCGACGACACGCTCTCCGCACGGGAACTGCAAGTGCTGGAGCACGTGGCGCGCGGCACGTCCAACAGGGAGATCGCCCGTGAGCTGTTCATCAGCGAGGCGACCGTCAAGACGCACCTGACCCACATCTACGACAAGCTGGACGCGAGGGACCGGGCCGCCGCGGTGGCGGTCGCCTACCGTCGCGGCCTCCTGGGCTGACCACGCCCCGCACCCCCCTGGGCCGGACCGCGCCGCCGCCCCCTAGTCACCTGGTCAGGGGCGGCGCCGCGCAGGCTAGGGGTTGGCCGCTCGTCGGGCCCCTGGCTAGCGTCGGAGTGCTTCAGCCGAGGAAGAGCGGCCGGACCACGGTGGGCGCGTAACCGTCTGCCCTGGCAGCCGGCCGGATTCGGGTCCGGCGATTTCGCGCCGTCAAGTGATTTCGGGGCATTCATGTCGGATACGTACACCGGTGGTTCCGAGGCCTTCGCGATCATCGGGTACGCGTGCAGGCTGCCCGGCGCGCCCGGACCGGCACCGCTGTGGGACCTGCTCGCCACGGGGACCGACGCGATCACCGACATCCCCTCCGACCGCGCGCGCGTTCCCTCGGTCACACGCGGCGGGTTCATCGAACGGGCCGCGGACTTCGACGCCGGCTTCTTCGGCATGTCCCCGCGCGAGGCCGCCGCCACCGACCCGCAGCAGCGCCTCGCCCTCGAACTCGCCTGGGAGGCGCTGGAGGACGCCCGGCACCTCCCCGCCGGCCTGAGCGGCAGCCGCACCGGCGTCTTCCTCGGCGCCATCTGGGACGACTACGCCGCACTCCTGCACCGTGCGGGGGACGCGGGCATCGACCGGCACTCCATGCCGGGACTGCAGCGCGGCCTCATCGCCAACCGCCTGTCCTACACCCTCGGGCTGCACGGCCCCAGCCTCACCGTGGACGCCGGCCAGTCCTCCTCCCTGGTCTCCGTCCACCTCGCCTGCGAGAGCCTGGCGCGCGGCGAGTCCGAGCTGGCCCTCGCCGGTGGTGTCAACCTCGTCCTGGCCCCCGACAGCACCGTCTCCGCGCTGCGCTTCGGCGGACTCTCCCCGGACGGCCGCTGCTTCACCTTCGACGCACGCGCCAACGGGTTCGTACGCGGTGAGGGCGGTGGGGTCGTCGTCCTCAAGCCGCTGGCCCGGGCCCTCACCGACGGCGACCGGATCCACGCGGTCGTCCACGGCAGCGCCGTCAACAACGACGGCGGCGGGCCCAGCCTCACCACCCCCAGCGCCGCCGCCCAGGAGGCCGTCCTGCGCGCAGCACACGCCCGCGCCGGGATCGCCCCGGACGCGATCGGCTACGTCGAACTGCACGGCACCGGCACCCCGGTCGGCGACCCCGTCGAGGCCGCCGCCCTCGGCGCCGCCCTCGGCACCGCACGCACCGCGCCGCTGCCGGTCGGCTCGGTGAAGACCAACATCGGGCACCTCGAGGGCGCGGCCGGCGTCGCGGGCCTGCTGAAGGCCACGCTCGTCGTCGAGCGGGGCGTCGTCCCCCCGAGCCTCAACTTCGCCTCCCCGCCCGCCGGTATCCCGTTGGAACGGCTGAACCTGCGGGTGCAGACCGGGACGAGCCCGTTGGGCGGCGAGGGATTCGTCGGGGTCAGCTCCTTCGGCATGGGAGGGACCAACTGCCACCTGGTGCTGGGCCCCGCACCCGACCCGGTGGCCCGGCCGGCCACCGAGCCGCCGGCTCCAACAGCCGACGGGACCACTCCTCCCGTGCCCGTGCTGGTCTCCGGCCACACCGCGCAGGCGCTGCGCGCCCAGGCCGCCCGGCTGAAGGACGCGGTGGAGGGAGCGGACCTGGCCGTGGCGGACGTGGCGCACTCGCTGGCCACCACCCGCACCCGCTTCGCCCGGCGCGCCGTGCTCCTCGCCGAGGACCGGGAGCAGCTGCTCGCCCAGCTCTCCGCGGTGGCCGCCGGACTGCCGGCGACGGGCGTCAGCGAGGGCGCCGCGCGCACCGGACGGCTGGCCATGATCTTCTCCGGGCAGGGTTCGCAGTGGCCCGCCATGGCCACCGGACTCCTCGACACCGACGAGGTGTTCACCGGTGCGATCCACGCCTGCGCGGAGGCGCTCGCCCCGCACACCGACTTCTCGCTGACGGACGTCCTGCGCGGTGCCGAGGGCGCGCCCACGCTGGAGCGGGTCGACGTCGTGCAGCCCGCGCTCTTCGCCGTGATGGTGGCGCTGGCGGAGACCTGGCGGTCACTGGGTGTCGTCCCCGACGCCGTCGCCGGACACTCCCAGGGCGAGATCGCCGCGGCCTGCGTGGCGGGCGCGCTGTCGCTGCCGGACGCGGCCAAGGTGGTCGCCCTGCGCAGCCGCGCCATCGGCGCCCTGGCCGGACAGGGCGGGATGCTGTCCGTGCAGGCCGGGGCGGCACAGGTCCGCCCGTGGCTGGAGACCGCGCCCGCCCTCTCGATCGCCGCCGACAACGGACCCAGCGCGGCCGTGGTCTCCGGACCGGTCGACGCCCTCGACGACTTCGCGGCACGGTGCGCGACGTACGGCGTCGAGACCAGGCGCGTACCGGTGGACTACGCCTCGCACTCCTCGCACGTCGAGCTGGTCCGGGACGAGCTGCTGACCGCGCTCGCGGACATCGCACCGCGGACCTCCGAGGTGCCGTTCCTCTCCACCGTCACCGGCGAGTGGACCGACACGGCCGGCCTGGACGCCGCCTACTGGTACCGGAACCTGCGGTCCACCGTCGAGTTCGCCACCGCCGTCCGGCGGCTCGCCGACGAGGACTTCCGCTTCATCGTCGAAACCACCCCGCACCCGGTGCTGGTGGCCGCCGTACGCGACACCCTGGCCGAGCTGGACGCGCCCGACACCGCGGTGGTCGGCTCGCTGCGGCGCGGCGACGGGGGGCGCGCGCGGCTGCTCGCCTCCGCCGCCGAACTGCTCGCCCACGGCCGCGACGTCCGGCTGCCCGCCCCGCCGGGCACGGTCGTGGACCTGCCCACGTACGCCTTCCAGCGAGAGCGCCACTGGCGGCCCGGCGAGGCCGCCGCGCTCTGGAACGGCACCGGCGAATCCGTCCGGGACGCCGCCGACCCGGCCACCGGCGCCGATCCGGACACGGCCACCACCCCGGACGACTCACTGCGCGACCGGCTGCGCGCCCTCTCGCCGCAGTCCGCCCGCAGTACGGTGCGCGAGCTGATCCGGTCCCACGCCGCCGTCGTCGGCGGGTTCGCCGCAGCCGGGGACGTGGACCCGGAACAGACCTTCAAGGCCCTCGGGATCGCCTCCCTGACCCTGGTCGAGCTGCGGACGCGGCTCGCCGCGGCCACCGGGCTCACCCTGCCGCCCACCTTCCTCTTCGACCACCCCACCCCGGCCGCGGCCGCCCGCCACCTGTGCGACGCGCTGCGCGGTGAGGACGCCGCCCGCCCCTCCCGCGCCACGCCCGCCCCGCAGCCCGCCGACGCCGACGACCCCGTCGTCATCGTCTCCATGGCCTGCCGCTTCCCCGGCGGCATCGACTCGCCCGCGGCGCTGTGGGATGCGCTGAGCGAGGGCCGCGAGGTACTGACCGGCCTTCCCGAGGACCGGGGCTGGCAGCCTGCCCTGGCCGCCCTGGACACCGCACTTCCCACGGCCGGCGGGTTCCTGGACGACATCGCGGGCTTCGACGCCGGGCTCTTCGGCATCTCGCCGCGCGAGGCCGTCGCCATGGACCCGCAGCAGCGGTTGCTCCTCGAGGTCACGTGGGAGGCGCTGGAGCGGCTCGGCACCGACCCGGCCGACGTGCGCGGCAGCCGCACCGGCGTCTTCGTCGGGGCCACCGCGCAGGACTACGGCCCCCGGATGCACGAGCCCGCCGAGAGTTCCGAGGGCTACCTGCTGACCGGTACGACCGCGAGCGTCGCCTCCGGCCGGATCGCCTACGCCTTCGCGTTCGACGGTCCGGCGGTGACCGTGGACACCGCGTGTTCGTCGTCGCTGGTGGCGCTGCACCTGGCGGCGCAGTCGCTGCGCGCGGGGGAGTGCTCCACGGCCCTGGCGGGTGGCGTCACCCTGATGGCGACGCCCGGTGTCCTCGTCGAGTTCGCGCGGCAGGACGGCCTCTCCCCGGACGGCCGCTGCAAGGCGTTCGGAGCACGGGCCGACGGCACCGGGTGGTCCGAGGGCGCGGGCATGCTCGTCCTGCGCCGCCGGTCCGACGCGCTGGCCGACGGGCAGCAGGTGCTGGCCGTGCTGCGGGGCTCCGCCGTCAACTCCGACGGGGCCTCCAACGGGCTGACCGCACCCAACGGCCTGGCCCAGCGGCGGGTCATCCGGGCGGCCCTCGACGCGGCCGGCCTGGAACCCTCCGACGTCGACGTGGTGGAGGCGCACGGCACCGGGACACGGCTGGGCGACCCGATCGAGGCGCAGGCGCTGCTGGCCACCTACGGGCAGGACCGGGACGCGGAACGCCCGCTGTGGCTGGGGTCGTTGAAGTCCAACATCGGGCACACCCAGTCCGCCGCCGGTGTCGCCGGCGTCATCAAGACGGTCCTGGCGCTGCGGCACGGCGTGCTGCCCCGCACCCTGCACGCCGACGAGCCGACGCCGCACGTGGACTGGTCGGCGGGCGCCGTGCGGCTGCTCACCGAGCACGTGACCCTGCCTCCCGCGGACCGGCCGTACCGGGCGGGTGTCTCCTCGTTCGGCATCAGCGGCACCAACGCTCACGCGGTCATCGAGGCGGCACCCGAACCGGCCGTCCCGGACGAGGAAGAACCCGAGCCCCGCCTCGCGCTGCCCGTACTCCTCTCCGGGCACGGGGCCGCCGCCCTGCGCGCCCAGGCGGCCCGGCTGCGCGCCTTCCTGGACGCCGAACCGTCCGTACCGACGACCGCGATCGCCCGGTCGTTGGCGACCACCCGCTTCCCCCTGGACCACCGCGCGGCCCTCTTCGCGGCCGACCGCGAGGAACTCGCGTCCCGCCTGGACGCGGTGACGGAGGGCCACGACGCGACCGGTGTGCTGCACGGGGTCGCGTCACCCGGGCGCACGGGGTTCCTGTTCACCGGTCAGGGTTCGCAGCGGTTGGGGATGGGCCGGGAGCTGTACGGGGCGTTTCCGGTGTTCGCGGATGCCTTCGACGCGGTCTGTGCGGGCGTCGATCTCGAGCGTCCGTTGCGGGAGGTGGTGTTCGGCGAGGACGCGGGGCTGCTGGAGCGGACGGTTTACGCGCAGGCGGGGCTGTTCGCGCTGGAGGTCGCGTTGTTCCGGCTGGCGGAGTCCTGGGGCGTCGTCCCGGATGTGCTGGTGGGCCATTCGATCGGTGAGCTGGCGGCGGTGCACTGCGCGGGAGTGCTGTCGCTCGACGATGCCTGCGCGTTGGTGTCCGCTCGGGGGCGGTTGATGGACGCGTTGCCCGAGGGCGGGGCGATGCTGGCCGTGGAGGTGGCCGAGAAGGGTCTGGAGCTGCCTGACGGGGTGGACCTGGCGGCGGTCAACGGACCCACGTCGGTGACGGTCTCGGGCGGGGCGGAGGCGATCGCGGAGCTGGAGGAGCGGCTGCGGGCCCAGGAGATACGCGTCAAACGGCTGTCGGTCTCGCACGCCTTCCACTCCCGCCTGATGGAGCCCATGCTGGCCGACTTCGCCGCCGTCGCGGAGTCGCTGACCTACCACGCCCCCCGGATCCCGGTCCGCACCACCGCCCCGGGTGCGATCGACACCCCGGAGTACTGGGTGGGGCAGATACGCGAGCCCGTCCGATTCGCCGACGCACTCGCCTCGCTCCCCGAGGTGCGGACCTTCCTGGAACTCGGCCCCGACGGTGTCCTGTCCGCCCTCGTCCCGGTCCTCCTGGAGGAGGCCGTCGCCGTGCCGCTGCTGCGTCGCGGCCAGGACGGCACCGGGCCCGCCCACGCCGCCGCGGTGCTGTGGACCCGCGGCGTGCCACTGGACTGGGCGGCCGTCGCCGGTGCGGGCGCCTCCCGCGTCGTGGAACTACCCTCCTACGCCTTCCAGCGCACCCGCTACTGGACCTCCCGGACCGCCTCCACCACCGCACTCGCCGCCGCGGGCGTGGACACGGCCGGCCATCCGCTGCTGGGCGCCGTCGTGCCCCTGGCGGGCGACGGCGGGCTGGTCTGGACCGGCGTCGTCGGACTCGCCACCCACCCCTGGCTGGCCGACCACGTGGTCCACGGCCGGGTCGTGCTGCCCGGAACCGCCCTCGTCGATCTCGCCCTCCACGCGGGAGCCGGCGCGGGGCTGCCGGGACTCGCCGAGCTGACCCTGCGCGAGCCCCTGGTCCTGCCCGAGCAGGGCGCCGTCCAGCTCCAGATGACGGTGGCCGAGCGGACCGTCGAGATCCACAGCCGTCCCGACGGCGATGCCGGTGCGCTCTGGACCACCCACGCCGCCGGCGTCCTGGAGCCGGTCCGCCCGCTCGTGGACGCCACCGGGACACGCGACCCCTGGCACCCCACGGGTACGGCCACCGCACCCGGTTACGACGCGCTCACGGCCGCCGGCCTCTCCTACGGCCCCGCCTTCCGGGGCCTGCGCGCCGCCTGGCGCGACGGGGACACGGTGTACGCGGAGGTCGAGCTGCCCGAAGGGCCGCAGGCCCCGCTGTACGACGCCGCGCTCCACGCGCTCGGTGCCACCGGCCTGCTCCGCGAGGACGGCGCGACCCTGCTGCCGTTCGCCTGGTCCGGCGTGACCCGGCACGCCCTCGACGCCACCGCGCTGCGCGTCACCCTGACCCGGCGCGGTGCCGACGAGTACGCGGTCCGCCTCGCCGACCCGGCGGGCGCGCCCGTGCTGACGGTGCGGTCGCTCGCCCTCCGGCCCGTGACCGCCGACCGGCTGGGCGACACGGCCTCCGGGGTGCTCCACGGCGTCGACTGGACCCCCGCAGGCGACGGGGACCGCGAAGTGCCGTACGCGGCCGTACCGGTGGGCCCCACCGACCTCCTCGACACGGTCACCGCGGCGGGCTCCTTCCCCGGCCCGGCCACCCTGGCGGACGTGGCGGCCGTGCCCGGCACGGTGCTCGCCTGCGTGGGCGCCGGCCCGGAGCCGTCCGCGACCGGCGCGGCCCTCGCACGGCGCACACACGACACGGTCACCGCCGTACTCGGCCTGGTGCGCGACTGGGTGGACGACGAGCGCCGCTCCGGCAGCCGGCTGCTGGTCGTCACCCGGAACGCCGTCGCCACGGCCGACGGTGAGAGCGTCGATCCCGCCGCCGCCGCGGTCTGGGGCCTGCTGCGGTCCGCGCAGGCCGAACACCCGGGCCGGTTCGGCCTCGCGGACCTGGACGGCACGGCCGCTTCGGCCGCCGCCCTCGCCGCCGGTCTGCCCGCCGACACACCCCAGGCCGCCCTCCGTGCCGGCACCCCGCTGACCCCGCTCGCGTCCCGGCTGCGGGCCGGAGCCAACCCGCCGTGGGGCCCGCACGACACCGTTCTGATCACCGGCGGCACCGGGGCGCTCGGCGCCCGCGTCGCCCGCCACCTGGTCTCCGCGCACCAGGTCGCGGGTCTGGTGCTGCTCAGCCGGCGCGGCCCGGAGGCGCCGGGTGCCGCCGCCCTCGCTGCCGAACTGACCGCGCGGGGCGCCACCGTCGTGGTCGTCGCCGGTGACGCCGCCGACCGGGGCGACCTCGACCAGGTGCTCGCCGACCACCCAGTCACCGCCGTCGTCCACACCGCGGGCGTCCTCGACGACGGCCTGCTCACCTCGCTGACACCCGAACGCGCTGCCGCGGTGCTGCGCCCCAAGGCCGAGGCGGCCGCCCTCCTCGACGAGGCGACCCGCGGTCTCGGCCTCACCTCCTTCGTCCTGTTCTCGTCCGTGGCCGCTGCCTTCGGCACCGCCGGCCAGGCGTCGTACGCGGCGGCCAACGCCTTCCTCGACGGGCTCGCCGCCCGCCGCCGCGCCGAGCACCTGCCCGCCGTCGCGGTGGGCTGGGGGCTGTGGGGCGGAACCGAGGGCATGGCCGCCGGACTCGGCACGACGGACCGCGCGCGCTTCGCCGCGCTGGGCGGCGCGCTCGACCCGGACCGGGGCGTGCGGCTGCTCGACGCGGCCGTGACCGCCGGGCCCGCCCACGTCCTGGCCACGGCCGCCGAACCCGCCCCCGGCGACGGTTACGTACCGCCGCTGCTGCGACACCTGGCGCGCCCCGTGCTCCGTTCGGCCGCCGCCCGGTCGTCCGCGGGCACCGACGGCCTCGCCGCACTGCCCGAGCCCGAGCGGACGCGCGCCGTCGAGGAACTGGTACGGACGACCGTCGCGGCCGTGCTGGGACACTCCTCCGGTACCGGAGTGGACACCGGCCGCACCTTCAAGGACCTCGGTTTCGACTCCCTCACCGGCGTCGAACTGCGCAACCGGCTGGCCGCCGCCACCGGACTGCGGTTGGCCGCCACCCTGGTCTTCTCCCACCCCAGCCCCGCCGCGCTGACCGCCCACCTCCGCGAGGAGCTGAGCGGTACCACCGCGGACCCGGCCGTACCGCGCTCGCGGAACGCCGCCGGTGCGGACGAGCCGATCGCCGTCGTCGCGATGAGCTGCCGCTACCCGGGCGGTGTGGACGGCCCCGAGGAACTCTGGCGGATGGTCCGGGAGGGCCGCGACGGCATCACCGGCTTTCCCACCGACCGCGGCTGGGACCTCGCGCGCCTCCACGATCCCGACCCGTCCAGCCCCGGCACCACCTACGCACGACACGGCGGCTTCCTGCACGATGCCGCCGACTTCGACGCGGAGCTGTTCGGCATCTCGCCGCGCGAGGCGCTGGCGATGGACCCCCAGCAGCGGCTTCTGCTGGAGCTGTCCTGGGAGGCCTTCGAGCGGGCCGGCATCGACCCGACCGGCCTGCGCGGCAGCGACACCGGTGTCTTCGCCGGCGTCATGTACCACGACTACGCGCATGCCGCCGAGGCCCTTCCCGAGACCGAGGGCTACCGGGCCACCGGGGGCGCCGGCAGCGTGGTGTCCGGTCGGATCGCCTACACGTACGGGCTGGAGGGCCCGGCCGTGACCGTGGACACGGCGTGTTCGTCGTCCCTGGTGGCGCTGCACCTGGCCGCGAGGTCACTGCGTGCGGGCGAGTGCTCGATGGCCGTCGTCGGCGGCGTCACCGTGATGTCCGCACCCGGCGTGTTCGTGGACTTCAGCAAGCAGCGGGGACTCGCGCCCGACGGCCGCTGCAAGTCCTTCTCGGCCGACGCGGACGGCACCGGCTGGTCGGAGGGCGCCGGGGTGCTGCTGGTGGAGCGGCTGTCCGACGCGCGACGCCACGGGCACACCGTCCTCGCGGTGGTGCGCGGCTCGGCCGTCAACCAGGACGGCGCGTCCAACGGTCTCACGGCCCCTAACGGCCCCTCGCAGCAGCGGGTCATCCGCGCCGCTCTCGCCGACGCCGGCCTGGCGCCCGGCGACGTGGACATGGTGGAGGCGCACGGTACGGGCACGAAGCTGGGCGACCCGGTCGAGGCGGAGGCGCTGCTGGCCACGTACGGGCAGGGCCGGGACGCGGAACGACCGCTGTGGCTCGGGTCGTTGAAGTCCAACATCGGGCACACCCAGGCGGCGGCGGGTGTCGGCGGCATCATCAAGACGATCCTGGCGCTGCGCCACGGCGTGCTGCCCCGCACCCTGCACGCCGACGAACCCTCGTCGCACGTGGACTGGTCGGCGGGAGCGGTGGAACTGCTCACCGAGGAGCGGGAGTGGCCGTCGGCCGGGCGACCCCGCCGCGCGGCGGTCTCGTCGTTCGGGATCAGCGGCACCAACGCACACACCGTGATCGAACAGGCACCGGACGAGGGCGAACCCGTCCCCCGCCGGGACACCCGAGTGCCGGACACGCTCGTGCCCTGGGTGCTGAGCGGTGCCTCGCCGGAGGGACTGCGCGCCCAGGCGGCCCGGCTGCGCGAAGCGGCCGCGGCCGAGGAGCCGGCCGACATCGGGCTCTCCCTGGCGACCCGGCGCGCGGCACTGGAGCACCGGGCGGTGGTGCTGGGGACGGGCCGCGAGGAACTGCTGCGCGCACTGGACGCGCTGGCGGCCGGACGCGGCAACGCGCCGGCCGGAGTCGCCTCGCCCGGGCGCACGGGGTTCCTCTTCACTGGTCAGGGTTCGCAGCGGTCGGGGATGGGGCGGGAGCTGTACGGGGCGTTTCCGGTGTTCGCGGAGGCTTTCGACGCGGTGTGTGCGCGGGTGGATGTGGGGTGTCCGTTGCGGGAGGTGGTGTTCGGCGAGGACGCCGGGTTGTTGGAGCGGACGGTGTTCGCGCAGGCGGGGTTGTTCGCGTTGGAGGTGGCGCTGTTCCGGCTGGTGGAGTCGTGGGGTGTGGTGCCGGATGTGCTGGTGGGTCACTCGGTGGGGGAGATAGCCGCGGCGCACTGCGCGGGAGTGTTGTCGCTCGACGATGCCTGCGTGCTGGTGTCGGCGCGGGGGCGGTTGATGGACGCGCTGCCCGAGGGTGGGGCGATGCTGGCCGTGGAGGTGGCCGAGGGCGAGTTGCAGTTGCCTGACGGTGTGGAGCTGGCGGCGGTGAACGGGCCCATGTCGGTGACGGTGTCGGGGGAGGCGGAGGCGGTCGCAGGGCTGGAGGAGCGGCTTCGGGTGCAGGGCGTGCGGGTGAAACGGCTGGCGGTCTCGCACGCCTTCCACTCCCGCCTGATGGAGCCGATGCTGGCGGACTTCGCCGCCGTGGCCCAGTCGTTGACCTACCAGGCCCCGCAGATCCCGGTGGACACCACCGCCCCCGGCGACCTGGCCACGCCCGGGTACTGGGTGGGGCAGGTACGCGAGCCCGTCCGTTTCGCCGACGCGGTGCGCCGTGCTCACGAGGCCGGCGCCACCCGTTTCCTGGAACTCGGCCCCGACGGCCCCCTGTCCGCCCTCGTCGCGCACCTCACCGAGGATGTCACCGCCGTCCCCGCCCTGCGCTCCGGCCACGACGAGCACACCACGCTGCTGCGCGGCGTCGCCGAGATGTACGTACACGGCGCCGACATCGCCTGGGACAGGTACTTCGCGCCGCTCGGGGGCCACGCCGTCGAGTTGCCGACCTATGCCTTCCAGCGCCGGCGCTACTGGCCCGACACCGCGGCCGACGGCGGCGGCACGGCCCCCCGGGAACGGGCCGAGGCCGGATTCTGGACGGCCGTCGCCGGGCGCGAGGTAGACCGGCTCGCCGACACCCTGGGCCTGCCCGACGACGAAGCACGGCGCGGACTGGCCGACCTGATGCCGCACCTCGCGTCCTGGCACGACCGCCGGCGCACCGAGGCGGCCGTCGGTTCCTGGTACTACCGGGCGGTCTGGCGGCCCGTCGCTCCGGCGCCCACCGTGCTCGACGGCGTCTGGCTCGTCGTCGGCCCGGACAGCCCGGTCAACGCTGACACCCCGGTCGGCGCGGACGCCCCGGACGCCCTGGACGCGCAGGTCGCCGACGCGCTGCGCCGCAGCGGCGCCACCGTGCTCGCCCTCCCGGACCCTCGCGTCGACCGGACCGCCCTCGCCGACCGGTTGCGCTCCTGCGGCGAACTCGCGGGCGTCGTCTCGCTGCTGGGGACCGACACCGGCGTCTCGCGCACGGGGGCGGCCCTCGGCCGGGGGCTGGCCGCCACCCTGACGCTCACCCAGGCCTGCGCAGACACCGATGTCCCGCTGTGGACCGTCACCCGGGGCGCGGTCTCGACCGGCCGCTCCGACGGCCCACCCGACCCCGCCCAAGCCCAGATCTGGGGATTCGGCCGGGGAGCCGCCCTCGAACTCCCGCACGTCTGGGGCGGGTTGGTCGACCTGCCCGAGATCCTGGATGCCCGTGCGGGGAACCGGCTCTGCGCCGTACTCGCTGCCGGCGGCGCACGTGCCGGCGACGGAGAGGACCAAGTGGCGATCCGGGCCGAAGGCGTCTTCGCCCGCCGCCTCGTCGCTGCCGCACCGATCTCCCCGACCGCGGCCCCCGTACCCCGCACCGGCGGCACCGTGCTGGTCACCGGCGGAACCGGCGCGCTCGGTGCCCAGGTGGCCCGCCTGCTCGCCGCGCGCGGCCACAGCCGGCTGCTGCTCGTCAGCAGGCGCGGCCCCGAGGCGCCCGGCGTCGCGGAGCTGGCCGCCGAACTGGCGGCAGCGGGCACCACGGCGACGGCCGTGGCCTGCGACGCAGCCGACCACGACGCGCTCGCCGCCCTGCTCGCCGAGATACCGGAGGAGCACCGGCTCACCGCCGTCGTGCACGCGGCCGGTGTGCTGGACGACGGCGTACTCGACAGCCTGACACCCGAACGTTTCGAACAGGTGCTCCGGGCCAAGACCCTGGCCGCCGAGAACCTCGACACCCTCACCCGTGACCTCCCGCTCGACGCCTTCGTCCTCTTCTCGTCCTTCACCGGCGCCGTCGGCACGGCGGGCCAGGCCAACTACGCCGCCGCCAACGCCCACCTCGACGCACTCGCCGAGCGCCGCCGCGCCCAGGGGCTGCCCGCCACGTCGATCGGCTGGGGGCCGTGGGCGGAGACCGGCATGGCCGAGGACGAGGCGCTCACCCAGCGGCTGCGTCGTTCCGGACTGACCCCCCTTCCACCGGACCTCGCCGTCACCGTCCTCGGCCGGATGCTCGACGCCGCGGACGGCGACGGGACGGCCGACGCCGCCGCCGCCGTCGTCGTCGCGGACGTCAACTGGAGGCGGTTCGCCACCGGCTTCACCGCGGCACGCCCCAGCCCGCTGCTGCGCGAACTCGTCCCCGCCGCCACACCGGACGGTGCCGACGACTCCGGCGACGCTACCGGCCTCGCGGCGCGCCTCGCCGCCGCCGGTGAGGGCGAGCGACGCCGGATCACCGAGGAACTGGTACGCACCCTGGCGGCCTTCGTGCTGGGCCACGGTACGGCGGCCACCGTCGCGCCCGACAAGGCCTTCCGCGACCTGGGCTTCGACTCACTCACCGCCGTCGAGCTGCGCAACGCCCTGCGCGCCGCCACCGGGCTCCCGCTCCCGGCGGGCCTGATCTTCGACCACCCCACACCGGCCGCCCTCGCCACCCGGCTGCGCGCCGAACTGACCGGCGGCACCGGGACCGCCGCCACCGCGACCCCTGGCCTCCCCGCGCCCGCCGCGCCCCAGGACCCCGTCGCCATCGTCGCGATGGGTTGCCGGTTCCCCGGCGCGGCCACCCCGGAGGAGTTCTGGGATCTGCTCTCCCGAGGTCTCGACCTGGTGGGCGACTTCCCCGTCGACCGGGGCTGGGACCTGCGCGACGCCCCCGACTTCGCGCGTCGCGGTGGCTTCCTGCCCGACGCGGCCGGCTTCGACGCGGACCTGTTCGGCGTCTCCCCCCGCGAGGCGCAGGCCATGGACCCGCAGCAGCGGCTGATGCTGGAGATCTCCTGGGAGACCTTCGAGCGGGCCGGCCTGGACCCCGCCTCCCTCCAGGGCAGCCGTGTCGGCGTCTTCGTGGGCACGAACGGCCAGGACTACGCCGGGCTGTTCCCCGCCACCGGATCAGGGCTGGAGGGCCATGTGGCCACCGGCAGCGCGGCCAGCGTGCTGTCCGGCCGGATCTCCTACACGTACGGGCTGGAGGGCCCGGCCGTCACGGTGGACACCGCCTGCTCGTCGTCCCTGGTCGCCCTGCACCTGGCGGCGCAGTCACTGCGGTCGGGGGAGTGCTCGATGGCGCTCGCCGGCGGTGTCACGGTCATGGCCGCGCCCACCGCGTTCCTGGAGTTCGCCCACCAGCGCGGCCTTGCGGCCGACGGGCGCTGCAAGGCCTTCTCGGCCGACGCGGACGGCACCGGTTGGGGTGAGGGCGCCGGGCTGGTGCTGCTGGAGCGGCTCTCGGACGCCCGGGCCCAGGGCCACCGCGTGCTCGGGCTGCTGCGGGGCAGCGCGGTCAACCAGGACGGCGCGTCCAACGGCCTGACCGCGCCGAACGGCCCCGCGCAGCAGCGGGTGATCCGCGCCGCGCTGAACTCGGCCGGGCTGTGGCCCTCGGAGGTCGACGCGGTGGAGGCACACGGCACCGGTACGAGGCTCGGCGACCCGATCGAGGCGGAGGCGCTGCTCGCGACGTACGGCAAGGACCGCTCGGAACCCCTCCACCTGGGGTCGGTGAAGTCGAACATCGGCCACACCCAGGCGGCCGCGGGCATCGCCGGCGTCATCAAGATGCTGCTGGCGATGGACCACGGCGAGCTGCCCCGCACCCTGCACGCGGCGGAACCGTCACCGTCGGTCGACTGGGACTCGGGCAGCCTGAGCCTCCTCACCGAGACCACTCCGTGGACGCCCAGGCCCGACCGGCCGCGCCGGGCGGCCGTCTCCTCGTTCGGGATCAGCGGCACGAACGCCCATGTCGTCCTGGAACAGGCCGATGTCGCCGTACCCTCGGCGCCGGCCCAGGACTCCGTACTGCCGTGGGCCTTCTCGGCCCACTCCGGCGCGGCGCTGAACGCGCGGGCGAAGGGGCTCCTGACGCTGTGCGACGACCCCGGCGTCTCCGGTGTCGCGGTGGGCCGGGCACTCGCCACGACGAGCCTCGGCCTGGCACACCGCGCCGTCGTGCTCGCCGAGGACATCGCGGGGTACGCCGAGGGCCTGACGGCGCTGACGACGGACGAGCCGTCCGCCAGGGCCGTCCGAGGAACAGCCCGTGAGGGATCCACGGCGCTGCTGTTCTCGGGTCAGGGTTCGCAGCGGTTGGGGATGGGCCGGGAGCTGTACGGGGCTTTCCCGGTGTTCGCGGATGCCTTCGACGCGGTGTGTGCGCGGGTGGATCTCGAGCGTCCGTTGCGTGAGGTGGTGTTCGGCGAGGACGCGGGGCTGCTGGAGCGGACGGTCTACGCGCAGGCGGGGCTGTTCGCGCTGGAAGTGGCGTTGTTCCGGTTGCTGGAGTCGTGGGGTGTGACCCCGGATGTGCTGGTGGGGCATTCGATCGGTGAGCTGGCCGCCGCGCACTGCGCGGGAGTGCTGTCGCTCGACGATGCCTGCGTGCTGGTGTCGGCGCGGGGGCGGTTGATGGACGCGCTGTCCGAGGGTGGGGCGATGCTGGCCGTGGAGGTGGCGGAGTCCGAGTTGCCGTTGCCGGACGGGGTGGACTTGGCGGCGGTCAACGGGCCGACGTCGGTGACGGTGTCCGGTGAGGCGGCAGCGATCGCGGAACTGGAGGAGCGACTCCGGGCGCGGGAGATCCGCGTCAAGCGCCTCGCGGTCTCGCACGCGTTCCACTCCCGCCTGATGGAGCCGATGCTGGCCGACTTCGCGGCCGTGGCGCGGTCGTTGACCTACCAGGCCCCGCAGATCCCGGTCCTCACCACCGCCCCCGGTGACCTGGCCACCCCCGAGTACTGGGTGGGCCAGGTGCGCGAGCCGGTCCGCTTCGCCGACGCGCTCGGCCGTGCTCACGAGGCCGGCGCCACCCGCTTCCTGGAACTCGGCCCCGACGGCGTCCTCAGCGGCCTCGCCCCCGGTGCGGTGCCCGCGATGCGCCGGCGCCGTCCGGAGGTGGAGTCCCTGTTCGCGGCCGTCGCGCGGCTGTGGGTCGGGGGGATGGCGGTGGACCTGGCGGCGGTGTTCCCCGAGGCCCCGCCCGTCACTCTGCCGCCCTACCCCTTCCAGCACACCCGCTTCTGGCCCGAAGCCGTTCCGGCCGGGCACCGCACCGCTTCCGGAGAGGGGCGGTACGAGGTCCGCTGGGTGCCGGTGACCGAAGAAGCCGCCCGGCCGACCGGCACGTGGTTCCTGGTCACGCCGCCCGGCGAGGACGGCGGCGCCGATGCCGGCGCCGACGACATCAGCCGCGCGCTGCACCGCGCCGGCGCACGTACCCTCGTCATCCCCGGAGGCACCGACCGCGCCAGTCTCGCGACCCGGCTCCGCGCCGCGACGGCGGAGACCACCCCGGCCGGTGTGCTGGCTCTGCCACCCGCCACGGGCTCCGACGCCCTGCCCTCCGTGGTCGCCCTCGTGCAGGCGCTCGACGACGCGGCCGTGACGGGCCCGCTGTGGTGCGCCACCCGGGGCGCGGTGCGGGTCTCCACGGACGACCCGGGGCCCGACCCCGACCAGGCGGCCGTCTGGGGCTTCGGCAGGGTCGCGGCCCTGGAGATGCCCCGCGGCTGGGGCGGCCTGGTCGATCTCCCCGCCGACTGGGACGACCGGGCCGGCGTACGGCTGGCCGCGCTGCTCGGCGCCGACGGCCCCGAGGACCAGGTGGCGATCCGCCGGACCGGTGTACTCGGCAGGCGCCTCGTCGAGAGCGCCCCCGGCGACGGGGACCGTACGCCCGTCGAGTGGCGGCCGGCCGGCACCGTGCTGGTCACCGGAGGTACCGGCGCACTCGGCGCGCACACCGCCCGGCTGCTCGCCCGGCAGGGCGTGGCGCACCTGGTGCTCGTCGGGCGCCGGGGCCCGGACGCGCCCGGTGCCGGTGAACTCGCCGCCGAACTGACCGCCCTCGGCAGCCGCGTCACCCTCGCCGCCTGCGAGGTCACCGACCGCGCCGCGCTCGCCGGGGTACTCGCCGGCATACCCGAGGAACTGCCGCTCACCGGCGTCGTGCACGCGGCGGGGACGGTGGACGACGGAGTGATCGGCTCGCTCACCCCGGGCCGGGTCGGGGACGCGGTGCACGCACGCCTGGCGGCCGTCCGCCACCTCGACGAACTGACCGCGGACCATGAGCTGGACGCGTTCGTGCTGTACACCTCCTTCGCCGGGGTCGTCGGCAACCTCGGCCAGGCCGCCTACGCCGCGGGCAACGCCGCGCTGGACGCCTTCGCCGAGCGGCGCCGAGCGGCCGGGCGCACCGCCACGGCGCTCGCGTGGGGACCCTGGGCCGGAGCGGGCGTGGGCGCGGGCACGGCCGCGGGCGAGCAGCAGCAGCGCACCGGCGTCACACCGCTGCCGCCCGAGCAGGCCCTCCTGTCGCTGGCGGCGGCGCTCGCCGAGCAGCGGACGACGCTCTGCGTGGCCGGCATCGACTGGAGCCGCTTCGGCCCGGTCCTGGAAGCGGGGCGCGGCGGGCGCCTGCTCGAGCTGCTGCCCGCCGCGGTCAGGCCCGCGCCGCCCGCCCCCGACCGGCAGGGGCCGGGCCTGGCCGAACGGCTGGCCGGGGCGCCGCGGGCGGAGCAGGAACGCATCCTGGTCGACCTGGTGGTCTCCCGGACCGCCGCGGTACTCGGCCACGGCACCCCGGCCGCCATCGACCCGGACCGGCACTTCCGCGACCTGGGCACCGACTCGGTGATGGCCGTCGAACTGCGCAACCTGCTCGACGTCGCCACCGGGCAGACCCTGCCCGCGACCCTGGTGTTCGACCACCCGACCCCCGCCGCCCTCGCCACGCACCTGCGCGGCCTCCTCGTGAGCGGCCCGGCCGCCCCGGCGGGCGGCGAGAACGCGGTCGCCCGGCTGGACCAGCTCGAGGCGGCGCTCGCCGAGACCCCCCTCGACGGCACGGAGACGGCGGTCCTGCTCGCCCGCCTGCGCGACCTCACCGACCGGCTCGGCGCCGCGGCGACCGTGCCACCCGCCCGCTCCGAGCCCAAGACCGCGGACCTCGACCTGGCCGCGGCGAGCGCCGACGACCTCTTCGACCTCATCCACAACGAATTCGGCAAGTCCTGACGCCATGTACGGTCCTGCCCGCTGGGAGTCGCTCTGATGACGAACGAAGAGAAGCTGCTCGACCACCTGAAGTTCGTCACGGGTGAGCTGCGGCAGGCGCACCAGGAGCTGCGCGCACAGCGGGAGCGGGACTCCGAGCCCATCGCCATCGTGTCCATGGCCTGCCGCTTCCCCGGCGGCGTCCGCACCCCGGAACAGCTGTGGCAGCTGGTCACCGAGGGTCGCGACGCGGTCGGCCCCTTCCCCACCGACCGCGGCTGGGACCTGGACGCACTGCTCGACCCGGACCCCGAGCGGCCCGGAAGCAGCTACGGTCACGAGGGCGGATTCCTCCACGAGGCCGCCGAGTTCGACGCCGGGCTCTTCGAGATATCGCCGCGCGAGGCCGTCGCCATGGACCCGCAGCAGCGGCTGCTCCTGGAGACCTCGTGGGAGGTCTTCGAGCGGGCCGGCATCGACCCGAAATCGGTGCGCGGCGGCCGGATCGGCGTGTTCGCCGCCACCAACGGCCAGGACTACGCCACCGCGCTCGCCGCCGACCCGCAGGCGGCCGAGGGCTATCTCGCCACCGGCGCCGTCGCGAGCGTGCTGTCCGGACGGCTCTCGTACGTCTTCGGGCTGGAAGGCCCCGCTCTCACCGTGGACACCGCGTGCTCGGCGTCCCTGGTGGCGCTGCACCTGGCCGTGCAGTCGCTGCGCAGGGGCGAGTGCACCATGGCTCTCGCGGGCGGCGTCACGGTCATGGCCACGCCTGCCGCGTTCGTCGAGTTCTCCCGTCAGCGGGGGCTGGCGGCCGACGGCCGGTGCAAGGCCTTCGGGGACGGCGCGGACGGCACCGGCTGGGGCGAGGGCGTCGGGATGCTGTTGGTGGAGCGGCTCTCGGACGCCGTACGCAACGGCCACGAGGTGCTGGCGGTGGTCCGCGGTTCGGCCGTCAACCAGGACGGCGCCTCCAACGGGCTCACCGCGCCGAACGGCCCCTCGCAGCAGCGGGTCATCCGTGACGCGCTGGCCTCGGCGGGCCTGGCGCCCTCCGACGTGGACCTGGTCGAGGCGCACGGCACCGGCACGAGGCTCGGCGACCCGATCGAGGCGCAGGCGCTGCTGGCCGCCTACGGCCGGGGCCGCCCCGCCGACCGCCCGCTGTGGCTCGGCTCGGTGAAGTCCAACATCGCCCACACCCAGGCCGCCGCCGGTGTCGCCGGCGTCATCAAGACGGTCATGGCGCTGCGGCACGGGGTGCTGCCCCGTACCCTGCACGCCGACGAGCCCACCCGGCAGGTGGACTGGTCGACCGGCGCCGTACGGCTCCTCACCGAGAACCGCCCCTGGCCCGGCCCCGACCGGACCAGACGCGCCGCCGTCTCCTCCTTCGGGGTGAGCGGCACCAATGCGCACACGGTGCTGGAGCAGGCGCCCGAACCCGACCCCGAGACCGGGGAGAGCCCGGCCGGGCCGCCGCCCACGGCCCCCGAACCGCCGCTGATCCCGCTCCCGCTCTCCGCCGGCACCCAGCGCGCTCTGCGCCGGCAGGCGGTGGCACTCCACGCGCACCTGGCCGAGCGGCCCGAGGCACGCCTGGCCGACCTCGGCCACTCGCTGGCCACCACCCGCGCGTCGCTGGCCGCGCGGACCGTCGTACTGGCGGCGGGGCGCGACGACGCGCTGCGGGCGCTCGCGGACCTCGGCGAGGGCACGGTCCCGCCGGAGGCGGAGTCCGGCACGGCGGCACCCGGGCGCACGGCGTTCCTGTTCTCGGGGCAGGGCGCGCAGCGGGTGGGGATGGGACGGGGGCTGTACGAGGCCTTCCCCGTGTTCGCCGAAGCGCTCGACGCGGTCTGTGCACAGGTCCAACTCCCGCGGCCCTTGAAGGACGTGCTGTTCGGGGAGGACGCGGAGCTTCTGGCACGCACCGCGTACACGCAGCCCGCTCTGTTCGCCGTCGAGGTGGCGTTGTTCCGGTCGGTGGAGTCCTGGGGGCTGGCCCCGGACATGCTGGTGGGCCACTCGATCGGTGAACTCGCCGCCGCGCACCTCGCCGGGGTGCTCTCGTTGGAGGACGCGTGCGCCCTGGTGTCGGCGCGCGCCCGGCTGATGGACGCGTTGCCGCGGGGCGGCGCGATGCTCGCCGTCGAAGCGGCCGAGGACGGGCTGGAACTGCCCGACGGGATCGACGTGGCGGCGGTCAACGGGCCCACCTCGGTCACCGTCTCCGGGCACGCCGACGCGATCGGCGCCCTGGAGGAGCGGTTCCGGACACGGGGTGTGCGGGTGAAACGGCTGGCGGTCTCGCACGCGTTCCACTCGCGCCTGATGGAGCCGATGCTCGACGAGTTCGCCGCCGTCGCCCGGTCGTTGACGTACCGTGCCCCGACGCTCCCCGTCGTCACCACCGCCCCCGGGGACCCGGCCACCCCCGAGTACTGGGTCGGGCAGATCGTCGCACCCGTCCGTTTCGCGGACGCCGTGCGCCGGGCCCACGGGTTCGGCGCCACCCGCTTCCTCGAACTCGGCCCGGACCGGTCCCTGTCCGCCCTCGTGCCGTACCTCGTCGAGGACGCGACCGCCGTGCCCACCCTGGGCTCCGGCCCTGACGAGGCCGCCTCGCTGCTGCACGGCATCGCGCGGATCCACGTGCACGGCGCCCCCGTCGACTGGGCGCCGCTCGGCACGGCGGGAGCCCGACGCGTGGAACTCCCCACGTACCCGTTCGAACGACAGGCGTACTGGCCCGACGTCCGGCTGAGTGCCGGGGACCTGACCTCCGCAGGCCTCGGCGCGACGGGGCACCCGCTGCTGGGCGCCGCCGTGTGGCCGGCCGTCGGGGGAGGGGTGCTGCTCACCGGTCGGCTCTCCGCCGCCACGCACGGCTGGCTCACCGACCACACGATCCTCGGCGGTGTCCTCGTCCCGGGTACCGCGTTCGTCGAACTCGCCTGGCAGGCCGGGGAACACGTCGGCTGCGGGACCGTGGACGACCTCACCCTCACCGCGCCGCTCGTGCTGCCCGCGCGCGGCGGTGTGCAGATCCAGGTCAGCGCCGGAGCTGAGCGCGAGGACGGCACTCGCCCTCTGGAGATCCACTCGCGTCCCGACGGCGAGGAGGAATGGACCGGCCACGCCGTCGGACAGCTCGCCGCCGCTCCGACCGCCACTCCGGCCGGCACCGTGCGGACCTGGCCCCCGGAGGCCGAGCCGGTGGACCTCGACGGCTTCTACGAGCGGGCCACGGGGGCCGGTTTCGCGTACGGTCCCGTCTTCCAGGGGCTGAAGGCCGCCTGGCGGGCGGGCGATGAGCTGTACGCCGAGGTGGAGCTGCCCGAGTCCGCCCACCGCGAGGCGGGCCGCTGCGGACTGCACCCGGCCCTGTTCGACGCCGCGCTGCACCTCACCGGCCTCGACCCGGACCGGGCCGGGCTGCCCTTCGCCTGGCAAGGCGCCACCCTGCACGCGACCGGCGCCACCCGGGCCCGCGTCCACCTCGCCCCCGTCGGCGCGGACGCCTGGACGCTGCGGATCAGCGACCCCGAGGGCACCCCCGTCGCCACCGTCGAGTCGCTCACCCTGCGGGCCGCGACCGCCGTCGGCCCGCGCCACGACGACTCGCTGTTCCTCCTCGACTGGACGCCGGTGCCCGTGCCCGGGCCGTCCCGGCGGGCATCGCTCGCCCTGGCCACCGACGGACTCGGCGCCTTCCTGGACGGGTTCTCCGGTGCCGCACCCGACCTCGTCGCCTGGCCCGTGGCGGAAGCGGACACCGAGGGCGCCGTCACCGAGGTCCTGGCCGGCATCCAGGCGTGGCTGGCCGACGAGCGGTTCGCCGCATCCCGGCTGGTGCTGATCACCCGCCGTGCCGTGGCCGCGGTACCCGGTGACGACGTCACCGGCCTGTCCGGGGCGGCCGTCGGCGGTCTCGTACGCTCCGCGCAGGCCGAGCACCCCGACCGGTTCGTCCTGCTGGACAGCGACAGCGACAGCGACACCGACTCCGGCAGCGGGACCGAAACCGAGACCGGGACCGGCACCGACATCCACACCGACGCCGACCTGCTCGCCGTGCTCACGGACGGCGACGAACCCTGGCTCGCCCGGCGCGGCGGCACCCTGCTCGCCCCCAGGCTGGCCCGCGCCTCGGCGTCCGGCGCACTCGCCGTGCCCGACACGGAGGGCTGGCGACTCACCGCCGACCACGCCTCCGGCTCCCTCCGCGACCTGGCCCTGGCGCCCGCCGCCGAGGCGACCGCGGAGCTGGCGCCGGGCGAGGTACGGGTCGAGGTGCGTGCGGCGGGGGTGAACTTCCGCGACGTGCTGATCGCGCTCGGGCAGTACCCGGACCCCACGGCCCTCATGGGGTCGGAGGCCGCGGGAGTCGTGGTCGAGGTCGGCCCCGGTGTCGGGGACCTCGCACCGGGCGACCGCGTCTTCGGCCTGTTCCAGGGGGGCTTCGGGCCGCTGGCGGTGGTGGACCGGCGGATGGTGGCGCCGGTCCCGCCGGAGTGGACCTTCTCGGACGCGGCCTCGGTGCCGATGGCCTTCCTGACGTCCTACTACGCGCTGGTCGACCTGGCAGGGCTGACCGCCGGCGAGTCGGTGCTGGTCCACGCCGCCGCCGGTGGCGTGGGGATGGCCGCCGTACAGGTCGCACGGCACCTGGGCGCCGAGGTGTACGGGACGGCCTCACCGGCGAAGTGGGCGGCGACCGGACTGGACCCGGCCCACCTCGCCTCCTCGCGCGACCTGGGCTTCGAGCGGGCCTTCGCACAGCGCACCGACGGGCGCGGCGTGGACGTCGTCCTCAACGCGCTGGCAGGCGAGTTCGTCGACGCCTCGGCGCGGTTGCTGGCCCCCGGCGGCCGCTTCGTGGAGATGGGCAAGGCGGACCTGCGCGACCCGGACTCGTTCGGCGACCGCCGCTACCGCTCCTTCGACCTCGGCGAGGCAGGGCCGGACCGGTTGCAGGAGATGCTGCGGGAGATCCTGGAGCTGTTCCGCGCCGGCCGGTTCACCTTGCTGCCCGCGCGGGCGTGGGACGTCCGGCAGGCGCCGGAGGTCTTCCGGCACGTCGCCTCGGGCGGCCACGTCGGCAAGAACGTCCTGATGCTGCCGCGGGCCCTCGACCCGGAGGGCACGGTCCTGATCACCGGTGGCACCGGCACCCTCGGATCGCTGCTGGCCCGGCACCTGGTCGAGCACCGGGGCGTACGACACCTGGTCCTCACGAGCCGGAGCGGTCCCGCCGCGCCCGGCGCGCGGGAGCTGGCGGAGCGACTCGGCGCGCTCGGCGCCCAGGTGCGGGTGGCCGCCTGCGACGCCACCGACCGGGAGGCCCTGGCCGGACTGCTGGCCGGCCTCCCCGCCGAACACCCGCTCACCGGGGTCGTGCACGCGGCCGGTGTCGCCGACGACGGTGTCATCGAGGCGCTGACGCCCGAGCGGGTCACCGGCGTGCTGCGCCCCAAGGTCCAGGCCGCGCTCGCCCTGCACGAACTGACCGCGGGCCACGACCTGGCCCTGTTCACCGTCTACGCGTCCGCGTCCTCCGCCTTCGGCTCCCCGGGCCAGGCCAACTACGCCGCCGCCAACGCCTTCCTGGAGGCGCTGGCCCAGCACCGCCGGACCCGGGGACTCGCCGCGACCGCGCTCGGCTGGGGCCTGTGGGCCGAGGAGAGCGCCATCAGCGGCGGCCTCGGTACCACCGGTCTCGCCCGCGCCACCCGCGTCGGCGGCGCGCTCTCCGCCGACGAAGGACTCGCCCTCTTCGACGCCGCCCACACCACCGGTCTGCCGTACCTGCTCCCGCTGCGCTTCGACGCGTCCGTCGCCCGGACCCTGCGGCCCGTGCCCGCGCTCCTGCGCGGCCTGGTACGCGCCCCCGCGCGCCGCGCCGCCGGTACCGTCACCGGCGGTTCGGGTCTCGCCGAACGCCTCGCCGCGCTCCCCGCCGCCGAACAGCGCCGCCTGCTCACCGGACTGGTGTGCGCCGAGGCCGCGACCGTCCTCGGTCACACGGGCGCGGACGCGGTCGCCCCGGACCGGGTGTTCAAGGAACTCGGATTCGACTCGCTGACCTCCGTCGAACTGCGCAACCGCATCAACGCGGCCACCGGCCTGCGCCTGCCCGCGACGCTGCTGTTCGACCATCCCACCCCGGCCGCGCTCGCCGACCACCTCGGCACCGAACTGGTCGGCGAGGTCGGGCCGGCGCACCGGGCCACCACCGGCTCCGCCACCGACCACGGCGAGCCGATCGCGATCATCGGCATGTCGTGCCGGTTGCCCGGCGGTGTCCGGTCGCCCGCGGACCTGTGGCGGCTCGTGCACGCCGGAGAGGACGCCATCACCGCCTTCCCGACCGACCGAGGCTGGGACATCGACACCACGGACCTGCCGTACGCGCCGCTCGGCGGGTTCCTCGACGACGTGGCCGGGTTCGACGCCGGGCTGTTCGGGATCTCGCCGCGCGAGGCGATGGTGATGGACCCCCAGCAGCGCCTGCTGCTGGAGACGGCATGGGAGGCGTTCGAGGCAGCGGGGCTCGACCCCCTCGCGGTCGCCGGTGAGCCGATCGGCGTGTTCGCGGGCGCCACTTCCTCCTACTACGGCCTCGACAAGCCCCTCCCGGAGGACGTCGCCGGCTACCAGCTCACCGGCGGCGCCACCAGTGTCCTCTCCGGCCGGGTGGCGTACTCGTTCGGCCTGGAAGGGCCCGCCGTCACAGTGGACACGGCGTGCTCGTCGTCCCTGGTGGCGTTGCACCTCGCGGTGCAGGCGCTGCGGGGCGGTGAGTGCGACATGGCCCTGGCCGGTGGAGTGACGGTGATGGCCGGCTTCGGGGTGTTCAGCGAGTTCAGCCGCCTGGACGGACTGGCCGAGGACGCGCGGTGCAAGGCGTTCGCGGAGGCCGCGGACGGCACGGGCTGGTCCGAAGGCGTCGGCCTGCTGCTGGTGGAGCGGTTGTCCGACGCGGTGCGCCGGGGACACGAGGTGCTGGCGGTGGTGCGGGGGAGTGCCGTCAACCAGGACGGTGCGTCGAACGGTCTGACGGCGCCCAATGGCCCCTCGCAGGAGCGGGTGATCCGGCAGGCGTTGGCCAACGCGCGTCTTGAGGCGTCGGACGTGGACGTGGTGGAGGCGCACGGGACCGGGACCAGGCTGGGCGACCCGATCGAGGCGCAGGCGCTGCTCGCGACGTACGGACAGGGCCGGGACGAGGACCGTCCGGTCTGGCTGGGTTCGGTCAAGTCGAACATCGGGCACACGCAGTCGGCCGCGGGTGTGGCGGGCGTCATCAAGATGGTGCAGGCGCTGCGCTCCGGAGTGGTCCCCGCGACCTTGCACGTGGAGGAACCGACATCGCATGTCGACTGGTCGGCCGGCGGAATCCGGCTGGCGGTCGAGTCGCGGGCGTGGCCCGAGACGGGACGCGCGCGTCGGGCGGGTGTGTCGTCGTTCGGGATGAGCGGCACCAACGCGCACGTGATCCTCGAACAGGCCGGGCCGGTGGCGATCGAGGTGCCGGAGTCCGGGGTGGCTCGCGGCGGGGTGGTGCCCTTGGTCGTGTCGGCGCGGTCGGCGGGCGCGCTGTCGGGCCAGGCGGATCGGTTGCGGGAGCTGGTCTCCGGTGCGTCCGGACCCGACCTGGTGGACGTGGGCTGGTCGCTGTTGTCGCGGGCGGGGTTGGAGCAGCGCGCGGT
>NZ_JBVJCB010000020.1:0-84449 GCF_055589025.1 Streptomyces sp. NPDC041968 | reverse complement strand
AGGCCCGCTCCTCATCTGCTCCACCCCCCGCGCCCTCGGCGACCGCATCAAAGCCACCGACGTGAAACAACTCCTGCTCCAGCTCGCCGGACTCGCTCCTGGCGGGAAGCCGCCCACCGGGCGGGCTCGACCCGGTTCCCATCAGCGCTCAGGGGCCGGTCGAGAGGGCCGCACGAGCATCTGAGCATCCCGGTTGTGGCCAGAAGACTCACCCAAAGGGGTCCGAGCTCATGAAAAAAATCGCTTCGCCGGCCGCGCTGTCCGGTCGCGCCGAGCGGATCGCCCAGCGCGACCGCTCGGACGCCTGGAAGAAGCCGCCGCGGCGCATCGAGAAGTCCGAGTGCATCACGTGCGACACGTGCCTGCGCAGCTGCCCCGCGGAGTTCGGTGCCATCTTCGACCGCGGCCTGGACGTAGTGATCATCCCCGAGCTGTGCTCGGGCTGCCCGGCCTGCGTGCTGGAGTGCCCCGTGGACTGCATCTACGTGGACGAGGACTGGACGCCGACCGACGACGCCATGTGGAACCACATCGAGCTCACCGCAAAGGGTGCATGATGAGTGCCTTGCCCGAGCGGGGGGAATCCCGCCGCGCCGCCAACGCCAGGAAGCGGGTCAGCCGCCGGCCCAGCCGTCTGGGCCTGGTCGCGGGCGCCACGCTCAAGCCCGACCGGGTCCGTGAGGCCGACGCCGGCTTCCCGGGCCTGCTCAAGCGGGCCTGGCAGCGCGCCGAACAAGCCGACGACCTGCGCTCGTTCACCGAGGTGCTGCTCACCCTGGACGGCCACGTACCGGCCGACGTCCAGCTGCGTGCGCTCAGCGCCCCCGAGGAGGCGGCGCTGGCCGTCCTGTGCGGCCTGACGTGGCGCGCACAGGAGACCACCACCGCCGCCCCGCACGCGCCGGACGCGGGGGAGCCGGTCTTCTGGGGCGAGATCGCCCTGGCCACCAGCGGGCGGGTCGTGCTGCGCGTGCCCTCGCAGCCGCCGCTGAAGGCCGACCAGCTGGTCGGCGGGGTGCGCCGCGTGCCCTGGATGCAGGCCGACCTGGACGCCTACCGGGAGTACCTGCAACGGGCCGAGGCCCGCGTCGCCGAGACCGTCGCCGACTGCCGCGCCTGGCTGGAGGCACAGGGCGAGCAGGGCCGCGAGACGCTGCTGGAGCAGGCCAAGGAGGCGGCGCTGCGCACCGCGCCGTTCGTCCTCTACCAGCAGGGCCGGCAGTACACGAACTTCCGCGACCACAACACCCTCACCGGCAAGACGCTGTGGCCGGGCCACCCCGACTGCTCCCTCAGCAGCCTCCAGGGCCTGCCGCTGGAGCTGTGGTCCGACCACGACGTGCAGCTGCTGGTCGGGCTGACCCTCCTGGTGCGCTCGGCCGGCCCCGGCCGCGTCGAGGAGGCCAACGGCACCCAGCTCACCGTCGACCACCTCGCCCACATGCTGGAACGCATCCGGGTCGGCTACAACGCCGCGCTGGGCCGCGAGCAGGTGCCGCCCGCCCCCACCGCCCAGGTCGCCGACCTCGACGAGCTGGCCCGGGCCCTGCGCGCCCACCGCGCCGAGGTCGCCACCGGCGCGCAGCTCTACCGCGAGATCCACGGCGCCCTCATGCACAAGATCGAGAAGGTGGCGCGGCCCTACGCCGACGGCGCCCGGGCCCGTGAGGAGGCGGTGGTGGCCCGGCTGACCGCCCGGCTGCCGCTGGCCGGTGACACCCTGGAGGACCTGGGCCGGGAACTGGCCGCCGACCCGGCCTGGCTCAGCGCCCCGCACGGCGGCTTCGGCACCGGCCTGGAGTCGCTGGTCTTCGAGTCGGCGGCCGCCGCCACCGACGCCTTCGACGCCGACTTCGCGATGAGCCGGGGCATGCGGTCCCTGCCCGACCTGATCAGCGCGCTGCGCGAGCAGCGGTGGGCGGAGATCTGCGACTGGGAGATCACCCGCTTCTTCTGCTGCGTGGTGCCCCACCCCTCCGCCGCCCGGCACTTCGGCGGCTCCACCGCCGCCCTGGCCGACGCCGCCTGGGCGATGTCCTCGCGCATGCAGTACAACTCCTGGCACTTCATCGCCGGGAACCTGCCCAAGGGCCCCGAGGTGATCGACCGCGACCACTTCGTGCCGCCCACCATCCCGGACGTCGCCTTCTACTCCGACCAGCACCACCACGGGCACGTCAACAACCACGTGCGGTTCTCCATCCGCTCCCCGCAGTCCGTCGTGGTCGACGGGCGGCGCTTCAACGGCTTCGTCGACCTGCGGCTGCTGCGCTGCGACGGCGACCCCTTCGACGAGCAGGACCTGCTCGCCGCGCACCGGGTGTCGGCGTTCACCGGCCGGGCCACGGGCCTGGCCGCGGAACTGGCCGCGGCCGGAGCGGGACCGGAGATCACCGCGTTCGACTCCCCGTGGCACTGGTCGGCCGTCACCGGCCAGGACACTCCCGCCAGCCGCGCGTCCTGAGCGGCTGTGCCCCACGGGCCGCCCGGCGGGTCCTTCCCCCGCCCCGCCGGGCACCGGCCCCCTCCTCGACGAGCACCGTCCGCAGCGCCCCTGAATGCCCCGCGGCAGCACAGGAGCAGAAGGAGTGAGCGATGACCGCCCGCGGCATCCGCCGGACCAAGGAACTGCTGTCCCGCCGGGAGCTCACCGCCGTCGAACACGTCCAGGACGTGCTGGCGGCCGTCCGCGAACGCGACCACCTGGACGCGTACGTGGCCGTCGCCGGCGAGGAGGCGCTCAGGGCCGCCGAGCACGCGGACGCCCTGATCCGCGAACGCGGCCGCGAGGCCTGGTGGGACATGCCGCTGCTGGGAGTGACGGTCTCCGTCAAGGACCTGCTGCAGACCCGCGACCTGCCCACCACGCGAGGCTCCCTGCTGCCCAACACCCGGCCCGCGCAGGACGCCCCGGCCGTGGCGAGGCTGCGCGCGGCCGGCGCGATCGTCGTCGGCAAGACCAGCACCTCCGAGTTCGGCTGGAGCGCCTCCACCGTGGGCCGCGTCGCCCCGCCCACCCGCAACCCCTACGACCCGCGGCTGACCGCCGGCGGCTCCAGCGGCGGGGCCGCCGCCGCCGTCGCCGCCGGCCTGTGCGAGGGCGCGCTGGGCACCGACGGCTCCGGATCGATCCGCATCCCCGCCGCGTTCTGCGGCGTCGTCGGCTACAAACCCTCCTACGGCCGCGTGCCCTACTACCCCAACGGCGCCGACCGCCTCGCCCACCAGGGGCCCCTGGCCGGCTCCGTCGCCGACGCCGCGCTGCTGGGCCAGGTCATCGCCGGCCCCCACCCCACCGACCCCGACTCCGGGCTCGGCTCGCTGGACTCCCCGCGCGACATGCGCTCCCTGCGCATCGGCTGGATCGAGTACGAGGGCACCGACCCGGAGATACGCCGCGTCACCGACACCGCCCGCGACGTGCTCCTGGAAGAGGGCCACCACGTCGACGAGGTCGAGGTGCGCTGCAACAACCTCTACCCGGCCGTCGTCGACATCCTCGCCGCCAACGAGGCCGCCGGCACCCGCCCCCAGGACGAGGCCCTCATCGACCCCGGCCGCCTGCACATCGTGCGCCACGGACGCACCCTCAGCGGCGTCGCCGTGATCCAGGCCGAGGAGATCCGCCAGAACCTGCGCGCCACCCTGCGCTCGGTCATGGACAACTACGACCTGCTCGCCATGGCCACCGTGCCCGTCGAACCCTTCGACGCCACCGCCATCGGCCCCCACTGGGCCGCCGACGCCCGCGACCTGCTGTGGCTGGCGTGGGCGCCCGCCTCCTACCCGTACAACATGACCGGCCAGCCCGCCGCGTCCCTGCCCGCCGGACTCACCTCGGCCGGACTGCCGGCCGGGGTGCAACTCGTCGGCCCGGTCGGCGCCGACGACCTCGTCCTGACCGTGGCCCGCCGCCTGGAAGCGATGCTCGCACCGCTTCCGCAGCCGCCCGCACCCCACCTCGTTCCCGCCACCACCGCCACCACCGGCGAAAGGACGTCCTGAACCATGTATGCCCGGTCATGGTCCACGCCCGTCAGCGACGGCAGCGTCGGGCGCCCGTCCTTCGTCACCGACCACCAACTGTGGGACGAGGAGCGCCTCGCCGCCGCCGAACGCGTCGAAGCCGCCCTGGACGACGTCGACTTCGTCCGCCTCGTCTTCGGCGACCCGCACGGTCTGGCCCGCTCCAAGACCCTCACCACCGACGCCTTCCGCACCGTGCTGCGCAACGGCATGAACTTCAGCCCCGGCCCGTTCCTGTTCGACACCGGACACGCCGTCGCCGTCGACTTCCTGGGCGAGCACGGCATCGGCGTCGACGAGATCTCCGGCGCCGGCAACTTCGTCCTCGTGCCCGACCCCGTCACCTTCCAGGTGCTGCCCGGCCGCGGCCCGCGCACCGCCTGGGTCCTGGGCGACGAGTACCTGCGCGACGGCACCCCCCACCCGCTGTCCTCCCGGGCCGTGCTGCGCCGCGTCCTTGAGCGCTACAGCGCACTGGACCTGCAGCCCGTCCTGGGCCTGGAGGTCGAGTGGTACCTCACCCGCCGCCTGGACGACGAGCCCGGCAACCAGGGCAACGGCTTCGGACTCCAGGGCCGGGCACCGCGCGTGGCCGCGGTCAACGCCGGCTACCAGTTCAACCTCGACGCCGCCTACGACACCGTCGCCCCCATCACCGGCCCGCTCGGCCTGTACCTGCAAAAGCTCGGGCTGCCGCTGCGGTCGATGGAGCACGAGTCGGGCCCCGGCCAGGTCGAGACCACCTTCAGCCCCATGTCCGCCCTGGACACCGCCGACGCGATGCTGCTGTTCCGCACCGTCACCAAGCGGTACTGCGCCCGCCGCGGCCACCACGCCTCCTTCATGTCCCAGCCCCTGCTGGACGCCGCCGACCCCAGCGGCTGGCACCTGAACCAGTCGGTCGTGGACACCACCACCGGCCGCAACGTCTTCAGCGCCGAGGGCCTGTCCGGCGGCCTGTCACCCAGCGGGAAGTCCTACGCCGAAGGGCTGCTGAGCTGGGCCCGCGAACTGTTCCTGCTGTCCGTGCCCACCGTCAACGGCTACCGGCGCCTGGCCGCCGAACACGCCCTGGCCCCCACCCGCCTGGGCTGGAGCTTCGAGGACCGCACCGCCATGCTGCGCGTGGTGGGCAGCGGCGCCGGCGCCCACATCGAGAACCGCATGGGCGAACCCTGCGCCAACCCCTACCTGAACATCGCCGCCCAGCTCTTCGCCGGCCTCGAAGGCCTGCAGGCCCAGCCCGCCGCCCCCCAGGCGCCCACCGCCCCCGGCGGCCAGGGCGAGGCCGGCGGCCCGGCCCAGCCGCAGACCGTGCCCCAGTCGCTGGCCGAGGCCCTGGACGCCTTCCGCGCCGGCCGCGCCGGCCAGGTCCTGGGAGCGCCCCTGGCCGCCTGCATGACCAAGCTCAAGGAGAGCGAACTGAGCCGCTTCACCGCCTGGAGCGACGCCCACACCCCCGACCCCGGCCAGGTCACCGACTGGGAACAGCGTGAGTACTTCGGCGCCTACTGACCCCCCGGCCGCCCGAAGCCCGGCACCCGCCCGGCACCCGGCACCCGTGCGGCTCCCGCCCACCCCTCCCTCCACGAAGGCCACCCGATGATCCCTCGCTACACGCTGCCCGAGATGGCCGACCTCTTCGCGGACCAGTCCCGCTACGCGACCTGGGTCAAGGTCGAGATCCTCGCCTCCGAGGCCCAGGCCCGCCTCGGCCTGGTACCCGAGCGGGCCGTGCAGGACATGCGCCGCGCCCGGGTACCGCTGGCCGCACGCGTCGCCGAGATCGAGAAGGAACGCGACCACGAGGTCCTGTCCTTCCTCGCCGCCTACTGCGAGGACATCCCCGAGGACTCCGCCCGCTGGGTCCACCACGGCATGACCAGCTACGACCTCGTCGACACCGCCCTGGGCCACACCCTGGCCCGCGCCACCGACCTGCTCCTGGCCGCCGCCCGCCGCCTGCGCACCACCCTGGTCACCCGGGCCCTGGAACACTGGGACACCGCCATGGTGGGCCGCACCCACGGCGTCCACGCCGAACCCACCACCTTCGGCCACAAACTCGGCGTCCACGCCTTCGCCGTCCACCGCTCCCTGGCCCGGCTCACCGCCGCCCGCGAAGCCGTCGCCGTCGGCACCGTCTCCGGCTCCGTGGGCACCTACGCCCTCATCGACCCCGCCGTCGAACGCCACGTCTGCGACAGCCTGGGCCTGGGCGTGGAACCCGTGCCCAGCCAGGTCGTCGCCCGCGACCGGCACGCCCAGCTCATGCAGGCCGTCGCCGCGCTCGGCGCCTGCATCGAACAGATCGCCCTCGAGATGCGCCTGCTGCAGCGCACCGAGGTCCGCGAGGTCGAAGAACACCGCACCGGCGCCTACCAGGGCTCCAGCGCCATGCCCCACAAACGCAACCCCACCACCAGCGAACGGCTGTGCGGACTGGCCCGGCTGCTGCGCGGCTACGCCGACACCGCCCTGGAGAACGTCGCCCTGTGGCACGAACGCGACCTCGCCCACCAGTCCGTGGAACGCGTCATCCTGCCCGACAGCCTGTCCGTGGGACACTTCCAGACGGTCGCGGCCACCGACCTCGTCGACTCCCTCACCGTGCACCCCGACCGGATGCGCGCCCACATCGACACCACCGACGGCCTCGTCCACAGCTCCCGGGTCCTGGCCGACCTGCTCACCCGCGGCGTGGAACGCGAACACGCCTACCGGTCGGTGCAGGCCGCCGCCACCCACACCCTCACCACCGGCGAGCACTTCACCGCCGGCCTGGCCCGCCAGGGCATCGATTCCGGAAGCCTCGAACCCGAGCGCTTCCTCACCCGGCACGACGTGATCCGCACCCGATTGGAGACCCTCCGTGAACTGGACGACTGAGCGGACCGAAGGCAAGGACCTGGACCTGGACGAGGTGCTCGCCCTCTACCGCTCGTCCGGACTGGGGGAGCGCCGGCCCGTCGAGGACCGCGACCGCATGGCCGCCATGCTCGCCGGCGCCAACCTCGTCCTGGTCGCCCGCGACACCGACGGCACCCTCCTCGGCATCGCCCGCAGCGTCTCCGACTTCTCCTACGTCACCTACCTGTCCGACATCGCCGTCACCGGCCGCCTCCAGCGCTCCGGCATCGGCCGCGCCCTGATCGACGCCACCCGCAAGGAAGCCCCCACAGCCAAGATCGTGCTGCTGTCGGCGCCCGCCGCCACCGACTACTACCCCCACATCGGCTTCACCCGGCACAACTCCGCCTGGGTCCTCAACCCGTGACGGCCACCCGGCACCCCGCCCGCCCCTCCACGCTTTTCGGCCCCAGCCTGTACCGGGGCTCGACCACCGGTTTGTAGCGTCCAGGTGGGGTGTACGACAGGGACCGGACCTCCCGGGGTCCGGTCCCTGGCACCCCGCCCACGGACGTGCATGACCTTTGGGGGAGGCATGAGCCAGATGTCGCTACCGACGATGCCGGACCTGCGGACACCCGCGGCGCAGCTGATCCGGCTGGCCCAGGACGGCGCGGCACCCCCCGCCCCGGCCCCCGGCGGCCGGCGCATCCTCGTCGTGGACGCCGACGTCGACCCCGCCGACTCCCTGGTGACCCAGCTGCGCCGCTACGGCCACGAACCCCTCGCCGTGCAGTGCGGCGGCCAGGCCCTGCAGGCCCACGCCGACGCCGACCTGGTCCTGCTGGCCCTCGAACTGCCCGACCTGGACGGGCTGGAGGTGTGCCGCGCCATCCGCGCCGTCAGCCGGGTGCCCGTCGTCATCGTCACCGCCCGCCAGTCCGAACTGGACTGCGTCCTGGGCCTCCAGGCCGGCGCCGACGACTACGTGACCAAGCCCTACGGGCTGCGCGAACTGATGGCCCGCATCGAGGCCGTCATGCGCCGCGCCCACTGGCAGCCGGCCGCCCGCCGGCACATCCGCCGCGGACGCCTGCACATCGACGTCAACTCCCGCGAGGTCACCGTGGACGGCAGCGGGATACCGCTGACCCGCAAGGAGTTCGATCTGCTGTGTCTGCTCGCCTCGCACCCCGACACCGTCATCCCGCGCAAACAGCTCCTCAAACAGGTCTGGGGCGACTCCTGGTCCCAGCGCACCGTCGACACCCACGTCAGCAGCCTGCGCGGCAAACTCGGCGGCAGCGGCTGGATCGTCACCGTCCGCGGCGTCGGATTCAAACTGGGCGCCGGATAGCCACCGCGCCCGCCCGCACCTGCCCGGGCCGGGGGACACGGTGACCACCTTCGACGAAACACCCGCCGCGGCCGCCCGCCGCCTGCCGCACCCCCGCTCGGTGCGCGTCCTGCTCGTCCCGCTGATGCTCGCGATGATGCTCTCCCAGCTCGACAACATGATCGTCGCCACCGCCGTGCCCACCGTCACCGCCGAACTCGGCGGCCTGGAACACGTCTCCTGGGTGGTCACCGCCTACACCCTGGCCACCGCCGCCTCCACCCCCCTGTGGGGCCGCCTGGGCGACACCCGCGGCCGCAAGGGCACCCTGCTCACCGCGATCGCCGTCTTCCTCGCCGGCTCCGCACTCAGCGGCGCCGCCCAGAGCATGGGCCAGCTCATCGGCTTCCGCGCCCTGCAGGGACTGGGCGCCGGCGGCCTGGTGGCCGGCGTCATGGCGACCGTGGCCGAACTCGTCCCGCCCCGCGAACGCGGCCGCTACCAGGGCATGATCTCCGCGGCCATGGCGATCGCGATGATCGGCGGCCCCCTGGCCGGCGGCGCCGTCACCGACCACGCCGGCTGGCGCTGGGCCTTCTACCTCAACCTGCCCCTGGGCCTGCTCGCCCTGGCCATGATCTGGCTGCTGCTGCGGCTGCCCGAACGCCGCTCCACCGCCCGCGTGGACCACCTGGGCGCCGCCCTGCTGATGACCGGCATCACCGCGGCCGTCCTCCTCACCACCTGGGGCGGCACCCGCCACGCCTGGGACTCCGCCCCCACCCTCGCCCTCGCCGCCACCGCCGGCGCGTCCCTGTGGGCCTTCGTGCGCCGCCAGCGCCACACCGAGCACCCGATCATGCCGCCGCACATGTTCCGCGTCCGCAACTTCACCCTGATGTCCGTCATCGGCTTCCTGACCGGCTTCGTGCTCTTCGGCGCCCTGCTCTACCTGCCGCTGTACCAGCAGGCCGTCCAGGGCGCCTCGGCGACCAACTCCGGACTGCTGCTCCTGCCGATGCTGGCCGCGATGATCGCCACCTCCCTGGCGGCCGGCCGCACCGCCACCGTCAGCGGCCGCTACAAGATGTTCCCGGTGGCCGGCGGCGCCCTGCTGACCGCCGGCACCTGGCTGCTGTCCCGCATGGACACCACCACCTCCCGGCCCACCGCCGCCCTGTACATGGCGGTGCTCGGCGCCGGCCTGGGCTTCCTCACCCAGATCGTCACCGTCGTCGCCCAGAACAGCGTCGACAACCGCGACCTGGGCGCCGCGTCCGCGGCGATCACCCTCTTCCGCACCCTGGGCAGCTGCCTGGGCGTCGCGCTCATGGGCACCCTGTTCAACCGCGAGGTGCAGCAGGTGATGGCCGAGCGCGCCCCCGGCCGCCCCGCCCTGGACAACGCCCAGCTGGACGCGGCCAGCCTCGAGCGCCTCGAACCCGCCCTGTACGAGGCCTACCGCCACGCCACCGCCGCCGGCACCCACACCGCGTTCCTGGTCAGCGCGGTCGCCGCCGCCGCCGTGTGCGCCGCCGCACTGCTGGTGCGCGAGGTCGCCCTGCGCCGGGCGGCACCGGGCCCCGCACGGCCCGCCCGCCCGCAACCGGACGGCAGCCGCTGACGACGACGGCGGAAGCCGCCCTCCCGCGCCCTCCAGCATTCCTCAAGGCCACTTCGTCCACGCTCCGGTGTACTGGCCGCGGCCCACGGAACCGAACCGGAATTCCGTGCCGGCCATGGCCTGCCCCTGCGAAACGGGAGTTTCCATGAGCGATCCGGTGCAGAGCCCGGGCGCCCGCATGTACGAGGAGTTCGTCGCGATCCACGCGGTGCTGCGACGCGGCACCCGCCTGGTCGTGGACGCCTACGAGCGCCTCGCCGACGGCCACCGCGTCGACACCGCGACCCTGGCCGACGCCGGCAGGTGGCTGCTCGCCTTCACCCACGCCCACCACAAGGCGGAGGACGACCTGTTCTGGCCCGTGCTCCAGGGGCTGTACCCCGAAGCCCACGCACAGCTCAAGGAGCTCTCGGACGACCACGTGGTCCTCGACGGGAGGCTGAACGCCCTGGAACGGGCCATCGACGACCTCGCGGCGGCCGGCACGGCCGGGTGGGACAGCGCCGGGACGGACGGCGCCCGCGCGGGCGCCGAGGCCGCCCGGCAGGTCCACGAGGTCCTCGACACCCACCTGAGCGCCGAGGAGGCCGTGGTGGAGGACCTGTTCCCGCAGGTCCCCGAGGACGACATCGACCGCCTGCGCGAGGCGTTCATCCAGGGATCGCCCCGCTTCGGCGTGCACTTCCTGTTCGGGCTGCTCGACGACCCCGAGCCGGCCCGCGGCCGGGACCTGCTCATCGAGAACTTCCCGCCGCAGCTGCGTGCCGCCCAACCCCAGATGACCAGCCGCTACGAGGACAGCGCACAGGGACTGCGGGGTGGGCCCGCAGGAATTTCCAGCTGACCGGTCACATCCACCGGTCCCCGTTCGTCAAAGCACCGACGGACGCCCACTCCGGCCGCCGGAACTCTTCCGGCGGCTGTCCCAGCGGCTCCCACCAGCACCGCTCTGGCGGGTGGAACCGCGTTCGATGACCCGATCCTGCACCTTCTTGAGGAGTTAATCGATGGCTGCCTCCGACGCCACCACGGCCCGGTCAGCACCAGGGGCGGGCCTCAGCCCCGGACTGATCCTGGCATTCGTCTGCATGGGCCAGTTCATGGTCTTCACCGACGTGTCGATCGTGAACCTCGCCCTGCCCTCCATCCAGGAAGGCCTCGGCATGTCCGAGGTCAGCCTGAACTACATCGTCACGGCCTACGCGACCGTCCTGGGCGGTTTCCTGCTGCTGGGCGGACGCCTTGCGGACACCTTCGGCCGCCGCCGGCTCATCCAGGTCGGCTTCCTCATCTTCGCCCTGGCCTCGCTCACCTCCGGCCTCGCCGACAGCGGCACGATGCTCATCGTCTCGCGCGCCGTCCAGGGCTTCGGTGCGGCACTGATCACCCCCGCCGCCCTGGCGATCCTGACCAACACCTTCGCCGAGGGCCCCGAGCGCAACAAGGCACTGGGCGTGTGGGGCTCCCTGTCCGGCATCGCCTCCATCGTCGGCGTGATCCTCGGCGGCGTCCTCGCCGACACCTGGGGCTGGGAGTGGATCTTCTGGATCAACGTGCCGATCGGCCTGGCCGCCGCCGCGCTGGCGCCGCGCATCCTGCCCGAGAGCAAGGCCGAGGTCCGCGGCAAGTTCGACACCCTGGGCGCGGTCACCCTCACCGCCGGCCTGCTGCTGCTGATCTTCACCCTGGGTGAGGCCACCACCGTCGGCTGGGACACCTTCCGCACCATCGGCTCGCTGGTCGGCGTCGCCGCCCTGCTGACGGCCTTCGTCGTCATCGAGGCCAAGGTCGCCTCCCCGATGATGCCGCTGCGCATCTTCCGCCTGAAGACCATGCGCGTCGCCAACATCTCCGCCGTGCTGGTCTTCGGCACCTTCGGCTCGCTGTTCTTCTTCGCCAGCCTCTTCATGCAGCAGGCGTTCGGCTACTCGCCCCTCAAGGCGGGCTTCGCCTACGTGCCGCTCGCGTTCTCCGTCGCGGCCGGCGCCGGCATCGCCTCCGCCCTGGTCACCAAGATGGCGGCCCGCCCGGTCGTGATGCTGGGCCTCACGCTCACCGTCGCCGGTCTGCTGCTGATGTGGCGGGCCCCGGCCGACGGCAGCTACGCGGTCGACCTGCTGGCCCCGTTCATCCTGCTCGGCCTCGGCTGCGGCATGGTCTTCGTGACCCTGCAGATCGCCGCGTTCGTCGGAGTCACCGACGAGGACGCCGGCGTCGGCGCCGGTCTGATCAACACCAGCCAGGAAGCCGGCGGCGCCCTGGGCCTGGCCGTCGTGGCGACCATCGCCTACAGCGGCATGAGCTCCGAGATGGCCGCGACCGGCGGCGACCCCGGCCTGGTGACCAAGGTCCATGAGGCCGCCAACCACGACGCGTTCCTCTCGGGCGCCCTGCTCGGCACGGTCGCGCTGCTGGTGGTCACCTTCATGATGCCGCGCGGCAAGCAGTCCATGAGCTCCAACCCGACGGCCGAGGCCGGCGAGGGCCCCGCCCTGGTGAAGGCCGACGCCGACAAGTAACCCACCCCCGGGCCGCACCGGCCCCCAGACACGGCCCCGCCGGCCATCCCCCGAACCGGCGGGGCCGTTCCACGCCCCGACACCGCCACCACCACCCCGTACGGCGTCACCGCCCCCCGTGACCGCCATGGCGGACCGCACACCCCGGCACGACGCGCCGCCCGCCCCCGCCCCGCCCTGAGGCGGGTGGCCCCGCACCCCTCCCGGGCCCTCACGCGCCGAGACCCCCACACTCCCGCCGCCCGCACCTGCAGGCCCCAAGCCGGCCCCGGCACTTCCCGGACCGCACCCGCACGGCCCCGGCAGCCGCCCGCCCCGCGAGCGCCCAGCCCCGCAGCGGCCCCCGCCACCCCGGCGGCACCCTCCGCCCCCAGCCGTCACACCGCCCCCGGGACCTCTCGCCGCCCGCCCCGGAAGGGCCCCGCACCACCGTCCGCCCAGGTCACACCCCTGCCGGCACCCCCGCCCCGCCCCGCCCGGCAGGGCCCCGCACAGGGCGGCAGGCCGCCCTTTGAGACGCCCTGCACTCCGCCTGAAGCGCCGCTCGATCGACGAGGTCTTTGCTGGTGCCTGGCTGCCGCCGCGCACACGGGAGCGGTCCCCAAACGATCTGCGTGAGGAGTACGTCATGGCAAAGGGCGCGATAGTCGTCGGCGCCGGGCCGGTCGGACTGATGCTCGCCGGCGAGCTGCGGCTCGGCGGCGTGGACGTGGTGGTCTACGACAAACTGCCCGCCCCCAGCGGGGAATCACGCGGCCTGGGCTTCACCAGCCGCACCGCCGAGGTCCTCGACCAGCGCGGCCTGCTCACCGAACTGGGCGACTTCCGCTGGGGCCAGCACGGCCACTACGGCGGCGTCCGCATCGACTTCACCCTGCTGGAGGAGAGCCACTTCGGCGTGATGGGCCTGCCCCAGTCCCGCACCGAGCAGCTGCTCGGCGACTGGGTGGAGCGCCTCGGCGTGCCGGTGCACCGAGGCCGCGAGGTCACCGGCTTCCAGGAGACCGACGACGGCGTCCTGGTGCACTACGACGGCCCCCAGGGCCCCGGCGAGGACAGCGCCCAGTACCTGATCGGCTGCGACGGCGCCCGCAGCACCGTGCGCCGCCTGGCCGGCATCCCCTTCACCGGCGACGCGGCGACCCGCGGCATGTACCTCGCCGACGTGACCGGCGCCGACATCCGCCCGCGGCCCATCGGCGAGCGCATCGAGGGCGGCGGCATGGTCCTGTCGGTGGGCCTGGGCGACGGCTACGACCGGATCGTCATCCACGAGCCGGGCGTGCGCCCCCACCACGGCGAGGGCACCCTGACCTTCGCCGAGGTCGCCGACGCCTGGCAGCGCCTGACCGGCGAGTCCATCCACCACGGCCAGACCCGCTGGATGACCGCCCTCACCAACGCCACCGGCCTGGCCGAGCGCTACCGCAGCGGCCGCGTCCTGCTGGCCGGCGACTCCGCCCACGACCACGCCCCGCTGGGCGCGCAGGGCGTGAGCGTCGGAATCCAGGACGCCGTGAACCTCGGCTGGAAGCTGGCCGCGACGATCAACGGCTGGGCCCCCGAGGGCCTGCTGGACACCTACCACGGCGAACGGCACCCGCTGGGCGAGCAGTTGCTGCGCAACGTCCACGCCCAGTCGCTGCTCTACCTCAGCGGCCCGCAGGGGGAGCCGCTGCGCGCCGTCCTGCGTGAACTCGTGCGGCTGCCCGACGCCGCCCGCTACCTGGCCGGCCAGGTCAGCGGCCTGCACATCCGCTACGACGTCGGGGCGGGCGAGCACCCGCTGCTGGGCCTGCGCCTGCCCCCGCAGCGCGAGCTGGTCCGCGCCGGCGGCGAGCGCACCCGCGTCGCCGAACTGCTGCACGGCGCACGCGGCGTGCTCATCAGCACCGGCGACCCGGCCACCGCCGAGAAGACCGCCGCCGGCTGGTCCGACCGCGTCGACGTCGTCACCGGCACCTGGGGCGAGGACGGCGGGCCCGAGGCGGTGCTGGTGCGCCCCGACGGCCACGTCGTGTGGACCGACCCCGACGGCGGCGAGCTGCACGACGCCCTCACCCGCTGGTTCGGCGCCGCCACCACCTGAGCCGCCCCCGGCACGCCCCCGGCCGGTCGCCGCGGCCGGCCCGGCCGGGCCCGCGGCACGCCGGCACCCCCGCCCGGCCGCCGCCGGGCCCCGCCGCGGCCGCAGCGCCCGCCCCACCGCGCCCCGCCCCCCGAATCCCGCCCGGAAAGGCCCCCGTCATGACCGTCCTCGTCACCGGCAGCCGAGGCAAGGTCGGCTCCCTGCTCGTGCAGATCCTGCGCGAGCGGGGCGTCGCCGTGCGCGCCGCCTCCAGCAACCCCGAGAAGCTGTCACCGCCGGCCGGCACCGAGACCGTACGCCTCGCGCTCGACACCCCCGCCGACTTCGCGCCCGCCCTCGACGGGGTCGACTCCGTCTTCCTGTACTGCGAGCCGGCCGCGGTCGACGCCTTCGTCGAGCAGGCCCGTACGGCGGGCGTGGAACACGTCGTGATCATGTCGGCGGACGCCGTGCTGCGCCCCGGTGCCGCCGACGACCCCATCGCCGCCCCCCACCTCGCCGTCGAACAGGCCCTGGCCGCCTCCCCGCTCACCTCCACCCCCCTGAACTGCGGCGCCCTGGCCAGTAACGCGCTGCCCTGGGCCTGGTCGCTCAAGGCGCGCGGCGCGGTGGGCCTGCCCTACCCCGACAGCCACGCCGACCCGGTCAACGAGCGCGACATCGCGGAGGCGGCCTGCGCGGTCCTCACCGACCCCGCGCTGCGCGGCCGGTCCTACCACCTCACCGGCCCGCAGTCCCTCACCTTCGCCGAGCACGTGGGCATCATCGCCGCCGCCGCGGGCCGGGACATCCCCGTCGAGCGGATCGAGCCGCAGGTGTGGCGGGCCAACAAGCCCGGCTTCATGCCCGACGACATCGCCGACGCCCTGCTGGAGCTGTGGGCGGCCAGCACCGAGCCGGTCGCGCTGACCGACCACGTCGAGCAGCTCACCGGCCACCCGGCCCGCCCCTTCACCGAGTGGGCGGCCCAGCACGCCGACACCTTCCGCCCCTGACGCGGACCACCCCGGCCACGAACCCACGAGGACATGGGTAGATGACGCTGAACCGACGAAGGATCCTCGCCCTGGGCACGGGCGCGACGGCCCTGGCCGTCACCGGCACCCCCGCCGCCGCCCACCCCGGCCCGCACCCCGCCCCCGTGCCCTCCGACCGGGAACTGGCCCGCTCGCTGCCCGGCGGCTTCACCAGCCGGTACGCGACCGTGGGCGGCGTGCGCCTGCACTACGTCAGCGGCGGCCACGGCGAGCCCCTGCTGCTGGTGCCCGGCTGGCCGCAGACCTGGTGGGCCTACCGCAAGGTCATGCCCCAGCTCGCCCGCCGCTACCGGGTCATCGCCGTCGACCTGCGCGGCATGGGCGGCTCGGACAAGCCCGCCGGCGGCTACGACAAGAAGACCATGGCCGCCGACCTGCACGCCCTGGTACGCAAGCTGGGCCACCGGCAGGTCAACATCGCCGGACACGACATCGGCTCCATGGTGGCCTTCGCCTTCGCCGCCAACCACCCCGAGGCCACCCGCAAGGTCGCGCTGCTGGACACCCCGCACCCCGACCAGAGCGAGTACGAGATGCGGATCCTGTGCCGGCCGGGCACCGGAACGGCCCTGTGGTGGTGGGCGGTCAACCAGCTCCAGCAGCTGCCCGAACAACTGATGCACGGCCGCATGCGGCACGTCATCGACTGGCTGTACGCCCACTCCCTGGCCGACCAGAGCCTGGTCACAGGCCGGGACCGCGACATCTTCGCGCACCGCTACGACAGCCCGCAGGCCGTGCGGGCCGGCACCCGCTGGTACCAGGCCTGCCACCAGGACATCACCGACCTGGCCGGCTACCCCACGCTGACCATGCCCGTCCTGGGCATCGGCGGCAACTTCACCTACGAGGACCTGGAACGCAAGCTGACCGGGCAGGCCACCGACGTGCGCATGGTGCGCGCCTCGAAGTCGGTGCACTACCTGCCCGAGGAGGAACCCGACGTCATCGCCGGGGCCCTGCGCGACTTCTTCGGCTGACGGCACCCGCCGGACACATCCATCTGCATGAGGAGTACGAAATGGCAAAGGGCGCGATAGTCGTCGGCGCCGGCCCGGTCGGGCTCATGCTCGCCGGTGAACTGCGGCTGGGCGGAGTGGACGTCGCCGTCTACGACAAGCTGCCCGGCCCCAGCGGGGAGTCGCGCGGCGTCGGCTTCACCCGGCGGGCGGCCGAGGTGTTCGAGCAGCGCGGCCTGCTGCGCCGCTTCGGCGACGTCGAATGGGCCCAGGGCCACTTCGGCGGCGTACGCATCGACTTCGGCAAGCTGGACGACAACCACTTCAGCGTCCGCGGCGTCCCCCAGTTCCGCACCGAGGAGATCCTCGAGGACTGGCTGAAGGAACTGGGCGTCCCCGTACACCGCCGCCACGAGGTGACCGGCTACCGGGAGACACCCGACGGCGTCGTCGTCGAGTACGAGGGCCCGGACGGCCACGGCGAGGACAGCGCCCAGTACCTGATCGGCTGCGACGGCGCCCGCAGCCTCGTGCGGACGCTTGCGGGCATCGACTTCCCCGGCTGGGGCGCCACCCGCGGCATGTACATGGCCGACCTGGTCGGCGCAGGAGTACGCCAGCGGCCCATCGGGGAGAAGGTGCCCGGCGGCATGGTGATGGCGTTCAACCTGGAGAACGGCGTGGACCGGATCGTCATCCACGACGAGAGCCTGCGCCCGCCGGAGGACAAGAGCGCCCTGAGGTTCGGCGACATCGCCGACGCCTGGCAGCGCATGACCGGCGAGTCGCTGCACCACGCGGAGGTCCGCTGGATCAGCTCCTTCACCGACACCACCCGCCAGGCCGAGCACTACCGCAGCGGCCGGATCTTCCTCGCCGGCGACGCCACCCACATCCACATGCCGGCCGGCGCGCAGGGCATGAGCGTCGGCGTCCAGGACGCCGCCAACCTCGGCTGGAAGCTGGCCGCCGCCATCAACGGCTGGGCACCCGAGGGCCTCCTGGACACCTTCGAGAGCGAACGCCACCCGGTCGGCCAGAAGCTGATGCGCAACACCCGCGCCCAGACCCGCCTCTACCTCACCGGTGACGAGATGGAGCCGCTGCGCGCCGTCATGCGCGAACTGGTGGCCCTGCCCGAGGCGGCCCGGCACCTGGCCGGCATCGTCTCCGGCATCGACATCCGCTACGACATGGGCCCCGGCAGCCACCCGCTGCTGGGCCTGCGCCTGGCCCCCGGCCACGAACTGCTGCACACGGACGGCACCCGCACCACGGTGGCCGAACTGCTCCACCCCGCCCGCGGCGTGCTGCTGGTGACCGGCGCGGCCGCCGACGCCGCCCACCTGCGCCGGGCCGCCGCCGGTCACGGGGAGCGGGTGCGCACCGTCGAGGCCGACTGGGCCGAGCCCGCCGGCCCCGACCGCCCGGCAGCGGTGCTGCTGCGCCCCGACGGGCACGTGGCCTGGGCCGCCCCGGACGGCGTGGACCTGCTCGACCAGGCGCTCGCGCGCTGGTTCGGCACGGCGGCGGATACGGCCGGCCGGCCGCAGGCCGTCGGCGCGGCCCGCGTCTGAGGCCCGGGCACGCACGGTTCTCCCACCGGTTTCGCCGTTCCGGTCACACCTGCGGGCCGCGCATCGTCAGACAGATGAGGGGTCGGGTCCCATCCGGTGCCGCCACCGCACCGTCCGACGGTCAAATCCCCCGCACCGCCGGTGCGGTGCGGTGGCTCACTGGGACCGGCCTCCCCCCGCCGACCGTCCGCGCCCGGACGGCCGGCCACCGACCGGCACGAAACGGCTGCTGCCCGCGGCCCCGCACAATGCGGGGCCGCGGGCAGCAGCCGTTTCGTGCAGGCCCCTCTCGCCCGGGGGGGGCCGGTCAGGCGCGGGGGCCGGCCTTGGCCGCCTCGATGAACGCCTCGAACAACGGCACCGTGTCCTCGCCGAGTTCACCGTGCGCCTGCAGACCCGCCAGGAACGGCGCCGAGGGGTCCTCGGCCTCCGCCCCCTCGATGATCCCGTCGTCCGACCAGGCGGTGGCCACCAGCCCGGCCCCGAGCCGGTCGATGCCCTGGTGGTGGTGGCAGTACACGGTCGGCGACGTCCCCATCGCCCCGCCCAGCACGGAGTCGGGCTTGACCCGGATGGTGCGCGGCTCGTAGCGGCCGGGCACGGCGGGGGAGTGCTCGGGCAGGTGCTGGTCGAGCGTGCCGCCCCGGGAGACGGAGATCAGCTGCAGGCCCCGGCACACCGCCAGGACGGGGAGGCCGCGCCGCTCGGCCACCGCCAGCGCGGCCAGCTCCGCCGCGTCCCGCGCCTGGTGCGGCGGGAAGGTGAACTTCTCCCGCTCGGCCCCGTACAGCGCCGGATCGATGTCCGCGCCGCCGCTCATCAGCAGCGCGTCCGCCCGCTCCATCACCGCCTCGACCGCCTCCACGATCGGAGGCAGCAGCACCGGGGCGCCGCCGGCGCGGGCCACCTTGTCCAGATACGGCTGCGGCAGCAGCGAGACCGCCACGTCGCCCCAGATGTTCCAGTTCACTGTCGTCGCGTCGGCGGTCACCGCCACCACGGGTCGCGTCATCGTGCGGCCGTCCCTCTCCCTCGAAAAGCCGGCCCGTTCAGGCCGGGCACACAGTGCATCGCAGCCCGCTGGACCAGGGGTCGAGCCCGGCCGGGGGCCACCCGACCCGGGAAGCTCACCCGGCCCCGCCGACGGCCGCCGATGGCGCCCGCCCGGCCCCCGCCGCCGTGCGGGCCGCCGACAGCGACAGCGCCCGCCGCGCGTACCCGCGGGCGAGATCGGGACGGCCCAGCGCGTCATGGGCCCGCGCCAGCCCCTGGAAGGCCCGCGCCTGCTCGGGCCGGAAGCCCACCTCGCTGGCGAGCGCGAGCGCCGCCTCGTGCTGCTGCGCCGCCTGCCGGGGCGCGCCCAGCGCCAGCGCCGCCTCGCCCAGCGCGTTCAGCGCCTCCGCCTCGTGCCCCCGGTTGCCCAGCGCCCGCTGCACCCGCAGCGCCCGCAGCGCCAGACCGTGCGCCTGCCCGGGGCGCCCCTGCCGCCCGTGCACCGACCCCAGACCCACCAGCGCCACCGCCTCCCCGCCCAGGTCACCCAGCTCCCGGTACAGCTCCAGCGCCCGGTGGTGGTGGATGCGGGCCGCCTCGTAACAGCCCAGGCGCTCCTGGACCAGGCCGAGCCCCACCTGGCCGCGGGCCTCGCCGTGCCGGTCGCCGACGGCGCGGAAGAGCCGCAGGGCCGCCATGAAGCAGTACCGGGCCTGCTCCTGGTCGTGGCCGCGCAGGAACAGATGGCCCAGACAGTCCCGCGCCCGCGCCTCGCCCAGCCGGTCACCGGTGCGCCGGGCCAGCCGCACCGCCCGCGCCGCGTGCCGGGCCGCCCGCTCGTCGCAGCCCCGGCGCCAGTACAGCCACGCCAGGTCCGTCAGGAACCGGCCCTGCGCGGTGTGGTCGCCGCTGAGCGCGCTGGCCTGCAGCGCCTGCTCGCCCAGCGCCAGCGCGTCGGCGTGGAAGGCCCGGTCGTACAGGTAGCGGTGCAGGGCCGAGGCCAGCCGGGCGGTGTGCGCGGGCCAGCCGTGGGCGGCCATGTAGGCGCCGGCCGCGACCAGGGAGAGCCGCTCGGCGTCCAGCCACGCCTCCGCCTCCTGCGCGTCGCGCAGCACCACCGGCGCCGCGTCGGGTGCCGGCTCGTCGGGGGCGACGGCGGGGGAGTGGACGCTGCGGCCCGCGCTCTGGGGGAAGAGCAGCGCGGCGGCCTGCGAGGCGCCCGCCACGCAGTGCCCGAAGAGCCGGTCCAGCGCCTCCCGCCGCGCGGCGGGGCTCTCCTCCTCCTCGGCCAGGGTGTGCGCGTAGCGGCGCAGCAGGTCGTGGAAGGTGTAGCGGCCGGCCTCGTGCTGGCGCAGCATGTGCGCGTCCAGCAGCTCCTCCAGCAGGCGCTCGGCCCGCTCGGGCGCCACCCCCGCCAGCGCCGCCGCCGCCCGGCCGCCCGCGTCGGGTCCCGGATGCAGCCCCAGCAGCCGGAACATGCGCCGCTGCTCGGCGTCCAGCTGCTGGTAGGACATGGCGAACGCGGCGGCCACCCCCCGCTCGGTGGTGGACAGTTCCGCCAGCCGGTGGCGCTGGTCGCGCAGCCGGTCGGCCAGGTGCGCCGCGCTCCACCGCGGCCGGTGGCGTAATCGGGCGGCGGCGATGCGCACCGCGAGCGGCAGGAACCCGCACAGGTGCAGGATGTCCAGCGCGGCCAGCGGCTCGTCGTCCACCCGTCGGCCCACGATCCGGGTGAACAGCTCCAGGGCGTCCGCCGCCGGCAGCGGGTCCAGCGACAGGCACGCCGCCCCGTCCAGGCCCGTCAGCCGCCGCCGGCTGGTGATCAGCAGCAGACTGCGGGTCGCCCCCGGCAGGAACGGCCGCACCTGGTCGGTGCCGGCCGCGTTGTCCAGCACCACCAGCACCCGCCTGCCGGACAGCTCCGCCCGCCACAGCCCGGCCCGTTCCGCCGCCGACGCCGGGATGCGCTCGGCCGGCACCCCGAGCTGGCGCAGCAGCACCCCCAGGGCGCTGCCCGCGTCCATGGGCGTCCGGCCGGCGGTGTGCGCCTGGAGGTCGACGAAGAGCCGCCCGTCGGGGTAGCGCTCGGCGAGCCGGTGGCCGGCGTGCACGGCCAGGGCGGTCTTGCCGATGCCCGCCATGCCGTCGATCACCGACACCGTCACCGCCCCCTCCCGGCCGTGCCCGCCCTCCAGCAGCTGCGCCAGTTCCGCGGCGCGCCCGGAGAAGTCCGGCGAGTCGTAGGGCAGGAAGTTCGCCTGCCGTGCCCGCCCCGCCGGCCCGGCTGCCGCCGCCGGCCCGGGTGCCGCCGCCGGCCCGGGTGCCGCCGCCGGCCCGGGTGCCGCCCCGGGCGCGGGTGCGGGGGGCGTCGCCGGGTCCGGGGCCGGCGCCGCCAGCGCGGGGTCGTCGTGCAGCACGGCCCGCTCCAGCGCGACGAACGCCCGCCCGGGGTCCAGGCCCTGCTGCTCGCTCAGCGCGCGGCGCAGCCCGCGGGCGACGGCCAGGGCGTCGGCCTGGCGGCCCGAGCGGTGCAGGGCCAGCATCAGCCGCCCCGCCAGCCGCTCCCGCAGCGGATGCGCGGCCACCAGCGCGGCCAGCTCGTCGGCGACCTGCTCGTGCCGGCCCAGCGACAGCTCCAGTTCGGCCAGTTGCTCGTGGGCGGTCAGCTGCCGCTCCTGCAGACGCACCCGCGCGCTGTCGGCGTAGTCGGCCCGCACGTCCGCCAGCGGCCGCCCCCGCCACAGCGACAGCGCCTGCCGGATCCGGGCCGCCGATCGGGCCGGGTCGTCCGTCTCGGCCACCTCGCGCAGCCGGTCGGTGAACTCCTCCCAGTCCAGCTGCCCGGCCTCCAGCGCGATCACGTACCCGCCCGGCCGGGTCTGCAGCAGGTGCTCCGCGTCCGCGGTGCGCAGCACCCGCCGCAGGGCCGCGACGGCCGCGTGGATCTGCGCCCGGGCCGTCGCCGGCGGGGCCGGCCCCCACATCGCGTCGATGATCTGCTCCGCGCCGAGCACGGTCCGGGCGTTCAGCAGCAGCAGGGCCAGCACCCCCCGGTGGCGGGGCGCCGTCCCCGGCAGGGGCCGCCCCGCCACCGACACCTCCACCGGACCCAGGATCGAAAAACGCACCGTCATGACTGCCGCAGTCCCTTTCTGAAACCGGCCATGTTCATTCTGAAACCGGCCAAGTGCACCCGCCGGCACCTATAGCGAATGCATCGCCTACCTATGAACGGGCTCGTCCACGCTGGCAGAAGACCCGAAGGCCACCTTCCGGATGCTGAAGTGGAGAGGCAGGAATGACCGACAAGATCGCTCTCGTCACGGGAGCAAACAAGGGAATCGGTTTCGAGATCGCGCGCCAGCTCGGCGAACGGGGCATCACCACCGTCATCGGCGCACGCGACGAACAGCGCGGCAAGGAAGCGGGCGAGCAGCTCGCCCAGCCCCACGTGCAGCTCGACGTGACCGACCCGGACAGCGTCCAGGCCGCCGCCCGTTTCATCGAGACGGAGTACGGCCGGCTGGACATCCTGGTCAACAACGCCGGCGTCACCGTCCCGCCGCCGCTGGGCCTGCCCAGCGCCACCACCACCGAGACGCTGCGCCGGATCTACGAGACCAACGTGTTCGGCGTCGTCACGGTGACCAACGCGATGCTGCCGCTGCTGCGCCGCGCGCCGGCCGCCCGCATCGTCAACCAGTCCAGCGAACTGGCCTCCATGACCCGCGTGATGGTCGAGGACAGCCCGCTGTGGCCGCTGAACAACATGCCGTACAACTCCTCCAAGGCCGCCCTCAACATGATCACCGTGACCTACGCCAAGGAACTGTGGGGCACCCCGATCAAGGTCAACGCCTGCGACCCCGGCTACTGCGCCACCGACATCAACAACGGCATGGGCTTCATCACCGCCGCCGAGGGCGCCCGCATCGCCGTGCACCTGGCGACGCTGGACGCCGACGGCCCCAACGCCCGGTTCTTCCAGCACGAGGGCCCGCTGCCCTGGTGAGTGCCCGGGCCCGCCACCGGGCGGGCCACCGCACCACGCGCGGCTCAACCCCAAGGAAGCGAGGCCCGCACCGTGAGCGGACTTCCCCTCATCCAGCCGGAGAACGCCACCGGCGAGGCGGCGGCCCTGCTGCAAGCGGTCCAGCACACGCTGGGCCTGACCCCCAACCTCGCCAAGGCGATGGCCAACAGCCCCGCGGCACTGGGGGGATTCCTCGGCCTGCGGCACGCACTGGCCGCGGGAACCCTGCCCGCGGCCGTCCAGGAGAGCATCGCGCTGCTGGTCGCGCAGGAGAACGCCTGCGACTACGGCCTGTCCTGGCACACCTACACCGGCACCCGCGTGGCCGGACTCAGCCACCACCAGGCCCACCGCGCCCGCCGCGGCGAGGCCGAGGACCCCCTCACCGGGGCGGCCCTGGCCCTCACCCGGTCCCTGATACGCCGTCAGGGCGAGGTGAGCGACCCCGAACTGGCCGCGGCCCGCCGCAGCGGCCTCAGCGGCGGGCAGATCACCGAGATCGTCGCCCACCTCGCCCTCAACGTCCTCACCACCTACCTCGGCAGGACCGCACGCGTCCGCGTCGACTGGCCCCTCGTCCGCCACGACGAGGCACCCGCCTGACCCCGGCGCGGCCGCCCGCGGCCCGCCCCGTACCCCGTCCGCACTCACCGAAAGCAGATCCCGATCATGGAAGCACGGATGAGCAACCCCGCCGGTGTCCTTCCCGGCGCCATGGAGGCCGTCGGCGCCCTGATGAAGGCGACCCGGCAGGGCGGCGTCCCCCAGTCCACGCTGGAACTCGTCCACCTGCGCGTCAGCCAGATCAACGGCTGCAGCGCCTGCGTCGACGCCGCCACCCGCAGCGCCCGCAAGGCCGGCGAGAGCGACGACCGCCTGGCCACCGTGGCGGCCTGGCGGGAGGCGCCGTTCTTCACCGACGCCGAACGCGCCGCGCTGGCCCTCGCGGAGCACTCCACCCGCCTGGCCGACCGCACGGACCCCGTCCCCGACGCCGTCTGGCAGGAGGCGGCCCGCCATTACGACGAGCAGGGCCTGGCCGCGCTCGTGATGATGAGCGCCGTGGCCAACTTCTTCAACCGGCTCAACGCCACCACCCGTCAAGTGGCCGGCCAGGCCTGGTGAACGCCGCACCGGCGGCCCGGCACCCCCGCGCGGGTGCCGGGCCGCCCCGTGCGGGCGGCGGGCGCCCTCAGGACGCCACCGCACGCCGGGCACGCCGCGAGGAGGAGAACCGCCGGGTGATCGGCCGCTCCACCAGCGCGTACAGGGCCCAGGACGCCAGCACGCTGACCGCCAGCCCCAGCGCCACCAGCCCGGTGGTCTCGGCGATGGAGAAGGTCCCCTCCAGCTCCTTGCGCAGATAGGTCAGCACGATGAAGTGGACCAGGTAGAACGCGAACGAGATCTCGCCCAGCCACAGCATCGTCCGGCCCCTGAACCAGCTCCTGGTGCCCCGGATGTCGGCCGTCGCGGCGGCCGCGATCAGCAGCACGATCGGGATGATGGTCACCGAACGCTGCGAGTACAGGAACGGCACGTGCGAGCAGAGCACGTAGCTTGCGGCCAGCAGCACACCCGACCACACCATGCCGATGTTGAACCAGCGCCCGCGGATCACCGCCTGCGCGACCAGCATGCCCAGCGCGAAGTCCAGCACCCGCGTCACCGGCAGGTTGTAGGCGAACCAGTACTGCTCGGCGGAGACCGTCGCCCCCAGCGAGGCACCGGGGAAGTAGGGCTTGTCCGCGATGAACACGTACGCCGCCCACGGGGTGGCGATGATGCCCGCCGTCACCGCCGCGATCCAGTACGTCAGGTGCTCGGCGCGGATCCGCGTGAACCAGGAGTGCAGCAGCGGGAAGCACGCGTAGAAGAACGCCTCGCACCCCAGCGACCAGCTCGGCTGGTTCACGCTGGAGAACACGTCGAAGTCCGGCACCCACACGTGCACCATGAACAGGTTGGCGATCGCCGTCCCCGTGGTGGTGTACGCCGACGCGAACAGCACCATCGCCAGCGCCCAGGTGACCACGTAGTTCGGGTAGATCTTCACCAGCCGGCGGCGCATGAACCGCCCGGCGGTGTCCCGCTCGCGCGCCGACCACGTCAGCACGAAACCGCTCAGCACGAAGAAGAACGTCACGCCCAGCGCGCCCGCGTTGCCGGTCACGTCGAACAGGTTCATCGCCGCCGAGTCCGACTCCAGCAGCCGCAGATGGGGGAAGGGCAGGCCGACGTGGTTGAAGAACACCAGCAGCGCCGCACCGAACCGCAGCCCCGTCAGGGAGTCCAGCCGCGCCGAACGGGCCCGCCCCGCCACCTCCTCCGGCGCACCGGACGCAGCCGGCACCGGGGCCGCGGCCGGCCCGCCGGGTCCCGCCGCCGTGGGCGGAAAAGCACCACCCGTCATCTCGTCGTGTGCCACGCCAAAGCCTCCTCGCCCAGGGGAACGTGCTCTGCGGACGGGGCAGAGCACCACTGCGCGGGCGATTAGACGGCACGTGGCTCGAATCTGGCTGGGGCCGGGATCCAAAACCGGTACGAAAGGGAACAGGAACGGGGACAGAGCCGATGGCCCCGTCCCCGCAGCGGCGCCGGAGCGCCGTCCGTCCTCAGCCCTCCAGGAGCGCCAGGTCCAGGGTCAGCAGCCGCCCGGGGTCGGTGATGACGTCGATCTCGGTGATGCAGCCCTCGCGCACGTCGAACGTCATCGCCCGGAACCCCTCCCCGGCATGCGCGGCGATCACACCGGGCGAACCGTTGATCAGCGCCAGCTGCGCCACCTCCGCGATCCGCGCGAACGCCGCCGCCGTCGACGCCACCGCCGCAGCCCCCCGCGCCCCCAGCCGGCCGTCGGAGCGGGCCACCACCCCGGGGTCCAGCACGTTCAGCAGCGCCTCGAAGTCACCCCCGCGCGCGGCGGACAAGAACGCCTCCACCACCTCACGCCGCTTGGCCAGATCCGGGTCCGGCACCGCGGACCCGCCCCGCACCCGGCGCCGCGCGCGGCTGGCCAGCTGCCGGGCCGCCGCCGGGCTCCGCTCCACGATCGGCGCGATCTCGTCGAAGGGGACCCCGAACATGTCGTGCAGCACGAACGCCAGCCGCTCCGCCGGGTCCAGCGCCTCCAGCACCACCAGCAGGGCCAGCCCCACCGAGTCCGCCAGCAGCGCACGCTGCTCCGGATCGCCCTCCTCCTCGTGGACGTAGTCCGGCACGTGGACCACCGAGTCGAAGGAGTCCTCCCGGCGGATCCGCCGCGACTTCAGCATGTCCAGGCACACCCGGCCCACCACCGTGGTCAGCCAGCCGCGCAGGTTCTGGATGTCACTGTCGTAGGCGCGGTTCAGGCGCAGCCACGCCTCCTGCACCGCGTCGTCCGCCTCGGTCAGGGAGCCCAGCATGCGGTACGCGACCGCCCGCAGGTGCCCGCGGGCGCCCTCGAACTGCTCGGCCAGCCATTCCTGCTCGTCCACGCCAGGTCTCCTCCCGATCGGTTCCTCACCACCTTGACGTACGAGAGGGCACCGATGTGACCGCCCGGCCCCTGACGCGCGCCGGGCGGCCCCGGCCTCCAGCAGGGACCGAGCGGTGGTTGAGCGCGGCGGCCGACGGTGGCGCGGACAAGGAGGCGCTGTGGACCGTTCACCTGACGACGGGCCGGGCCGGCCCGCCGGATTCCCGCTCCCGCTCCCGCACCCCGACGCCGCCGGCCCAGGGGCACCGGCCGCCCGGCCCGGGGCCCTGACGGGCGGCACCCACGCCGGCCTGTGCATCGTGGGCGCCGGACCGCGCGGCCTGTCCGTACTGGAACGGCTGTGCGCCCACGAACGCAAGAACCCGCGCTGGGACCGCGTCACCATCCACGTGGCCGACCCCTCGCCCCCCGGCTCCGGCCGGGTCTGGCGGCCCGCCCAGTCCCGGCAGCTGCTGATGAACACCGTCGCCTCCCAGGTCACGGTCTTCACCGACGCCAGCGTCCGGACCGAAGGCCCCCTGGAGGAAGGCCCCAGCCTCCACCAGTGGGCCAGAGCCGTCGGCGCCGGCGCCCTGGCCACCGGTCCCGAACTCACCGCCGATTCCGGAGCGCTGGGCGAGGTGCGCGCCCTGGGACCCGACGACTACCCCACCCGCGCCCTGTACGGCCACTACCTGATGTGGGTGTTCCGGCAGGTCACCGCCGACGCCCCGGCCCACGTCACCGTCCGCGTGCACCCCGCGCGGGCCGTCGCCCTGAGCCAGGACGCCCCCGGTCCCCACGCCGCCCAGAGCGTCCTGCTGGAGGACGGCACCCGGCTGACCGGCCTGTCCGCGGTCGTCCTCGCCCAGGGCCACGTACCGGCCCGGCCCACCGCCACAGAACAGCGGCTCGCCGCCTTCGCCGACCGGCACGGCCTGACCTACCTCGCCCCCGCCAACCCCGCCGACACCGACCTGGAGGGCATCGCCCCCGGCGAGACGGTCCTGCTGCGCGGACTGGGCCTGAACTTCTTCGACTACATGGCCCTGTTCACCCACGGCCGCGGCGGCACCTTCACCCGCACCGGCGGCCGGCTCACCTACCAGCCCTCGGGCCGCGAACCACGCCTGTACGCCGGCTCGCGGCGCGGCGTGCCCTACCACGCACGCGGCGAGAACGAGAAGGGCGCCCACGGCCGCTACTTCCCCCGCCTGCTCACCGCCGAGCACGCCCAGGCCCTGCGCGCCCCCGGCGGCCGGCCCCGCCCCGTCCGCTTCACCGCCGACCTGTGGCCCCTGATCTCCCGGGAGGTCGAGAGCGTCTACTACGAGACCCTCCTGGCCGCCCGCGGCCTGGACGGCGCCCGCGTCGCCGCGTTCGCCGCCCGGTACCTGCACACCCCGCCCGGTGCCGGGCAGGACCGCCTCCTGGACGAGCACGCCGTCCCGGCGCAGGAGCGCTGGGACTGGTCCTGGGTCTCCCGCCCCTACGGGCAGCGCACCTTCGGCGATGCGGCCGCCTTCCGCACCTGGCTGCGCGCCCACCTCGACGACGACGTCCGCCAGGCCCGCCTGGGCAACGTCAGCGGCCCCCGCAAGGCCGCCCTGGACGTCCTGCGTGACCTGCGCAACGAGATCCGGCTCGCCGTCGACCACGCCGGCCTCGACGCGTCCTCGCACCGCGACGAACTCGACCGCTGGTACACCCCGCTCAACGCCTACCTCTCCATCGGCCCGCCCGCCTCGCGCATCGAGGAGATGGCCGCCCTCATCGACGCGGGCGTCCTGGAGGTCACCGGGCCCGGCCTGCGCGTGCAGGCCGACCCCGACGCCCCCGGCGGCCCCCGCTTCACGGGCACCGGCGACATCCCCGGGGTGCGCGTGCACGCCACCACGCTGATCGAGTCCCGGCTGCCCGAGATCGACCTGCGGCGCACCGCCGACCCGCTGATGAACCAGCTGCTGCACACCGGCCAGTGCCGCCCCCACCGCGTCCCCGGCGCGGACGGCGAGGACTACGAGACCGGCGGCCTGGCCGTCACCCCCCGCCCCTACCACCTGATCGACGCCGCCGGCACCGCCCACCCTCGGCGCTTCGCCTACGGCGTGCCCACCGAGTCCGTCCACTGGGTGACCGCGGCCGGCATCCGGCCCGGCGTCGGCTCGGTGACCCTGGAGGACTCCGACGCCATCGCGGCCGCCGCCCTCGCCCTGCCCCGGCCGGCCGCGGCCGCCGCACCGCCCGCCCCGGCGCCGCTCACACCCCCCGCCGCCACCGCCACCCCACCGGCGAGGAAGGCCTCATGAGCCACGACCGGCCCGACCCCGCCGACACCGCCTGCCCGGGGGACACCGGCCTGCTCTCCCCGGTGCGGGCCGGCACCCGCGTCGAGGCGGCCGTCGCCGACACCGCCTGGCTCCAGGCGATGCTCGACGCCGAGGCCGCCCTGGCCCGCGCCCAGGCCCGGTGCGGCACCGTCCCCCCGGCCGCGGCCCGCACCATCACCGACTGCGCCCGGGCCGCCGACTTCGACGTGCGCGAACTGGCCCTGGCCTCCCGCGAGACCGCCAACCCCGTCGTCGGCCTCGTCAAGGCCCTCACCCGGGCCGTCGCCGCCCGTTCACCGCAGGCCGCCGAGTACGTCCACCGCGGCTCCACGAGCCAGGACGTCCTGGACACCGCCGCCATGCTCGTCGCCTCCCGCGCCCTGCACCTGACCACCGCCGACCTGCACACCGTCGCCGACGCCCTGGCCCGCCTGGCCGCCCGCCACCGCGACACCGTCATGGCCGGCCGCACCCTCACCCTGCACGCCGTCCCCACCACCTTCGGCCTGAAGGCGGCCGGCTGGCGCGAACTGGTCCTGGACGCCGCCCAGCGCCTCACCCGCACCGCCCACAGCCTGCCCGTCTCCCTGGGCGGCGCGGCCGGCACCCTCGCCGGTTACCTCCAGCACGCCGGCCCCCACACCACCCCCCGCACCCTGATCGAGGACCTGGGCGCCGCCTACGCCGACGAGACCGGCCTGCGCGCGCCCGCCCTGCCCTGGCACGCGCTGCGCACCCCCGTCGCCGACCTGGGCGCGGCCCTCACCCACACCGCCGGCGCACTCGGCAAGATCGCCGCCGACGTGCAGGTGCTGACCCGCACCGAGATCGGCGAGGTCGCCGAACCCGGCCCGGCCGGCCGCGGCGCCTCCTCGGCCATGCCGCACAAACGCAACCCCGTCCTGGCCACCCTCATCCGCTCGGCCGCCCTCCAGGTACCCGCCCTCGCCTCGGTCCTGGCCCACTGCATGCCCGCCGAGGACGAACGCTCCGCCGGCCTGTGGCACGCCGAGTGGCAGCCCCTGCGCGAGGCGCTGCGCCTGAGCGGCGGCGCCGCCGAGACGGCCGTGGAACTGGCCCGGGGACTGGTCGTCCACCCCGACCGGATGCGCGCCAACCTCCAGGCGACCGGCGGGCTGATCGTCTCCGAACGCGTCAGTGCGGCCCTCACCCCCCGCCTCGGCCGGACCGAGGCGGCACAGCTGCTGACCCAGGCCTCCCGGCAGGCGGCCGAAACCGCCCGCCCGCTGGCCGACGTGCTCGGCGAACACCCCGCGCTCAAGGGCGTGCTCACCCCCGCGGAACTGGCCGGCCTCCTGGACCCGGCCGCCTACACCGGCGCGGCCGCGGCCCTGGTGGACCGCTCCCTGGCCCGCCCCGCCACCCCGTAGAAACAGCCAGACAGCGAACAGCGGGGCGGGGCGGACGCCGTGTGCGTCCGCCCCGCCCCGGCCCGCGCCGGTGGTCAGCCGGCGATCGGCCCCGCGGCCTGGCGGGTGGTGGGGATCAGCCGGTGCCACAGGTTGCTCAGACCCGTGGCCAGCAGGATCCCGGCGAGCTGCTGCTCACTGAAGTACTTGGCGGCCTCGGCCCACACCTCGTCCGACACCGCGTCCTCACGGTCGCTCAGCCGCGTCGCCGCCTCGGCGAGCGCCAGCGCCGCACGCTCCTCGGGGGTGAAGAACGGCGTCTCGCGCCAGGCCGCGACGGTGTGGATCCGCTCGTCGCTCTCACCGGCCGCCTTCAGGTCACCGGCGTGCTTGTGCACGTTCCAGCTGGAGCCGTTGATCTGGCTGGCACGCAGGTAGATCAGGTTGATCGTGGCCTCCGGCACCCCGGTGTTCTTCACCGCACCGGCCACGCCCAGCAGGGCCGGGATGACCTCGGGACCGGCGACGATCGCGGGGTTGGGCATACGAGCAGTCATGGGTTCCTCCACCAGTTTCATAAGCGGCCGGTAGCGAACGGCCGCGATGCCTTCACCGCACTGACGACCCGGAAACCGAAGATGTGACCGGCGCCCGGAGAAAACTTCTGGGCCGCCACCGGCCCCGCCAGCATGCCCCGCCCCGCCGCCCCCCGCCCCGCCCCCCGACCGTTCCTCCAGCGCCCCTCGACCCGGACACCACCGCGCACCGGGCCGGGGACCGCACCGGGGCGGTTACGGCCTCCGCCGCTCCTCGCGCCCGCCACCCGATAGAACACACGACCCAATTCCCGGGCTTCTTCACCACGCCCACGGGCACTGAACCCGGTCGCTCCACAAACCGCCGGCGCACCGGCACGCCCGGCCCCTCCCGCCCGGGCGCCGGACACCGCCCACCGCCCGCACCGAGCGGCAGGTCAGGACGCCCTCCGCGAGCCACCGGCCCCCAGGGCCCGGCCGAGGGCCCGTCCGCCCCGGAAAGGCCACCGCCGGCACCCCCGAAGAACACCGGCCCGGGGCACCTGGCCCCTCGCGGTGGAGTGTGCGACGGTGGAGGGACGCGAGACCGGTCGGCACCCCGCGGGTGCCGGCCTTTGGGCTTTCGGGAGTCGCCCCCACTCCGGGCACCCGGATCCCGCCATCGCCGGCCCGCCCCGTCACCGGGAGCCGTTCCGCCGTTGGGCTCACCAACCCCCGGAAGGGGGCGCGTCCAGCATGGACATCACCACCACGATCGACGGCACCCGCGCCCGGATCAGCCCGCGCGGAGTGATCGACTACGACACCCTGCCCCCGCTGCGGGCAGCCACCGCCGCACTCCCGGCAGGTGTGACCGATCTGCTGTGGGACATGGGCGAGGCCACGTTCATGGATGTCGCCGGTCTCCACCTCCTCTTCGACCCCGCCCCGCCGGGCGGCCCGCTCCGCACGACGACGGTGTGCGGGCTGGGCCCGCAGCCGCTGCGGCTGCTGTCCCTCGCCGCCGGCCTGGACCCCGCCCTGGACGCCGCCTGCCTGGCCTCAGGCGCGCCGCAGGGGGCGCACGGCGGCACGCGCCGGCCCTGACCGGGCGCACGGGGCCGCACCCGAAGCGGCCCGCCCCTTCCGGTTCCTGCCCCCGGAACTGTTCCCTCAGGGACGGAAGGTGCGGCGGTAGGCGTCGGGCGGGACACCGACGGTGCGCTGGAAGTGGCGGCGCAACGTGGTCGCGGTGCCCATCCCTGCGGCCTCGGCGACGGTGTCGACGGTGGCGTCGGTCGTCTCCAGCAACTCCTGCGCGCGGCGGACGCGCTGGGCGTGGAGCCACTGCAGCGGCGTGGTGCCGGTGAGGTGCCTGAAGTGACGCGCCAGATGACGTGAGCTCAGCCCCGCCCGCCGGGCGAGATCCTCCACGGTGAGGGGCTGGTCGAGGCGTTGCAGAACCCAGGGGAGGAGTTCACCGAGGGGGTGGTTGCCGCCCGGCTCGGGAACGGGCGTGGCGATGAACTGCGCCTGGCCGCCGTCCCGGTGCGGTGCGGTGACCAGACGACGGGCGATCCTGTTGGCGCCGGCCGAGCCGTGGTCGAGACGCACCAGGTGCAGGCACAGGTCCATGGCGGCGGCCTTGCCCGCCGAGGTGAGCACGTCACCGTTGTCGACGTACAGGACGTCCGGATCCACGGTGGCGGCCGGGTAGCGCCGGGCCAGCTCCCCGGCGTGGGCCCAGTGCGTGGTGGCGCGCCTGCCGTCGAGCAGGCCGGCGGCGCCCAGGACGAAGGCGCCCGTGCACAGCGACGCCACCCGCGCGCCCGCCGCGTGGGCCGCGCGCACCGCCCCGACCAGTTCCGCCGGGGGTTCGCGGCCGGTGTCGGCCCACCCGGGCACCACCACCGTGTCGGCCCGCGCCAGACCGTCGAGCCCCTGGTCGGGCTGGAGCAGGAAGCGGTCGACACGCACCGGCCCGGGCCCGCAGAGGACGAACTCGTACCAGGGGTCCACGACATGGGTCAGGTCGGACCCGAACACCTCCACAGCCACGGACAGTTCGTAGTGGAGCATGCCGTCGGTGACGGCCAGCGCGACGCGATGCATGTCCGAAAGTGTATGCGGCACGTCGTTTCCGACGCTCGTGCGGTGGCCCGCCGAAAGCACAGGATGTGGGGGTCGGACCGCCGGCGGACCACCGCCGCAGCGGACGAGCGAGATCACGGGAGCAGTCTCATGGAGTCAGGCCGGATGGTGGCGGTGTTCGGCGCGTACGGTCACACCGGACGGTTCGTGGTCGCGGAACTCACCGCGCGCGGGTTCGTCCCGGTGCTCTCCGGACGCGACCAGCGGGCGCTGGGCGAACTGGCCGACGCGCACGGGCTGCAGGCCCGGGTCGCGTCGGTGGACGACCCGGCCTCACTGGACCGTGCCCTGGCCGGCACGGCGGCGGTCGTCAACTGCGCCGGCCCCTTCGCCTCGACCACCGGCCCGGTGATCGAGGCCTCGCTGCGCGCCGGCATCCCCTACCTGGACGTGGCCGCCGAGATCGAGGCCAACCTCGACACCTACGCGCACTTCCGCGAGCGGGCCCGGGACGCCTCGGCGGTGATCGTCCCGGCCATGGCCTTCTTCGGCGGCCTCGGCGACCTGCTGGCCACCGCGGCGATGGGCGAGTGGACCACGGCCGACGAGGCCCACATCGCCTACGCGCTCAGCGACTGGCACCCCACCGCCGGCACCCGGCGGTCGGGCGCCGTCTCCCGCGAACGGCGCGGCAACGTCCGCCTGCGCTACCGCGGCGGACAGTGGGAGCAGCGCACCGACGCCGCGCCCACGGCCCAGTGGGACTTCCCCGAGCCGGTGGGACGCCGCCCCGTGATCGCGGAGTTCACCATGGCGGACGTCGTGACCGTCCCCCAGCACCTGGCCATCCCCGACGTGACCACCTACATGACCGCCGAGGCCGTCCGCGACGTCGCCGCCCCCGACACACCGGCCCCGACCGCCGCCGACGAGAGCGGACGCTCCGGCCAGACCTTCCTCGTCGACGTCGTCGTCCGCTCCGGCGGCACCCGGCGCCGGGCCACGGCCACCGGCCAGGACATCTACGCCGTCACCGCGCCCCTCGTCGTCGAAGCCCTCGACCGCGTCCTCACCGGCCGCGTCAAGGCCGTCGGCGTCACCTCCGCCGGCGAGATCTTCGACGCCCCCGACTTCCTGCGCGCCCTCGCCCCCCACGTAACGGTCGACCTGCCCCAGCCCGCACACGCCGCCTGACCCGGCCCGCCCCTCCGTCCGCCGGGGGCTCAACCCCAGGGAAGAAGAAGGGACGAAGAAGGGACGAAGAAGGGACGAAGGACGCGTCAGCCGGCCTCCGCCGGCTGGGCGGTGCGGCCGAGGAAGTCGAGCACCCGGCGGGTGACCAGCGTTGCCGCGTGTTCGTCGTATGACGGCAGGCTGCTGTCGGTGAACAGATGCCGGTCGCCGCGGTAGAGGAACAGCTCGGCATCCGCGGCCGTCCCCACGAGCGCACGGGCCGCGTCCATGTCTCCCTCACCGGAGAAGAACGGGTCCCCGTCCATGCCGTGGACCTGGACGGGGACGCCCCGGGGCCAGGCACCGCCGAATTCCGCGACGGGCAGGCACGCCTCGAGCAGCACCGCGCCCTTGGCGCCCGGGCGGGTCTGGGCCAGCTTCTGCGCCGGCAGGACGCCGAGCGAGAACCCGAGGCAGACGAGCCCCGCGGGCAGCCCCTCGGCGGCGGCGGTCCCGCGCGCGATGAGCGTGCCGAACCCGGCCTTCTCGACGTGAGCGACACCCTCCTGGAGGCTGTCGAACACCTGCCCCTCGAACAGATCCGGGGTGTGGACGGTGTGTCCGGCCCGCCGCAGCCGGTCGGCGAACCCGAGGACGCCGGCGGTCAGCCCGTGTCCGTGGTGGAAGACCAGTACCTCAGCCATGTCGCTCCCCTCGTGCCGCGGCGCCCGGGCGGCGCCGCGGCACGAGTATGGCCCGCGCCACCGACAGCCGCGGGCCCGCGCCCGCCGGCCTCCGGCACCGGGCCGGGACACACCCACCCCCGTCCCCGGAGCCGGCTCTTGACCTCAAGTCCGCCTGAGGTCGCAGGCTGGTCCGTATGAACACCGACCCCGCGGACATCGAAGCCATCGAACAGGTCGTGGCCACCGTCGAGCGCGCTCAGCGTGCCAAGGACGTGGAAGGATTCCTCGCCCTGTTCCACCCCGACGCCCTGTGGACGACCGCCCACGGCAAGGTCCTCACCGGCTTCGACGCGATCGCCGGGTTCACCCGCGCCGTGCTGCCCGCCGCGACCTGGGACGGACAGGTCACCTACGAGGCGGCGCACATCCAGTTCCTGCGGGCCGACGTGGCGGCCGTCAAGGTCCGCCAGGTCTACCACTCGGCGCAGGGCGACACCGAAGGCACCCCGCTGTACGTCATGACCCGGCAGGACGACGGGAGGTGGCTGCTGCACGCGGGCCAGAACACCGAAGTACGCACCGGCTGAGACAACCGCCGCCCCGGCACGGCGCACCGATGAGTTCGCCGGCCGCCCGAGGACCTTCGAACTCGCCGGGCGCTGGCAGGGCGACCACCACGACGGTGTGCCGATCCTCGTCCTCACCCACCACGTCGACGAGGGGGACGTGCCACCGGGCCACGCGCGTTTCGTCACCGACGTCCAGGACTGCGCCCGGCAGGCCCGCGCGGCCGCGGGGGACCGGCCGGTCATGGTCCACGGAGCGGGCGCGGCACAGGCGCTTCTGCGCGCCGGGCAACTGGACGAAATGGAGATCCACCTGGTCCCAGTCCTCCTCGGCGACGGCCGACGGCTCTTCGACCACCTGGGCGGCCACCCCACCGAACTCGACCTCGTGCGACGGCTGGAGGCCCGGGACGTCACCCACCTGCGCTACCGCGTGCACCGGCCCGGCGAAACCGCGTGAAACGCCCCTGCCGCCACCCCTGTGAGAAGCCGCCCGAGCCCATCGACCGGGCCCCGGGCCGCTCCCGTCCCGCCGCCCCGGCCGTACCTGTGCGGCACGGCCCTTCCTGCCGCGGCCGGGCTACAGGCCGCGCTTCTTGTTCCAGTCGCTCACGTACCAGGCGTAGGCGATGTTGCCCAGGCCCGCAGTGAACAGGAACAGCCAGAAGTGCGCCCAGAAGGACTGGCGTTTTCTGCGGCCGTACCCGCCGGCGAACGCCGCGGCCGACGCCGAAGCGGCCGCCGACACGTTGTTGTTGATGATGATCGGCTGCGGCGCGTAGGGCTGCGGCGGGTGGGGGTACCCCTGCTGCCCGTACTGCGGTTGCGGTGGCTGCCCGTACGCCTGCTGCCCGTACTGCTGTGGCGGTTGATTAGGCGTGTTCACGGACGCCCCCCTCTCGTTCACATGTTGACGGCTGAACCATAACCGACCCTCCGGCACGCCATCCCCGCACTGTCAACACGCCGCCTTCACATCGCTCGTGAGGGGGTCCCCGAAGGGTTGCCCCGAGCGTCCGGCACGGGGCCGAAGGCGCGCAGCGCCATCCCCTCAGCGCAGCTGCTCGGCCAGTCCGACGATGATCCCCTCGGGGCCGCGGAGGTAGCAGAGCGCGTAGCTGTCCTCGAACCGGGCGATGTCGCCGACGAGTTCGGCGCCGTGGGGGCGCAGGCGGGCGAGGGTGTCCTCGATGTCGTCGACGGCGAACATGACCCGGTGCGTGCCCAGGACGTTGTGCGGCGGGTTGCGGGGGCCGGCGAAGGTCGCCGCGGGGCTGCGGTACCTCGCCAGCTCGAGCCGGCTGTGACCGTCCGGGGTCCGGAGCATCGCGATGTCGCAGTGGACGCCGTCGAGTCCGGTGCACCGGTCGGCGAAGAGGCCCTCTGCCTCCGCCCGGCCCTCCAGCTCCATGCCCAGTTCCACGAAGAACGCGACGGCGGCCTCCAGGTCCCCGACGACGATGCCGATGTTGTCCATCCGCTGAATCGCCATGCTGCTTGCTCCCTCTTCCTCGTACGGCCCGGTGGCGGCCGCCGCCGTCCCTGGGACGGAGCCGGCGGCACGCTCTCGGCATTCTCCGGCCGTCGGCCTCCGCGGACTCAGGATCGCGCCCCCGCACCGCTGCGGCAGCCCGCGAGCCGGGCCGCCGCGCGGAGCGGTCAGGACCAGGGCCGTGTGCTGTGCGCGGGCAGCGGGCGCAGGGTCGGCCACCGGTGCAGCAGACGTAGGGCCAGCGCCGAGCTGAGCTGCCCGAGTGCGTGCAGGCGGTCGTGCCCGCGGGTCAGGTCGGCGACCACGCCGAGCCGGTGGACGAGGCGTTCGCGGGCGGAGACATCACCCCATCGGAAGTCCTCCACGGGCACGCGTGCGAGGTGGTCCACGGTCTCGCGGTGGGCGCGTTCGACGAGCGCGTCGCCACGGATCAGCCAGCCGGCGCAGGCGTCGGCGAGGTCGCCGGGAACCTCCCGGCCGGTGAGGTCGCGCCAGGTGGCCCGGTAGACGGCTTCGGCCTCCGCGAGCGGCGCGGCGGCGACCGACAGGGCGCACCAGCAGGTCGGGAAGCCGATGCGCAGGTAGGCGAGCTCGACCAGGCCGTTGCCCAGCGACGCCTGCTCGAAGTCGACGAAGCGGACGCCGGTGGCGGTGCGCAGGTCGTTGCCGGGGCAGGGGTCGCCGTGCAGCAGCGCATGGTGGGACGCCGGGTCGAGCCGCTCGATGAGGCCGGCCAGTTCGTCCGGCACCCGGGGCGGGACGGGGACGTCGAGGGCGGCGGCGAGCGCGAGGAAGGACTCCGCGTCGGCGGCGGCCGGCCCGGACCAGGCGGGCAGCGTTCCCGCATCGGCCGGCCCGGTGAGCGCGTGCAGCCGGGCCAGGGACTCGGCGTAGCCGGGTATCCAGTCATCGGCCGCGCCGAGGTCGTCCAGGTGTTCCAGGACCATCACGCGGGATGCCGCGTCCGTCGCCAGGAGTGCGGGCGCGACGGACGGCCGGGTCGCCCGCGCGGCGAGCCGCAGCGCGGCGACCTCCCGCGCGTAGCGCGCGTCCCCGTCGGGCCCGCTTGTGCCCCCTTCGGCGATCTGCTTGACGATCACCCGGCTGCCGCCGTCCAGTCCGACCCGCCACACCCGGGAGCGCGGACTGCTGTCCAGGAGTACGGCCTGTGTGGGCGAGCCGAACACGGCACGCAGTTCGCCGCTGAGCGGCACGGGGATCGGCATGCGGGGCAGCGTAGGGCCTTCGCCGGCGTTGCGCAGGAGTTCCACCCCCGTCGCGTCCTGCCGCCGGGCACACCCTTCGCCGTCCGCGCCTACGCCGCCGGCGGCCCCTTCCGCCCGGCTCGCTGTGTCCGGCGGTGCAGGGGCGGCCGGTCGCAGGTCCCTCGCGCAGAGCGCCGGTTCGCCCTCCCCTCGTCCTCCAGAAGGGCGGTCAGCTCGGCGACCGGCTCCGGGAAGGCCTCGCGGACCAGGGGATGCTCCCGTTCCGGCCGGCTGGTCCCCGGCTGTGCCCTCATGCGGCTGCGAGGAGCTGGACGCCGAGCGTCCCGAGCTGCCCGACGACCGGGTCGTGGGGGTCGGCGTCGGTGATCAGACCGGTGATCTTCTCCCACGGCAGGACGCGGTAGGGCGAGGCCGTCCCGATCTTCTCGCGGGAGGCGAGGATGTAGGTGTCCGCGGCCCGCGCGGCCAGGGCGCGCTTCATCGCCGCCTCGTCGGCGTCCGCGGTGGTCAGCCCCGCCTCGGGGTGCACACCGGTGACGCCGAGCAGGCACAGCTCGGCGGAGACGTTCTGCGCGGCCTCGACCGCGGCGGCACCGCAGGTGACCGCCGAGTGCTTGAAGACGCGCCCGCCGAGCAGGAACAGCTCCGCCCCCGGGTGGTCGATCAGCGCCGTGGCGATCGTCGGGCTGTGGGTGATCACCGTGCAGGCGAGCTCCTTCGGCAGCGCCCGCGCCACCGCGAGGGCGGTGGTACCGCCGTCGAGAATCAGTGAACTGCCCGGCCGTACCAGCGCGGCGGCCACCGCGGCGACCTTCCGCTTGCCGTCCGGGGCCACCGCCTGGCGGGCGTCGTAGTCCACCACCGCCGGGGACGCGGGCAGGGCGCCGCCGTACACCCTCTGACACAGCCCCTCCGCGGCGAGGTCCCGCAGGTCGCGCCGCACACTGTCCTCGGAAATGCCCAGGTCGGCGGCGACGTCCTTGGCCACGATCTTGCCCGTCCGGGCGAGCAGCCCGAGCAGGTGCTCGCGTCGTTCAGCAGCCAGCATGCACGTTCCTTCCAGATGTTGCACGATTCTGCATGTATCTTAGCGGTCATGAACGACAAGCCCCTGCTCATCCTGATCGCCGGCCCCTACCGTTCCGGCACCGGCGGCGACCCGCAGGCCATGGCCGCCAACCTCGCCCGCCTGGAAGCCGCCGCCTGGCCCGTCTTCGCGGCCGGCCACCTCCCCGTGATCGGCGAGTGGATCGCCCTGCCCGTCCTGCGCTCCGCCGGCGCCGGCCCCACCGACCCCCTCGCCGACCAGGTCCTCTACCCGGCCGCCGACCGGCTGCTCACCCACTGCGACGCCGTGCTGCGCCTGCCGGGCGCATCCGCCGGCGCCGACCAGGACGTCGCCACCGCCCGCCGGCGCGGCCTGCCCGTCCTCCACGACGTCGCCGACCTTCCCCGCCGCACCCCGCAGGAGAGCGCGTGAACAGCCTCCCGGGCACCGACACCCCCGACCACCGCGGGCGCACCGGCCTGCACCTCGCCGGACGCGGCCTCGACCGCAACCCCGGCGTCCGGATCCGCGACGTCGAACTCACCTCCCAGGGCTGGCACGTCCTGCGCCGCACCACCTTCGACTACCGGCGCCGCGACGGACGCTGGGAGACCCAGCAGCGCGAGACCTACGACCGCGGCAACGGCGCCGTCGTCCTGCCCTACGACACCGAACGCGGCCACGTCCTGCTCACCCGCCAGTTCCGCTACCCCGCCTACGTCAACGGCCACCATGACGGCATGCTCGTCGAGGCGGCGGCCGGACTGCTCGACGAGGACGACCCGGCCACCGCGATCCGCCGCGAGAGCGCCGAGGAACTCGGCGTCCGACTCGGCCCGCTCACCCACGTCCTCGACGCCTACATGAGCCCGGGCTCCGTCACCGAACGACTCCACTTCTTCGCCGCCCCCTACACCCCGGCCGACCGGATCGCCGCGGGCGGGGGAGTGGAGGAGGAGGGCGAGGACATCGAGGTCCTCGAACTCCCCTTCACCGAGGCCCTCGCCATGACCGCCGACGGGCGCATCACCGACGGAAAGACCCTCCTGCTCCTGCAATGGGCAGCCCTGCACGGGCCCTTCGCCCCCCGGCCCGCGCCCGGCGCCCGGCCCCCGCAGGGCGGCTGAACCCGCCCGCCCGCACCGGCACGGCGGGCGAAGCACCGCGCCAACTCCGCACCGGTCGGCGTGTGTTCCGCCAGCCCCGGGGCATTCGGGACGGCAGACAGCCGCGGGGCCGCAGTGGCCGCAAGCCGTTGAGGAGATGGGGAGTTCACATGCCGAGCAGGGGGATGAAGGCGAGCGCGATCGGCGTGGCCGCCGTCATGGCGAGTGCCGTACTGACGGGCTGCGGCGGTGACGAGGAGCCGAAGTCGCAGAAGGCCGGTACAGCATCCAGCGGAAGCGCGAACGCGAACGCGAGCGGCGATGCGGGGGCGCAGGAGCAGGGCACCACGCAGGTGCGGGCCGCCTACGACAGGACGGCCGAGGCGGAGACGGCCAAAATGACGATCAACATGAAGCTCTCCGCGCCGCAGGAGTCGATCACGACCGACGGCAAGGGCGCGCTCGACTTCGAAGAGGGCGACAGCGTCATGACCGTGACCGCCCAGGGCAAGAGCATCGAGCAGCGCGTGGTCGACCAGGTCCTCTACCAGAAGGTGCCGGGGCAGAAGGCCCAGGGCGGCAAGACCTGGATGAAGATCGACCTGAAGAAGGCCGCGCAGGCACTGGGCGTGAACGCCGGGCAGATCGGTGACCCGGCCCAGTCGGCCGCCTACGCCAAGGCCATCACCGACCAGGACGTCACCAAGGTCGGCCAGGAGAAGATCGACGGCGTCGACACCACCCACTACAAGGTGTCGGTGGACGTCGCCGAGCTGCCGGGCGGCGACCAGCTGCGCCAGCAGGTCGGCCCGACGCTGCCGATGCAGGTCTGGCTCGACGGCGACGGACGGCTGCGGCGCCAGCAGCTCGACATGAGCGTCAAGGCCGCACCCTCCGCCGGCGCCAAGGCCCAGAGCAGCGCCGCACCGCAGCAGATCAAGATGACCATGGTGATGAACTACTCCGACTTCGGCACCGAGGTCGAGGCACAGGCACCGCCGGCCGGCCAGGTGGCCGACATGACGGCCGAGGTGATGAAGCAGGGCCGGCAGCAGAGCTGACCCGGAATCCGGCCCCGGGGGCCCGGCATGGTCGAGGAGCCGTCCGCACACCGTGTCGAGGTACCCGGGCGCGATCGCGAGTCCGGCAGGGCCCGGTACGTGGAGACGATGCCCGCCACCGGCGAACACCGCGACCGTCCGCTGGGGAAACCCGTCCGCGGCGGGCGAGTGTCCCTCCGGCGGGCCCGGGCCCTGGACCTCGCCGAGTGATTCCTCCGCAGGCCTCAGGCCGCCTTCCTCCAGACGGTCATGCCCAGTTGCAGGAAGGCCTCCTCGCGCAGGGCCGTCTGCTTGACCTGGATCGTGAGCGCCGCGATGTCGCCCGAGTCGTTCCCGACGCAGATCTGGGTGCCCTCGTCGGCCGCCGCGAGGGTCCAGGTGCGGTACTCGGGGCCGGTGGCACCGCCCAGGAGGTGGCGGCAGGCCTCGGGGGAGGCGGCCTTGCCGTTGAACAGCTGCACGAACCGGCTGGTGTCGCTTTGCAGCGCGCAGTCGACGTCGTCCTCGCAGTCCAGGCGGATGTCGCCCGTCCGGTCCTCGGGGAGCATCGGTTCGTTCAGGCTCAGGGAGTTCGCCCGGCGCAGCCACACGGGGGACCGCACGTGGGGATCCGACGTGTCCAAGGCGTCCGGGGCGGGCTGCGACGCCCCGGGGGAGCCGCCGGCCGCCTGCGGGGTGCGCGACGGCGACGCCGCGGACCGCGTCGGCGCGGGAGTCGACGTGGGGGCGCCCGCGGCCCGCTCGCCGAGGCCGAAGCGCTCGCCGAGGCCGAACCCGTCGCCGGTGAACCACGTCAGCCCCGTCAGCAGCAGAGCGCCCGCCACCACGGCCGCACCCGTGAGCAGCGCGGTGCGCCGGCCCAGCGGCGCCCGCCGCCGGGCCGGCCTGAGCGACAGCGTCGAGGCCGCCGTCGGGGGATTCACCGGCGTGCGCACCGGGTCCGGGACACTCGCCTCGGGGCCGGTGACCTCACGCCAGACGGCCGGCCCGGCGCCCGCGTCGGCGTCCGCCCCCAGATGCTCCCGGCACCACTGGACGACCTCCGCCGGTGTGGCCCGCTCCCGCGGGTCGGGCGCCAGGCACCGGGCGAACAGCGGACGCAACGCCTCCGGCAGCCGGGACAGGTCGGGTTCCTCGTGCACGATCCGGTACAGCACCACCGGCGCCGTGCCCTCCCCGTACAACGGTTCGCCCAGCGCAGCGAAGGCCGCCGTCTGGGCCAGGGCGAAGACGTCGGTCGCCGGGGATATCCCACCGGCGGTCGCCTGCTCGGGCGCCATGAAGTGGGGCGTGCCGACCGTGGAGCCGGTGGCGGTGTGCGAGGAGAGGTCGGCGGCGACCGAGATACCGAAGTCGATCACCCGCGGTCCGTCGGCGGCCAGCAGCACGTTGGACGGCTTGAGGTCCCGGTGCACCACCCCCACGCCGTGGATCGCCTGAAGCGCCTCGGCCACGCCGGCCATCAGCCACAGCACCGCGGGCACCGGCAGCGGGCCACGCCGGGCGACGGCCGCCGTCAGGGACGGCCCGGGCACGTACAGCGTGGCGAGCCAGGGGGGCAGGCCGTCGGTGTCGGCGTCGACGAGTTCCGCGGTGTAGGCGCCCCTGACCCGGCGGGCGGCCTCCACCTCCCGGCGAAAGCGCCGCCGGAAGGCCGGGTCGTCGGCGAGTTCCGGGCGCACCACCTTGATCGCGACCGGGCGGCCGCCCTGGGTGTGCGACAGGTACACCCGGCCCATGCCCCCCGCGCCGAGCCGGGCCGCGAGCCGGTAGCCGGCCACGACGGGAGGGTCGCCCGCCTGGAGGGGCTGGAACACCTCGGTGGTGCCGTTCATCGAACTGTCGTCCCCCTGATCCCCGCCCGGCCGAAGGTCCGGCCCCGGACAGCAGCCTAAAGGCGAGGTCATGCGGCGGGAGAGCCCGCCACCGCCCTCCCGCAGGGGGCCGGGTAGGAACTCTCCGCCGTGGCGTACGGCAGGCACACGCCGCGCTCGGGCGCGTACCGCAGGAGGTGGGAGCGGACCCGGTCGGTGTAGGGACGTATGCGGTCCGGGATGCCGTTCTCCTTCTGCACCACCCAGGTAGCGGTGCGGTAGGCCGCGGCGAGGTTGAGGGCGGGGTCCCCGGCGACGCCCTCCAGCTGCGGTGCCAGCGTGCACAGCATCCGGCCGAGGGCCGCGATGGACGTCTCCGCGTCGAGCGGAGGCCGGGGGACATGGTCCTGCCGGCCTTCCGGGAGGTAGTACCGCAGCACGCGGGGGGTCCAGCGGGCGATGCCGTACTCGTCCGCGGCGGGATCGCTCAGCTGCGGGTCGAAGTCGCTCTCGGTCTTCAGCATCGCCGCGACGAGGGCGGGCGAGACCTGCGGCGCAGCGCAGGCGGTGCCCGCCGCCACGATCGCGCGCCGGTAGCGGGCGGGGATGCCGGCGTCGCGGGCGAACCACGAGTCGAGCGCCCGGGTTTCGGCGTCGCCCCGGGGCGCGGACGCGGCCCCCGTGGTCGCGAGCAGCAGCGCGGCTCCCGTGATGCCGACGGCGCGGCGCAGGAGGTGCCGCCGGCCCAGGAACACCACCGCGGGCGCGTCCCGCGCGGGACCCGCCCCGGACGGGCCCTGCGCCGCGTTGCGGGGAGGCGGGAGCTGCGCCGGTGCGCCGGACACCGGGGCGGCCCCGGACGGCCCCGCGACTTCAGCGACCTCCGACAGCTCCGCGAGTCGGGCGGCTTCCGCGGCCTCCGACAGCCCCGAGAGCTCCGCGCGTTGGGCGAGTTCCGCGGACAGGGCGCGGCGGCGCGTCTCCCACGTCGCCACGTCACCGCCGCACGCCGCCACATAGGCGGCGAGGACCGCGGCGCTCGGCAGCCGCTTGCCGCCCGCCGCCGCGGCCAGCGTCGAGGCGGCGAAATGGGTCCGTGCGGCAAGACGCTGGTACGACGGCGAACCGGCGGCGCGCCGCAGCCCGCGCAGGTCCCGAGCGAAGAGCGCGAGCGGCCCGCCTCTCGGGTCGAGAGGCTGTTCGTGCCTGCCCATGACGAAGTCCCCCGACTGTGCCCGGCCCCGGACGGCCGACTTTTGTCCGCCAATTGTCCACGGATTGTCCTGCGGGACAAAGCTCTGGCCCGGCGGCGCTTTGCTGGGCCCGTCCGGGCCGCCACGACGCACGCCCGGGCACGCCGACACACGATGAGGAACCGGGGAAAACGAGATGAGACCAAGTGAGCGCGGTGACCGTGGCCGAAGACCCCTGGACCGCGGGCGCCCGTTGAGACTGCTGCTCGCCGCGGTCATGGCGGCGGCCTGTCTGGGCCTGCCGGCCACGACGGCGACCGCCGCCACGGCGACACCGGCGGCGGCCCCCGAGACCAGGGCCGCCACCACCCCCGCCGCCGGCCGGACCACCACCCCCGCCACCACCCCCGCCGCCGGCCGGGCCGCCGACGCCTGCGCCCCGCTGAAGGCGGGGGCGAGCGCCACCGCCGAGGACGCGGTGGAGGTCGCCTGCCGCTACGTGGGCTGGAGTTACGCCTGGGGTGGCGGCCACGCCCAGGGCCTGCCCGGCCCCAGCCAGGGCATGATCGACCCGACCGACCCACGCTCGTACGGAGACCCCAAGCTCTGGAGCTTCGACTGCATCGGACTGGTGCGCTGGGCCTGGTACAAGGCGACCCGGCAGGACATCGTCAGCGAGCGCACCACGCAGTCCACCTGGCAGAACCCGGGCTACGCGCACACGAAGTTCACCAAGGAACAGGGCGAGGCCCCGCTGCTGCCCGGCGACATCCTCTACTTCGGTACGAGCATCACGCACGTCGCGCTCTACCTCGGCGACGGCAAGGTCGTCGAGGCCCCCAACTCCGGTGACGTCGTCCGGGTCGCCGACGCCCGCTGGGACCGCTACCAGGGCGCGTTCCGGCCGCACACCGGCGGGGTGTTCCCGGTCTGGGAGTACGACGGGCTCGGCCAGCACGTGAAGACGTGGGGCCAGCCCAACCTGCGCGAGGACTCCCACACCGGCAGCCCGGTCAAGTGGCAGAACGGCAACGGCATCTCCGTCGCCGTCCGCGCGCTGTGCCAGCGGGTCGGCGAACGGGTCACCGTCGACGGCATGGTCAACAACGTCTGGACCTACCTGCCGGACTACCGCAGCTGGGTGAGCAACCTGTTCCTGCAAGGCCCCGCGATCATGCCGGGCGTACCGTCCTGCGGTCAGTACGCGGCCATCGGGGGCACGCTGGACGGCGCCGACTCGAACACGTCCTGCGGCGACGGCACCGAGCCGAACTCCACGGGCGCCTGGACCGCCAAGTCGGCCACCGTGTGGGGCCGCACCGTCGAGCTGCGCTACAACGGCACGACCGCGTGCGCCTGGGGCCGCATCATCGGCGGCACGGTCGGCGACGAGATCTGGGTCGACCGCAGCAGCGACGGCGGCGAGACGTGGGAGCCGATGCTCGGCTACACCACCGTCACCTCCGGCGGCGACGCGTACACCACCCAGTGGAACGACAACGGCCTGGTGATGCGCGCCTGCGGCACCAACGGCAAGGGCGGAACGATCGCCTGCACCGGCTGGTACTGACCCCGCCCGCCCCGCGCGCACTCCCTGCGCCACCATCCCGTTCGCGGTCCCGGCGACCGCGCCCCAGACAGGACAGAGGAACCAATGACCTCCCTTTCCACGAAGCCAACGACGAAGCCAACGACGAAGACGACGACGACGGCGGCGGCGGCGAAGGCGACGAGCAGGACGAGCCTCGCCGGGCGCATCGCCTCCGGCCTGCGCACGCGTGCCGCCACCGTCATCGGCGCGACCGCCCTCGCCGCCACCGGCACCCTCACCGGCGCGGCGGGCACCGCGCACGCCGACGGACACGGCGCCGGCTGGTACGGCGTGTGGGCGTCGGGCGTCAACCTCCGCACCGGCGGCGAGGAATGCCAGCTCCGGCCGGGCACGGTCAACTGCTTCCGCATCGTCAACCAGGTCAGCGCCCCCGAGGCGGTCTACGTGTACTGCCAGACGTACGGCATCGAGTCCGTGGGCGGCAACCCGTACTGGCTGTGGGTCATGCCGACCCACGGCGAGCGCGGCTACATGTCGAGCTACTACATCGACAACGCCTCCAACTGGATCGACGGCGTACCCGAGTGCTGAGCCCCGCCGGCTGAACCCACCCGGTGCGGTGCCCCGGCGCACGGGACACCGCACCGGCCCCCGCTCCAAGGACGGCCCGGCACTGCGGAAGGGCCCGCCCCGACGGCATCCAGGGCACGGCCGGCGCCACGCGGCCGGCAGATCACGGCCGGCGGGGCCGGAGGATGCCACCCTTCGCTGCTGGGCCTCCACCACGTCCCGGAGCAGTACAACGCGCTGTCGCGCGCCTGGCGACGCGGCGAACGACGGAAGGCTGGACCGATGACCGGACGGTGGCAGGCGGCCCTGGGGGCGAACGTGCTTCTGGGCGTCCCCGGGGTCATACCGATCTGGATCCTGTGGTTCCTCGCGGCGAGCTGGACGAGCGGTCCCGAGGCGACGGACAACGACCCCATGGTCCTCTGGCTGCCGATCGCGGCCGTCGTCGTCGTCCCGTACGTCCTGCTGTGGCTGTCCGTGAACCGCGCTCTGGCCCGACGGAGTTCGCTCACCTCACGGACCTACTGGTGGCTCAGCGCCCTGGCCACGTTCGTGCCGACCACGGCGCTGATCATCTACTCGCCCTAGGAAGGGAACCAGGACGTGCACGTTCCCGGGGGCCGGTTCGAGGTCACAGCAAGCGGTCGACCAGCCCGTCGATGTAGTCCGGGGTGAGCGGGACCATGCCGAACAGGACGCGGATGTACATCGGGGCCAGGATGTGGTCCAGCACGTCGAACGCGTCGGGTGCGCGCTCGCCACGGTCGCGGGCGCGATCGAGCATGGACTGCAGCTGGCGGGTGCGTTCGGCGCGGAGGTCTCCACCAGCCCGCATGCCCTGCTGACCGCTGCTCGACAGGGCGACGGCCAGGTGCAGCACCGCCGGCCCCTCGGGTCCGGTGATCTCGCGGGCCACTTGGGCCGCGTAGGTGCGCAGGTCGCCGGCCAGGCTCCCGGTGTCGGGCATCGGCGACTGCGTGTTGAGGCGGGTGAGTGCCACGTCGGTGAGCAGGGTTTCCAGGTTGCCCCACCGGCGGTAGATGCTGCTGTCGGCTACGCCTGCGCGGGCCGCGACCTCGCCGACGGTGAAGCTGCCGTAGCCGCGCTCACTGATCAGTTCGGTGACGGCCTGGTGCACCTGCGCGCCGACGCGGGCGCTGCGCCCGCCGGGCCGCCGGGCTCGCTGTCGCTCGTTCATGCCCCCACCTTAACGCAGTCATCACTTGCGTTTGCGAGGCGACCGTCCCTATAGTCCCCTAAAGCAGTCAGCGGCTGCTTTAGGGTGCTCGGCCTCTCGCCACCTGCGTCGCAAGCGGCCGGGCACAACTACCGATCGAGGGGGACCCCATGGCTGCACCGCCAGCGACCACAGGCAGCCGATCGAACCGGGCTGTGCTGCTCACGGTGACCTGCCTGGGCCAGTTCATGGTCCTGCTCGACAACACGATCGTCGGAGCGGCACTGCCCGATATGCAGCACCGGCTGCACACTCAGTTGACCGGTCTGCAGTGGATCGTCGACGCGTACGTCCTGCTGGTCGCCATGCTGCTGTTGTCCGGCGGTGTCTTCGCCGACCGGTTCGGCCGCAAGCGGGTGTACCTGACCGGCGTGGCGGTGTTCACCGCCGCGTCGGTGGTGTGCGCCCTCGCGCCCTCGCTCGGCTGGCTGATCGCCGGCCGGGTGCTGCAGGGCATCGGGGCCGCGGCACTGAGCCCTGCCTCGCTCGCCCTGCTCGCCGCCGCCCATCCCGTGCCGCGCGAACGTATCAAGGCGATCGGGCTGTGGGCCGGACTCAGCGGAATCGGTCTGGCCGCAGGCCCCGTGGCCGGCGGCGTCCTGACGGACGCCTTCGGCTGGCCCGCCATCTTCCTGGTCAACGTGCCCATCGGCGTGGCCCTTCTGCTGGCCGGTCTGAGCAGCCTCGAGGAGACCCGCAACCCGGCCGCCCCCGCGATCGACATCCCGGGCACGGTGCTGTCCGTCCTGGGGGTGGGAGCGCTGGCCTACGGGCTGATCGAGGGCGGTGCCCGCGGCTGGACGTCCCCGGTGATCCTGGGCGCCTTCACCGCCGCGGTGTTCCTCCTCGCCGCCTTCGTCGCCGTCGAGGCGCGCCGTTGCGCTCCGATGCTGCCGCTGCGGCTGTTCCGGCAGCGCCTGTTCACCGTGTCCAACACCGCCATGACCGTGGTGGGGTTCGCGCTCATGGGTTCGTCGTTCTTCTTCTCCCAGTTCTTCGTGTACGTACAGGGCAGCTCGATCCTGCGCGCCGGCCTGCAGACCCTGCCGGTGTCCCTCGCCATGGTGATCGTCAGCCCCTACGCGGCTCGGCTCGCCTCCCGGTACGGCTTCCGCACCGTGGTCACCACCGGCCTGGCCCTGGCCGGCCTGGGACTGCTGGCGCTCGGCATGGTGCACGCCGACACCGGTTACGCGCACGTGTGCTGGCGGCTGGGAGCCGTCGGCACCGGCTTCGCCCTGACCCTGTCCCCACTGACGGGAGCCGCCATCCAAGCAGTCAGCCCGCAGGAAGGCGGCCTCGCCTCGGGCATCAGCAGCACCACCCGGCAGATCGGCGCGGTGCTCGGCGTGGCGGTACTCGGAGCTGTCGTGCGCACCGGGCAATCCGGCGGCGCCTCCTTCGAGACCGGCCTCAACAGCGCCTTCGTCGCGGCCGGCGCCGTCACACTGGCCACCGCCGTGTTCACCGGCCTGTGGCTGGCCGGTGCCAGGCCCGCGCAAAGCTCCGCGGTCCCGCGACGTTCCACCGATCCGGACGCGGTCACCACCTCGAACGCGGCATCCACGAAAAGCAGTTGACGACGACAACCGCCTTGGCCGGAAGATGTACCGCCGCAAGCTCCTCCAGCGGGACACCTCCCAGCACCCACCAGGACGACGCTCCAGGTCCACCCGGAGAGGAACCACCTCCACGATGCCGCCCGTTCCCGCTGACCCCACCGTCCTCCACCCGATGCCCGAGCACCCGCGCGTAGTTCTGCTCAAACCGCTGGTGAAGTCGCCGCTGATCGAGGTCGGTGACTTCTCCTACTACGACGATCCGGACGACCCGACCGCGTTCGAGACACGCAACGTCCTCTACCACTACGGTCCCGAGCGGCTCGTCATCGGCAAGTACTGCGCACTGGGGACGGGCACCCGGTTCATCATGAACGGCGCCAACCACCGCATGGACGGTCCTTCCACCTTTCCGTTCCCCACCATGGGGGGCTCCTGGGCGGAGCACTTCGACCTGATCACCGACCTGCCCGGCCGGGGCGACACGGTCGTCGGCAACGACGTGTGGTTCGGCCACGGCGCCACGGTCATGCCCGGCGTGACCATCGGTCACGGCGCGATCATCGCCGCCGGCGCCGTGGTCACCGCAGACGTCCCCGACTACGGCATCGTCGGCGGCAACCCGGCCCGGCTCATCCGCACCCGCTACGACGCAGCGGACATCGCCCGGCTCCTCGCCGTGGCGTGGTGGGACTGGCCCGTACGGCACATCACCGAACACGTGCGGACGATCATGTCCGGGACCGTCGCCGACCTGGAGCGGGCCGCCGCGCAGATCGACCGGCCCTGACACCGCGTCCTCGCCACACCGCCCGCAACCGCCGCGCCAGAAACGAGTGATCGCCCGTGTCCCGTCGCCGCGCCCACATCGCGATGGTCGGCGTCCCCATCGTCAGCCATGTCCTGCCCAGCCTCGCGCTCATCCGCGAGCTGGTGGACCGCGGGCACCGGGTCACCTACGCCAACGACCCCTTCGTGGCCGACCGGATCGGGTCCGCCGGCGCGGAGCTGGTGCCCTGCACCTCCACGCTGCCCGTCGCCGACAACGACTGGCCCGCCGATCCCATCGCCGCGGCGAGCCTCTTCCTCGACGACGCCGTCCAGGCCCTACCGCAACTGCGCGCCGCCTACGACGACGATCCGGCCGACCTGTACCTCTACGACATCGGCGCCTATGCCGCGCGCGCCCTCGCCGAAGCGCAGGGCCGCCCCCTCGTGCAGCTGTCCCCGACGTTCGTCGGCTGGGACGGCTACCAGGAGGAAGTCGCGGCGCATCTGCGGAAGCTGCCGGGCGCCGACGCGTACCGGGACAGGTTCGCACGGTGGCTCGCCGACTGCGGTGCGACCACCACGGACGTGGACACGTTCTCCGGCCCGCCCGCCCGGGCCCTCGCGCTGATCCCGCGCGCGATGCAGCCGCACGCCGATCGAGTGGACACCGACACGGTGACCTTCGTCGGCCCCTGCTTCGACACCCGAGCGGACACGGACGCCTGGACCCGCCCGACCGGTGCGGACCACGTGCTGCTGATCTCGCTCGGCTCGGCCTACACACGCCGACCCGCGTTCTACCGTCAATGCATCGCCGCCTTCGGCGACCTGCCCGGCTGGCACGTCGTACTCCAGATCGGCAAGTACACCGACCCCGAAGAACTCGGCACCCTCCCGGCCAACGTCGAAGTGCACTCCTGGATCCCGCAGCGGGCGATCCTGGAACAGGCCGACGCCTTCGTCACCCACGCCGGCATGGGCGGCTGCGGCGAAGGGCTCCTCGCCGGCGTTCCCATGATCGCCGTGCCGCAGGGAGCCGAACAGTTCATGAACGCCGACCGGCTCGTGGAACTCGGCGTCGCCCGCCGTGTGGACACCGCTGACGCCACCGTCGAGACCCTTCGCACGGCACTGCACGACCTGGTCACCGATCCCGAACGCGTCGACCGGTCCCAGCGGTTGCAGGCCGCGGCCCGGGCCGAGGGCGGCACCCCGCACGCCGCCGACCTCATCGAGAACGTGCTGGCCGCCGCCCAGGGCGCCGCGCACTGAGAGCGGCCGCGGGCCCTGAGTGTTCGTCGGCGACCAGCACGGTGGTGCACGTCCGCTCCTGGAAGACACTCGTCTTCCCTGTCCTTTACCTGGCACCAGTTGCCGCCACGCCGGCCGTCGCCTTCGCCTGATCCGCCAGGGGAACACGGGGGCCGACGCTCTCCGCCGGGTGCTCCCGCGGGAGGGGCTCGCGCGAGGACCCGGGTGTCGTCCTCGTGCCCTCGCAGACGGTGGTCGAAGCCGCGGGCGCCGCCGCCCGCGACGCCGGCCGTCAGCGTCCCGTCCAGCGCCGTAAGGGAAAAGACGCGCCCCCTACTGCGACGCCTGCCGCCCCGATCCACGGCGACCTGCGTCGACAGTGGCAGAACACGGCCGCTCAAGGCCACATGGCCGGTCGGGCCCCTCTGCGACGCCTGCCACCGCCGGCCGGACGTCGAACTGCGCGTCATCGGCTGACCCCGCGCGCCCGGAGGCGGGCTGCCACCGGGCGAAGACGACCCCACCGGCTTGTCCGGGCGGATGATCGAATCGGTTCGCAACGGTCGGGCGCGGCCAAGGCGGCTGCTGCCAGGGTCGACATCTGAAAGGGAGGCCTCGTGATCTCGGCACTCAACCAGCTCGTCGATGCCGTCGAGGAGCACCTCGCGGAGGAACCCGACGTCCGCAGGCTGGCAGCGGCGCTCGGCACGACCGAGTACCACCTGCGCCGGATGTTCTCGTCGCTGGCGGGCATGCCGCTGTCGCAGTACGTACGGCGGCGGCGCATGACCGTCGCCGCCGCCGACGTCGTCCGGGACGAGGACGATCTGCTGAGCATCGCCGTCCGGTACGGATACGGCTCGGGTGAGGCGTTCGGACGCGCGTTCCGGGCCGTCCATGGCGCCGGCCCCGGCGAGGTGCGCCGCGATGGAGGCCCCTTGCGCACACAACCGCAGCTCAGGTTCCGCCTGACCGTAGAAGGGAGCAACCCCATGGACACCCGCCTCATCGACCGGCCCGCGTTCCGGCTCGCCGGGCACGCGGCCCGGGTCCCGCTCGTCCACCAGGGCGTCAACCCCCACATCCAGCGGCACATCGCCGCCCTGCCGCAAGGTGAGCACCTGCGGCTGAAGGCACTCGGCGACACCGAACCGGTTGGCCTGCTGCAGGTCTCCGACGACCTCGACCCCGACAGCGTGCAGGGCAGCGAACTGACCTACCTGCACGGAGTGGCCCTCGCCCACGACACGGAGGCGCCGGAGGACCTCGACACCATCGAGGTGCCGGCGGGGAGGTGGGCGGTCTTCCGTACCAGCGGGCCCCATCCGCAGGCCCTGCAGACGACCTGGGCGGCCACCGCGACCGAGTGGTTCCCCTCCAACCCGTGGCGGCTGCGCCCGGGCCCCTCGATCGTCGCGATCCTCGAGCGCGCGGACGACTTCACCACCGCGACCTGCGAACTGTGGCTGCCCGTCGAACCGGCCTGACGACCGTCGAACACGGCCCCCCGCGCTGCCCCATGGGCGCGGATCCGTGCGACCGCTACCTGGCCACCGCTCGCCGCCCGCGCCCGCGCCGCGGGGAAGCGCCGCACTGACGAAACAGACAGGCACACGTTCGGTGGTCGGGGTTGGAAGGCATCAGGCATGACGTAGAGGGAGCCCGCTCGGAGGCTCCCCGACGTCCTGTGCAACCGCGCACGCGGCCCCCGCTCGAAGGCGCAGCGCCGGGCCCCGCAGACGCCGGAGTTGTGCACCCGCGCGGACGGGATCGCGTCCTCGGACGTGGCGGGCCTCTGCCACCAGACCTGGGGAGTGTCTCGCTTCCGGCGCCTCGTCGACGACCGCGTGCCCCTGCGTACAAGGGCGGCGAACCGCAACCGTCTGGAAGGAGGCTCTCCCCGAGAGCCGGCCCGTCCCCGTAAAGCGGGGCCGGGCACCGGCCGACCGGGGACCGGCCGACCGGGGACCGGCCCTCAGAGGTGTCAGCCCGCCCAGACCTCGGCCTCGTCGGCCGGGACGGTGGTGGCCAGGCCAAGCTCCTTGCGGGCGGCGACCGACTTGTTCGGGTCGATGCCGGTGAACGCCGGGTCGTAGGCAGCGTAGAACGTGTCGGCGTCGGCGGCGTCCGCGGCCTTCTTCCAGTCGCCGGCCGCCTTCGCCAGCGTCGAACGGAGCGTGCCGACCTCGGCGCCGTCGATGCCGTCCAGGCCCTCGACGTGGGCCTGGAGTGCGGCCGCGACGGCCTTGGCCTGCGCCTTGTAACCGGGCAGGTCGGCCTCGACGGTGTCCTTCTCGGACTGGTTCGCCCACAGGGCCTCGTAGACCGCGTTCGACCCGTTGAGGTACGTGAGCTGCTCGGGCTTGAGGGACTTCGCGGTGTCCAGCGTGCCGCTCAGCTTGCCCTTCCCGGCGGTGTAGGTGCAGCTCACCGAACGGTCGCCGGTCGCCCAGCTCTCCGCGGTCGGGGTGTAGTAGAAGAGCTCGGCGCCCTTGGGGAGCGCCCAGGTGTCCGGGGCGTACTTCTGCGCCTCGACCGGGCAGCGGGTGTCCGCGATCGCCGAGACCCCGTCGTCGCCGGGGTACTTCTTGCCCTCGTCGATCGAGAACTCGCCCACGACCTGGCCTGCGTGCGCCTCGTCGCAGGGCACGATCTCGACGGTGTACGCCGTCCCCTCGGCCTTGCCGGACGGGTTGTAGCAGTCACCGGTGTCCAGCGAGAACACCGAGCGCTGGCGGGCCACCTTCTTCGCGCCGTCCTTGGCGCTGTCGACGGCGTCGGTGACGTCCGAGCATCCCACCGCGCCGATCGCGAGCAGGGCGGCAACGGCGGATATGCCGCGAAGGGAACGGTAGGGGGCACGGGCAGTCATGACGTGTACATCCTCTTACTGGATCTTTAGGTGGGGCATGCGGATCGTATGCCATCCCGGTGCCCGGTCGTGGCCGGGTGGCTCGGGGGAGGGGGCAGGCCCTCACCTCATCGCGGCATCTCAGACTCGGGACAGGCCACGGAGGTTGTACCGGCAGGTTGTACCGGTACGGAGACGCCGGCACCGGCCGGCCGGGCACTGGTGAGGCCCTGAACTCACGCCCGACGTCGTTCGTCCACGGGCGGGGAGCAGGCGCGGTACTTCCAAGCGATTGACTGCTCAGAGAGCGGGCTCTCGCCGGCGTCGACCACCCGCAGGTACGCCGTCTGGACGGTGGTGCCGGACGGCGTTGCCGATCAGATGGGTGGCCGTCCGTTCCAGGAGCACCGGGCCCCCTCGGCGCCGGGCGCAGATCCTGCTGGATGGTGAGGTCCTTGGGCGGCCGTGGTCACGCAATTCCCCCATGCCTGGCGGGCTCAGACATCATCGAATGGTTCGTCACTCCACCTGAACCAAGCACGACCGCTACTGATGTGCAGAAGAAGCTCCGCGACCGGCCCTGGGGCCCACCAGCGACAAGGTGCCCGCGATCCGGTCGTAGGAGTCTCGCCTCCCTGTCACAGGATCGCGGACGGCCGGAGGACGCGGAGCGGCTGCGCCCCTCCGTCTTCGCCCAGCGGGAGGCGCCATTGGGCCCGGACCACCCGGACACGCTCACCGCTCTCGGGGATCTGGCCCTCGTCGTGCTCGCCCTGGGGCGGCACGAGGAAGGGGTGTTCTCACCTGGAGGGCAGGATGCCTTCCACGCCGTGCAGGAACGTGTCGGAGATGAGCGCGGGGTCGAAGAGGCATCCGGCGGCCATGGCGCCGTCCCGGAGCATGACGAAGTGCCGGCCCGCCTCGTCCGCGGGCGCGCAGCCGGCCTGGGCGAGCAAGTCCACGGCGGTCTCCAGGAACCACGCCCGGTGCGCCAGCACGGCCTGGTGGACCGGGTGGGCCGGGTCGGGGTACTCGGCTGCCGCGTTCAGGAAGGCGCACCCGCGAAAGCCGGGGGACCGGATGCCCTGCGTGATCGTCCGGCTGACGGCCAGGACCGTGTCGCGGGCCGGCAGCCCTTGGGCGCGCACCGCCTCGATCTGGCCCCGGATGCCCTGGTCGGCCTGCTGGAGGTAGGCGAGGACGAGTTCTTCCTTGCCCGTGAAGTGCCGGTACAGGGTGGCCCGGGTGACGTGGGCCTCCTCGACGATCCGGTCCACGCCGACGGAGTGGATCCCCTCGGCGTAGAAGATGCGGGTCGCCGTGCCGAGCAGTCGTGACCGCGCCTCGGACGTCCTTGCGCCCCCGGTGCTCGCACTCATGGCGTCCACCGTACCAGCCACCTGAGGGAGAACGTTCGGTCTTGACGGTCGGCCGCGGACGGCCTTAGATGAAAAGAGACCGAACGTTCTCCCTCATCGAGGGCTGGTCCCACTCCGGCTGCGGCGAACGTGCCGCTCCTTCCCGAAAGGCATCCTCATGGACACCACCCTCGACACCCCCGCCACCCCCGCGCCGGCGGCGGGTGCCGCCGTGACGCTGCGGCGCCTGTACCTCCTGCGCTTCGCGTTCGCCGCCGTATGGGCCGGCCTGCTGTGGACGGCCGCCGACACCCTGGGGCCCCTCACCAAGGCGCTGCTGATCGCCTATCCGCTGTTCGACGTGGCCTGCGCGATCGTCGACGTGCGGTCCGGGCGGGCCGCCCGCGGACCGGTCCGCGCCCTGTACGTGAACATCGCCCTCAGCACCCTGACCGCCGTGGGACTGGCCGCGGCCGTCTCTTCCGGCATCCCGGCCGTGCTGCGCCTGTGGGGCGCCTGGGCCGTCACCGCCGGCCTCGTCCAGCTGGTCGTCGGCGTCCTGCGGCGCGGCATGAAAGGACAGTGGCCGATGATCGCCAGCGGCGGCATCTCCACCCTGGCCGGGGCCTCCTTCGTCGCCCAGGCCGCACAGGACGACGCCTCGCTGACCGCCCTGGCCGGATACGCCTTCCTCGGCGGGATCTTCTTCCTCGTCTCCGCCCTGCGCCTGCGGCGCTGACGGCACCACCACGCCGGGCCCGGCCCGACGCGGCCGGGACCGCGCAGGCCCGGCCCGCACCCCGTGCTACAGGCTCCACGAGGCGCCCTTCAAAGCCGCCGCTCCCGCTCCGGCAGCTCGCCCCCGGCGCAGCCACGGCACCGAGAGACCGGCGCCCGGGAGGCAGTCGAGCCCCTCCCCCGGGAGCACCAGCCGGCGCCGGATCGCTGCGCGGCCGCCGTCCCAGCGCTCACCAGCCGGCCGCCAGGGCGTGGTTGAGCAGGAGTGCCAGTATCGCCTGCGCCGTCAGCCACGGACGGTGCGCACGAGGAACGCGCCGGCCGCGAGGAGCCACAGGGCGAAGGGGAGCCAGATGCGCTCCGTCTCCGCCTGGCTCATGCCCCGCAGGACGCCTGGGACGTCCCCGTGCGCTGGCTCGGCGCGGGACTGCGCCCCGTGCGCGGCGCCGTCAGCAGCATGCTGCGCGAGGTGGAGGTGCACCACCACACCGACCCGGCCACGGGCCACGAACCGGCGCACCGGCCCGCGCCCTTCGTGCAACGGGAACTCGCCACCGTCGCGGCGGCACTCCAAGGCCGCAGCGACGCCCCGGCCCTGACGGTCGACCCGCCCGGCCCGCCTGCCGCCCGTGCCCGCCTGGCGGAAGTAGCCGGGAAGACGCCGGCCCGGCCCGGCCGTCGAGCGGCGACGGGCGACGCCCTCGCCCTCCTGACCGGCCTGGGGGACCCCGGCAGGCGCGCGAGGCACCGGCTTGCGGCGGGTGCGGCGGTTTCGTAGCGGAACCGTTGCGTGACGTGTCGGGGACGCCGAGGGGCAGTCGGTACGCTCCCCTTTGGCTTCGCGGCTTCGGCGGGGGCCGGACTGCCGCAAACAGGGGATGGTTCATCATGAGCAGCACACCTTCCGCCGACCTCTTCAAGCCACTCCAGGAGGGCGACCCGGCTGTTGTGGGCGGCTACCGCCTGGCCGCCGTCCTCGGCACGGGAGGCATGGGCAAGGTGTACCTCTCCTACACGCCGGGCGGCCGGCCCATCGCGCTCAAGGTGATCCGGTCCGAGTTCAGCGAGGAGCCCGAGTTCCGGCGGCGGTTCAAGCAGGAGGTCCAAGCCGCCCAGCGGGTGCAGGGTCTGTACACGGCGCCGGTCATCGATTTCGACACCGACGGAGTTCAGCCCTGGCTCGCCACCGCCTACGTGCCGGGCCCCTCCCTCGCGCACGCCGTGGCCCAGCACGGAGGGCTGCCGCTGCGCAGCGTGCTGCTGCTGACGGTCGGGGTGGCCGAGGCGCTCCACGTGATCCACGGCGCGGGGATCGTGCACCGCGACCTGAAGCCCGCCAACGTCCTCCTGGCCTCCGACGGCCCTCGCGTGATCGACTTCGGAATCGCCCGCGCGGCCGACGCGACCGCGCTGACCGGCACCGGCGTCAGCGTGGGCACCCCGGCGTTCATGGCGCCCGAGCAGGCTTCGGCCGGTACGGTCACCCCCGCCACCGACATCTTCGCCCTGGGACAGATCGCGGCCTTCGCCGCGATCGGCTCGCCCGCTTACGGTGAAGGCTCCTCGCACGCGGTGCTCTACCGGATCGTCCACGAGGACCCCGACCTCAGCCGGCTGCCGGGGGAGCTGCTGCCGCTGGTGACCCGCTGCCTCAGCCGCGACCCGGCCGGCCGGCCGAGCCTTACCGAGATCATCGAGCTGTGCCACGAACTGTCGCCCACCGCACTGCGCCAGGGCGAGGACTGGCTGCCGCGGACGGTCGCCGGATCGATCACCGAGCGGCTCCGCCTGCCCGAACCGGCCAGGACCCCGCCGCCGCAGCCCTCCGTCACTCCGACGCCGACCCAGGTCTCACCCCCGCAGCCGCCGCCGGGCACGGTGGACCCGTACGCGCCGACCGGGTTCGCCACACCCGCCGCGCCGGGCGCCGTGGGTCCGGTGCCGCCCCCCGGACACCCCGGACAGCCCGCGCCGGGCCACCACACCCCGGCCCCCCACTACCCCGGGCACCACACTCCCGCCCCCGGCCACCCCGCCCCCCACACGCCACCGCCCGTCACCCACCATCCCGCCGGGCCGCCGGCGCGCCAGAAGTCCAAGCGGACGGGGCTGATCGTGGCCGCGGCGGTCGTGGGCACGCTGGTCGTCCTGGGAGTCGTCGGCTCCCTGCTGTCGGACGGGGGCGGCAAGGACGAGAACAACGGGGCCAACGCCCCCGCCGGCAGCAGCAGCCCTGCGGGCGGCGACGGGAGCCCGGGCGCGGGACAGCAGAGGAAGGACCCGCGGCCCGTGTCGTACACCGGCATCGATCTGACGGACGGCTACCAGCTCATGCTCGCCGACAACCCGCCGCGGCCGGTGGAGAGCGAGGACGCGGCGTACGGCGGCGGGGATCTCTACTTCAGCGTCGTCAACTTCCTGGACGAGTCGTCGATCGGCACCGACAACGGGAAGCTCGTCCTGCTGAACAACGCACAGAAGGGCTCCCTGGAGACCTGCCGCACGGAGACGCGCTACACCGAGAAGATCGACCTCACCCAGCTCACCCAGGGATCGCAGATCTGCGTCCTCAGCGACGCGGGCCATGTGGCGGTGGCCACCTACCGCGGCAAGTCGAGTGAGAGCGACCCCGGCTCCTACGTCACCGTCGACCTGCAGATCTGGCGCAACGCGCAGGAGGCCGGAGGCAACTGAACCCGAGGCGCGAGCAGGGTCTCACCTCGTCTCCGGAATCGCGGCGCAGGCCAACGGAGTCAGAACGGCAACGGTGGCCGACGCTTGGCGAAGGACAACTGATCAGGGCAGGCGGGGCACTCGTGCCCCAGCTGTGACCGAACCGGCCTCCCTGCACACCGCCCGCGTGGCCTACGACACCGCTGTCGTCGATTTACGCCAAGCGCGTGCCCTCGATGCCGGGCCGGTCGCTGACCTCGGCTGGGGACCCGGTCACGTGACGGCACACCTTCCCTTCCTTGGGGCGGCCGCGTGCCACATCGGCCTGCCACCGGAGGCGGTTGCGGGTGCCCGCCGCGGACATCCGGACCTTCCCTTCGACGAAGGATCGATGACCGACCTGGATCTGGCTGACGGCGGCGTTGGCGGCGTCATCACCTGGTCATCAGTCGCGTGCGGGGCTGCGCGCGGGCAGTTCCACGGTGACGCGCAGGCCTCCGCCGGGGCGTGGGGTGAGGGTGAGCGTGCCGTCGTGTGCCTGGGTGATGGTCTTGACGATGGCCAGGCCCAGGCCGACTCCCGCGTGGTCGGTGTGCACGCGTTCGGTGCCGCGCTGGAAGGGCTCGGTGAGGGTGGCGAGCAGGTTCTCGGGGACCTGCTCGCCGCTGTTGTCGACCGTGAGCGCCACGGTGTGCGGGCGGACGCCGGTGGTGACCCGCACGGTGCCCTTCTCGGGGAGGTTGTGGACGATCGCGTTGTGCACGAGGTTCGTCGTCAGCTGCAGCAGCAGCGCCGGTGATCCCGTCGTGGGTGCGACGGCGCCGCCGGTATCCAGGGTGACGCCGTGCTTCTCCGCGAGCGGCAGCAGGGTTTCGGCGGCTTCCTCAGCTATGAGGGACAGGTCGACGGGTTCCGGGGTGAAGGACCGCTGTTCGGCGCGGCTGAGCAGGAGCAGGGCCTCGGTCAGACCGATCGCCCGGGTGTTGACGGCGGTGAGGCGGTCGAGGAGCTCCGCCCTGTCGTGGTGCGGATCGTTGCGGGCGACATCGAGCAGGGTCTTCGAGATCGCGAGCGGGGTACGCAGTTCGTGCGAGGCGTTGGCCGCGAATCTCCGCTGTTCCCCGACGTGTGCTTCGACCTGGTCGAGCATCGTGTCGAAGGCGTCGGCGAGTTCGCGGAACTCGTCCTGGCGGCCCGGCAGCCGGATGCGGTGGGAGAGCGCTCCGGCGGCGGCCCTGCGGGTGGCCTGCGCGATGTGGTCCAGGGGGGCGAGCATACGGCCGGCGAGGAGCCATCCGCCGAGGAGGCCGAAGAGCAGCAGGAACACCATGACCCCGGCGGCCATGGGCGCGAAGCCCTGCACGAAGTAGGTGCCCGGTGTGGCTCGCCACCGCCCCTGTTCGTTGGTCCGCAGCCACCCGTTGCGCAGGAGGAAGAACCCGATGGCGGCGAGCAGCATGGCACCGGCCAGCATGAGGAACCCGGCGTAGCTCAAGGTGAGTTTGAGGCGGACGCTCAGCCCGGGGGGCCTACCCACCGTTGCCACCGGTCTCGCCGCGTTCACCGGTGCCGCTGCCACTGGGCGACACGTCGATGCGGTAGCCGACGCCCGGCACGGTGGCGATGATCCAGGGTTCGCCGAGCCGCTTGCGCAGGGCGGAGACGGTGATGCGCACGGCGTTGGTGAACGGGTCGGCGTTCTCGTCCCAGGCCCGCTCCAGAAGCGCTTCGGCGCTGACGACACCGCCTTCGGCCGCGACGAGGACTTCGAGGACGGCGAACTGCTTCCTGGTCAGTGCGACATAGCGGCCGTCGCGGTAGACCTCCCTGCGGAACGGGTCAAGGCGCAGACCGGCGAGCTCGTGCACGGGCGGCCGGTGGTGGGCGCGCCGCCGGTCGAGCGCTCTGAGCCGGAGGGCGAGCTCATGCAGCTCGAAGGGCTTGGTGAGGTAGTCGTCGGCGCCGAGCGCGAACCCGGTGGCCTTGTCGTCGAGCCGGTCGGCGGCGGTGAGCATGAGGATCGGCATGCCGCTGCCGGAGGCGACGATGCGCTCCGCGATCTCGTCACCGGACGGGCCGGGGATGTCGCGGTCCAGAACGGCGATGTCGTACGTGTTGAGGTCCAGCAGCTCCAGAGCGGTGTCGCCGTCCCCCGCGATGTCGGCCGCGATCGCTTCCAGGCGCAGGCCGTCGCGGATGGCTTCCGCCATGTAGGGCTCGTCCTCGACGATCAACACACGCATGCCGCCAATGCTACGAGCCGGTACATATCGTCAGCGTATCGAAAACCGGATACGCCCCGGCAACACCGTGCTCCCTTGACTGGCGGCATGACGCGCACCGCACCATCCGTCTCGACAGGGCTCCGCCGGAAACACCGGCTCCGTGTCGTCGGCCCGATAGTCACCACTGCGGCGATCACCGCAGTCCTCGTCTGTCAATTGCTGACGCCTTCGCCCTCGGCGTCGTCCGCCCCTTCTTCTTCACCACCACCGAACCCGTCGTCGCCCTCGGCAGCGCTCTCGCCGTCGCATTCGGTTTCCCCGCACCGTGAGCACCACGGGCGGCTGGGCGCGGCGGACGGGGTCGTACCCGAGGGTGTGACGGTTCTCGATGACGATGTTCCGGCGGTGGCCGAGCTCGACCCGGATCCGCGCAAGACCCTGCGGCCGGCGGCGAAAGACGCGGCGCGCGAGAACATCACCGCCTACGTCAACAGCGGCCGGCGTTCCCTGGCCCACCAGAATCAGCTTCTTCGCGAGGCCGTGGCGAAGCACGGCTCTGAGGAGCAGGCCGCTCGATGGGTGGCCACCGCCAAGACGTCCGCCCATGTGTCGGGCGACGCGGTCGGCATCGGACACTCCGACGCCGCGGCGTGGCTGCCGCGGCACGGCGCCGCCTACGGGCTGTGCCCGATCTACCGCAGTGAACCCTGGCACAACGAACTGCGCCCGGACGCGATCGACCACGGCTGCCCGGCCATGTACGCCGCCCCCGCCCAGGACCCGAGGATGAACAAGTGACCGACACAGTGACCGACGTGGCACCCGGCCCGGCGACCGACGATGCGGACGGCCGGCGGGACACGCGCCTGCGGCGGCTGATCCGCATCGGTTCACGGCCAGGGCCGTGGAGGCGCGGCCGGATCCTCGCGGCGCTGGCGCTGCTGCTCGGACTGCTCATGCTGTGCCACGCGCAGATCCCGAACGGGTCCGGCAATCCCGGCAGCCTGATCGAGTCGTTCCTGCCGTGGTTCGGCGTGTTCGTCCCGGTGCTGCTGGCGGGCGCGCTGTGGCGGCGCTCCATCACCGCGGTGGTGGCGCTGCTGCTGCCGGTGGTCGTGTGGCTGAGCATGTTCGGCGGCATGCTCACCGACAAGTCCCGCGCGGGCGCCGCCGACCTCACCGTGGCCACCCACAACGTGGGCGCCGGCAATCCCGACCCGGCCGCCACCGCCCGCGACCTGGTGGGCTCCAAGGCCGACGTGCTGGCCCTCGAGGAGATCACCGCGCAGGCAAAGCCGGCGTACGAGAAGGGGCTGGCGCAGGCGTACCCGCACCACACGGTGATGGGCACGGTCGGACTGTGGAGCAAACTGCCCCTGTCGGACATGCGGATGATCGACATCGCGCAGGACGCCGGACCGCTCGGCGCCGCCAAGCCGCTCGCCGTGAAGAAGGCCGACGCGCGGGCGCTGCGCGCCACGGTGGCCACGGACCGGGGGCCGCTCGCGGTGTACGTCGCGCACCTGGGATCCGTACGCGTGATGCCACGGCAGGGCTTCTGGACGGAGAGCCGGGATCGGGGCGTACCGGCGCTCGCCAAGGCGATCGCCGCCGACAAGAACGACCGGGTGGTGCTCCTCGGCGACCTGAACGGCACGTTGGACGACCGCGCGTTCGACCCCCTCACCTCACAGATGACGTCGGCGCAGGAGACCGCCGGGGACGGCTTCGGCTTCAGCTATCCGGCGACGTTCCCGGTGGCGCGGATCGACCAGATCCTGGTCAAGGGCGTCACACCGGACAGCTCGTGGGTGCTGCCGGCTACGGGCAGCGACCATCTGCCGGTGGCGGCCGGGGTCAGCTGGTGACCGGGCCCGGCAGCCGTCGGGTCGCCCGTCGGGGCGCGCCGGGGCGGGTGGTGCGTTCTTCACCGGCCTGGCAGGTCGTCACGGTTCCGGGTGCCTCACCGGGGCGCCGACCGCAACCGCACCGGCCGTCTGCTGCTGACCGGCGACGCCGCCCATGTACACGACTGTCGGCAACCAGGGAAATGAAGACACCGGCATCGAGGGCGGCTACGCCCTGGGCCGGGCGATCGCGGCACCGGGGCCCTGTCACGCGACCGCTCGCACGGCACCCTCAGGGCAGCAGCACCCGGTCCCGCACGTCACCCCCGCGCGGCCGCCACGAGCACTGCAGGGCGCGCCCGACGGGACTCCCTGTCCGGGCGGGGCAGCATGGTGACCGCGGCCCCCGCACCTGGGGCAGCGCCCGTAAAGCGCCCCCTGAGGCACCGGCACGACACTGCCGTCGCCGGCCCGGCCGCCGGGTCGGCGGTGACACCACCTCATCGTCGACGGCCAGGGCATCCCGCTCGCAGTGTCGCTGACCGGCGGCAACCGCGGGCGGCGTCACCCAACTCGAGCCACTGCTCGGCAAGATCCCCGCCGTCGCAGGCCAGGTCGGCAGACCCCGCCGGCGCCCCGACGCGTTGCTGGCCGACCGCGGAAGCCTTCCTCGGCCTCGCCACCTGCCTCATCACCCATCGCCACGTCCAGCGCCTTCGTGAGGACCTCTTAGCCGCCGGACGCAGCGAATGATCAACCCTGTGGTTCCTGCGGTTTGACCTCTACCTCGCGCAGGTTCTGATCCTTGCGCTCCGTGCGTGCCTCCGTGCGATGACCACGGGCGATGTAGTCGCGGACGACCAGCTCGACGGCGTCCTGGGGCGATCCGACGCCAGCAAGAACCATCACTTCCACCACCAGCTCGGCATCGAGACTGACGTTGATCTTGGCCACGGATCTCCCCTTCATCGTGTCGTGTCCGGACTCTAACCGCTCAAGGCGTTGACGCGTGATCACGATCCGATGGGGCGCAACAAGCGAGGGGTGTCTCTATGTTGATCAGCGAGGTGCGCACGATTGCGGCCTTCGGGTGCACCGCGAGGACTCCGGTCTCCGCTGCGGCCTTGGCTGCGCCGTTGACCCTTCAGGAGCTCAACGCGTCAAGCGGCGACGGCGAGTTCGGTGGGGAACGCGGTTTGTTCTTCGGACAGTTCGTGGTGCTGGAGGCAGTAGTAGAGCTGGCCGAGCATGCGGTTGAAGAGGTTGCGTTGGGCGGCCGCGTGCAGTCTCCGTGGTCGTCGCGGCGGCGCCGGCAGTGCGCCTTGGCGCCGGGGGAGGCGGTGATGGAGGCGAGGGCCCAGAGGTATCCGGCGGCGTTGAGCCGGTTGTTCTTGACCCATTGGCGGGTGATGCTCGACTTCTTGCCGGAGACTCTGGTGAGGGGCGAGGCGCCCGCGCGATGCCGCACATGTTGCGGGCGATCGACGGCGAGGACGAGACGATCGCCGGGCTGGGATGATCGTCGGGTTCGACGCCGACCTGGCCGGCGAGGCCACTCGGGTCGCGAATCGGCTGCACGGACTGCTCATCCAGATCCATCCGTCGCTGGAACGGGTGCTCCGCGGTTGCAGCACCCGGCCGTCGTCACACTGCTGGAACGGTTCGGGTCACCGGCCCAGATCCGTAAGGCCGGCCGTCGGCGGCTGGTCACGCTGCTGTGGTCGAAGGCGTCGCGGATGGCCGAGCGTCTGGTCGAGGACATATTCGATGCTCTGGACGAGCAGACCGTGACGGCCCCGGGGGCCGAGGCGGCCGCGTTGATCGTCCCGGGCCTGACCGCCTCGCTGACTGCCGTCCTTGACCAGCGCAAGCTGCTGGCCGGGGGGATCGAGGAACTCCTCCGCCTACGCGGGTCTCGCCCCGGCGACCCGGGGCTCGGCTCATCGCCCCGCGGCGAACAGCCCTCCCGGCGGGAAAACAAGCAGCTCAAACGAGCTTCCTTGCGCAGAGCAAGCACCACACCCAGGCCCTGCTCCGCTTCGCCAGACGGCGGGCCGACGTCCTGTTCGCGACGTTCCGCGACGGAACCCTCTACGAGCCGCAGCCGACGGCCGCAGTCACCTGTCGGCGTACGCCTGAACGTGCCTCAGCCCCGTACAGGTGAAAGTGCTCAGTCGATGATGCGCTGACCCACGGGTTCTCGTCAGCCCGCAGTGGACGGCCGACAGCGCCGGACGGCCGGCACTTCTCATGCCACCTTGATGACAACCTTGCCCGAGGCGTGACCGTTCTCGACGGTGGCGAGGGCGGCCGGGGCGTCGGAGAGCGGATGGACGGCGGTGATCACGGGTGCGAGGAGTCCGTCGAGGGCCAGCCGGGCCGACCGCTCCAGGTTCTCGCGGTCGACGCGACGCTCGACGAAACGTCCACCGAGATCGGGCACGGACATGTCACCCACAGCGATGACGTTGCGGGCATCCCGGGCCAGCGGCGCGACCGTCCGCAGCGAGGTGCCGCCGGCCAGGTCGACGATCCCGTCGAAGCCGTCCGGAACCAGCTCGCGTGCCGCGGCGGCGACGTCCTCGGCGGTGTAGTCGATGAACCGCACCCCGATGGCCTCGGCGTGCTCGCGTTTGGCGGTACTCCCGGTGCCGATCACGCGCAGCTCGCGGCCGATGGCCAGCCGGGCGACGGCGAGGCCGACCCCGCCCCCGACTCCGTTGACCAGGACCGTGGCACCGGCCGGGAGGCTGAGCTGGTCGAGCACGTCCACCGCGGTCGTCCCGGCTACTGGCAGCGTTGCCGCCACGGTCGCGGACAGACCCTCCGGGATGCGCGCGGTGTTCGGCGCGGACAGCACCGTCGTCTCGGCGTAGGTGCCGCCACCGGTGAGCGCGAAGCCGAAGACCGCGTCACCCACCTCGAGCCCGTTGACGTCCTCGCCCCGGGCGAGAACGGTTCCGGCTGCCTCCATGCCCAGCACGCGAGGAAACGGACGCCCGCCGTCCAGCCCGTCGACCAGACCGGAGCGCAGAAGGTGGTCGAGGGGATTCACGCCGGCGACGTCGACCCGGACCAGCACCTCGCCGCGACCGGGGACAGGATCGGGACGATCGAAGAACTCCTGCACCTCGGGCCCGCCATACCTGCCAAAACCCCATGCCTGCCCCATCTTCCGCCGCCTCTCGTACGACCGACCCGGTGATTCCGGGCGCTGTCGCCATCCTCACCTCTGACATCGATGTGAGGGGCAACCGGCTGAGATGCAGATCACAGCATCAGGACGACCGCGCCACCGGTTCCGGGGCCGTGGACAGCTCCGCCCGGTGTCGGCGGTTGCCCCTGATCAGCACGTCGAGTGCCTCCCGGGTCTCGATCAGGTGCGCGATGTCGGCGTCGATCCGGTCGCGCTCGCGCATCATCGCCGTGAACGTCTCCTCGGCGACGCCCAGGTCACCCGGGACGTCCACACACGGCAGCACAGTCGCGATCACACTGCTGGACAGACCCGCGTCGAACAGCTGTCGAATGAGTGACACGCGCTGGACCGCAGCATCGGAATAGTGACGCTGCCCCGCGCCGGAGCGTGAGCTGGTCAGCAGGCCCTGCTCTTCGTAGTACCGCAGTGAGCGCGGACTCACGCCCGTGCGCTTGGACAACTCGCCTATCCGCATCCCTGAGAGCCTACGCCCGCGTGCTCCAGGTTCGGACGACATCACCTGACCTGCGGGTCTGCGAAGAGAACGACTCGATCGGCCTCCACATCGAAAACGAACACCGGATGGCCGGAGTCGCCTTCCGGGTCCATCAGCACCGGCTTGCCCAGCTGCCGCCCGATCTCTCGAAGTAAGCCGCAGAACACATCAAGTCACTCCTGGCCCTGCAACTCCCGCAGGTCAACGTCAAAGTCGACTTCATCGCCGGCACGGAAACGGAAGATCGCCAACACATCGGCAGCCGGCCAGACCCGCAGCTCCGGGCACCCGTCATCCGCCGCACGGGACAGCGCAACCTCGGCCCGGGGCACCGGAAGCACTGCTTCCCCCTCGGAGTACCGGCACTTCCAACCCTTGTCCACGACAGAATCGAGGACCGCCTGCCAGTCCTCCGAGGCATTTGGGACACGCACGTCCGGCAACGGCCCCTCACGTCCAGGTCGAAGAAGCACTTCACTTCTGCAACACCGGCGGCAAGAACTGGCCATCCTCGGCCGGGAAAGCACCGGCACCGGTCCGGCCCCGGCCCCGTCCGACGTCCTCCCGGACCGCTTCGGCAGGCTCGGCGCTTGACCAGGAGCATGCCAACGACACGCCTCACACGTCACACGCGTCTCTCACACCTCACCCTCCTCGCGGACAGCACCGGAACACACCCCTCCCTTTGCTGCTGACCCGGGATCCCCACCCCCTCCGCGCCCCCTCGCGCTTTCCAGCCAACCGATTCGCGACCTTGTAGCGCGTTCGAGGCGCTGGCTACGATCCCGCTCGTTTCGCTTTCTACACAACCTGCACGACTGCTTCATCGAGCTGGGGGAGATCGTGGAGTCGTTCACGCAGGCGGGAGCGGCGGACCCCCGCGATGGATTACCCCGGCCCCGGTTGCTCCGGGGCCGCCGCGGCACTTCCCGTCCCGGGCGCGACCAGTCCGCCCGGGACTTCCGCCTGTTCTGGTGGGCCAACGCCGTTGACGCACTGGGCACCCAGGCATCCGGCGCCGTCCTTCCCCTGCTGCTCCTCGGCCTCGGGCACTCACCGCGGACCGCGGGGCTCGTCGCCGGGCTCTCGCTGGCCGCGGGCCTGCTGCTCGGGCCGCTCGCGGCCGTCCCCGCCGACCGCGGCGCGCGCAAGACGATCATGTTCTGGTCCGCCGTCGTCGCCGCGCTGGCCATGGGCTCCGTCGCCGTGACCCTGCTCACCGGACACCTGACGCTTCCGCACCTCGTGGCCGCCGTCCTCGTCGAACGGTTCGCCACCGCCTGTCACGACGCCGCGTCACGCGGCACGGTCGCCCTGGTCTGCCCGCCCGACGACCAGCCGCGCGCCGTGGCCCGGCTCGCCGCCGCCGACCAGGGCGCACTCATCCTCGGCCCGGCCCTCGGCGGAGCCGCTTACCAGCTCTTTCGCGCCCTGCCGTTCGCGGCCGACGCCCTCTCCTACGCCGTCGTCGCCGGCTGCGTACGGGCCATGCGTACGGATCTGAAGGCCGCGGCGGCTCCTTCGGGCGAGGGGCTGTGGCGTGCGGCCGCCGCCGGGCTGTACCTGGTGCGACGACGGCCGTTGCTGCGCCTCTTGCTGACGTGGATCGCGCTGGTCAACGGGGTGGCCGCGATGCTCTACTACTCCGCGGTCTTCGTGCTGGACCGTTCCGGCAGTGGTGCGCTCCCGCTCGGCCTCGTCCTCGCCGTCACCGGCGCCGCGGGTCTGGCCGGGTCCCTCGCCGCGCCCAAGGCCGCCGCCCGCCTCGGCGCCGCCCGCATCCTCACCACGGTCACCTGGCTCCTCGCCCCGCTCACCGCCGCCCTCGCCCTCGCCGACGGGCCCTGGGCGTACGGCGTGCTGCTCGGCGCGATCGGCCTCCTCGTGCCGTTGCCCGCCGTCGTCCTCCAGGCCCGTGCCCTGCTGACGACCGAGCCCGAACTGCAGGCCCGCGTCGGCGCCGTCATCGCCACCGCCTCCGGCGCCACCGCCGCCCTCGCCCCGGTCCTGGCCGGTCTCTTCGCCGGCCAGCTGAACTCCGCGGCGCCCGCGCTGGGGTGCGCCGCCCTCCTCGTCCTGCTCGCCGCGCACACCACCCGGCGCGCCGCCCTCGCGGAGGCCGCCGCATGAGCCGCTTCCAGGTGTACCGCGCCGCGCTGCCCGGGGTGTGCGCCACCGATCCGCACCGCATGGTCTTCACCGCCGACGCGGAGGGCCGCTGCGAGGTCTTCACCTGGGACGCCGCCGCCCGCCGCGCCCGCCGCGTCACCGACCGCCCCGGCGGCACCCTGCACGGCGCGATCGACGCCGACGCATACGTGTGGTGGTTCGCCGAGGACGCGCGGGGCATCGGCCACTGGCAATTCCAGCCGTTCGACGGCCCGTTCACCGGCGGCCCCGGCCGGCCCGGTCTGACCGGCGTCCCCGACGGCACCGCCCGCGGCCTCGCCGTCACCGCCGACGCCACCGTCGCCCTCGGCATCGGACTGGGCGACCACACCACCGTCAGGCTCGGGACACGCGGCGGCCCCGGACGCGAGGTCACACGTGTGAACGGCCCCGCCGCGCTCGCCGGACTCGCCCCCCACGGCGACCTCCTCGCCCTCACCCGCACCGCCGACGCGCCCCGCGCCGTCACCCTCCTCACCCCCGACGGCACCGAGGTCGCGGCCCTCCCCGGTGACGGCCCGCACGGCAGACTGTGGGCCCTCGGCTTCGGCCCCGCGCCCGACGACCACCCCACCCTGCTGCTCGTCCGCGAGCGCGGGGACCGCTACACCCTCGCCACCTGGACCGCCGCGACCGGCACCGTTACCCACGACTGGTGCGCCCTGGACACCCAGTTCACCGCCCGCTGGTACCCGGACGGCGGCGCCGTGCTGATCCGGCAGGACCGGCACGGCCGCTCCCTGCTCCGCCGCGCCGACCTCGCCCGCCGCACCCTGGGCCCCGTACCGACTCCGCCCGGCACCCTCCTGGACGCGGCCCCGCGCCCCGGCGGCGACCTGCACACCCTCTGGACGGACAGCACCCACCCGCCCCGCATGAGGTCCACGGCCGGGACACCGCTGCCCCCGCTCGGCACCGTCGACGGCCGCGTGCCCGGCACCCTGCGCGACATACACACACCGGGACCGGACGGCCCGGTACACACGCTGCTCAGCCTTCCCGAGTCCACCCCCGGGCCGCACCCCGCCGTGTTCCTCGTCCACGGCGGCCCCGCCGACCACGACCGCGACGCCTACGACGGCACCGTGCACTCCCTGGTGGCCTCCGGGTTCGCCGTGGCCCGCGTCAACTACCGCGGCTCCACCGGATACGGACCGGGCTGGCAGCGCGCCTTCCGCGACGGCGTCGGCCACACCCAGGTCACCGACCTCGCCGCCGTCCGCGCCGACCTCGTGGCGCGCGGGCACATCCGGCCGGACGCCACCGGACTCTGGGGCACCTCCTGGGGCGGTTACCTCGTCCTGCTCGCCCTCGGCACCCGCCCCGGGCTCTGGCAGGCGGGCGTCGCCGTCAAACCCGTGGCCGACTACGCCGCCGCACACGCCGCCGCCACACCCGCCCTCCGCGCGCTGGACGAGCGGCTGTTCGGCGGCACACCCGCACAGGTGCCAAACGCGTACGCGCACAGCTCGCCGATCCGCTACGCCGCCCGCGTCAGCGATCCGCTCCTGGTCGTCGCCGCCACACACGACACCAAGTGCCCGCCCGCACAGATCCGTTCCTACCTCGCGGCCCTCGACACGGCCGGTGCCCTGCACGAGTCCCTGTGGCTCGAGTCCGGGCACGACGGCTACGACGGCGGCGACCACGTGACCGTCCTGCGCCGCGCGGTGCGCTTCCTCGACCGCACGCTCCGGCGCACCGCCCGCACCGCCCGCACCACCCCACCCCCCAGACGCCCCGCTCCGGCCGGAGAGGGGTCAGCGCACCACACAGTCGAACACTAGAGAGAAGGAGAAACCCATGCAGAAGGACGTCATCCACAACGACCCGCTGGCCGAGGACGAGACGAACCGCAAGCCGAGCGTCGGCATCACGGTCACCGTCCCGTTCCGCAACGCAGAGGACGGCGACGACACCGTCGAGGACTGATCCTCACCGGCCGGCCCCGGGGCGCCCCGGGGCCGACCGGCCCGCACCGTCGCCCGCCCCCCGCACCCGCACCACGTCAGGAGAGAAGCGCCCATGCGCGTACTGCTGGTCAACATGCCCTGGTCGCCCATCGACCTGCCCTCCCTCGCCCTCGGCATCCTCAAACGGAGTGTGGACGAGCACGTGCCCGGTGCCAGTGCCGAAGTGCTGCACGCCAACCTCATGTTCACCGACTGGATCACCGAGCGCACCGAGTTCACCGGCGACGACTACGAGTACTACGCCCTCTCCTCCTACTTCATGGGCTGCGGCGACTGGGTCTTCTCCTCCGCCCTGTACGACGACCCGGCCTGGCGCGAGGACGAGTTCGTGGCGACGATGAGCGGCAAGCTCAAGTCCGCGCGGATGAAGATGACCCGCGAACTGCACCGCATCGCACCGGAGTTCGTCGAGACGATCGCCCGTCAGATCGTGGCGAGCGAGCCGGATGTCGTCGGGTTCACCTCCACGTTCCAGCAGAACACCGCCGCGCTCGCCGCCGCCCGCCGCGTCAAGCAGCTCGCCCCGCACATCGTGACGGTCATGGGCGGCGCCAACTGCGACGGCGAACAGGGCGCCACCGTGCACCGCAACTTCCCCTTCGTCGACCACGTCGTACGCGGCGAGGGCGAGGCCGCCTTCCCTGAACTCCTCGGCGCGCTCGCGGAGGACGGCCCGCTCGACTCCATTCCCGGCCTGTGCCACCGCGACGCGGACGGCGCGAGTGTCGCCAACCCGATGGCCACCCGCCCGCTGCCGCCCGCCGCGATCCTGCCGCCCGACTACAGCGGCTACTTCGAACGGCTCGCCGCGTCCGTCGCCCGCAACTGGGTCGAGCCGAAACTCGTCGTCGAGGGGGCGCGGGGCTGCTGGTGGGGCGAGAAACACCACTGCACCTTCTGCGGGCTCAACGGCTCCTTCATGGAGTTCCGCTCCAAGAGCCCCGACACCTTCTACGAGGAGATCATGGAGCTGGCCCGTCGCCACCGGGTCCTCGACATGTATGTCGTCGACAACATCCTCGACATGCGCTACCTCACCACCGTGCTGCCCCGCATCATCGAGAGCGGCTACGACCTGCGCCTGCACATCGAGATCAAGGCCAACATGAGGCGCAGCCAGCTGCGCACCCTCGCCGACGCCGGACTCATCTACGTACAACCCGGCATCGAGAGCCTCAACAGCCGCGTGCTGGACCTGATGGACAAGGGTGTGAGCGGCTGCCAGAACGTGCGGATGCTGCGTGACGGCGCCGAGACCGGACTCTCCGTCGCCTGGAACTACCTGCACGGATTTCCCGGCGAGAGCGCCGAGGACTACGACCCGGTCATCGCCCAGATACCGGCCCTGGAACACCTGGACCCACCGGTCGACCTGTCCGCGCGCATCGCCATCGAGCGTTTCAGCCCCTACTTCGAACGCCCCGAACTGGGCTTCACCGGTCTGCGCCCCGAAGCGCACTACCGCTTCACCTACGACCTGCCCGAGGAAGAGCTGTACGGCATGGCGTACGTCTTCGAGGCGCCCGCCCGCGGCATCGGCGAACCCACCGTCAGCGCCCTCAACAACGCCCTCGCCGACTGGAAGAAGCACCACACCGACGCCCGGCTCACCCACGACGACCACGGCGACCGCATCGTCCTGGTCAGCCGTCGCCGCGCCTTCGACTGGCGGGTGAAGGAGCTGACCGACCCCTTCGAACTCGCCCTCTTCCGCCTCCTCGACCAACCGCACAGCGTGCAGGCCCTCACCCGCAAGGCCGCGGCACGCGTCCCCGGGGCGGCCCGCGACGAGGACGGGGTCCGGCGGCTCCTCGACACCTGGCTCGCCCTCGGCATCGTCTTCGCCGACGCGGGACAGTACGTCCACATCGCCCCGGCCGCCGTCAACGAGGACCTGCTGCGCCTGGACTTCATGCGGCACATCCACACCGAGGACGCCCCCGACGGTGCCGCCGTCCCCGAGCCGGCCTGACCCCTCCCGCCCCGCTTCGAAGGAGCACGATGACCGCCACCCTCACCGCGCCGACGGTTCTCGCCTGGCGCGACTACGACCCCGCCGCGTGCGAGCTGCCCGGCATGTTCCTGGGCGAGGTGCCCCTGCCCGGCCCGGCGCGCGGCCAGGCCGCACGCCTGTGGGAGCTGGGCGCGCGCCGTGTGCGGCTGCCCGCCCCTGTCGACCTCTCCACCGGCGCGGACTCGGCAGCCGCCGTGTACGGGCTCTCCCTGGTCCGGGACCTGACCGCGCGGGCGGTCATGGTCGAGTGGGAACTGCGCCTCGACTCGGGGGAGGGGGAGACCTGGCGACGGCTCAGCCATCTCCAGCCGCCCGCCGCGCTGCACGGCCCCGCCGACGCCGGGGAGTCGCTGCGCTCATGGCGGCGCGGTCACTACCTGTGCAAGTGCCTGTGGCGCCAAGGCCCCGGCTTCCTGCAGATCCGCGACCGCCGCTGGGGAGAGCTGCGCCGCTTCACCGCCGACGAACCCGAGTACGACACCGCGGTCCGCCTGCTGGACTACGGCGCCCTCGCCGACACCGTCGACCAGGCCGCCCTGGCCGACTTCCGCTCCGAGCACCTCGTCCTGGACGTCGGCCCGTACGCGTGGTGGCTGCCGTACCGTGTCAGCCGGTGGCTCCAGCAGTCGATCGCCATCTGAAGGAACGGGGCTCGATCGTGGCCGAGGAAGAAGCGCCGGCCGGCGGCACGTGAACCCGGGCGCCGTGCTCCGCCGCGGCGACCTGGACGAGCGCCCCGCGCCCTGCACGCCCATGTGCGCGCGCTGAGGGAGCACGGGTTGGACGCGGAAAGCGGCAGACCTCCGGCAGGTACCCAGCCTGCCGCTGCCCCGCTCCCCGGACGGAAGCCAGGTGCGTGCGAGGCCCTGTCACGCGCGGACAGCCGCAGCCGGACGCGGCCCGGGCAGGCCCGGGCGTGGCCGGCCGCATCGGGCCCGTGCGGCCCGCCTCGCGCCCCACGCGCCGTCCATCCGGCGAGGGAAAACGCTGCTCGACGCCTCCACCCCAAGGCGGCGAAGAGATCGATCTCCAGCAAGGGCTGGCGCAATTGATCCGCCTCAGGTGCACTGGTCGCCCGGGGGATCGAGGCCGGTCTTGGTCCTGTCGCGCGTCGGCTGGGGCCTCCGCGCTTCGGTGCCGTACGAGGCGGCGCATCAGGGGGAGCAGGCGCCGGCAGAGCACAGCTGCGGGGGAAGTCAGAGAGCGAATTGCAGAGTTGTTGCTCCCGCGCCGTCCTGGTCATGGTCCTGGCCGTGCACGCGCCGGCGGGCTCTGCCACCGCCGGCAGCAGGCCCAGTGGGAAGCGGCACGGGCCCAGGGCCTGCGCTACACCCTGCCCAACTGCACGCACTGCACCACTCCCGGTTCGAGGACGCGGTCCGCGAGCTGATGCACTGCGACGGCTGTCAAGACGCCCAGCGGGTCGGCGGCCGCGGCAACCTCGGAGCCGACGGAAGACGCCATCATCTGCACTCCCGACGAACCAGGCGAGGTCCACAAGCGTCTCCGCCAGGGCGCTGGTCAGGGAGGGTACTGCGAGGACGATCGATCCCCCGAAGGTGATGGCTGCAGAACTTCCCGCGCACCCAATCCCATACGGCTGACAACACCCACTGTCATCTCGCCACGAAAAGTCGGGCCAGAACCGCTTCTCACCGGCCCAATCAGCAGGGGGTGCGGCAAGGAGGGCGGTGGCCGTCGGGTGGTAGGGGGCCAGCACCACCCCCGTCCGGGCAGCCAGCTGGATGGTCCGCGGCGCCGGCCCTCCGTAGCGTTCCGGGCATGGAGACCACGAAGAGTGCGCGGTGGGGCCGGTCCGGACGGTGGCGTGCGGGGCTGGCCGTGGCCGGGGTCGCCGCAATCGGGACCGCATCGCTTCTCGGGCCGGGCACCACGGCCGAGGCCATGGGCTCCGGCGGCCGGGACGCGCGGTTGCGGCTGCAGCGGGACGCGGACACGGTACGGGACACGGGAGCCACCGGGCTGACGGTGCTCGCCCGGGACGCGGCCGGGCGCGAGACGCAGGCCCGGTCCGGCACCGCGAGCCTGAAGGACGGGGGCCGGGTGCCCTTCGACGCCTACTACCGCATCGGCAGCGACACCAAGACCTTCACGGCCGTGGCCGCGCTCCAGCTCGTCGGTGAGGGCACGCTGAGCCTGGACGACACCGTCGAGCAGTGGCTGCCCGGGGTGGTCGCCGGCAACGGCAACGACGGCAGCCGCATCACCCTGCGCAACCTGCTTCAGCACACCAGCGGCCTGGCCAATTACACGGACATCGCCTTCGAGGATCCGGCGGAGCTGACGCCCGAGCGCTTCCACGCACAACGGTTCCGCTCGCAGACCCCCCAGGAGCAGGTCGCCGTGGCGATGGAGCGCGCCCCCGGCTGGCTGCCGGACGCGGACGATCCGGGCGCCGAGACACAGTGGGCGTACTCCAACACCAACTACGTGCTGCTCGGGATGGTCATCGAGAAGGCCACGGGCAACCCCTGGGCGCAGGAGGTGCACGACCGGATCATCGAGCCGCTGAGGCTGCGCCGCACGCTGATACCGGACACCTCGCCGTACGTGCCGATGCCGACGGCCGCCGGGTACACGCAGTTCCCCGGCCGGGACGACCTCACCGACACCACGCTGGCCGTGGGCGGCGGCGCGGACGGCGGCATCATCAGCACCACCCGCGACATGAACACCTTCCTGCGCGCCCTGATGGGCGGCCGGCTGCTGCCGCCGGAGCAGCTGGAGCAGATGCGCACCACCGTCCCGGCGCCCGGCTATGCCACCGACGGCAGGACCCGCTACGGGCTCGGCCTCGCCTGGCGCCCGGCCGAGGGCTGCGGGCGCGGGATCTGGTACCACGGCGGCACGTCCTTCGGCACCGCCTCCGAGACCGCCGTCACGCCCGGCGGCCGGGTGTCGGCCGCAGCCGCTGTCTTCACCACGCGCTTCGGTGACGAGAAGCGCTTCCTCGAGCAGGCGGAGGCCGCGGTCCGCCTGCTGGACCGGGCGGTGTGCGGCGACCGGAAGCGCGGGTGACCAAGGGGCGCACTGGCAGACTGGACAAGCCCTCGGCCTGACCAGAGCCGTCCGCATCGGCGACCGTGAGATCTCCCAACGCGCCCTGCGCACCGTCGCGCGCTTCTGCCACACCGCGGACGAGGCCATCACCCGCCACCATGTCTCTCGCCTGCGCGGTCTGGACGACTGCGACCACCAAGCGTGCCGTTGCGATGCCAGCGCAGTCGTGTCATTACTGAGACAGTGTCAGGTTGATGACATCGACCCTTTGAACTGTTTCTCTGTACTTGCGCTCGATGGCATGGCTGTGAGGTCACCGGTGGCAGGACGTGACATTTCTGCTGGACGACTGACTCGCGCCACAGGGGCCATGCCGTCAGGCTGACGTGAAAGGCCGCGCGACGTCGAGGGGATAGCAAGTAGAGGTGGCAGTGACGAGCACCAAAGCTACGCCGCCGACGAGGTCAGCCGAGGTAAGGCCGCTCACGGTGTTCCAGGAAATGACGGATCCGCAACCGCTGCGTGTGGTGCATCGGCAGTTGACCGATCTCATCCGACCGTACGAACCGCAGTTCCGTGGACTCGTCCGAGATTGCGAGCAGGCCCCCGACCACACGGGCGGTGAAGCAGACATTGAACTGTCTGCGCACCTCACCGTCCGAGTAAGCGATGACATGACGAGGGTCGGTGTACGTGCCCACGAGTCCGGTGATCTCTACGTCCAGGCCCGTTTCCTCCTTGACCTCGCGGACGGCGGTTCCTGGGAGTGAATCGGTCATCTCCATGCCGCCACCAGGGAGCGCCCAAAGATCGTTATCCCGTCGGCGCTGAAGGAGCACACGCCCTTCGTCGTCGGTAACCACGGCGGACGCGGCGACCACCAAACTGTTCGGCTCAGGTGCAATCGGGTCGTCGTAGTACTCGGTCCGTGCCATGATCACCCTTCGCTTACCGGCGTCGCGGTCTCCCAGACCGCATCGAAGCTGCTGGCGTAGGTGTCGAACATGCCTCCTTTCAGCGCCGGTAGCGATAGGTGCCACGGTCGCATCCGTGGGCTTGACCGTGGCAGGTTCCATCGCTTCTGGGAATTCCGCCAATGAGACGGCTGTGGTTGGCATCTTCAGTGCCGCCACTGGTGGTGTCGGATCCGCCATGAAGCTGGCGGGAGCGGCAGGGAAGGCCGCCAAGGCGGTTGACGTCGGCTACGCGGCTGGCGGTTACCTGGGAGGCGTCGGAATCACTGGCTCATGGCTCTAGGAGGAAAATGAACACTGCGACGTCCGGAATCGGATTCGACAATCCAGTAGCTACGTGGGCCCTAGGAGGTTTCGTTCTGGTGGCTGCCATCCTCCTGACCTACTGGAGTTACAAGAGAGAAAAGAAGTAGCAGCCCAAAGTGCCCGCCTGAGTTCGATTTGAACGTTGGGCGAGCATCTTTGCTGCCTACGTCACGAGAAGTGGTACCGACATGGGCTGCCGGCGAATGGGGGGCCGCAAGAGTGGGCGCGTACGCCGCCCCGACGGGCCTGTAGAAATCGAGGTCCGCGGCCCGGTGGGGACGGCCGACGTGGTCACTGTCCTCGCCAGCCAAGTCGCCTCGCTGCTGGCTGCGAACGCCGGACCCGACGGCGATCCGGGAGCTCTGTTCGACACGATGATCCGCGCGCAGATCGACAAGGCCCGCAGAATGAATGCGATCGAGAAGGAACGAGCCGACGGATGAACGGCCGGCGGTGTCCCGTTCGAGCGAAGGGCTGAGCCGTGTCCGACCGACCCGAAATCGTCTGCATCTGCGGCTCTACCCGGTTCGTGGACGAGATGCGTGCGGTGAATCGTGATCTGACCCTCGCCGGGGTCATCGTCCTCGCGCCAGGCGAAGCCGACGAGGTGATCACCGACGAGCAGAAGAAGGCGCTGGACGCCCTCCACCTGCGCAAGATCGACCTGGCAGACCGGGTTCTGGTCGTCAACCCTGGCGGGTACATCGGCGAGTCCACGAGCAGGGAAATCGACTACGCTCACGCAACCGGCAAGCCGATCTCGTTCATCGATCCCGCCCCCACTGCCACGTAGCCCGCTGAGGCGACTTCCCACGGACTCCGAAGGCTGCCCCGGGACGGGCATGCCAGGGGCCCCAGGAGATCAGTGGGCCCGCTCCTTGCTGTTCTTCAGTTGCTGGTGTGTGCCGGGTCGGCGGTCTGAGCCTCGGCGAGGTGCCGTAGTCGGTGGATCGGTTGAGCAGGGTGAAGTCCATGTCGCCGGCGGTGAACCGGCTGGTGTAGTAGTGCCCGGTCGCGGCCTGGACGAGCGGCTGCTGCTGGTCGCGCGCCGTACCATCCGCAGGCACGCGGCAGATCCTCGCCCAGCGAACGCCATCTTCGACGGCCTCCAGACCACTCTCGAAACCAGCGCCGCTGCCCACGACCGCTGGCCCCTCTATGCCGGGGACAGCGTGCTGCTCATGGGCCGGGCGTGCGCCATCTCCGACGAATGCCGTTTCGACTGGGGGACTGGCCATGAGTCTCCTGCCTGATATCGCCCCGCCCCCCCACCGCGCCCCCGGAGTATCCAGACGGACTCCCTCCTTCCGCCGACGCCCAAGCCAGGCTCCTTATCCTCATCGACGCCTTCTCCGAGACAGCAGCATCCAAAGGCATCGAAGGCAGGATGAAGCTCGCCAAACTTGACTTTCTCCTGCGCTACCCCGAGCACTTCAACCATCTGATGGCTGAGCGCCGACCCGACGCCGACCCAGGCGACGATCCGTGGCTGACAGGAGCCATCGAGCAGAGCATGATCCGCTATCGCTATGGCCCCTGGGACCCCGCCTACTACGCCCTCCTTGGTGCTCTGACAGGCAAGGGCCTCATCGAGCCCAAGCACGAGAACGCGGTTGCGACCTACCGCACCACGCCAGCCGGAAGAAGGGTCGCGCAGGCCCTTGCCGAATCCGAAAGCTGGCGCCCCGTACGCGATCGGGCCCGGCTCCTGCGCCGGCACTTCAACCTCACCGGCACCACTCTCGAAGACATGATCTATCGAGCGTTCCCCGACATCGTCGAGGCGGACTGGGGGACACAGCTGTGAGAATCCGGATCGAAGAACTGCACCTGGTCGGAACCAGCCGCCGCATCCGGTTCGAGCGTGGGATGAACGCCATTACTGGCGCCATGAGCGGCGGTAAGACGGCGACGATCAGCTGCCTTCGGGCCTTGCTCGGCGCCGATGTAAGCGTCGTCCCCGAGCTCCGAGGGCGCACCATGGCCGGCACCGTACTCATCGGCGACCGCCGCTTCCGCATCGTCCGCCCCCTTGTCACCACGACGAACGCCAAGGTCGATATCGCCGAGATCGGAGGCCAAGAGGAAGCCTGGCGGTTGCCGGCCAGCGAACTCCAGGCCGGCTACGACCACACCTTCCGCGACTGGCTCCTCGACCGCCTCGGCCTGCCTCGCATCAAGGTGCCGCGAGCTCCAACCGACCAAACGAGCCCGCTTGTCCCCGTGACGGCAAGCGACTACCTCATGTACTGCGTCCTGAGACAGAAGGAGATCGACGCTTCTGTCTTCGGCACCGCTGACAACCACGCGAAGAACATCAAACGCCGCTACGTCTTCGAGATTCTGTACGGCATCCATGACCCTGAATCCACCGGACTTCGCGAAGTGTCCACGGAGCTCAAGGCCCTCACTGTGGACTCCGTCACCCTGGAACGACTCTTGGCTGAGACAGCCTTCGGCTCACAAGCCCAGCTGGAGGTGCAGCGCACAGCCACTGAGACCAAGCTTCGGGCGGCACGCACAGCGGATCAGCAACTAACGAGTGAGCTCACCGACCCTTCCACGGTGACCCTGCGCTCTCGGATTGCTGATGCTGAAAGCGAACTCGCGCGCATCGACATGGCTACCGCCGCGGAATCTGCGGCGGTAGCCAACCTGCGCGAGCTACACGACCAGCTCATCGCCCAAAGCCGTCGCCTCACCCGCGCACTCGTCGCGGAACGGCTTCTCAACGACTTCGAGTTCCACACCTGTCCCCGTTGCGGGTCCGGCATCCCAGAGCGCGGTGACGACCACACCTGCCGACTGTGCCTGCAGACCCCTCCGCAGACCGCGGCACCGTCATCCCTCGCCAGTGAGCAGGACCGGGTGATCGAGCAGGTTTCGGAAACCAAGCAACTCATCGAACGCAGCACGAAAAGAATCGAAGAACTCCAGGCCGCACGCGCAGGCCACGCCCGTCTCCGCAACGACCTCGGAGCACAGCTAGACCGAGCCACGTCAGCCTTCGTCAGCGATCAGACCGACCGCATCCGCGCCACCGCCGCCGAACAAGCCCGGCTTGAAGAACGCTTGATCAGCCTGGAACAAGCCCTGTCGTTGTACGAGCCTTCCCAGAAGCAGGCACGCCGCATCGCCGAGCTTGAGCAGGAACAAGAATCTCTCAACGCGAGCATCGACGCTTCCAGGCACAGCAACCCTGCCGTCCAAGAACGACTGCGGAAACTCGACGAAGCCTTCGAGGCGATCCTCCGCGCCTTCGACACCCCACGATTCGAAGAACCGGCAGGCACGTACATCAGTCGCAAGACGTACCTGCCCATCGTCGACGGCCGGTCCTTCTCAGACCTCGGCTCTCAGGGAGTGGAAGTCCTCGTCAACGTGGCGCACGTCCTCGCACACCAACTTGTTGCCCTGCGTGACAACAGCATTCCGCTCCCGAACATCCTGATCATCGACGGCCTCAGCAACAACGTCGGCCACGAAGGCATCGATCTCGAGCGGCTACGCAAGATGTACACCACCCTGCTCGGCGCTTCCCTCCAGCATATCGATGACCTGCAGATCATCGTGGCGGACAACGGTCCCCGCCCATCTCGGGAGTTCACCGCGCGCTAAAACTGTCGGACACCGATCGCCTCGTCCCAGAAGCGACCGCCGGGCAAGAGGCCCCGGACACAGAAATTGATCAGAGTGGCGGCAGCAGCTGAGACACCAGTCGAATCTGCAACCCGCAGTCCCGGCAGGCGTTCCCTTGGGGGACTGCGGGCTCGGCGCTGTCTGGTTAGCGCACCGATGGGTCGGTGCCAGAGTCATGCCCAAGCGATACCGAGCTCCCGTAGGGCAACGAGTTGCTCCTGAGTGAGCTTGTCCCGCCTCGACCTGGTGTTCGAGACCCACACGCCGAGCTTCACCGGCACCGGCTCGTCCTGGCCGTCGACCTCGATCTCGACGACCGCGCCGCGTGGGACCGGCCGATTGCCTTCCCGCTCGACCCACTGGGTTAGGGCTGCGAGGCCGCGTTGAAAGGCTTGCTGCGCCTTGCTCGGCCCCTTCGCCGTGTGGCTTGCCGTCGGGGCGGGGACCGGGGCCTGGTCGGGCTGTAAACCCAGCTTCAACAGCCGCTGCTGCTGCTCCTCGGAGAGCTGTTTCCAGGTGCCCGGGTTCTTCTGGCGCTCCAGCCATCGTCCGATGTCATCGTCCTCGAACAGCACCCCGGGTTGGATGTGGGGCAGTACTCCGCTGGCCTCGTCGGCGGCGAGGTCGGCGAGCACCTTGTAGTGGCGTTGCCAGTCGAGGGGCCAGGGGCAGTTCCAGTCCGGGTCGATCTCCGCCAGCTGCTGCGCGCGCTGTGTCGCCCGTTCCGGGTCCTTGCCGAGGCCGTCTTTGCGACGGAGGTTGGCCAGGTGCTGTCCGATGGGCACCATCGCCTCGCCCTCGCCCCACAGCGCGTCTTGCCGGGGTGCGAGGTGCCCGTGCGCACGGTGGTAGGAGCGGAGTGCGGCGAGTTTGTTCTCCCATGCTTCGTCGCCTGGTTCCCAGACCATCCCGGCTTCGTCGAGGAGCTCTTTGCGGTGGGGGTCGAGTTCGCCGCCGCGCAGCGCCTTGCGCTGCTGGTGCACCCACCGGCCCAGGGGAAAGTCCTTCGTGACGCCGACCTCGGTCTCGACGTCATAGGGGACGGCGTGCAGGCCGGGGATGCCGTTCTCGGTGCGCCACCGGACCAGGGCCTGGTAGCCCTGGAGCCAGACCAGGGACTGGGGCCGGATGACGCGGTAGCGGGTCAGGGCGGCGATGTCGGCGGCGTCGCGGGGGGCAGCAGCGAAGTTGACCACGACCGAGGTGACCCGGTCGACCTCCTGCTGCTCCTCGCTGGCCTCCTCGGACAGGTCCCCGTTTTCCGGGCCGGCCGCGGAGGCAGACCGGACGTGGATGCGCCGGCGTTCGGTACCGCGGGTCAGCGCGCGGGAGGCGAGCTGGTCGACCATGCGCTCCGAGTGTGAGCGCAGGGCTTGGAGGATGTCGACCAGGGGCTGGTAGCTGGCGGAGGCGACCATGTCCTTCGGGTCCTCCCCGGGCTGGAGGAAGACGGGGATGATGATCCGCGCAGTCTTGGTCGTGCCGTCCGGGTTGGGGCGCAGGGCACGTCCGATGTTCTGAACGACGTCCACCTGGGAGCTGCGGGAGCCGACGATGCACACGGCCTCGACCCCGCGCAGTCCGGTGATGTCGACCCCGACCCCGAGGGCGCGTACGGAGGACAGGAACGCCCGGTGCACCCGCCGGTTCTGGGCGTCGATGCCGTTGGCGAACCGCTGGATGACCTCCCGCCGGTGGGCGATGGGGTGGTCCCCGCACAGCCAGTCCGCCCATACCCGGTCCGGGGGCACGTGACGGCCCTCTTCCAGCTCGTACAGCTCGGCGTCGATCGACGACGCGGGCAGCTCATCCGCCTCGGCCAGCGCCGCCGCGGAGGCCTCAGCGGTATACAGCTCGGCGGCCGTCGCCGGCATCTGCTCGGCGAACGCTGCGGCTTCTTCGACCCGCTGGTGGAACACCATGGTGGTGTGCAGATTCCGCTGCGCCGCGTGCTCCAGCAGTGCGGCCTGGAGCAGGGCCATGCGCCGACCGCGCAGCGCGTTCTCCGACAGTCCCAGGATCGGGTCCGGGTCGCGGATTTCCAGCACGTCGATCTCGAAACCGGCGAGGATCGAGCGTTCCACCGCCTCCGCCAGCCCAAGATCGAAAATCCGGGTGCCATAGGTACTGGAGTCGTCCTCCATCGAAGCGATCACCCGCTCCTGCCCGTCCCGCCCGCGCTGCGGCCGGGGCGCGGCGAGGATGCGCGGGGTGGCGGTCAGGTAGAGCCGGAAGTCGACAGGGATCCGGGTGTTGTCGTGGATCGCCGCCCACGGCCGCCCCATGTCCCCGGCGGTCATGTGCCCCTCGTCCAGAATGGCCAGGTCAAACGGAGCCATCCGCTGCCCGTACAGCCGCTCTCCGCCCGCCAGAGCCGATTCCAACGGCCCAGGGACAGTCCGGCGACCAGTGACGTCGGCGGGGTCCTCGCGGTCCACGAGGGAGGCGTACGTGGCGAACACGACCACCGGCCCGGACCCCGCCCACAGGGCGAGCTGGATCGGGTTGGTGGTGGTGCGCACTCCGAGCTGCTCCAGGACCTCGTCCTTGTCCACCGAGCAGACCGCGACCATCGGCGCCCGGTGCCCGACCCGCCGCCAGGACTGGGCACTCTGCACGATCAGGTCCAGGGTGGGCACCATGACGAGGATCCGGCCGTCCGGGAAGTACTCCAGAGCGCACGCAGCGGTGGTGATCGTCTTACCGGACCCGGTCGCGGACACCCCCATGGCACGTGCCCCCTCCGGAGGCACAAAGGATCTTGCAGGAAATCCGACCCAGTTACGAAAGCACAATTTCTGGTCGACTTGGTGTTCCTTGAGCGGAATCAAAATCATTTCTAAGCCCTCCCTGATTCCTATTTCTGTGGTCCTTCGATGGCCGCGTGCGGAATGCAGGCGGCACCCGATCCGTTCCAGATCGACGCACCCGCCCTGTGCCAGCCGGGCTTTCCGTCCTTGAAGGGCGGTTGGTCGCAGTCCTCGTCGCTGTTCACCGTCTCCCGGACGAACCCCTCCAGCCGCACCATGTCCGCCCGTTCACGCTGCCTCACGTCCGCGAAATGTACGGCCAGCTCAGCCACCCCGCCCGACCGGCGCCGCGCCGTGGCCAGTCCCGGCCCGCGATGCCCCCCAGGGCCTCGCTCACCGCCATCACGCCTTCGTCCCAGCCGTCCGCGAACACAGCACACCCCGAGAAGCCGGCGCCATGCCGTCCAGCTCCACCACCTCGCACTGCGCCCCGGCCACCAGGTCGTCCGCCTCGCTCGCGGGCACGCCTGGAGCTCCAGGAGCGCGAACAGTCTCAACCGGTCGTTCACACCCGCCGTCTGATACTGCGTCACCCGGCGCATCGAATCGCTGCTCAGCGTGGGATCTGGTCCGGTAGATTCGTGGTGACCGGTCATCTGGCCATCCTCTCGGAACTTGGGAGATTCCCGAGTGACTGGCGGGTGTCCCAGATTTCTGCCAAAGGTACATGCTGCATCTATCTGAGGCAGCCACTACACTAGAACCCGACACGAATGAGCGACACCCGCTCCTCGTAGCCAGCCAGGCCCGCGCTAGCGGGCCCCTGGGTCCTGGAGGCGCAGCCGGAAGGGCCCTTGAGGCGGGGGAGCGCAGCGGACCCGCCGACCCAGGGCGGAGCGAAACGAAGCCCAGGGTCAGCGGGGCGAATCCCCGCAGCTCCGGGAGCGCAGCGGACGGAGCGGCACCAAGCCCGCGAAGCGGGCTTGGTGAGCGGGACGCGCAGCGTCCCGCCAGCGCTCCCGCGGAGCGGGAGCGCAACACCCGCGCGCAGCGCGGGTGTTCGCTTGCACATCGCGCAGCGATGTGGTACCCGCTCCGCGGG
>NZ_JBVJCB010000019.1:0-112143 GCF_055589025.1 Streptomyces sp. NPDC041968 | reverse complement strand
AAACGCCCGGTTACATTCCGAACCCGGAAGCTAAGCCTTTCAGCGCCGATGGTACTGCAGGGGGGACCCTGTGGGAGAGTAGGACGCCGCCGAACTCCTCTTAGAGCTCTGGCTCTTGGGCATGCAGCCCGAGAGCCAGAGCTTTTTTGCGTTGAGGTAGGGTCAGGGAGCACCATTGGCTCGTTTCACCCCAGGAGGCCCCCGCGTGGAGGTCCAGGAGACCCGCGTGCAGACCGACCGGGTCCTCACCATCCCGAACATCCTGAGCATGGCCCGCCTCGCCGGCGTGCCGCTCTTCCTGTGGCTCATCCTCAGGCCCGAGTTCGGGGGCCCCCAGAGTGACGGCTGGGCCCTCCTGGTGCTGGCCCTCAGCGGGATCAGCGACTACCTGGACGGAAAGCTCGCGCGGCGCTGGAACCAGATCAGCAGCCTCGGCCGGCTCCTGGACCCCGCGGCCGACCGGCTGTACATCCTGTCCACCCTGGTCGGCCTCACCTGGCGGGAGGTCCTTCCGCTCTGGCTGACCCTCGTCCTGCTCGCACGCGAGGCCGTCCTGCTCGTCATGGTGGGGATCCTCCGGCGTCACGGCTATCCGCCGCCGCAGGTGAACTTCCTGGGGAAGGCCGCCACCTTCAACCTCATGTACGCCTTCCCGTTGCTGCTGCTCAGTGACGCAAGCGGATGGATCGCGTCACTCGCTGCTGTTTTCGGATGGGCGTTCGCCGGATGGGGTACAACCCTGTACTGGTGGGCAGGTGTTCTCTATGTGGTGCAGGTCCGCCGCTTGGTTCGCGCGGGCACCATGGCCGACTGACTCGTTCGCTGAATGTGCGGCCCCGACGGCCGGATGGCCCGCTCTGCCAAAGTGCGGGACTCTGGACGGGAGAAGTCGGTCAATCCGTTCGTCTTAGAGGAGGACGCTTCCGACATGAAGGCCGTCGTGATGGCTGGAGGCGAAGGCACGCGCCTTCGTCCCATGACCTCGAGCATGCCCAAGCCGCTCCTGCCGGTGGCCAACCGGCCGATCATGGAGCATGTTCTGCGGCTGCTCAAAAGGCATGGTCTGAACGAGACCGTCGTCACCGTCCAGTTCCTGGCCTCGCTGGTCAAGAACTACTTCGGTGACGGCGAGGAGCTCGGGATGGAGCTCACCTATGCCAACGAGGAGAAGCCACTCGGTACCGCCGGAAGCGTCAAGAACGCCGAGGAGGCGTTGAAGGACGATGCCTTCCTCGTCATTTCCGGTGACGCCCTGACCGACTTCGACCTCACTGACCTGATCAATTTCCACAAGGAAAAGGGCGCGCTCGTCACCGTGTGTCTCACACGCGTGCCGAACCCCCTTGAATTCGGTATCACCATCGTCGACGAAGAGGGCAAGGTCGAGCGCTTCCTGGAGAAGCCGACCTGGGGCCAGGTCTTCTCGGACACCGTGAACACGGGCATCTACGTCATGGAGCCCGAGGTCTTCGACTACGTGGACCCCGATGTGCCCGTGGACTGGTCCGGTGACGTCTTCCCCCAGCTGATGAAGGAAGGCAAGCCCGTCTACGGCTACGTCGCCGAGGGCTACTGGGAGGACGTCGGCACCCACGAGAGCTACGTGAAGGCCCAGGCCGACGTGCTGGAGCGCAAGGTCGACGTCGACATCGACGGCTTCGAGATCTCCCCCGGCGTCTGGGTCGCCGAAGGTGCCGAGGTGCACCCCGACGCCGTGCTCCGGGGCCCCCTGTACATCGGTGACTACGCCAAGGTCGAAGCCGGCGCCGAGATCCGCGAACACACGGTCGTCGGCTCCAACGTCGTCGTCAAGAGCGGCGCCTTCATGCACAAGGCAGTCGTCCACGACAACGTGTACGTCGGTCCGCACAGCAACCTGCGGGGCTGCGTCGTCGGCAAGAACACCGACATCATGCGGGCCGCGCGGATCGAGGACGGCGCGGTCATCGGTGACGAGTGCCTGGTCGGCGAGGAATCGATCATCCAGGGCAACGTGCGGGTCTACCCCTTCAAGACCATCGAGGCCGGCGCCTTCGTCAACACGTCCGTCATCTGGGAGTCCCGCGGCCAGGCGCACCTCTTCGGCGCCCGCGGGGTGTCCGGCATCCTGAACGTGGAGATCACGCCGGAGCTGGCCGTACGACTGGCCGGCGCCTACGCGACCACGCTGAAGAAGGGCTCCACCGTCACCACGGCCCGCGACCACTCCCGTGGTGCCCGCGCGCTGAAGCGGGCGGTGATCTCCGCCCTGCAGGCCAGCGCCATCGACGTACGGGACCTGGAGAACGTACCGCTGCCCGTGGCACGACAGCAGACCGCGCGGGGCAGTGCCGGCGGGATCATGATCCGGACCACCCCGGGGGTGCCGGACTCCGTCGACATCATGTTCTTCGACGGGCAGGGCGCCGACCTGTCGCAGGGAAGCCAGCGCAAGCTCGACCGGGTCTTCGCGCGGCAGGAGTACCGGCGCGCCTTCCCCGGTGAGATCGGGGACCTGCACTTCCCGTCCAGTGTCTTCGACTCGTACACCGGGTCGCTGCTGCGCAACGTGGACATCACGGGGATCGCGGAGTCCGATCTCAAGGTGGTCGTCGACGCCTCCAACGGCAGCTCCGGACTGGTCCTGCCGAGCCTGCTCGGGAAGCTGGGCGTCGACTCGCTGACCATCAACCCCGGTCTCGACGAGTCCCGGCCGACCGAGTCGGCCGACATGCGGCGGTCGGGGCTGGTGCGCCTCGGGGAGATCGTGGCCTCCTCGCGCGCGGCGTTCGGCGTGCGGTTCGACCCGGTCGGTGAGCGCCTGTCGCTCGTCGACGAGAAGGGCCGCATCATCGAGGACGACCGTGCGCTGCTGGTGATGCTCGACCTGATCGCCGCCGAACGGCGCAGCGGGCGGGTCGCGCTGCCGGTGACCACCACGAGGATCGCCGAGCAGGTGGCGGCCTACCACGGGACGCAGGTCGAGTGGACGACCACCTCGCCCGACGACCTGACGCGGGTCGGCGGCGAGGAAGGCGCGATCTTCGGTGGTGACGGCAAGGGCGGCTTCATCGTCCCGGAGTTCAGCAGCGTCTACGACGGCACGGCGGCCTTCGTGCGGCTCATCGGTCTGGTCGCCCGGACCCAGCTCACGCTGAGCCAGATCGACGCGCGGATCCCGCGGGCGCACGTCCTCAAGCGCGATCTCGCGACCCCCTGGGCCGTCAAGGGCCTCGTCATGCGACGGGTCGTCGAGGCGGCCGGAGACCGCTTCGTGGACACCACGGACGGTGTGCGCGTGGTGGAGACCGACGGGCGCTGGGTCATGGTGCTGCCCGACCCGGCCGAGGCGGTCACCCACCTGTGGGCCGAGGGCCCCGACGACGCCTCCGCGCAGGCGCTCCTCGACGAGTGGGCCGCGGTGGTGGACAGCGCGGGCCGGTAATACGGGCCGCACGCGTGCGTGCCGGACAAGTGTCCCCAAGGGGGCCTGTCCGGCACGCCGGTGGGGCCATTCGGAGGTAGTGGGCGTGGCGTGCGACGATGTGCGGCATGCCGCAGCAACCCCCCGTTCGGAGCACACCCACGCGGCCCGCACGCCCGGACGCGTCCATGTCGTTGATCACCAACGTCATGGACCACAGCCTCGACGACGGGTACGCCGAAGCCGCCGCGCGGAAGAAGGCCGACGGCAGCGGCGGAATGCCGAGGACCCTCCGGGCCAAGCTCGGACTGGCCGCCGGGCTGGTGCTGGCGGCCCTGGTGGTGACGGTCGGCGCGGCTCAGGCGCGCGTGGCCGCCCCCGCCGTCGCCAAGGAACGCGAAGAACTCATCGACCGCATAGAGGCGGAGACCTCGGCGGCCGACGAACTCGAGGAGAGCGTCGACACCCTGCGTGACGACGTGAGCGCGCGGCAGCGCGAGGCGCTGGAGAAGAACGGCGACAGCGGACGGTCCGACCTGATGGGCGTCCTGTCGGGTGCGGTGGAGGTGCACGGCCCCGGGGTGAAACTCGTCGTGGACGACGCCAAGGAGGCGGGCACGGGCGGCGACGGGCAGCCGCGCGGCACCTCCGGGTTCTCCGACACGGGCCGGGTGCGGGACCGGGACATGCAGCGCGTCGTCAACGGGCTCTGGGAGTCGGGAGCCGAGGCCGTCTCCATCAACGGGCAGCGCCTGACCGCGCTGTCGGCGATCAGGGCCGCCGGTGACGCGATACTGGTCGACAACAGGCCGCTGGTGCCGCCGTACACGGTGCTCGCCGTGGGGGACGGGGAGCGGCTCGCCAGCCGGTTCCAGGACAGCGCCGACGGGCTCTACCTGCACGCCCTGCAGGAGAACTACGGCATCCGGACGGCCATCTCCGCCGCGGACGACCTCAAGCTGCCCGGCGCACCGAGCGTGATCGTACGTACAGCACAGCCGATAACCGAGAAGGGCACATCGTGATCGCCGTACTGGGCCTCGTCGTGGGAGTCGTGGCCGGCCTGTTGGTCCGGCCGGAGGTGCCGGCGGCCGTCGAGCCCTACCTGCCGATCGCCGTCGTGGCGGCGCTGGACGCCGTCTTCGGTGGTCTGCGGGCCATGCTCGACGGCATCTTCGACGACAAGGTCTTCGTGGTGTCGTTCCTGTCGAACGTGGTGGTGGCCGCGCTGATCGTGTTCCTCGGTGACAAGCTGGGCGTGGGGGCCCAGCTGTCCACCGGTGTCGTCGTCGTCCTCGGTATCCGCATCTTCTCCAACGCCGCGGCCATCCGCCGCCACGTCTTCCGGGCGTGAGGCCGATGAGCGACCAGGACGAGCAGAACACGAACCGGCTGCGCAGAGAGCTGCCCGACGAGGTACCGCCGGCGCGGAACGCCGAGGAGGCGCCGGCCGGTGACGCGTCGGACGGTCCGCGGGCGGAACGGCAGCATGGGCCCCGGGCGGGGCTGACCGGCAGGCAGCGACTGGTGAAGGGGCTGTGGCCGCCGCGCCTCACCCGAGCCCAACTCATCGTCGCGCTGCTGCTGTTCGGGCTGGGCTTCGGCCTGGCCGTGCAGGTGGCGTCGAACAGCGACGGCGACAGCGCGCTGAGAGGAGCGCGTCAGGAGGATCTGGTCCGCATCCTCGATGAACTGGACGACCGTACTCAGCGTCTTGAAGACGAGAAGCAGGGTCTCGAGCAGCAGCGCGACGAGCTGGAGAACAGCTCCGACCAGGCCGAGGAGGCCCGGAAGCAGACGCTCGAGAAGGAGCGGCAACTCGGCGTCCTCGCGGGCACCGTGGCCGCGCAGGGGCCCGGCATCACGGTGACGATCGAGGACACGAAGGGGACGGTCGAGGCGGACATGCTGCTCGACGCGGTGCAGGAGTTGCGTGCGGCGGGCGCGGAGGCGATCCAGGTGAACGGTGTGCGGGTCGTCGCCGGAACGTACCTCACGGACGCCGACAAGTCCGTGACCGTCGACGGGAACAAGATCAACGCGCCCTATCGTTTCCAGGTCATCGGCAAGCCGCAGGACCTCGAACCGGCTCTCAACATTCCTGGAGGAGTGGTGCAGACTCTGGAGAAGGAACAGGCCACCGTCACCGTCGAGCGGTCGGACAAGATCGTCGTGGACGCCTTGCGAGCAGCGAAGCGGCCTGACTACGCTCGGTCGTCCTCCCGGTGAACCAGTGGTGCATGGGGGACGTCCGGCCAGGGCATGAGGTTGCGGGGGGTCGGCGCACCGATTGGGTGGTGCGTGGTGGAAACTGTCTGGTGCAGACGGACGTTGTGAAGGTGTCCGGGTCGGTCAGTAGGTTCAGTCAGGGTTCGTCCTGCCCCACGGGCGGGTCTGTTTCGGTCAAGGGGAATCGCCCGTGAAGTTGTTTGCGAAGTTGTTCGGCAAGAGCGCGCGAGAGGGCAGCGACAACGCGACCGCGCGCCATCGCGCACAGCCCGACGCGGAGGGCCGACGCCCGATGTTCCGGGACCAGGTGGGTCCGGGTGGGGACATTTCGGGTGGTCAGGGCGCGGCGTCTGTTGACCCTGCACAGTCCGGCGGCATAGGTTTCGGGCAACCGTCAACCTCAGGTACGGGTGGAGGGTTTCCCCCCGGCCCGTACGCGTCGAACGCCCCGGCGGGGCAGCCGCGGCAGGAGGATCCGTCCATGTCGGCCCTGGTGTGCACGAGGTGCGGTAACCGCAACGCGGAGAACAGCCGCTTCTGCTCCAACTGCGGTGCGCCGCTGCGTGCCGGGGCGGTCCCGGAGCGTGCGTCCGAGACGACCTCCACGATCTCCATCTCCGGCCTGGAGGCGTACGACGCCGAGGTCACCGGCCAGACCGCGGTCCCGGCGCTCTCTCCCGAGGCGCAGGCGGCCGTCGACGCGCTGCCGCTGGGCTCCGCGCTCCTGGTGGTGCGCCGTGGGCCGAACTCGGGCAGCCGCTTCCTGCTGGACGGCGAGCTGACCACCGCCGGACGTCATCCGCAGAGCGACATCTTCCTGGACGACGTGACGGTCTCCCGCCGGCACGTCGAGTTCCGCCGCAGTCCGGACGGATCGTTCACGGTGGCCGACGTCGGCAGCCTGAACGGTACGTACGTCAACCGCGAGCGCATCGACCAGGTCGCCCTGTCGAACGGCGACGAGGTGCAGATCGGCAAGTACCGGCTGGTCTTCTACGCGAGCCAGCGGGGTTACTGACCCGCCCCCGGGCCCCGGCCCGGGGAACCTCCAGGGAAGGTCCATGCTTCATACACCGAGCGGCGGTGCCGGGCACGGCGCCGCCGCCGCGGACAGTGGGCTGATGAGCATCGGCACGGTGCTGAACGCGCTGCGTGACGAGTTCCCCGACATCACCATCTCCAAGATCCGGTTCCTGGAGTCGGAAGGGCTCGTCGAGCCGCGGCGGACGCCGGCCGGGTACCGCAAGTTCAGCGCCCACGACGTCGAGCGCCTGGGCCAGGTGCTGCGCATGCAGCGCGACCACTACCTGCCGCTGAAGGTGATCCGCGAGCATCTGGACGCCATGGAGCGCGGCGAGGCCGTGCCCCTCCCCTCCCTGGGCAGGCAGCGGGACCCGGAGACCGCACCTGAGCAGACCGACGGACCCACGGCCGCCAGGATCGGGCGGGACGAGCTGCTCGTCGCGGCCGGCATCGGCGACCAGGAACTGAAGGAATGGGAGTCCTACGGGCTCGTCGCTCCACTGGCCGACGGGGCCTACGACGCCGAGGCGGCCACCGTCGCCTCGCTGGTGGTCGAACTGGGACGGTTCGGGATCGAGCCGCGTCACCTGCGGGTCATGAAGGCCGCCGCCGACCGGGAGGCGGGCCTCGTCGACCAGGTGGTCGCGCCGCTCAGACGCCACCGCAACCCCCAGACCAGGGCACATGCGGAAGCCCGTACCAAGGAGCTGGCGGGGCTGGCGGTGAGGCTGCACGCGGCGCTGGTGCAGAGCGCCCTGGGCGTGCGGCTGCCCTGAAACGGACGTGCTCCGAGAGCCGGATCACCCGCTCGATCCCGGCCCGACTACCCAAAGGTCCCGGGCACGGCCTAGGGTTGCTGTGTGAACGAGCTCGATGTCGTAGGTGTCCGGGTCGAGATGCCCTCCAACCAACCGATCGTGCTGCTGCGCGAGGTGGGCGGCGACCGCTACCTTCCCATCTGGATCGGGCCGGGGGAGGCGACGGCGATCGCCTTCGCCCAGCAGGGGATGTCCCCCGCGCGGCCGCTGACCCACGACCTGTTCAAGGACGTGCTGGAAGCGGTCGGCCAGGAGCTCACGGAAGTGCGCATCACCGACCTGCGGGACGGGGTCTTCTACGCGGAACTGGTCTTCGCCAGCGGTGTCGAGGTGAGTGCCAGGCCGTCCGACGCCATAGCGCTCGCGCTGCGCACCGGAACGCCGATCTACGGCAGTGACGCGGTGCTCGACGACGCGGGCATCGCCATCCCGGACGAGCAGGAGGACGAGGTCGAGAAGTTCCGCGAGTTCCTCGACCAGATTTCCCCGGAGGACTTCGGGACCAGCAATCAGTGAGCCGTGCGAGGCGGAGGTGGTGCGCGGTGTCACGCGGCCCCTTTCAGGCACATTCGGCTAGCCTTTCCCCGTGTCGGGGCACGCGAAACCACTCTTAGGGTGATTATCACTCGGCGTGCCGAGTGTGGCGATCGTTGACGCACCCTTGGTGACTGCCTACCTTCGAGGAGGCAGGTCAAGGACGGAGGTCGGCGTGAGAATCAGCGGCGACGGTACGGCTGGGGGTGGCCCCGGGCACAGCCTCGGGGAGAGTGGACCGTACCCTCCCCCGGGCTCTCGGCTCCGAGCGAGCGCGAGGTATCCCCAGCAGGGCGGCGCGGCCGACCCGGCTCCGCAGCGGCCGGCCGCCGTGCCGAGCAGCGGAGGGGCGACGTCCATGGCGTCCGAGCAGATCGGCTACCGCGGGCCGACGGCCTGCGCGGCCGCCGGAATCACCTACCGGCAGCTCGACTACTGGGCCCGCACGGGTCTCGTCGAGCCCAGTGTGCGGCCCGCGCACGGTTCCGGGACGCAGCGTTTGTACAGCTTCCGCGACGTCGTCGTGCTGAAGATCGTCAAGCGCTTCCTCGACACCGGGGTGTCCCTGCAGAACATCCGCACCGCGGTCCAGCACCTCAGGGAGCGCGGCTTCCAGGACCTGGAGCGGATGACGCTGATGAGCGACGGCGCCACGGTCCACGAGTGCACGTCGCCCGACGAGGTGCACGCCCTGCTCCAGGGCGGCCAGGGCATCTTCGGGATCGCCGTGGGAGTGGTGTGGCGGGACGTCGAGAGCGCGCTGTCGCAGCTGCACGGGGAGCGCGTGGACACGGGGGAGACCCTCGTCGGGCACAATCCGGCGGACGAGCTGGCGCGGCGGCGCAACCGGGCGGTCTGACCGGCGCCACCGCCGCAAGGCAATGTCAGTGGCGTAGGGCAGCATCGGAGATGTGAGAACCGCGCCCACCATCCTGCACCTCGACATGGACGCCTTCTTCGCCTCGGTGGAGCAGGCGTCCAAGCCGAGCCTGCGCGGGAAGGCCGTGATCGTGGGCGGCCTCGGGCCGCGCGGGGTGGTCGCCACCTGCTCGTACGAGGCGCGGGTCTTCGGCGTGCACTCGGCGATGCCCATGGGCCAGGCCCGGCGGCTGGCGCCCCACGCCGCGTATCTCGTGCCGCGTTTCGAGCTCTACCGGTCGATCAGCGAGCAGGTGATGCGGCTGCTGCGGGCCCTGTCGCCCCTCGTGGAGCCGCTGAGCCTGGACGAGGCGTTCGTGGACCTGGAGGCCGGCGGGGCGGCCTGGGACGAGGCGTCGGCGCGGCTGGCCGGTGCGCAGCTGCGCACGGACATCCGCACCTTCACCGGCCTGACCGGATCGGTGGGACTCGCGGCGTCCAAGATGCTCGCCAAGATCGCCTCGGAGGAGGCCAAGCCCGACGGACTGGTCGTGATCCGGCCGGGCACGGAGCGGGCCATGCTGGAGCCGATGTCCGTGCGGACGCTGCCCGGGGTGGGGCCGGCCACCGGCGACCACCTGCGGCGCGCCGGGATCACCACGGTCGGCGAGCTGGCGGAGGCGGGCGAGGACGAGCTGGTGCGGCTGCTGGGCAAGGCGCACGGGCACGCGCTGTACGCCATGGCCCTGGCCCGCGACGACCGGCCCGTCGTGTCGGAGCGGGAGACGAAGTCGGTGTCGGTCGAGGACACCTACGACGTGGACATCCACGACCGGGTGCGGGTCGGGGTGGAGGTGGGACGGCTGGCGGAGCGGTGTGTGCGGCGACTTCGCGGGTCCGGGCTGGCCGGACGGACGATCGTGCTCAAGGTACGAAGGTACGACTTCTCCACGCTGACGCGCTCCGAGACCCTGCGCGGGCCCACGGACGATCCGGCGGTCGTGCGCGAGGCGGCGGCCCGGCTGCTGGACTCGGTGGACACCACGGGCGGTGTACGGCTGCTGGGGGTGGGCGTCAGCGGGCTGGCCGACTACACACAGGAGGACCTGTTCGCGCAGGCGGCCGGGGACCGGTCCGGGGAACTCGCCGAGGAGCCCGAGCCCGCCGAGGAGCAGCGGCCACCGGCGCCCGCCGAGCGCCGGTGGCCCTCGGGGCACGACGTGCGGCACGCGGAGTACGGGCACGGGTGGGTGCAGGGCAGTGGGCTGGGGCGGGTCACCGTGCGGTTCGAGACGCCGTACTCGGGGGCCGGGCGGGTACGGACCTTCCCGGTGGACGACCCGGATCTGACACCGGCGGATCCGCTGCCGCTGGTCCCGGCCGGGCCTGCCGGGACTGCCGGGTCTGCCGGGACTGCCGGGTCTGCCGGGCCGCGAAGACGGGGGGACGCGGAGGCCGCGCCCGCCGATTCGGCTCCGGGGACCGGGGCGGGCGGCGGTTCGTCGGACCGCGAGCGTCCGGCTCCCGGTTAGCGGCGGGGTCCGGGGGGCGGGACGGTCAGCTCTCTTCCTTGCCCTGACCGGCCAGCTTGCCGAAGTCGCGGTCGGGGAGCGGGGCGGGCGCGGGTGCGGCCACGTCCAGACCGTAGTGGTGGTAGAGCTGCAGTTCCTGTTCCGGCGAGAGGTGGCGGCCGACACCGAAGTCGGGGGCCTCCTTGATCAGCGTCCGTTCGAAGGGCACCCGCAGGGCGCCCTCGACCAGTTCGCTCGGCTCCAGGGGCACGAAGGCGTCCCTGCTGAACAGGCCGGTGCGTATGGCCGCCCACTCCGGGACGCCGGTCGCGTCGTCGAGGTAGACCTCGTCGACGGTGCCGATCCGGGTGCCGTTGCGGTCGAAGGCCTTGCGGCCGATCAGGTTCCGCGGGTCGATGTCAGTACGCACGGGGCCCTCCACTTGGTCGCACTGGGATCGCACACCAGCCGCCGAATCATCCGTAAGTACTACAAAAGGGCACAAAGGGCGGGACGGCCACTCGAAGGTCCGTGCGGCGAGCGCGCTGGTACGCTGGCAAATGGCTGCTGACCCCGTGCGGGAGAGTCCTCCGGACACCTCCGGAGGCGCCGAAGGAGCAAATCCTCCCCGGAATCTCTCAGGCTCACGTACCGCATGGACGAGGTCACTCTGGAAAGCAGGGCGGGTGTCGACGGCTTCCGCTCTCACCGACGGTGAAAGCCGGGTGGAGCCCTCGGGCCGCCCCGGTGAAGCTCTCAGGTCGAGATGACAGAGGGGGAGGCCGTTCGGGTACCCGCGCCGTGGTGCCCCTCGAAGGTCGTCAGACCAGGAGGCCTCCGCAATGACCGCCCCTCGCATTTCGCTCTCCGAGCTCGAACAGGCCGCGCCGTTCGAGCAGCGCCACATCGGCCCCGACGACGAGGCCCGGGCCAAGATGCTCGCGCAGGTCGGCTACGGCTCGCTCGACGAGCTGACGGCCGCCGCGGTGCCGGATGTGATCAAGAACGCCGACGCGCTGGACCTGCCGGGCGCGCGCTCCGAGGCCGAGGTGCTGGCCGAACTGCGTTCGCTCGCCGACCGCAACCAGGTCCTCGACTCGATGATCGGCCTCGGCTACTACGGCACCTTCACCCCGCCGGTCATCCTGCGCAACGTCATGGAGAACCCGGCCTGGTACACGGCGTACACCCCGTACCAGCCGGAGATCAGCCAGGGCCGCCTGGAGGCGCTGCTCAACTTCCAGACGACGGTCGCCGAGCTGACCGGCCTGCCCACGTCCGGAGCCTCGCTGCTGGACGAGGGCACCGCAGCCGCCGAGGCGATGGCGCTGTCCCGGCGCATGGGCAGGAACAAGAAGGGCCTCTTCCTCGTCGACGCCGACGCGCTGCCGCAGACCATCGCCGTGATCCAAACCCGCGCCGAACCGACCGGTGTCGAGGTCGTCGTCGCCGACCTGAGCGAGGGCATCCCGGCCGAGGTCGCCGAGCGGGAGATCAACGGTGTTCTGATCCAGTACCCGGGCGCCTCCGGTGCCGTCCGCGACATCAAGCCGGTCATCGACCGGGCGCACGAACTCGGTGCGCTCGTCACCGTCGCCGCCGACCTGCTCGCCCTCACCCTGCTGACGTCGCCCGGTGAGCTGGGCGCGGACATCGCCGTCGGCACCACCCAGCGCTTCGGCGTGCCGATGGGCTTCGGCGGTCCGCACGCCGGCTACATGGCGGTGCACGAGAAGTTCGCGCGCAGCCTGCCTGGCCGCCTGGTCGGCGTCTCCGTGGACGCCGACGGCAACAGGGCCTACCGCCTCGCCCTGCAGACCCGCGAGCAGCACATCCGCCGGGAGAAGGCCACCAGCAACATCTGCACCGCGCAGGTGCTGCTCGCCGTCATGGCCGGCATGTACGCCGTCTACCACGGCCCCGAGGGGCTGCGGGCCATCGCCCGGCGCACCCACCGGTACGCCACGCTCATCGCGGCGGGCCTCACGGCCGGCGGCGTCGAGATCGTGCACGGCGCCTACTTCGACACGGTGACCGCGCGGGTGCCCGGCCGCGCCGCCGAGATCGTCCACGCCGCCCGCGAGAACGGCATCAACCTGCGTCTCGTCGACGCCGACCACGTGTCCTTCGCCTGCGACGAGACCACCACGCGCGCCCAGGTCGGCGGCGTGTGGAACGCCTTCGGCGTCGAGGGCGACATCGAGTCGCTGGACGCGGCGACCGAGGAGGCGCTGCCCGACGCGCTGCTGCGCACGGACGACTTCCTGACCCACCCCGTCTTCCACCAGCACCGCTCCGAGACGGCGATGCTGCGCTACCTGCGGCGCCTCGCCGACCGGGACTACGCTCTGGACCGCGGCATGATCCCGCTGGGCTCGTGCACCATGAAGCTCAACGCGACCACCGAGATGGAACCGGTCACCTGGTCCGAGTTCGGCGCGCTGCACCCGTTCGCGCCCGCCGAGCAGGCGCAGGGCTACCTCACCCTCATCCGCGAGCTGGAGGAGCGGCTCGCCGAGGTCACCGGCTACGACAAGGTCTCGCTCCAGCCCAACGCCGGGTCACAGGGCGAGTTCGCCGGCCTGCTCGCCGTACGCGGCTACCACCGGGCCAACGGCGACGACCAGCGCACCGTCTGCCTCATCCCGTCCTCCGCGCACGGCACCAACGCCGCCAGCGCGGTCATGGCCGGCATGAAGGTCGTCGTCGTGAAGACCGCCGAGGACGGCGAGATCGATGTCGAGGACCTGCGCGCCAAGATCGAGCAGCACCGCGACCAGCTGGCCGTGCTCATGATCACGTACCCCTCGACGCACGGCGTGTTCGAGGAGCACGTGGCCGACATCTGCGCCCAGGTGCACGAGGCCGGCGGTCAGGTCTACGTGGACGGCGCCAACCTCAACGCCCTCGTCGGCGTCGCCAAGCCGGGCCACTTCGGCGGCGACGTCTCGCACCTGAACCTGCACAAGACCTTCTGCATCCCGCACGGCGGCGGCGGCCCCGGCGTCGGCCCCGTGGCCGTACGGTCGCACCTGGCGCCGTACCTGCCCAACCACCCGCTCCAGCCGGCGGCCGGTCCGCAGACGGGCGTCGGCCCGATCTCGGCGGCGCCGTGGGGCTCGGCCGGCATCCTGCCGATCTCGTGGTCGTACGTCCGGCTGATGGGCGGCGAGGGGCTCAAGCGCGCCACGCAGGTGGCCGTGCTGTCCGCCAACTACATCGCCAAGCGCCTGGAGCCGCACTTCCCGGTGCTGTACACCGGCCCCGGCGGGCTGGTCGCGCACGAGTGCATCATCGATCTGCGCCCGCTGACCAAGGCGACCGGTGTCAGCGTCGACGACGTGGCCAAGCGGCTGATCGACTACGGCTTCCACGCGCCGACGATGTCCTTCCCGGTGGCCGGGACGCTCATGATCGAACCGACCGAGTCCGAGGACCTCGCCGAGCTGGACCGGTTCTGCGAGGCCATGATCGCCATCCGTGCGGAGATCGAGAAGGTCGGCTCCGGCGCCTGGTCCGCGGACGACAACCCGCTGCGGGGTGCGCCGCACACCGCCGGTGCGCTGGGCGGCGCCTGGGACCACGCGTACACGCGCGAGGAGGCCGTCTTCCCGGCCGGGGTGTCCGCCGCCGACAAGTACTGGCCGCCGGTGCGCCGCATCGACCAGGCCTTCGGCGACCGGAACCTGGTCTGCTCCTGCCCGCCGCTGGACGCCTACGAGGACTGAGTCGTGCCGGGAGGCCCCGTCCAGCCCGCGTGAGGGTCTGGGCGGGGCCTCCCTGCGTGTCAGGCGGTCGCCAGCGACACCTCGGTCGACTTGACCAGCGCGACGACGGGAGCGCCGACGGACAGCGACAGGTCGTCGGCGGCCTCCCTGGTGATCGCGGCGGTCAGTTCGGCGCCCTCGACGGCCACCCGGACCGAGGCCATCGCCTCGCCGGCGGTGAGGGCGGTGACCGTCCCGGGCAGCCGGTTGCGGATGGACAGGCCGTCGACGCGGCCGATGGCCAGGGCGACCTCCGTCGACTTCACCAGGGCGCGGACGGCGGACCCGGCGACGAGGGAGAGGTCGTCGGCGGCGTCGCGGGTGATCGCCGCGGTGAGGTCCTGACCGCCGGAGAGGCGGACCCGGACCGTCGCCATGGCCTCGCCCGGCGTGACGGCCGTGACGGTGCCGGTGAGTTGGTTGCGGATGCTCAGGCTCATGCGGGCCAACGTAGCCCGGCGAGGCCCTTACGCCGGGTATGCGTGCGTCTGCGTCGCCTTGACCGTCGCCCACACCGGTGCCCCCGGGTGGAGGCCCAGTTCGGCCGCGGCGACCGTGGTGACGTCCGCGGTGAGCGCCAGCTCCCCGGTGAGGTCCACGCGGATCCGGTCGCCGTGCGTCTCCAGACCGGCGACCTCGCAAGGCCACAGATTGCGGGCGCTGGAGCCGGTGGGGCGCTCCGCGTACAGGGTCACGGCGCCGGGCGGGAACGCCACGAAGACGGGACCGGAGAGGTCCTCGGTGGTGGTGACGGCGGGGCCGGCGTCGAACCGCACGGTGTGGCCGTCGGCGGTTCCGCGGTAGAGGTTGAGGCCGACGAGGCGAGCGATGTAGTCCGTCCGCGGGCGGCGGGCGATGTCCGCCGGGCCGCCTTCCTGGACGACCTTGCCGTCCTCGACGACGACCAGGCGGTCGGCCAGCACCATGGCGTCCAGCGGGTCGTGCGTGACCAGCACGGCGACGGCCTCGAACTCGGCCAGGTGACGGCGGAGCTGGGCCCGCACCTCCAGCCGGGTCCGGGCGTCCAGCGCCGCGAGGGGCTCGTCCAGCAGCAGCAAGCGGGGGTTGGTGGCCAGGGCGCGGGCGAGCGCGACGCGCTGGGCCTGGCCCCCGGAGAGACGGCGCGGTTTGGCGCCCGTCTGGTCGGCGAGGCCCATGCGCTCCAGCCACACGGTGGCCCGCGCCCGCGCCTCCGCCTTGCTCGCGCCCCGGCAGCGCGGCCCGAAGGCGACGTTGTCGAGAGCGGTGAGATGCGGGAAGAGCAGGTAGTCCTGGAAGACCACGCCGACCGGGCGGGACTCGGGTGGCGTGCCGTCGAGCGGGGCGCCGTCGAGGTGCAGCCGGCCGCCCGTGAGCGGTTCCAGGCCGGCGAGGGCGCGCAGGGCGGTGCTCTTCCCGGCGCCGTTGGGGCCGAGCAGGGCGACGACGTCGCCGGGTGCGGCGGTGAGCGCGACGTCCAGGCGGAACGTGCCGCGGTCCACCACGAGCCGGGCGTCGAGGCCGCCGCGGGGCGCCTGCCCGCCGGTGGGTTCCATGGCGGCCCGTTCCTCGGTGTCGGTCATGCTGTCCTCATCCAGCGGTCCCGGAGGCCCGCGAGTACGGCGATGGAGACGGCCAGCAGCACCAGGCTGAGGGCGATGGCCGCCGCCGGGTCGTTCTGCAGCGCGAGGTAGACCGCCAGCGGCATGGTCTGGGTCCGGCCCGGGAAGTTGCCGGCGAACGTGATCGTCGCCCCGAACTCGCCCAGCGCCCGCGCCCACGCCAGGACGGCGCCCGCCGCGATGCCCGGCGCGATCAACGGCAGCGTGATGCGGCGGAACGCGGTGAATCGGGAGGCGCCCAGCGTCGCGGCGGCCTCCTCGTAGCGGGGGTCGGCGGCGCGCAGGGTCCCCTCGACGCTGATGACCAGGAACGGCAGGGCCACGAAGGTCTCCGCGAGGACGACGCCCGTCGTCGTGAACGGCAGGGTGATCCCGAACCACGCGTCCAGCCACTGCCCGATGACGCCGTTGCGCCCGAACGCCAGCAGGAGCGCCACGCCGCCCACCACCGGGGGCAGCACGAGGGGGAGCGTCACCAGCGCCCGGACGAGGCCGCGGCCCGGGAACTCGGTGCGCGCCAGCACCCAGGCCAGCGGCACGCCGACGACCAGGCTCAGCGCGGTCGCCGACGTGGCGCACAGCAGCGACAGGCGCAGCGCCTGCCACACCTCGGGGCTGGTCAGCTGGTCGGGCAGGCTGCGCCACGGTGCCCGCACCAGCAGGGCGATCAGGGGCAGCAGCAGGAACGCCAGGCCGACGAGGGCGGGCAGCAGCAGGGGCACCGGTACCGTGCGGGTCCGTCCGCGCCGGCGAGGGCGTCGGGGGCCGCCCTCGAGGGTGTCGGACGCCGTTCCGCCGCTTCCGCAGGGCTCGGCCGGGGCGGACGGGGGCGCGTGCTTCGTCACGGCGTGCGGAACCCGGCCCCGGTCAGCACCCGCTGCCCCTCGGCGGACTTCACCAGCTCGATGAAGGCCTTCGCCGCGGCGGCGTTGGGAGCGTCCTCGAGGAGGGCGATCGGGTAGTCGTTGACGGCCTGGGCCGCTTCGGGGAAGGGCACCCCGGTCACCTTGCCACCGGCCGCCTTCACATCGGTCTTGTAGACGAGGGCGGCGTCGGCCTCCTTCAGTTCGATCTTGGTGAGCGCGGACTTGACGTCCTGCTCGTAGGAGACCGGCGTGAGGTCGAGACCGCCCGCCTCCAGGGCCTTTCGCGCCGCGGCACCGCACGGCACCGTCGCGTCGCACAGCACGACCTTGAGCCCGGAGGCGGTGAGGTCCTTCAGGGAGGCGATCCGGTCGGGGTTCCCGGGCAGGGTCGCGATCTCCAGCTCGTTGCGCACGAAGGTGGACGGGGCCGCGGCCGTGGCTCCGGCGTCGGTGACGGTGGCCATCGTCTTCGGGCTGGCCGAGGCGAACACGTCCGCCGGGGCACCGCTGGTGATGCTGGCGGCGAGGGTGTCGCTGCCGGCGAAGTTGAACGTGACCTCGGTGCCGGGGTGCCGCTTCTCGAACGTGTCGCCGAGCGCGGTGAAGCTCTCCTTCAGCGAGGCGGCGGCGAAGACGGTGACCCGGCCGGAGACCGGTGCGGCGGACGACGACGCGGAACCGGCCGAGTCCGAGGCCGGGTCCGAGCCGGAGGACGACGAGCAGGCGCTCAGGGCCAGCAGCACGGCAGTCCCCGCACCGCTCATCCGCAGGGTCCGGCGGACACGGCGGTTCCCGCGCACGGAACGGGTCTTCACGGGGCCACTCCCTCGGTCTGCTGAGGCAGGAGTACGACGGGACGGGGCCGGGTGCCGGGCCGCGTCGGGCTCCTCGTTGCGCCGATCATACTTCCGCATCTGCGAGGCAGAAGTCTCTTGTCGTATCGCATGAGCGAGGCAGGGAGCGGTTGAGGCTCGCATGTGCGTTGATACGACGTGACCGGCGCGGTGCGGGTGGTGCGTCAGGTCCTGTCGATATGGACGTTCGTCGACTTCACGCGGGCCGTGGCCTCCATGCCGACCTCCAGGCCGAGTTCCTCCACCGCCTCCCGGGTCAGCAGGGAGACCAGCCGGTGCGGGCCGGCCTGGATCTCGACCTGGGCGGCCACGTCCCCGAGCTTGATCGCGGTGACGATGCCGGGAAAGGCGTTGCGGACCGAGGTGTACGAGGTCTCGTCGCCGGTGTCGTCCGAGCGGGCGAGATCGACCGAGAACGCGGCCAGGTCCCGTCCGTCGACGAGGCGGCGGCCGGCCTCGTCGCGGTGGGTGGTGATCCGTCCCGCGTCGGCCCAGCGGCGGGCGGTGTCGGGGCTGACGCCGAGCAGCCGCGCTGCCTGGCCGATCGTGTAGGACTGCATGCCGGTCACGATAGGCCGCAGGCAAGGGGCGACGGGTGCGGGGGCGGCCGGGGCCGGGCCGGTCAGGCCGGTCCGGCGCAACGTGCCGGGCTGTGCCGTCGCGGCCATCGGTGACGACTTCACGCCGCTGCTCGACCGGACCGGCACGAGAGCGTGTCTCGGCGACGGGAATGCCGCCGGGCCCGTACCCGGAGGGCTGAGTTCACCGCGACCGCACGGGGCGCCACGCGGTGTGACCGACCCCGGACACGCGTGGGGGCCGGTGCGCGGACAGGTCCGCGGGCCGGCCCCGGGAAGTGCGCCGGGCGGAGCGGTGCCACACCGCCCGGCTGTTGCTCAGGCGGCGGTCATCAGGCCCGCGCCGACAGGGCGGTGCGGGGCGATGACCTGGCCGTCCGGCAGGAGCTCACCGGTGTCCTCGAACAGGACGACGCCGTTGCACAGCAGGCTCCAACCCTGCTCCGGGTGGTGCGCCGCGAGGCGGGCGGATTCCCGGTCGGCGGAGTCGGCTGAAGGGCACGGTGGCTGGTGCTGACACATGAGTGGGGTCTCTCGGTCTGTGAGGTCGGGTGAGTGCGCTGTCTTGTCTGTCCCGCGGCGTGAAGCGTCGTTCATGGCCGCCCCCCGTTGTCCAAGTCGGTCCGAACCCAGTGTTGCCCTACGGGCCTCGATCCGCAGGGATTTCGCTGCACCGCTTCTCACAGGTTCATGACGCGTCACCCGCGCGGACGGTTCATCCCAACTGCACTGTCACTTCGGATGGTTCGGCATGGCCGGATGGGGCTAGTCCGCGCGGGTGGGTACGGGTGGGTGGGTGAGGGGTGGGTCAGGCGGGGGAGCGCAGCAGCCGGGTCGGCGTCACCCGGTGCGTGAGGACCGGCAGCAGCTCGGCGACCCGGTGCGGGCGGTGGGCCGCGATGCCGGGCGGCGCCGGCGCCAGCGGGACCAGCAGGTCGGTGGCCGCGGGGTGGCCGGCGGCGGCGTCGGCGGTGCGGTCGCCGTGCAGCCAGAGCGTGAGCATGTACAGCCCGGGGACCGACAGCAGGCGTGGCTGGTAGGACTGGGGCACCGACTCGGCCTGGCGCAGCGCGAGCTCGGTCGAGGCGACGTAGGGGCCCTCGAAGAAGTGCGAGAACGCCCAGCCGTCGGGGGTCAGCATGGTCTCGGCCGCCGCCACCGCGCGGTCGCCGCAGCGGATGAGGAACCGCCATCCGGTCAGCCGCGTGACCGCCACGCCCTCCGCCGTGATGTGGTCCAGGACGTGGACGGGCAGCGGAAGTTCGGGAGTGACGGGTCCCTGGGCGCCGAGCAGGGAGGGAGTTCGGGCCTCGCGCACCGCGGTGGGGGAGGAGAGGGCGGTGAGAACGGAGCGCAGGGCGGGCGCGGGGGCCGGGAAGACATGCAGGGGCATGATGGGTCGCCTCTCATTCGAAGGCACGGTGGCGCGAGGGCGGAGCGGGGCGGACGACGCTGTCGGCTCACGAGGGCTGGGAGGCAGGGGCCGGCGTCCGGGAACCGAGATGTGGGTGAGGCCTGCCGAGCGTCAGACTCGACGGCAGGATCCATCGACCGTTGGCGCCGGTCTTCCGCCTCGTTCGCGGAGTTTATACGACATGTGTTCAGACTGTGTTTCGGCTAGCCGATTCCGGCAACACGAACAAGGTTGCATTCGGTCGTCGATATGCGGGAATCCTCCGGATTTCGTGCCGGGTGTGCGACGCTGACCTCGGGAAATGCTCACCGAGCGGTCGGCCAATTGTCATCGGCTTTTTTCACGAGTTCGCGGACGAGTTCGCGGACCTGGAAACTGCTCGGCGTGCCATGCCTCGTGAATGTGCCACCGGTCACATCGGCACAGCGTAGCGGGTACCGGGCCCGTGCGGGGACGTTATCGATCGCTTCGGCGGGGCATCATCCCCCCTGACCCGGCCGCCGGAGGCCGGGTCTTCGACTCACCGCTCCGAGAAGGGACGCTTCCATGGGGGAGAAGGTCGTGGCAGGTCAGTTCGACCTGTCCGATCGCCAGCGCTACCGCGAGAAGCTCCAGCGGTGCCTGACGGGACTGGAGCGACTCCTGGCGGAGAAGCGGTTCGACCGTCCCAAGAACCTGATGGGGCTGGAGATCGAATTGAATCTCGTGGGCGCCGACGGCATGCCGAAAATGTTGAATGCGCAAGTCCTCGAACGTATCGCGAGTCGTGACTTCCAGACGGAACTCGCCATGTTCAACCTGGAAGTCAACATCGCCCCGCACCGACTGGGCGGCCGGGTGTTCGACCGCCTCGCGGAGGAGATCCGCACCTCGCTGTCCTACGCGGACCGCAAGGCAGGCGAGGTCGACGCGGCGATCGCGATGATCGGTATCCTGCCGACCCTGGACCGGGACGACCTGGTTTCCTCGAACCTGTCCGCCGTCGACCGCTACGCCCTGCTCAACGAGCAGATCGTCGCCGCCCGCGGCGAGGACTTCACCCTCGACATCGAGGGCGTGGAACGCCTGACCTGTACGAGCAAGTCCATCGCGCCGGAGGCCGCCTGCACCTCCGTGCAGCTGCACCTCCAGGTCACCCCGGACCGCTTCGCGGACGTGTGGAACGCGGCCCAGGCGGTCACCGCCGCGCAGATCGCCGTCGGTGCCAACGCGCCCTTCCTGTTCGGGCGCGAACTGTGGCGCGAGTCGCGGCCACCGCTGTTCCAGCAGTCCACCGACACCCGCCCGCCCGAGCTCCAGGCCCAGGGCGTCCGGCCCCGCACCTGGTTCGGGGAGAGGTGGGTCACCTCCGCGTACGACCTGTTCGAGGAGAACCGGCGCTACTACCCGGCCCTGCTGCCGATCTGCGACGACGAGGACCCGCTGGAGGTCCTGGACGCGGGAGGCGTGCCCTCGCTCTCGGAGCTGGTCCTGCACAACGGCACCGTCTACCGCTGGAACCGCCCCGTCTACGACATCGCCGACGGCGTCCCCCACCTGCGCGTGGAGAACCGGGTCCTGCCCGCGGGCCCCACCGTCACCGACGTCATCGCCAACGCGGCCTTCTACTACGGGGTGGTGCGCGCGCTCGCCGACGAGCCCCGGCCGATCTGGACCCGGCTTCCGTTCGAGGCCGCCGCCGCCAACTTCGAGGCCGCCTGCCGCCATGGCATCGACGCCCGCTTCGAGTGGCCCCGGCGCGGGAGGCTGGGCGGCACCACGGAGGTCGACGCCGCGGTCCTCGTACGGGAGGAACTGCTGCCGCTCGCCGAGGCGGGGCTGGACGCGTGGGGCGTGGAGCCCGCCGACCGGGACCTGTATCTCGGGGTGATCGAGGAGCGGTGCCGCCGCCGGGTCAACGGCGCGTCGTGGCAGGCGGCCACGTTCCACCGAGGGCTGGAGGCGGGGCTGTCCAGGGACGCCGCGCTGGCCGCCACGACCCGCCGCTATTGCGAACTCATGCGTGAGGGCGACCCCGTACACCTCTGGCCGGTGGGACTGCCGGAACCGGCGCCCCTGGGCTGAGTTCGCGCGGGAGGGTGCCGTGACGCCACGGCACCCTCGAACCCCGCCCCCGCCGCACGCCGCCGCATACTGATCGGGCAAGCTGTGACGTCCCAGCTGGAGACAGGTGTGCATGGCGGAGGCGGGCCCGGTGGACGATTCGTTCCCTCAGAAACCAGTTCCCGGGGGGCCGGTCGCCGGCGAGGGGCTCTCGCGACGGACCCTCCGTGACGAGACCCTGCTGGTCCTGGCCCTGTCCCTCGGTGCCAGCGGGGTGTCCGCCCTCATCAGCTTCATCGGCTCGGTCACCCGCCCCGGCGGGCTCAAGGACCAGGCGGCCACGCTCAACGCCTCCGCCGCGCCCGGCCGTCCCTGGCTGGACCTGGCCTGGCAGCTCTTCGGGATCACCACGGCGCTGGTCCCGGTCGCCCTCGTCGCGCACTTCCTGCTCCGTGAGGGGCGCAGCCTGCGCACGCTCGGCTTCGACCGCGCCAGGCCCTGGCCCGACCTGGCCCGCGGGGCCGCCGTCGCGGCGGTGATCGGCAGCACCGGCATCGCCTTCTACCTGGCGGCCCGGGGACTCGGCTTCAACCTCACCGTGGTGCCCGAGGCGCTGCCGGACGTGTGGTGGAAGTACCCCGTCCTGATCCTCTCGGCCCTCCAGAACTCGGTCCTGGAGGAGGTCATCGTCGTCGGCTACCTGCTGCGCCGGCTCGACCAACTCGGCTGGAGCCCGGGCGCGTCGCTGGCGGCCAGTGCGGTGCTGCGCGGCTCGTACCACCTCTACCAGGGCATCGGCGGCTTCATCGGCAACATGGTGATGGGCGTCGTATTCGTCTGTCTGTACCGCCGGTGGGGGCGGGTGGGCCCGCTGGTGGTGGCACACGCACTGCTCGACATCGGTGCCTTCGTGGGCTACGCGCTGCTGGCCGGGAAGGTGGACTGGCTGCCGACGGCGTGACGGGAGGGAGGGGCGCGGGGAGCCCTCGCACCCCTCCCTCCCCGCTGGGCGGTACAGCTAGGCCAGCAGGTCGCCCTCGATCACCGTCACCGCGCGCCCGCTGAGCAGCGTGCGGTCACCGCGCAGTTCCGTGCGGACGCGCCCGGAGCGGGGCGAGGCCTGGAGCCCGGTGAGGTCGGGGCGGCCGAGGCGCTCGGACCAGAACGGTGCGAGGGCGGTGTGCGCGCTGCCGGTCACCGGGTCCTCGTCGATGCCGACGTTCGGGAAGAAGCAGCGGGAGACGTAGTCGTAGCCGCGTGCCGGGTCGTCCGCCCGCGCCGTGGCGATGATGCCGCGGGCGGAGTGGGCGGCCAGCGCCTTGTGGTCCGGGGCCAGGCCGTGCACGGTCTTCTCGTCGGCGACCTCGACCAGCAGGTCACCGAGGTCCGGCCCGGTGTCCAGGACCGCGCGGGGCTCGGCGCCCAGGGCCCCGGCGACGCCCGTCGGCGCCTCCACGGGGGTGAGCGGCGCGGTGGGGAAGTCCAGGGTGGTCGAGCCGTCCTCCCTGGGCGTCGCGACGAGGACGCCGCTGCGCGTGGCGAACCGCACCGGCCCCTCGTGGGCGCCGGTGGTGTGCAGCACGTGGGCCGCGGCCAGCGTCGCGTGGCCGCACAGGGCGACCTCGGTGACCGGGGTGAACCACCGCAGTGCCCAGTCGGCCTCCCCGCCCTCCGGCAGGGGGTGCGCGAACGCGGTCTCGGCGTGGTTGACCTCCAGGGCGACCTTCTGGAGCCGTTCGTCGTCCGGGAAGGCGTCGAGGAGCAGGACTCCGGCGGGGTTGCCGGCGAAGGGCCGGTCGGTGAAGGCGTCGACGATTCGGATACGCATGCCGCGACGCTAGACGCTCCGCGACGCACCAGGCCAAGGCCAATCCGCGAGTGCTGGACCGGATGGACCGGATTCCGCACGGACCGGCCCTGACGTCCGGTGCTTGCCGCGCGATAGTTTCCGATATATCGTTGAGGCATCGCGATCGATACGCGATGGTCTACGACAGATCAGAGATCGAATGGAGTGATGACGATGCGTACCCACGGATACGAGCGTGGACACGGTGGACGCGGCCGCGGAGAGGCTGGTCCCGGCGGCCCCTTCGGGCGCGGCGCCTTCGACGGCTTCGACGGCCGGCGTGCGGCCTTCGGTCCCTTCGGGCCGGGCGGTCCGGGCGGTGGTCCCGGCGGCCCCTTCGGGCCCGGCTTCGGGCACGGCGGCCCCTGGGGCGGCCGTGGTCGCGGCGGGCCCAGGGGGAGGGCGCGGCGCGGCGACGTACGGGCCTCGATACTGGCCCTCCTGAAGGACCGTCCGATGCACGGCTACGAGATGATCCAGGAGATCGCCGAGCGCAGCGGCGGGGCGTGGAAGCCCAGCCCCGGGTCGGTGTACCCCACCCTCCAACTGCTGGAGGACGAGGGTCTGATCGCCAGTGAGAGCGAGGGCGGCAAGAAGCTGTTCGCCCTCACCGAGGCGGGCCGCACCGCGGCCGAGGAAGGCCCCGAAGCTCCCTGGGAAGAGGCCTCGCGGGGCGTCGACTGGGAGGCGCTGAACGACATCCGGCAGGCCGGCTCCGGGCTGATGGAGGCCTTCGGCCAGGTCTGGAAGACCGGCAGCAAGGAGCAGCGGGAGAAGGCGCTCGCCGTCATCGTCGATGCCCGCAAGAAGTTGTACCTGATCCTCGCCGACGAGGACTGACCCGGCACAGGCCGGGCCGAGGTGCCCCGCGGAGCGATCCGCGGGGCACCTTTCGCCTAACGGCGTCCTCGGCCGGCCCGCCGCCGTGTCGCCGGCGCGTCGATGAGACCCCACGCGCGCGGGAGGGCGTTCTCGTCATGGCGGTGCCCGGCGGGCGGCAAGCCGACGCGCGGCCGACGGGACGAAACGGCTTGATCTCATCCGTAAGGAGGAGATTCCGGCCGCGCGGGTCCACTCTGCGTGGGACGCCGAAATGCTTCCCCTCGGGGATGACCCGATCGGGCGGGACTGGTGAGCTGAGGGAGTGCAATCCCGTATCCCCCGGCAGTCGGCCGGCGAGCAAGGCGGCCGAGGCCCGGACGGCGCCGACGTCGATGCCCGGTTCAGCGCGGAACTGGCATCGGTGATCTCCGGCGCCCGCCGCAGGGCGGTGCGGGACGGCGACCGGCACATCGACACGGCGCACCTGCTGCACTCCCTCCTGGAGTACGACCCGCAGGCACGTGCCCTCCTCGGCGAGGGGCCGCAGGTCGCGCGCCTGCTCGGCTACCTCGTGCAGCGCAGCATCGGCTACGGCCTGCGCTGGCAGGGCAGCGTCGAGGACTCCGGGGCCCTTCTCCGGGCGACCGGCGCGGCCGGATTCTCGCCGCTGGCCTCCGCGGTCCTGGAGGACGCCTGCGCCCGCGCCGCCCGCCGCGGAGCCGACCGGGCCGTCGGTGTCGACCTGCTCGCCGCCCTCGTCGCGGACCCGCGGACGCGGGCCGTGGAGGTGCTGGGCCGCGCCGCCGTGGAGCCGCGTGCGGTACTGGCCCGCGCGGAGGAGCACCGCGAGCCGACGCCCTGACCCTCGGGCCCCGGGGCGCTGACCGGCGGGTCGTCGGCGTCCTGGACGTCCAGTCGGTGAGACAGGTGTCATCAAGGGTGACGGTCATGTCGTCCCCTGTCATCATGTGCCGGTGCATACGACAGACAGCGCTCACGGCAGCCGCTCAAGAGGCACCGGGCTCGCTCTCGCCCTCGCCTCCGCGGTCGCCTTCGGAGGGTCCGGGGTCGCGGCCAAGCCGCTGATCGAGGCGGGACTCGACCCGCTCCACGTGGTCTGGCTGCGGGTGGCCGGCGCCGCCCTGGTGATGCTGCCGCTCGCCGTGCGCCACCGTGCGCTGCTGCGCAGCCGTCCCGGCCTGCTCGCCGGATTCGGGCTGCTCGCCGTGGCCGGTGTCCAGGCCTGCTACTTCGCCGCCATCTCCCGTATCCCCGTGGGCGTCGCACTGCTCGTCGAGTACCTGGCGCCCGCCCTGGTGCTCGGCTGGGTGCGGTTCGTGCAGCGGCGGCCGGTGACACGGGCCGCGGCGCTCGGCGTGGTCCTCGCGGTCGGTGGCCTCGCCTGCGTGGTGGAGGTCTGGTCGGGGCTCCGCTTCGACGCCCTCGGACTGCTCCTCGCGCTCGGCGCCGCCTGCTGCCAGGTCGGCTACTTCGTCCTGTCCGACCAGGGCAGCGACGCCGGTGAGGAGGCCCCCGACCCGCTCGGTGTCATCGCCTACGGCCTGCTCGTCGGGGCCGCGGTGCTCACCGTCGTCGCCCGCCCCTGGAGCATGGACTGGTCCCTGCTCGCGGACACCGCGCCCATGAACGGCACCCCCGTCGCCGCCGCGCTGCTGCTGGCCTGGATCGTGTTCATCGCCACGGTCCTCGCCTACGTCACCGGCGTCGTCGCCGTCCGCCGTCTCTCGCCCCAGGTCGCCGGCGTGGTGGCGTGCCTCGAAGCGGTCGTCGCGACCGTCCTGGCCTGGGTCCTGCTCGGCGAGCACCTCTCCGCCCCGCAGATCGTCGGCGGTGCCGTGGTCCTCGTGGGTGCCTTCATCGCCCAGTCGTCGACGCCCGCGAAGGGCTCCCCCGAGCCACTGGCCGGGGGCGGCCCCGAAAGGGAGTTGTCCGGCCGGGGAACCGCGGCCTAGGGTGCTGATCATGCATTCCGACGCACTCGTCCTCCCGCCTCCGGCCGCCTGAGGCGGGCCCCCTCGACCAGCCCGGCGCGCTGTCGCCGGGCCGCAGGACGCTGCCCGCAGACGCAGTCCCCGCGCCCCCGGTCCTTCCGGGGCCGCTTCGAACTCCCGCGCCTCGTGCGCGTCTGCGGAGAGAACTCGTGTCGAATGCCTTCACCGGCCTGCCCGTCGGGCGTGGCCTGCTGTATCTGATCGTCGCCGGTGTCGCCTGGGGCACCGCCGGGGCCGCCGCCTCGCTGGTCTACCGGGCCAGCGACATGGGGCCCGTCGCCCTGTCGTTCTGGCGCTGCGCCATCGGACTGGTGCTGCTGCTCGCGGTCCGTCCGCTGACCTCCCGCCGTCCGCGTGGCGGGGTCCGAGCGGTCCGCGAACCCCTCGCCCGCAGGGCGCCGCGAGCCCTCGTCACCGGCCTGGGCCTCGCGGTGTTCCAGACCGCCTACTTCGCCGCGGTGCAGTCCACCGGCCTCGCCGTGGCCACGGTCGTGACCCTGGGCGCCGGCCCGGTGCTGATCGCGCTCGGCGCACGCCTCGCCCTCGGGGAGCGCCTGGGGTGGGGCGGAACCACCGCCGTGCTCGGGGCGCTCGCCGGGCTCGGGGTGCTCGTCCTCGGCGGCGGCGCCGCGAGCGTGCGCCTGTCGGGGGTGCTCCTCGCCCTGCTGTCCGCGGCCGGGTACTCGCTGATGACCCTGCTCACCCGCTGGTGGGGCCGCGACGGCGGGACGGACGCCGGGAGCACGTCCGTCGGGGCGTTCGCCGTCACCAGTGCCTGCCTGCTGCCGCTCGCCCTGGCCGAGGGGCTGGTGCCGCACACCGCCGAACCGGCCCGGCTCCTGTGGCTCCTGGTGTACGTCGCGGCCGTTCCGACCGCTCTCGCCTACGGGCTCTACTTCGCCGGAGCCGCCGTCGTCCGGTCCGCGACCGTCTCCGTGATCATGCTCCTCGAGCCGGTCAGCGCGGCAGGGCTCGCCGTCCTCGTGCTGGGCGAGCATCTCACCGCGGCGACGCTGGCGGGCACGCTGTTGATGCTCGTCTCGGTCGCCGGGCTCGCGGTGGCGGAGGCGAGGGAGGCGAGGGAGACGCGGACGCGGCCGGCGCCGGTGTGACCGGGAGGTCGATGGGGTGGTTGCGGGGCCTCTCGTGGAGAGGCCCCCGGCCCGGTGACGGCCCGGTGACGGGCCGGTGCGGCGTCCGGACGGTCACCGCCGCCACCCCGGCGGCCTATCCCGGCGTGTACCGGGAGCGGACCGGCGTCACAGGGCCGACAGGTAGCCGGGCAGCACGGTGCCGCGAGCCAGGCCCGGATCGGCGACCGGGGCGTCGTAGCCCTTGCGGAGCGGGAGCAGACCGGCCCAGTGGGGGAGGGCGAGGTCCTCGGCTTCGTCGTTCACACCGCCGGTGCGCAGCTTGGCGGAGACCTCGTCCAGGTCCAGGCGGATCACGGCGGTGGCGGCCAGCTCCTTCTTGTCGGCCGGCCGGGAGTCGGCGGAGCGGCCGGGGACGACGTGGTCGACCAGCGCGTCCAGCGCCGTGCGCTTCTCCTGGGGGTCCGTCACGTCGTACGCGGTTCCGTGCACGACGACCGACCGGTAGTTGATCGAGTGATGGAAGGCCGAGCGGGCCAGCACCAGCGCGTCCACGTGCGTCACCGTCAGGCACACGGACAGGCCCGGGTCGGCCGCGCCCGTCATCCGCAGCGGCCGGGAGCCCGTCGAGCCGTGCACGTAGAGGCGCTCGCCCACCCGGGCGTAGAGCGTCGGGAGGACCACCGGGGCGCCGTCGCGGACGAAGCCGAGATGGCACACGTAGCCCTCGTCGAGTATCGAGTGCGCCAGTTCCTTGTCGTAGGACGCCCGGTCGGCGGAGCGGGTGGGGACGGTGCGGTCGGTGGGCGGGTAGGTGGTGCCGGGCTGCGACGGCGTCCGTGTGGTCCCCTGCATGGCGCTCTCCATTGTACTAGTGCATAATCTGCTTTGTGCTAGGAGAGTATCGGGTCACGGGCCGGGGCGCAGCGGAGATTTCGGCGAGCATCGAGCGCGCGGTGGGCGCCGGTGAGTTGGAGCCGGGGCAACCGCTGCCGCCGATGCGGGAGTTGGCGCAGCAGTTGGGGGTGAACCCGAACACGGTCGCCGCCGCCTACCGCACCCTGCGCGAACGCGGGGTCATCGAGACGTCCGGGCGGCGGGGCAGCAGGGTGCGCGCGACCCCCGCCACCACCGGGCGCGAGTTCATCCGGGTGGAGGTGCCGGAGGGTGCGCGCGACGTGTCCGACGGCAATCCCGACCCGGCCCTGCTGCCGGCCCTGGGCCCGGCGTTCGCCGCCGCGGCCGAGCAGGGTGACCGGGAGCCGGTGCTGTACGGGGATGCGGCCGTGGAGCCCGAACTGCTGCGCATCGCCCGGGCCGAACTGGACGCGGACGGGGTGCCGGACGGGCCCGTGGCCGTCACCTCCGGCTCGCTGGACGCCATGGAGCGCGTGCTCGCGACCCACCTCAGGGCGGGTGACGCGGTCGCCGTCGAGGATCCCGGCTGGGGCAGCCTCCTCGACCTCGTCCCCGCGCTCGGCCTGCGCGCGGTCGCCGTCGGCGTCGACGACGAGGGGCCGCTGCCCGACGACGTACGCCGGGTCCTCGCGGCCGGCGCCCGGGCCCTGGTCGTCACCGACCGGGCGCAGAACCCGACGGGTGCCGCGGTGAGCGCCGCGCGGGCGCGTGCGCTCAGGGCCGTGCTGAGCGAGTACCCCCGGACGCTGCTGATCGAGGACGACCACGGTCACCGCATCGTCGACCTGCCCCTGCACGCCCTCGCCGGTACGACCCACCACTGGGCCTTCGTCCGCTCGGCCGCCAAGGCCTACGGCCCCGACCTGCGGCTCGCCGTGCTGACGGGGGACGCCGTCACCCTCGACCGGGTGCGCGGGCGGCAGCGGCTGGGCCCCGGCTGGGTCAGCCGCATCACCCAGCGGGCCGTGGCCCGGTTGTGGGCGGACGGCTCGGTGGACCCGCGCGCGGTGGCGGCGGCGTACGGGCGGCGCCGGGAAGCCCTGCTCGCCGCGCTCGCGGAACGCGGGGTCGCCGCGTACGGGCGCAGTGGCATGAACGTGTGGGTTCCCGTGCCGGACGAGACCGGGGCCGTCGCCCGGCTGCTGCACGCCGGCTGGGCGGTGGCGCCCGGCGCCCGCTTCCGGCTGACCGCACCGCCGGGGGTCCGGATCACCGTCTCGACGCTGACCGACGGCGACATCGGGCCGCTGGCGGACGTGGTCGCGGAGGCGGTGAGGGCGCGGACGGGGCGGCTCCGGAGCCACGTGTGAGCTGCGCTCGCCGGCGAGCCGGGCCGGGACGGGGACGGGGACCGGCGCGGGTCTCGCGGGGCGTGGCCGGTCGTGCGGGGCGGCTGGATCGAGGGCGTTCGTAGCGCGGCTGGTCGTGCGGGCCGCCGGAAGCCGCCGCCCGCCTACGTCGGGGTCTTCTCGCGCTCCGGCCTGCGGAGGGCCCGGCGCGCCGGGCCCTCCGTGGAGGTCCTGGGCCGCGACTGGGTGAGGGCCGCGCCCGCGAGGACGATCACCGCGCCGAGCGGCGTCGACCAGGACAGGGACTCGCCGAGGAGGGTGACGCCCGCGGCGGTGGCGATGACCGGGGTGAAGTACGTGACCATCTGGGCCGTCGTCGGTCCGACCTCGGCGACCAGGTCGTACTGGATCAGGAAGGCGAGCCCCGTCCCGAGGATGCCCAGCGCCGCGACCGACAGCAGCGGAAGCACCGGGAAGCTGCTCGGCACCGACGTGAACAGCGGTGTCACGGCGGCCAGTTGCACCGTGGCCAACGACAGCTGGGCGCCGGCCAGGGAGAGGTGGGAGTGGCTGGAGCCGGCCAGCGTGCGACGGACGTAGATCCAGCCGACCGGATAGCTGAGCGAGGCCAGCAGTGCCAGGGCCGTGCCCGTGACGTCCAGGCCCTGGAAGCCCTGCCAGACACCCAGCACCGTCAGGACGCCGAGGAAACCGATCCCGAGGCCGGCCACCCGCCGCCGGGTCGGACGGTCCTCGGAGAGGGCGACCAGCGACAGGGCCATGCCCCACAGCGGCGAGGTCGCGTTGCAGATGCCGGCGAGCGAGGAGGGGATCGTCAGCTCCGCGAAGGCGAACAAGGAGAACGGCAGCGCGTTGAGCAGGAACCCCGCGACCGCCAGATGCGCCCAGGTCAACGCCCCGCGCGGCAGCCGCTCCCGCTTCACGGCCATCGCCGCGACGACCACCGCCGTGCCGAACACCAACCGCCCCAGCGTGACCTGGAACGGGGCGAAGGCCTCGGTCCCCACCTTGATGAAGAGGAAGCTGAAGCCCCAGACCAGGGAGAGCAGGCCGAAGCGCAGCCGCCAGTCGACGGCGCGGCGGACTGCGGGGGAGGGCGTGACCGGGGTACTCATGCGGACCACGATGGCGCACCCCGTCTTCGTAGCACAATCGAGATTTCGCGCGGAGTACCTCGTAGTATTGCTTACATGTTGAACCTGGAGCGCCTGCGCACCCTCGACGCCCTGGCGCGGCACGGCTCGGTCAGCGGTGCCGCCGCGGGCCTGCACATCACCACCTCCGCCGTCTCCCAGCAGATGGCCAAACTGGAGCGCGAGGCCGGGCAGCGCCTGCTCGCCAAGAACGGCCGGGGCGTGCGGCTCACGGACGCCGGGCGGCTGCTCGCCGAGCACGCGGCCCGCATCCTCTCCCAGGTCGAGCTGGCCCAGGCCGACCTGGAGGCGCAGCGCGGCCAGGTGGCGGGCGAACTGAGGCTCTCGGCGTTTCCCACGGCCGCCCGCGGCCTCTTCCCGGCGGCGCTGTCCGCCCTGCGCGCCGAGCACCCCGCCCTGCGCATCCGCTCCTGCGAGCTGGAGCCCGAGCGCGGCATCGCGGGCGTGGTGCGCGGGGACCTCGACCTGGCCGTCGTACTCGACTGGTACAACAAGCCGATGCCGCTGCCCGACGGGCTGGTCAAGGCGCAGCTCCTGGACGATCCCGCCGACGTGGCCATGCCGGCCGGGCATCGGCTGGCGGGCCGGGACGAGGTGGACCTCGCCGAGTTCGCGGACGACGAGTGGATCACCTGGGGAGAGGGCGAATTCTGCCACGAGTGGCTGATGTTCACCCTGCGCTCGAAGGGCATCGAGCCGGTCGTCGGTCACCGCGCGGCCGAGACCCACACCCAGCTCGGGCTGGTCGCCGCGGGACTCGGTGTGTGCATCGCCCCGCTGCTCGGACGCCATCCGGTGCCGGCCGGGGTGGTCACCGCGCCGCTGCGGCAACGGGTGCGCCGGCACGTGTACGTCGTCTGGCGCGCGGACGCCGACCGCCGCCCGTCGATCCGGGCGGCGGTGGAGGCGTTGCGGGCGACGGCGGGAGGGCTCCGCTGACGGTCGGCGTGCGGCTCGCGCGCCGGGCCTACCGCCTACCGCGCGGCGAGCTTGCGGAAGTCCCAGGAGACGACCTTCTCGGGCGTCAGCCGCAGCCAGGCGTGACGGCCGTCGTGCGGCATCTCGTCCAGCCCGAAGTTCTTGCGGGCGAAAAGCGTCTCCGGGACGTCGAGTTCGGCGCACAGCTCGCCCCCGCGGGGCACCTCACCGACGAACTCCACCCGGCCGGACAGCTCCGCGCCGCGCAACTCGTCGTACGCCTCCCCGGTGTCGATCACGACGGCCACCCGGGGGTCGCGTCGCAGATCCGTCCAGCGCCGACTGCGCACGACCGAGTACCACCACATCGCGGAGCCGTCCCAGGCGAACCAGAGCGTGCTCACGTGCGGGGCGCCGTCGGCCGAGACCGTGGCGACCCGGCAGGTGCGCTGGACGGTGAGGAACGCGTCCAGCTCGCCCGGGGTCATCATGATCTTCCGGCCCCGGCGCTGGGGGACGGTCACCCGGCCAGCCGGATCGAGTCCCCGCTGACCGTGATCTGCACGGCCGGCAGCGGCTCGCGCGCCGGACCGCTCTGCACGCTGCCGTCGGTGATGGAGAAGTTGCTGTTGTGGCAGGGGCAGTTGATGACGCCCTCGGACACGCTCTTCACGGCGCAGCCCTGGTGGGTGCAGGTGGCGGAGAAGGCCTTGAACTCGCCCGCCGCGGGCTGGGTGACCACCACTTTCTGATCGGCGAAGACCTTGCCGCCGCCTTCGGGGATGTCCGCGGTCGCCGCGAGCGCCGCGCCGGCACCGGCGTCGTCGCCGCCCGAACCGCCGCCGTCCGCCGCCTCGGCGGAGGGAGCCGACGGCGCGGCGCCGGTGTCGCTCGACGCGTCGTCGTCGGACCCGCCGCAGGCGGTCAGCGCGACGGCGAGCCCCGCCGCTCCGGCCGCGGCCACGACGGTACGACGAGCCGGTCCGGCTGCGGGGTGGAACGATGCGCTGGTCATGCTGGGTCCCTTCCGGGGTGGATGCGTGATGATCTGCCGAGAGGTACGGGCCCGGTGCACATGCTGTTCAGACCGTGCCGAGATGCTGTCGTCCCGGCGGTCGGACGGGCGTAAACCACAGCTGTCGATCAGCTGTCGACCGGGCCCCGCCCGAGGCCCGTGCCGTCCCACCCCGCCGGTAGCCTGGGGCGATGCTCAAGGAAGTCATCGCGACCCGCTACATCACGCCGTTGCGTGAGGGCGGTTCGCTGCCGGGCCTGGTCGAGGCCGACGACCTCGGGACCTACGTCCTGAAGTTCACCGGCGCGGGACAGGGCCGCAAGACGCTCGTCGCCGAGGTGGTCTGCGGGGAACTCGCCCGGCGGCTGGGCTTCCGGGTGCCCCGCCTGGTGACGGTCGGTCTCGACCCGGTGCTGGGGCTCGGCGAACCCGACCAGCAGGTGCAGGACCTGCTCAAGTCGAGCGGTGGCACCAACCTCGGGATGGGCTTCCTGTCCGGCGCCCTCGGCTTCGACCCGCTCGCCTTCGAGGTGAGCCCGGAAGAGGCCGGGCGGATCGTGTGGTTCGACGCGCTGGTGAACAACGTCGACCGGTCCTGGCGCAACCCCAACCTGCTGAGGTGGCGGGGCGAGGTGTGGCTCGTCGACCACGGCGCCACCATGATCTGGCACCACCACTGGCCCGGCGCCGAGACCTCCGCCGCCCGGCCCTACGACGCCTCGGACCACGCCCTCGCGCGCTTCGCCCCGGACGTACGCGCGGCCGCGGCCGAGCTGGCCCCGCTGGTCACCGAGGAACTCCTCGCCGACGTGACCGCGGAGATCCCGGACGTCTGGCTGTCGGACGAGCCCGGCTTCGCCACGCCCGACGCACTGCGGCGCGCCTACGCACGCCCCCTGCTCGACCGGGCCGCCACCGTCCACGAGCGCGTACAGGTGGAGGGGCACCGATGAGCGACCGTCACGTCTTCGAGTACGCGCTGCTGCGCGTCGTCCCCCGGATCGAGCGCGGGGAGTGCGTCAACGCCGGGGTGCTCGTGTACTGCCGGGCCCGTTCCTACGTCGGGGCCCGCACCCACCTCGACGAGGCCCGGCTGCTGGCCCTCGACCCGCACGTGGACCTGCCCGGCGTGCGGGCGGCGCTGCGTGCCGTCGAGAGCCTGTGCACCGGCGGGGACGCGGCGGGCCAGGCGGCCGGTGACGATCCCGGCCGCCGTTTCCGCTGGCTGATCGCTCCCCGCTCCACGATCGTGCAACCGGGCCCCGTCCACACCGGCCTCACGGCCGACCCGGCGGCCGAGACGGAACGGCTCCTCGACCTGCTGGTGCGCTAGGCCGGCGTGGGGTCCCGCGGACCCGGGGTCACACCCGTCGGCGGCGCCTGACCACGAAGGCGGTGGCGAGCGCGGCGCTCGCCACACAGCCCAGGCCGATGCCGAGGTCCCAGTCGCTGGGCCCGGTGCCCGACGAGCCGCCCAGCCCGCCCCGGGTGCCGAGCGTCGGTGCCACGGTCGGTGAGGTCGTGGGAGCGGGTACGACGGGGGTCCGCGTCGGGGTGGCCACCGGGGCCGGGGTGGTGGGAGCGGGACGCGGCTTGGAGGTCGCGGAGATCGTCGGGAGCGAGTCCCGCCGCGGGGGCGCCCCGCCGACGGAGCCGCCGGCCTGCCAGGCGGCCCCGTTCCCGCCCTGGTCGGCGTGACCCTGGTCGGTGGGCCCCTGGCCGAGCGGGCCCTCGTCGGGTCGGCCCCCATCGGTTCCGCCCTGGCCCGCGCCCTGGCCGGAGCCCGTTCCGTCGACGCCGCCCTGACCCGGGCGGAACTCGTCGAGCCCGCTCTGGTCGAGGGGGCCTTCGTCGGTCCCGAACCCGTCGAGGCCGCCCTCGGCGAGCGGATCTCCCGAGAGGCCGTCCGGAGCGAGGCCGTCCGGAGCGAGACCGTCCGGGGAGAGCGAGCCCGGGGACAGGGCGTCGGGGGCGAACGGGTCGGGGGCGAACGGGTCGTCACCGGGGACAAGGGCGACGACGGGCGGGTGCGCCCTCAGCTGGGCGGGATTCCAGGAGCTCGGCTCCTGGGCGTGTGCGGGATCGGCCAGCGGCACGATCGCGGCGATCGCGACGGCTATGCCTGCGGCACCGGTACGACGGCGCATGGACGCCTCCTTTCCGGCCACGAGTGGCTCGAGCTCCGACGCTAGGGCGCCGGTGGCGCGGGGGCCCGCAGCGGTGGGCCGAACGGGTGGGCCGGGCACGGCGACCCACCCGGGACCCCGGGTAATGGATCACACCGGTCCGGTGTCCCGTTGACACCGGGTGCCAGGGCTTCTAGCGTCACGTCTGCGGAAGGTACTAAGCGGTCGCTCACCACCGGGCGGCCCGCGGAGCTCCGCATGGGCCGCATCCCCAGGACGAGGAGAAGCAGCAATGTCCACCACTGAGCACCGGGTCGCCGTCGTCACCGGAGCCGCGCGCGGCATCGGTGCCGCCACCGCCGTACGACTGGCCGCGGAGGGCCGCGCCGTCGCCGTCCTCGACCTCGACGAGGCGGCCTGCAAGGCCACCGTGGAGAAGATCACCGCGGCCGGCGGCAAGGCGATCGCGGTCGGCTGCGACGTCTCCGACGAGGCGCAGGTCGAGGCGGCCGTCGCGCGGATCGCCGAGGAACTTGGCGCGCCGACGATCCTCGTCAACAACGCGGGCGTACTGCGCGACAACCTGCTGTTCAAGATGAGCGTCTCCGACTGGGACACCGTCATGAACGTGCACCTGCGCGGCGCCTTCCTGATGTCCAAGGCCTGCCAGAAGCACATGGTGGACGCCGGCTTCGGCCGCATCGTCAACCTGTCCTCGTCCTCGGCGCTCGGCAACCGGGGCCAGGTCAACTACTCCGCCGCCAAGGCCGGTCTGCAGGGCTTCACCAAGACCCTCGCCAAGGAGCTCGGCAAGTTCGGCGTCACCGCCAACTCCGTCGCCCCCGGCTTCATCGCCACCGAGATGACCAAGGCGACCGCCGACCGCGTCGGCATGGGCTTCGACGACTTCAAGGCCGCCGCCGCCACGCAGATCCCGGTGGCGCGCGTCGGCGAGCCCGAGGACATCGCCAACGCCATCGCCTTCTTCACCGGCGAGGCCGCCGGCTTCGTCTCCGGCCAGGTGCTGTACGTGGCCGGCGGACCGCTCGACTAGGGATCGCGGAGACTAGGGAACCTAGGGACCACTGACATGACTGAACTCCCCGGACTCTCCGGCAAGGTCGCGCTCGTCACCGGCGCCAGCCGCGGCATCGGCTACGGCGTCGCCGAGGCGCTCGTCGCGCGCGGCGACCGCGTCTGCATCACCGGACGCAACGAGGAAGCCCTCAAGGAGGCCGTCGACAAGCTCGGCTCCGACCGGGTCATCGGCGTCGCGGGCAAGGCGCACGACGAGGCCCACCAGGCCGTCGCCGTCGAGCGCACGATGGAGGCCTTCGGCCGCGTCGACTTCCTGGTCAACAACGCCGGCACCAACCCGGTGTTCGGGCCGATCGCCGACCTCGACCTGAACGTCGCGCGCAAGGTCTACGAGACCAACGTGATCTCTGCCCTCGGCTTCGCCCAGCGCACGTGGCACGCCTGGCAGAAGGACAACGGCGGCGCGATCGTCAACATCGCCTCGGTGGCGGGCCTGTCGCCCTCGCCCTTCATCGCCGCCTACGGCGTCAGCAAGGCCGCGCTGATCAACCTCACCGCGCAGCTCGCGCACGAGTTCGCGCCCAAGGTGCGGGTCAACGCGATCGCCCCGGCCGTCGTGAAGACCAAGTTCGCCGCCGCCCTGTACGAGGGTCGCGAGGAGGAGGCCGCCGCGGGCTACCCGCTGGGCCGGCTCGGCGTCCCCTCCGACATCGGCGGCGCCGCCGCGTTCCTCACCTCGGCCCAGTCCGACTGGGTCACCGGGCAGACGCTGGTGGTCGACGGGGGCATCTTCCTGAACGCCGGCGTGGCCTGATACCGACGCTCACCGAGCCGCAGGGACACCGACGAGCACGGGCGCCGTCTCCACGGACGGCGCCCGTGTCCGCGTTTCGAGATCACCGGGGCCATGACAACGTAGTCATCGCCAAATGATCAAAACCCCTGTTCAGAAGGGGGTTCAGGGGGCGAGGTGCTGCGGTATGGTCTGCCGACCTTGGTACGGCGGATCGAGGAGCGTGCGCGTGTTCAACCGGAAGCGAGGCCTGCGGCGGGTCGCGGCCATCGTGTCCATATCGTCGCTGGTCACCGGATGCGGCATCCTGTCGTCCGACAGCTCGGACGACGAGGGGCCCATCGTGGTCGGCACGACCAGCGCTCCCAGCACCCTGGATCCGGCCGCCTCCTGGGACGGCTCCTGGGAGCTGTTCCGCAACGTCTACCAGACGCTGCTCAGCTACCCGGGCGGTGCGACCGAGCCCCAGCCCGACGCCGCGGAGAAGTGCGCCTTCACCGACACCTCCAGCCAGGTCTACCGCTGCGAGCTGCGCGAGGGCCTGACCTTCTCCAACGGGGACCGACTGGACGCCCGGGCGGTCAAGCACTCGATCGACCGGATCAAGAAGATCAACGTCAACGGCGGTCCCGCGGGCCTGTTGGGCACCCTCGAACGGGTCCAGGCGCCGAGCGAGCGCGAGGTGGTCTTCCACCTCGGAAAGCCGGACGCGACCTTCCCGTTCGTGCTCGCCACCCCCGCCATGTCGATCGTCGAACCCGGCGGCTACCCGGCCGACGCGCTGCGCGAGGACGGCAAGGTCGTCGGCTCCGGCCCCTACGAGCTGCGGTCGTACACGGACGGCGAGCGTGCCGAACTCGTCCGCAACGACCGCTACGAGGGCTTCGCCGAACGCCACAACGACGCGGTGACCGTGCGCTACTTCAAGGACTCCGCCGGCATGGTCAAGGCGCTGCGCGACGGGGACATCCAGGTCACCTACCGGGGGCTCGCGGCCGACGACGTCATCTCCCTGCAGGGCAAGGCCAGCAAGGACGAGAACCTCCAGCTGGTGGAGGGGAGCGGGACGGAGATCCGCTACCTCGTCTTCAACCCCGAGGACCCCTGGGCCGGCCGGAAGGAAGTGCGCCAGGCCATCGCCCAGGTGATCGACCGCGCGGCCATCGCCCACAAGATCTACCGGGACACCGTCGACCCGCTGTACTCGATGGTCCCCAAGGGCCTCACCGGTCACACCACGGGCTTCTTCGACGACTACGGCGACCCCAGCGTCCCCAAGGCCCGCAAGATCCTCGCCGAGGCCGGCATCACCCGGCGCGTCCCGCTCACCCTCTGGTACACCACCGACCGCTACGGCTCGGAGACGGCGCAGGAGTTCGGCGAGATCAAGCGTCAGCTGGAGGCCTCCGAGCTGTTCGAGGTCACGCTCGAGAACCGGCCGTGGAAGACGTACGTAGCCGGCTACCAGAAGGGGGAGTACCCGGTCTTCGGCCGCGGCTGGTCCCCCGACTTCCCGGACGCGGAGAACTTCATCGCGCCCTTCGTCGGCGAGCAGAACGCGCTGGGCACGCCCTACCTCGCACCGGAGATCACCGGTGAGCTGCTGCCGCGCTCGCGCCGGGAGAGCGACCGCGCCAACGTGGAGAAGGACTTCGAGCGGGCGCAGCAGATCCTGGTGGACGACGCCCGGCTGCTGCCGCTGTGGCAGGGCAAGCAGTACGTGGCGGCAAGTGCGGACATCTCGGGCGCGGAAGGGGCCATGGACCCCTCGACGATCATGATGATGTGGCAGCTGTACCGGAAGACCAGCTGGTAGACGCCGGCAGCGGCTCCCGATGTCAGTGGTCGCCGGTAGATTTTCTGAGGACCGGAAGCGACCGCACAGCGTAAGGAAGTTGACGTGACCGACATCGCCATGCTGCCCGAGTCCTGGCGCGAGGTGCTGGGGGGCGAGCTGCAGCAGCCCTACTTCAAGGAGCTGGTGGAGTTCGTCGAGGAGGAGCGGGCGAACGGCCCCGTCTACCCCCCGCGCGAGGAGGTCTTCGCCGCCCTGGAGGCCACGCCGTACGACCGGGTCAAGGTGCTGGTCCTCGGACAGGACCCGTACCACGGCGAGGGGCAGGGTCACGGCCTGTGCTTCTCGGTCCGGCCGGGCGTCAAGGTGCCGCCCTCCCTGCGGAACATCTACAAGGAGATGCACGCCGAGCTGGACACCCCGATCCCGGACAACGGCTATCTCATGCCCTGGGCCGAGCAGGGCGTCCTGCTGCTCAACGCGGTGCTCACGGTGCGGGCCGGCGAGGCGAACTCGCACAAGGCCCGCGGCTGGGAGCTGTTCACCGACGCGGTGATCAGCGCGGTGGCCGACCGGACCGACCCGGCGGTGTTCGTGCTGTGGGGCAACTACGCGCAGAAGAAGCTGCCGCTCATCGACGAGACGCGGCACGTGGTCGTCAAGGGCGCGCACCCCTCGCCGCTGTCGGCGAAGAAGTTCTTCGGGTCCCGTCCGTTCACGCAGATCAACGAGGCGGTGGCAAAGCAGGGCCACGAGCCGATCGACTGGACCATCCCGAACCTGGGCTGACCCGCCGCTCGGACCGGTCGGGCCGCTCGGACACCGGGCCGCCCGCGCGCGTCACGGGCCGCCTGACCGGCATTTCCGGCAGGTGCGGTTAGCGTCGTCGGGGACAGCCGACGACGGGCACGGAGGACGCGGTGGCCAAGGGACAGGAGCAGACGGCGCCGGACGCCGTGCTGACGCGGATCGGGCAGGTCGTCATGCTGCACCACGCGGGCGACCGCGAGGAGGCCCGGCTCCGCTTCCTCGGTCTGTGGGCCGAGATCGGCGAGCACGGCGACCCGCTCCACCGCTGCACCCTGGCCCACTACCTGGCCGACACGCAGGACGACCCGGGGGACGAACTGGCCTGGGACCTGCGGGCGCTGTCGGCCGCCGAGGAACTCACCCGGGACCGGACCGCCGACCGGAGAGAGGGCGCGCTCGCCGCGCGTGCCCTCTACCCGTCGCTGCACCTGAACCTGGCCGCCGACTACGACCGGCTCGGCCACCGTGAGGCCGCCCACCTGCACCTGAGGCGCGCCCGCGGCGCCGCGCAGTCCCTCGCCCCCGACCGCTACGGGGAGGGAGTGCGCGCGGCCATCGACCGGCTGGAGTCACGGCTGGCCGCGTCCGGCCCCGCCACGGACGGACCCGAGCGTCCCGACGGAGGATGGGGACCTCCGCGGCAGCGCCCCTGACCCGGCCGGACCGGACCGACCCCGCCCGACCGGTCGTACCGGTCGTACCGGTCGTTCTGGCTGTGGTTGGGCTCAGCGTCCGTACGTCTGCTCGCAGATGACCGCCTCCGGGCTGCCGGGCCGCCACCCGCCGTACTTCCTGCCGAGCGAGCACACGTCCGTGTTCCCGCCGGTGTCCACCGCGGGCGACCGGGGGACGGAGGGGACGCCGGCGCGGGGCCGTTCCGGCGGGCGCGCCCGCTTCGGTGCCGCTGGGCGGGCGGGCCGCGGCTGTTGTCCGGCGCCGGCGGCCGGCGGCTGCCGCCGCGGCGGGGCGGCCGGGGACGTCGCGCGACGCGGTGCCCCGGACGCGCGGTCGGGGGCCCGGGAGGGTTCGGTCATCCCCAACGCCTCCCGGGCCGGGGCCTGCACGACGCGCGGCCCGGCCGGGCCGTCCGGGCGTGGCCCGGACGAGCGGGCGCCGTCCGCCGAAGGGCCGGCCGGGGCCGGACCGTGGACCGTCGTACAGCCGGCCAGGGCCGAGACGGCCATGGTCACCAGGAGCGTTGCGGTGGTCGTCGTTCGATGCACCCGCGCCACTCTGGCGGTTGGGGCCCCGGCCGCGGTGCCGGACGAGCGGAGTGTGCCTCGCACGGGTGATCTCAGGCCCCGTACGGAGGCCCGGGGGCCGCCGGGGCTGACGTCACTCCCCGGTGGTGCCGTCGAGGCATTCGCGGATCAGGTCGGCGTGCCCGTTGTGACGGGCGTACTCCTCGATCATGTGGGTGTGGATCCAACGCAGGCTGGGCCGTGCGCCGGTGCGCCGGTGCTTCCCGCGGGACAGGTCGTCGAGGTGGAAGCCCGCCGCGTTGCGCCGGGCGGCCTCGATCTCCGCCTGCCAGCCGGCGTACGCCTCCTGCCAGGTGTCGTCCTCGGTCAGGTGGAACTCACCGTCGGGGTCCTCGTCGGAGTAGTGGAGGGGGCCCGCGTCCTCGTCCGCGAGGACCCGGCGGTACCAGCTCCGCTCCGTCTCCGCCGCGTGCCGCACCAACCCCATGAGGGACAGGTTCGAGGGAGCCACGGCGGCCGTCCTCAGCTGGGCGTCGGTGAGACCTTCGCACTTCAGGGCGAGGGTCTGCCGGTGGTACTCCAGCCAGCCCTCCAGCATGGTGCGTTCGTCGGCGTCGAAGGCGGGTTCCAGGCGATTGGTCGTCATGTCTGCATCCTCGTGCACGCTACGTCGTTCCACGAGGGGTTTTCAGCCGCCGGGCAGGCGGTCCAGAACCTCCGGCGGGTCGGCGCGCACCTCGATGCCGTCCCCGTCCCGCCCTCGCCGCCGCCCGTGCCGGACCGGTCCCCTTGCCGCGGGTCTTCTCCCGGTAGCGCCGCCGGGCGTCCCCCGCGGCCCCCGTATGCTTCCCAGCACACCCAGGTCGGCTAGCGTCAGAGGAGCACATCCCGTGAAGGTCGGCTGCATCGGACTCGGTGACATCGCGCAGAAGGCCTATCTGCCGGTACTCGGCGCTCTGCCCGGGGTCGAGCTGCATGTGCAGACCCGCACCCCCGCGACACTCGCCCGCGTCGCCGACAGCCTCCGCCTCCCGGACGGCCGGCGCCACGGCGACCTCGGTTCACTGATCGCCGAGGGCCTCGACGCGGCCTTCGTGCACGCGCCGACGGCCGTCCACCCCGAGATCGTGACGCGGCTGCTGGAAGCCGGCGTCCCCACCTACGTCGACAAGCCACTCGCCTATGAACTCTCCGACTCCGAGCGCCTGGTGGCCCTCGCCGAGGCACGGGACACCAGCCTCGCCGTCGGATTCAACCGGCGCCACGCCCCCGGCTACGCCCAGTGCGCCGAGCACCCGCGCGAGCTGATCCTCATGCAGAAGAACCGCACGGGGCTGCCCGAGGAACCGCGCACGATGATCCTCGACGACTTCATCCACGTCGTCGACACCCTGCGCTTCCTGGTGCCCGGCCCGGTCGACGACGTGACCGTGCGCGCCCGCGTCGAGAACGGCCTGCTCCACCACGTCGTGCTCCAGCTCGCCGGGGACGGTTTCACCGCGCTCGGCGTCATGAACCGGCTGAGTGGATCGGCGGAGGAGATCCTGGAGGTCTCCGGCCAGGACACCAAGCGCCAGGTGGTCAACCTCGCCGAGGTCATCGACCACAAGGGCCAGCCGACCGTGCGGCGGCGCGGCGACTGGGTCCCGGTGGCCCGCCAGCGCGGGATCGAACAGGCGGTGCTCACCTTCCTCGACGCCGTGCGGGCGGGCAAGGTGCTCAGCGCCCGGGACGCGCTGGAGACCCATGAGCTGTGTGAGCGGGTGGTACGGGCGGTGCGGGAGCGTTCCGCCTGAGCCGCACCGCCCGTACGCCCTCGGCGGCGGCCCAGGCCGCCAGGATGAGCAGCGCCGCGTGCTGGGTCCAGTCGCCGAAGCGGACGTAGGGCGTGCTGCCGTGCGTGAGCGGCACCTCGTAGACGCGCGAGGCGCTCGCGCCGGTGCCGAGCCACGAGCCGATCCGGGTGCCGTTCGCGTCGTAGACGGCGGAGACCCCGGTCAGGGTCGCGTGCACCATCGGCCGGCCGGTCTCGGCGGCGCGCAGCGCGGCCAGCGAGGCGTGCTGCTCGGGCGCCCAGGTCTGCTGGAACGTGGACGTGGACGACTGGGCGAGCAGCACCTCGGCCCCGTCGGCGGCCAGTCGGCGGCTCATGTCCGGGAACGCGCTCTCGAAGCACACCATCGGCCCGATCCGCAGCCCGCCCCCGACGCTCATGACGGTCTGCTCGGTGCCCCGTCTGCGGTCCTCGCCCGCCGCCTCGCCCACGGAGGTGGCCCAGCCGAGCAGAGAGCGGGCCGGGACGTACTCCCCGAACGGGACCAGCCGCATCTTGTCGTACCGGTCGCCGGTCGGGCCGTCGGGACCGACGAGCACCGAACTCTTGTAGATGCCCGGCTTGTCGGAGCGGCGGGCGTCCACGTTGACCAGGATGTCCGCACCGGTCTCCCGGGACAGCGCGGCGAGCCGCCGCGCCAGGTCGCGCCGGTCGTCCAGGTCGAAGCCGACGCTGCTCTCGCCCCAGACGACGAGGTCGAGGTCCCGCCCGGTCAGGCCGCGGGTGAGCTGCTCCTCGCGGTCGAAGCGCCGGTCGGCGCTGTCCGCCCCGGCGACGACACCGGGCTGCACCACGGCGATCGCGGCCCGCTCGTCGGTGTCGGGACGCGGTGACCAGACCCAGGCCGCGGAGGTGGCGGCGGCGGTGGCGAGGAGGCCGGCGAGGGCGGGGGTCCGGGCCCGGCGGACGGCGACGAGCACGGCGAGCGCGACGTTGACGGACACCACCAGGAAGCTCAGCAGCCACACCCCGCCCACCGAGGCGAGCCGCAGAGCCGGCGCCACCTGCCACTGACTCGCGCCGAGCACGCCCCAGGGGCCGCCTAGCCCCTCCCAGGAACGGACCAGCTCCACCGCCAGCCACCCCGAGGGCAGCACCACCAGCGCCGCCCCGGCCCGGCGGAGCGAGGGCGCCCCGCCCAGCATGCGGCGCACGAGCCAGCCCCACGGTGCCCAGAGTGCGCCCAGGAGCGCGGCGATGACGAAGGTGAACACGTGCAGGTTGGGCAGCAGCCAGTGGTGCATGGCCAGCATGAACCCGAAGCCGCCGCACCAGCCGTCGTACGCGGCCCGCCTCCCGCCCGGCGCGGTCCGGGCCAGCAGCAGCCAGGGCACCAGGGCGACCCAGGCCCACCACCACAGCGCGGGCCCCGGAAAGGCCAGTACGGGCAGGGCGCCGGCGAGCACGGCGGTGCCCGAGCGCCGCCACGGAGAGGCCGTCCAGTGGTCGAGCGTCTTCATAGGCGCCTCCCTACCCCGTGGTCCTTTCAGTGTGCGCTCTCGACGAGGGCGGATTGCAGTTGATCACATGGGGTGACCGCTTCCGGGGAAGCGGGGCCTCCCTTAGGATGATCGATGATCGATCAAAGAGGGTGGCGGTCCGTGGTCGGGACAGGTCATCCGATCCTCTGCGGGAGGTACTCATGGAGCGTACGGAGCGTCCCGTCACGGTGGTCACCGGCGGAAGCCGGGGGATCGGCGCGGCCACCTGTCTGCGTCTCGCGGCGGACGGGCACGACCTCGTGGTGGGCTACGCGCGGGATTCGGCCGCCGCGGAGGCGGTCCTGACCGGGGTGCGCGAGGCGGGCGGACGGGGCGTCGCCGTGCGGGCGGACACCTCGGTCGAGGCCGACGTCGAGCGGCTCTTCGAGGTGGCCGAGGACCGGCTCGGGCCGGTGACGGGGCTCGTGAACAACGCGGCGGTGACCGGTCCGCTCGGGCGCCTGGCGGACAGCGACACCGCGAACCTGCGCCGCGTCCTCGACGTCAATCTGCTCGGCGTGCTGCTGTGCGCCCGGCGGGCGGCCCAGCTGATGTCCGCGCGGGGGAGCGGGGTGATCGTGAACGTGTCCTCGGGCGCGGCGACCATCGGCAGCCCCGGCGAGTACGTCCACTACGCGGCCACGAAGGCGGGCGTCGACGCCCTGACCCTGGGCCTGGCCAAGGAGCTGGGCCCGGACGGTGTCCGCGTCAACGCCGTCGCGCCGGGGGTCGTCGACACCGGGATGCACGCCGCGATGGGCGACCCGGAGCGTGCCGGGCGGATGGGAGCGGCCGTACCGCTGGGCCGCGCGGGGCGGGCCGAGGAGATCGCCGCGGCGATCTCCTGGCTGATGTCGGCGGACGCGTCGTACACGACGGGGACGGTGGTGCGGGTCGCCGGCGGACGCTGACGCCGGGCCCGGGGGAGGAGGGGCTCAGGTCTCCGGGTGCCGCCGGCCGACCGGCGGGGAGGCCCGGGCCGGTCAGGCCGCCTCGATGACCTCGCCGCGGATCGCGGACGCCCACTCGACCACCAGCAACTCGTACTCCACGCGCTCCTGCGCCGACAGGGTCCCGCCCGCGCGCCGCCACAGCGCGCGGATCTCGTCGTTCAGCTCCGCGGCGGACCGCACGGAACCAGGAGTCAAGGAATCGGGGGACATGCGGAACAGCGTAGGGCCAAGCGCTGACAGTGCGCTACCGGACGGCTACGGAAGCGGGCGCGGTCAGCCGGCGGACTCCGCGGCGTGCGGGCTGAGGACGCCCGCCGTGACCAGGATGATGATGAGGATGCCGAGGGCGATGCGGTACCAGACGAACGGCATGAAGCTCTTGGTCGAGATGAACTTCATGAACCAGGCGATGACCACGTAGCCCGTGGCGAAGGCGATGACCGTCGCGAACAGCGTCGGCCCCCAGGACACGTGGTCGCTCTCCATCGCGTCCTTCAGCTCGAACAGGCCGGAGGCGAGCACCGCCGGGATGGCGAGCAGGAACGAGTACCGGGCCGCCGCCTCGCGCCGGTAGCCCATGAAGAGCCCGCCGCTGATGGTGGCGCCGGAGCGGGAGACGCCGGGGATGAGGGCCGCCGCCTGGCAGAGGCCGTAGATCAGGCCGTCCCGGACCGTCAGGTTCTCCAGTTCCTTGCGCTGCTGGGGCGCGCGGTGCCGGCCGCCCTTCTCGTCCCGGGCCGCCCGCCGGTCCGCGATACCGATGATGACGCCCACGACGATCAGCATGGTCGCCGTGATCCGCAGGTCCCGGAACGGTCCCTCGATCTGGTCCTTCAGGGTCAGGCCGAGCACACCGATCGGGATCGAGCCGACGATCACGAGCCAGCCCATGCGGGCGTCGGGGTCGCGGCGCATCGACTTGTCGGTGAGCGACCGCGTCCACGCCGCGAGGATCCGCCCGATGTCCTTGCGGAAGTAGATGAGCACGGCGGCCTCGGTGCCGATCTGGGTGATCGCCGTGAAGGCCGCGCCCGGGTCGTGCCAGCCGGAGAACGCCGCGGTCAGCCGCAGGTGCGCGCTGGAGGACACGGGGAGGAACTCGGTCAGCCCCTGGACGAGTCCGAGGATGAGGGATTCAAACCAAGACATGAGGTTACGGAGTCCAAGTGCCGATCGAGAAACGGTCGATGGACACACCGCACCGCCGTGCGCGGTGATCAGGGTCTGGCGTGCCGAGGGGCAGCGTAGCGCCCCAAAGTGAAGATCGGCCCACAGGGGTGGAGGGGCTCCCGCGCGCGGTCGGACCGGTTGCTTCGCGGCCGGCGCGACCGCGCGCACCGACCGCCGGCGCCGGGTCCGGGGGCGACGGGCGTGCCCCGGTCGGCGTCCGCGTCAGTGGCCGCGCAGCCGGTGCCGCTTGCGCCAGGCCACCGCGGCGCCCGCCAGCCCCGGCAGGGCGATGCAGGCCAGCGCGATGAGGAAGGCCGGCGACGTGGGTGTCGAGGCGCGGGCCCCGGCGACGACGTAGGCGGCGGTGTTGGGGATGGAGCCGAGGGCCGTCGCCAGAAGGAAGGGCAGCAGTCCCATCCGGGAGACGGCCGCGCAGTAGTTGGCGGCCGCGAAAGGCACCCCGGGGAACAGCCGCGCCGCCAGCATCGAGCGGAAGCCGTGCCGGCTGAGCTGTCCGTCCGCGGCCTTCAGCCACTTGCCCCGCAACAGCGGGCGCAGCGCCTCCTGGCCCAGCACCCGGCCGAGGCAGAAGGCGATCCCGGCGCCGAGCACCGTCCCCGCCAGCGCCGACGCGAGACCCAGCTGCGAGCCGAACAGGGCACCGGCGGCCAGGTTGAGCAGGGGCCGGGGCACGAAGGCGACGGTGCACAGCCCGTACGCCACCGCGTAGGCGAGCGCCGCCGTGGCTCCGCCGAGCTGTGGTGGCCAGCCGTCGGTCAGCAACTCCTGTGGCCGGAACAGCAGGACCGTCGTCGCGGCCGAGGCCAGCAGGGCGAGGAGCAGGGAGAGCCGGGACCACGGGGAGAGCAGCACTCTCGTCACACGGGCGGCGAGGCCGGTCGGTGCGACCGGCCCGCCGGCTGTGGCGACGGCGAGCTCCGTTGCGGTGGCCCGGGGAGAGACCGTGGCGGTGCCCCCAGAGCGGGTGGTGGCATCGAGCATCCGGTGACACTAACCGACAAATGTGTGTGATCGCCGTATGGTGCGTCTCATGAGCGTCACAGCCAAGGGAGTTCCGGACGTTCCGCACAGTCCGCTCGCCGACACCGTGGTGGAGCGGCTCACCACCGTGTACGCCGCCGCGGCCGATCCCGAGCGGGCCGCGACCCAGCGGGCGTACATGCGGAACGTGGCTCCCTTCCTGGGCCTGACCTCCCCTGATCGGCGCACGCTGTCCCGTACCGTCCTCGCGGGGGTGCCCCGCCCCGACGAGCGGGACCTCGCCGCGGTCGCCCTGCGCTGCTGGCGGCTGCCCGAGCGGGAGTACCAGTACTTCGCCGTGGACCTGCTGCGCCGGCATGTGACGAACTGCTCTTCCGGTTTCCTGCCGGTGGTCCGGCATCTGCTCACCACGGTGCCCTGGTGGGACACCGTCGACCTGCTCTCCGCGCACGTGGTCGGCGGCCTGGTCGCGGCCGATCGCGGGCTCACGGCCGAGATGGACGCCTGGGTCGGGGACCCGGACCCCTGGCTGGTCCGGGCGGCCCTGCTCCACCAACTCCGCTACAGGCAGCGCACCGACACCGACCGGCTCTTCGGATACTGCCTGCGGCGCGGCGGCCACGAGGACTTCTTCGTCCGCAAGGCCATCGGCTGGTGCCTGCGCGAGTACGCCAAGACGGACCCGGACGCCGTCCGCACGTTCGTGGCGGAGAACGAGCGGCGCCTGGCACCGCTGTCCGTACGGGAAGCCCTGCGGACCATCGGACGGTAGCGGACCTGGGCGGTCGACCAACTCCCGCGCCGCGAAAACCGTTCGACGCGGGGCGGGACCTCGGCGATGATCGGCGTCATGTTCCGGTACGCCTTCCACCTCGCAGCATCCGCGGTCGCGGATGCCCCGAAGGCTGCCGTCCTCTCCTTCACCGCCGTGGTCGACGGCGCCCGAAGCTGACCCTCCCCGGATCGTCCGGCGGACCCCGCAGGGGGAGGGTCGGCCGGTCACCGGGGTCCCACCACCGCCACGAGGCTTCGAGGTAGCGCCATGTCCAAGACGGCGTACGTCCGCACCAAACCGCATCTGAACATCGGCACGATGGGCCATGTCGACCACGGCAAGACCACCCTGACCGCCGCCATCACCAAGGTCCTCGCCGAGCGCGGCGCCGACGGCACCACCCGGTACGTCTCGTTCGACCGGATCGACCGGGCTCCGGAGGAGTCGGCGCGCGGCATCACCATCAACCTCGCGCACGTCGAGTACGAGACCGACACCCGCCACTACGCCCACGTGGACATGCCGGGTCACGCCGACTACGTCAAGAACATGGTCACCGGCGCGGCCCAGCTGGACGGGGCGATCCTGGTCGTCTCCGCGCGGGACGGGGTCATGCCGCAGACGGCCGAACACGTCCTGCTCGCCCGGCAGGTGGGCGTCGACCACATCGTGGTCGCGCTCAACAAGGCGGACGCCGTCGAGGACGGCGAGGACGCGGAGCTGGCCGACCTGGTCGAGCTGGAGGTGCGGGACCTGCTCACCGCGCACGGGTACGGCGGTGACGCCGTGCCCGTCGTCCGGGTCTCGGGGCTGAGGGCGCTGGAGGGCGACCCGCGGTGGACGGCGTCCGTCGAGGCGCTGCTCGACGCCGTGGACACCTACGTGCCTGTGCCCGAGCGGTACCTGGACGCGCCGTTCCTGCTGTCGGTGGAGAACGTGCTCACCATCACCGGCCGCGGCACGGTCGTGACCGGCGCGGTCGAGCGCGGCACCGTCCGCGTCGGCGACCGCGTGGAGGTTCTCGGCGCCCGCGTCGACACGGTCGTCACCGGCGTGGAGACCTTCGGCAAGCCGATGGAGGAGGCACAGGCCGGCGACAACGTGGCGCTGCTGCTGCGGGGCGTGGCCCGCGACACGGTGCGGCGCGGGCACGTGGTCGCCGCCCCCGGCAGTGTGGTGCCCGGTCGGCGCTTCACGGCGCGGGTGTACGTGCTGTCGGCGCGTGAGGGCGGGCGGTCGACGCCGGTCACCACGGGGTACCGGCCCCAGTTCTACATCCGGACCGCGGACGTGGTCGGGGACGTGGACCTCGGTGAGGTGGCCGTCGCCCGGCCCGGGGACACCGTCACGATGACGGTGGAACTGGGCCGGGACGTGCCGTTGGAGGCCGGTCTGGGGTTCGCCGTCCGTGAGGGCGGGCGCACCGTGGCGGCGGGGACCGTGACCGCCGTGGCGTGAAGGAGGCCCGGGGCGCGGGGCGTCGGGGGTCCGTGGCGTGGAGGTGGCCGGGGCGCGGGGCGTCACGGGTCCGGCGTGGTGGCCGGGCTCGCGGCGGCGCCGCCTCGGCCGGGCGCCCACCCCGGCCGCCCCCGGCCGGGGTGGGCGCCCGGCCCCGGGCACAATCAGAGGGTGAACGACGAAGCCGTACCCGTCAGCCGCGTCACCGACCACGGCACCGCGAAGCTCATGCCCGACGTCGACCGGAGGCGGGCCTGGCTGCTCACCGTCGACGGGGCCCCGCAGTCGTACGTCGACCTGGACGAGCCGGAGCACCTGGAGTTCGAGTACACGCGCCGGCTCGGCCACGTCCTGGACACGGTGGCCGAGCCGGCGCGGGCGCTGGACGTGCTGCACCTCGGCGGGGGCGCGATGACCCTTCCCCGGTACGTGTCACGGACCCGGCCGGGCTCGCGGCAGGACGTCGTGGAGGCCGACCGGGCCCTGCTGGACCTGGTCGCCGAGCACCTGCCGCTCCCGGACGGCGCCGGCGTCACCCCGCACGGTGCCGATGCCCGCGCCTGGCTGGAGGCCGCCCCCGCCGACTCGGCCGACGTCCTGGTCGCCGACGTCTTCGGAGGCTCCCGGGTGCCGGCCCACCTGACCTCCGTCGGCTACGCCCGCGAGGCGGCACGGGTCCTGAGGGCCGACGGCGTGTACGTGGCCAACCTCGCCGACGGGGCGCCGTTCCGCTTCCTGCGGGCCCAACTGGCCGGCTTCGCCACGCTCTTCGAGGAGCTGGCGCTGATCGCCGAACCGGGTGTGCTGCGCGGGCGCCGCTTCGGCAACGCGGTCCTCGTCGCCGCGCACCGGCCGCTCGACACGGCGGCCCTGGCCCGGCGCACCGCCGCCGACGCCTTCCCGGCCCGGGTCGAGCACGGGGCGGGCCTGCGGACGTTCATCGGCGACGCGCGGCCGGTGCGGGACGAGGACGCCGAGCCGTCGCCCGAGCCTCCCGCCGGGGCGTTCGGCATCGGCTAGCCCCGGCACCGCCCGGCGGGCCGCGCGTCGTGCGGTGGCCTACGAGTCGGTCGGCGGGGCCTCCGTGAGGCGCACGGTGCTCAGGATCTTCTGCACCGTCGCCTCCGGGATCTCCTCCTTGACACCCTTGGCGCCGTAGAGGTTCCAGGTGACGAAGTCGCCCGCGCCGTTCTTGAACGCGAAGGTGATCGCCTTGCCCTCGGTGTCGCACTTGCCCTTCTTGGGCGCGCCCTCCGAGTGCGCCGTGATGACGCTGCCCTCGATGCCGGAGGTCGTGGTGTACGGCTTCGGCTTGCCGTACTTCACGCTCTTCTTGTCCGGCTCGGTGAACCCGCCGTAGATCCACCACGGCACCCGCGTCTCGGCCGCCTGGGCGGCGTCCTTGGCGCCGCTCTCCCCGCGGGTGCCCGCGGTGGCGAGGGAGGTGCTCTCCTTGCGGCCGTCCTTGTTCTCGTCGGTGGTGCACCACTCGGACTTCAGGTAGGCCGGGGCGGTGACGGTGGTGCGCTCGGTCTTGCCCTTCTCCTCCCACTCGAAGCCGACGCTGGTGTCCGTGCTGTCGATCTCCCAGTCCGCGGGCACGTCGAACATGGTGCCGAAGCGGGGGTTGGCGACGACCTTCCAGCCGTCGACGGTCGCCTTCAGTCCGTCGCCGCCGCGCGGGTTGTCCTCGCCACCGGAAGCACTCGGGTCGGTGGAGGGGGTCTCGGACTTGTCCGCGGAGGCGCTCGCCGACGGCTTGCCGTCCTTGCCCTTATCCGCCTGGTCGTCCTTGTCACCGCCCAGCACCAGGAACCCGGTGACGCCGGCGGCCACCACCACGGCGAGCGCCGCGACGATCGCGACCACCTTGGTCCGGTTGCCGCCACCGCCGCCGCCACCGCCCACGGACGGCTGCGGAGTCGTCGGGGGCTGCGGAGCGCCCCACTGCTGCTGCCCGTACGGGCCGGGCTGCTGCTGGTAGCCGGGCTGCTGGTACGGATTCGGCTGCTGGTACCCCGGCTGCTGGTACGGATTGTTCTGCGGGTTCTGCTCGCCCCCGGGCGGCTGCTGTCCTGGCCACATGAGCAGTCACCCTAATGCCGCCCAGGACACGATTCGGTCACCGGGCCTTGTCAGGGACGTACCGAAACCGTGGACGGGGGCGATCCTCGCGGAGGCCTGGCCCCCAGTTGCTACTCGTGGGTAACCTGCTGCCATGAGCGCAGATCAGATGTCGATCGGCGAGTTGCTCGCCGCCACGGTGCCGATGGTCAGGACCCTGAACCTCGAGTACCTGGAGACCACTCCGGAGAAGGCCGTACTGGCCCTGCCGGACCAGAGCGAGTACCGCAACCACGTCGGCGGACCCCACGCCGGAGCCATGTTCACGCTCGGCGAGTCCGCGAGCGGCGCGATCGTGCTGGCCGCCTTCGGGGACCAGCTCTCCCGGGCGGTGCCGCTGCCGGTCACTGCGGAGATCGCCTTCAAGAAGATCGCGCTCGGCCCCGTCAAGGCCACCGCGACGCTGGGCCGCCCCGTCGCCGACGTGGTCGCGGAGCTGGACGCGGGCAGCCGCCCGGAGTTCCCGGTGAGCGTCGCCATCCAGCGTGAGGACGGCGCGGTGACCGGCGAGATGACCGTCATCTGGACCCTGCGCCCCAACGGCTGACACCCGGTGAACCGGTAGGCTTCCCGGGTCGCCCGATCGAGGCGACCCGGGAAGCGGCGCGAGGCCCACCCGGGACCCAGCAGGGATGCGAAGCGGAGGGTGTGGCCTTGCACGTCCAGGAGTGGCTCGACACGGTGCCCGCGGCGGCCGTGTACGCCGTGGTCGGACTCGTCATCGGTCTGGAGAGCCTGGGCATCCCGTTGCCGGGCGAGATCATCCTGGTCTCGGCGGCCCTGCTGTCGTCCCAGCACGGCGGCGTGGACCCGCTGGTCCTCGGGGTCTGCGCCAGCGCGGGCGCGGTGATCGGCGACTCCGTCGGGTACGCCATCGGCCGCAAGGGCGGCCGGCCACTGCTGGCCCGGCTGGGCCGCAGGTTCCCCAGGCACTTCAGCGAGGGGCACATCGCCACCGCCGAGCGCTCCTTCCAGAAGTGGGGCATGTGGGCCGTCTTCTTCGGCCGCTTCGTCGCCCTGCTGCGCATCTTCGCCGGCCCGCTGGCCGGTGTGCTGCGGATGCCGTACTGGAAGTTCCTGATCGCCAACGTCCTCGGCGGCATCGTCTGGGCGGGCGGCACCACCGCGGTCATCTACTACGTCGGCGTCGTCGCCGAGTCCTGGCTCAAGCGGTTCTCCTGGCTGGGCCTGGTGCTCGCCGTGGCCATCGGCGTGACCTCGATGCTGGTCCTGAAGAGGAAGGCGAAGAGGGCGCAGCCGCTCGCCACCGCCGAGTAGCGGCGCGCCCCGGAGAGCCCGGCGAGCAGCGGTGCGCGCCGCGGGGCGCGGTCCGCGCCGGTCCGCCGTGCGGGGCCCGGCCGAGGGACCTCCGCTACGAGCGCTCTCCCACCGCGGCCCGGTGCTCCACGGCGAGGGCCGCGTACATGGTGCCGTTCAGCGTGACCCCCTGGCGCTCCTCCTCCGTCAGCTCCCGCCTCACCTTCGCCGGCACCCCCGCGACCAGTGAACCCGGGGGCACCCGCATCCCCTGCGGGACCAGGGCCTGGGCCGCGACCAGCGAACCGGCGCCGATCACCGCGCCGTTGAGGACCGTGGCGCCCATGCCGATCAGGCAGTCGTCCTCGACGGTCGCCCCGTGCACCACGGCGTTGTGCCCGACGGAGACCCGCTCACCGACGGTGACGGGGAAGCCCGGGTCGGCGTGGAGCGTGCAGTTGTCCTGGATGTTGCTGCTCGCGCCGACGGAGATCCGCTCGACGTCGCCGCGCAGCACCGCCCCGTACCAGACGCTCGCCCCCGCGTGCAGCGTCACGTCCCCCACGACCGAGGACGTCGGCGCCACGAAGGCCTCCGCGTCCACCTTCGGCTCCCTGTCACCGATGCCAGTGATCAGCGCCTTCTGCGTCATCATCGCCTCCTGCTCGGGTGATGTACGGCACCGTACGCCACCCGGTGGGGTGAAGATCACAGCACTCCCGCTCCGTGCCCGCACCGCACGCCCACTACCGTGAGCGGGTGCCGAAGCGCAAGAACACGTATCCGTCCTGGCGAAGCCGCCTCGCGCAGCGGGCCGTCCACGCGGGCTGGGCCTGGGTGCAGCGCACCGGCTCCGTCACCGCGGCGCACCCCGGCCGCTTCCGCTTCGGCGCCCTGGGCACGGGCACCAGGCTGGCCTTCCCGCTCGGCACAATCTTCGGCGAGCCCTGGATCCACGTGGGCGCCCACTGCATCATCGGCGAGCAGGTCACCCTGACCGCCGGCCTGATGCCGGACCTGGACCTCGGACCCGAGCCGATCCTGCGCATCGGCGACGGGGTCGTCCTCGGGCGCGGCAGCCACGTCATCGCGGACACCACGGTCAGTATCGGCAGCGACTGCTACTTCGGCCCGTACGTCTACGTCACGTCCACCAACCACTCCTACGACGATCCGCACCAGCCCATCGGCAAGCAGTGGCCCAGGATGGACCCGGTGGAGATCGGCCCCGGCTGCTGGGTCGGCACCGGCGCGGTGATCCTGCCCGGCGCGCGGATCGGACGGAACGTGGTGGTCGCGGCCGGAGCCGTGGTCCGGGGCGCGGTGCCCGACCACTCCGTGGTGGCGGGCGCGCCCGCGCGTGTCGTACGGCGCTGGACGCCCGAGGAGGGCTGGCAGCCGCCACTGCGCACGCCGGCCCCGGTGCCGATCCCCGACGGGGTCACGCCGGGAGAGCTGCGCGCCCTGTCGCGGCTGGACGACGAGGCGGTGGCACGCCTCGCCGAGCTGGACGACCGGGCCGGGTCGGCGGGCAGGGTCGCGGAACCGGCCGCCGAGGGCTGAGCGTTCGCCGCCCCGGCCGGTCGCCGTCGCCGCGCAGTACAGTTCGGTGAACGTTCGGGTGCATCCGACCGTAGTCCCCGACCGCACCGCGACACCCGAGAACAGTGGACAACAACCTGGACGGAACGTGGCCGACCTCGACCTGCTGACCCAGTCCCTGGCGCGCAACGTCAAGCGCTGGCGCGGCGAGCGCGGCTTCACCCTGGAGACGCTCGCCGCCCGGTCCGGCGTCAGTCGCGGCATGCTCATCCAGATCGAGCAGGCCCGCACCAACCCCAGCCTCGGCACGGTGGTGAAGATCGGTGACGCTCTCGGCATCAGCATCACCACGCTGCTCGACCGGGAACAGGGGCCCACGGTCCGCGTCGTCCCCGCGGAGCAGGCGATCCGGCTCTGGCACACCGACGCCGGCAGTTTCAGCCGGCTGCTCGCCGGCGTGGAGGCGCCCGGCCCGCTGGAGATGTGGGAGTGGCGGCTCATGCCGGGCGAGAGCAGCCCGTCCGACCCGCACCCCACCGGCACGGTCGAACTCGTGCACGTCACGGCCGGGGAACTGACCCTCACCGTCGACGGGGTGGCACACCGCGTGCCGACGGGTGCCAGCGCCTCCTTCGAGTCGGACACCCCGCACACGTACGGAAACGAGGGCGACGGGCCGATGGAGATGACCATGGCGGTCTCGGTGCCGCCCGTCCGCTGAGACGGCCGTCCGCCGCACCGCCCGCCGTTGCTAGCGTGCCGCCATGCACGCACCCATCGGGAACTTCGACAGCGCCACACCCGCCCCGGACTGCCTCGACGAGCTGACCCGCCCGGTCGCCGACGCCGTACGCCACTGGCGCGGCAGCACCCCCGCCGACCAGATCCTCTACGTCGACACCGACCCGCGATGGGCCGACACCGCCGTCTTCGTCGAGCACTACGGCCGGGAGCTGCTCGAACAGTCCGCGAACTGCGTGGTCGTCACCGGCAAGCGGGGTGGCGGCAGCACCCTGGCCGCCTGCGTGGTCCTGTCCACCACCCGGGTCGACGTCAACGGGGCCGTACGCCGCCACCTCGGGGCCCGCAAGGCCTCGTTCGCCCCGATGGACACGGCGACGGGGGAAACCGGCATGGAGTACGGCGGCATCACCCCGGTCGGGCTGCCCGGGGACTGGCCCGTGCTGGTGGACCCGGCCGTCGTCGACCTGCCGTACGTCCTCGTCGGCAGCGGACGGCGGCGCGGCAAGCTGCTGGTGCCGGGCAAGGCCTTCGCCGAACTGCCGGGCGCCGCGGTCCTGGAGGGGCTCGGCGTCGCCTGAGCGGGCGCGGGGCGCGCCGCGCGTGACGGTCGGACTCAGCCGGTGGTCCGGGCGCCGACGTACAGCTCGGCGAACGCCGCCGCCGCGACGGGCGAGTCGAACAGGCGCCGGAGGCGGGCCAGCGCGGTGCCCGCCCGGTGCGGATCGCCCGACGCCGTGCCGTGGTACAGCTCCGCGAGCCACTGCGAGAACTCCTGGTAGTCCCACACCCGGGTGAGGCAGGCGGCCGAGTAGCCGGACAGACCCGTGTCGTCGCCCCGCGCGAGGTGCTCGACCAGCCCGTCGCCGAGCAGGAAGGCGTCGTGCCGAGGTTCAGCCCCTTGGCGGCGATCGGCGCGGTGAGGTGGGCCGCGTCCCCGGCCAGGAAGAGGCGACCGAGGGCCATGGGCTCGACGACGTAGCCGTGCATGTCCAGGACCCGCTTCTCGATCAGGCGTCCCTCCTTGAGCGGCGGCGCGCCGACCGCGCCGAGCCGTTCCCCGAGCTCCGTCCAGACCCGCTCGTGCGGCCAGTTCGCCGGGTCGTCGCCCGGTGGGCGCTGGAGGTAGTAGCGGGTCACCTCGGGGCTGCGCGCCATGTGGCCGGCGAATCCGCGCGGGTGCACGCCGAAGACGACGCAGTCGGCGGACGGCGGCGCCTCGGCCAGGAGCGCCAGCCAGCCGACGCCGTAGTCGTGGCGTGCGACCCGGACCCGCCCGGACGGCAGCGCCGCCCGGCTCACCCCGCGCGCGCCGTCGCATCCCGCGACGAAGGAGGCCTCCACGGTGCGCCGTTCACCGGTCTCGGGACACCGGTACGACACCGACGGCAGGTCGGATTCCGGACCGTGCAGACGGACGTCCCGGACGCCGAAACGGATCTCCCCGCCCCGCACGTCCGCGTACTCCCGGACCAGGTCCGTGACGAGGAACTGCTGCGGATAGATGAAGTGGTGCCGGCCGGTCAGCCCGGTGTACCCGAACCGGTGGCGCTCCCCGCCGAAGCGGAACTCGCACTCGGTGTGCGCCTGCGCCCGCTCCAGCAGGGTCCGCGCCAGTCCGCGCCGTTCCAGCCCGCGTACGGCCCACTCCTCGATGACCCCGGCCCTGGGCCGGCGCTCGATGAACTCGCGGGTCTCGGTCTCCAGGACCAGGCAGTCGACGCCCGCGGCGCGCAGGATGTTGCCGACGGTGAGGCCGGCCGGCCCCGCGCCCACGACGACGACCGGAAAGCGCTGCGGAGCCCCGGAGCCGGCCGGGGGAGAGGCTGCGGTCACTCGAACAGTATGTCCGCGGCGTGCGGCCTGCGGGAACCGCACGGGCGGCGCCCGGCGCCGAGGACGCACCGGGCTTCGCGCTCCTCGCGGGCGCCGCGCTCGCCCGGGGCACCGGTGGCCGGCGCGCCCTGGTCATCTCGGTGACCGCCCGGCGGGGGCGGTCCGCCGGATCAGCCGAGCCGCGGGATCTCGATGGCCGGGCAGCGGTCCATCACCATGTCCAGGCCCGCCGCTCGGGTCCGCTCGTACGCGGCCTCGTCGAGCACCCCGAGCTGGAACCAGACCGCGCGGGCTCCCTTCGTCACCGCCTCGTCGGCCACCGCCCCGGCCAGGTCGCTGTTGACGAAGACGTCGACGACGTCCACGTCGAAGGGGATGTCCGCGAGGGAGGCGTACCCCCGCTCGCCGTGCACGGTCTCCGCCTTGGGGTGCACGGGCACGACCCGCTTGCCGAAGCGCTGGAGCACCTCGGCGACGCCGTACGCCGCGCGCTGCCGGTTGGACGACAGGCCCACCACGGCCCAGGTGTCACCCGACTCGGTGAGGATCTTGCGGACGGTTGCCTCGTCGCCGTGCACCGGCGGCCTCCTCGGACTCTGGACGACCCGCGTGTCGCGCCTTCCGGTGAGGACAACGGTGGGCGGCCCGACGGGATTCCCCGTCCGGTGCGGGTCACCCGTGGGGAGGCGTTGCCTCTCGCGGCGCGCGCTCCTCCCCTGCGGCGCGCGCGTTCCGGAGCGAGGCGCGCCGACTCCTCGGCCGCGGTGGGGCAGCGACCGCGAGCGCGCCCCTGGTGCGTCCCGCCCCCGCCCCGCCTACGCTCACCCCGTGCTGCACATCATCGACGCCCGGACCGAGGAACCCGCCCCCGCCGCTCCCGTGCGCCGGGGCCCGACCCGGGTCCAGGCGCACGTGCCGGCCCGTGACCCGGCCGGGCTGCGCGTCCTGCTCGTCGCCGATCTGCTGATCCGCGCCCTGGAACTCGACGGCACGCCCGCGTGGGCCGTGCTGTCCGGTCCGGCGGGCGAGGAGGACGGGGCACGGCTGCGGGCTCACGCGGCCGCCCTCGGCATCCGTCCCTTCGAGGCCGGCGGCACCGCCGGCTCCGGCCCGGGCGCCGGGCAGACCGTGCACGTGATGTCCGAGGGTCACGCCGCTGCCGATGACGCGACGACCGGCACGACACTCGCCGTCGCCCCGGTGGAGCCGGCCGCACCCGACCTCGCCGACCCCGACGCCCTGCGCCTCGCCCTGCTGTCGCGGCACCACCACGCGCGCGTGGAACTCGGCGCGGCCGCGGTGGACGAGGCCCGGGACACGCTCGCACGCTGGCGCCGCGCGGTCGCCCGCTGGGCGCGGCAGCCCTCGCGCCCCGTGCCGGGCGAGGTGCGCGACCGGCTGCGGGACGCCTGGGAGGACGACCTGGACGCACCCGCCGTCCTGCGGGTCCTGCGCCGCGTGGAGGAGGACCCGGACCTTCCGGACGGGGCCCGTTTCGAGACCTACGCCTACGCCGACCGCTTCCTGGGACTCCACCTCGCCCGCGACGTCGGAGCCCCGCAGTGACCGCCCGCCCCCGGCCCGGGCCGACCGTGGCGAGGGGCGGGCGCCGGTGAGCGCATAGGCTGGCGGAATGCAGGACGAGTACCGCACGGTCGCCCGCGCGGGTGTGCACGAGACAGAGATCAACCGCTCCCGCTTCCTGTGCGCCCTCGCCCCGGCCGCCACCGAGCAGGAGGCCCAGGCGTTCGTCGCCGGCGTGCGCAAGGAGCACGCGGACGCCTCCCACAACTGCTGGGCCTACGTCATCGGAGCCGACGCGGCCGTCCAGAAGGCCAGCGACGACGGCGAGCCCGGCGGGACGGCCGGCGTACCGATGCTCCAGATGCTGCTGCGCCGCGACATGCGGTACGTCGTCGCCGTCGTCACCCGGTACTACGGCGGGGTCAAGCTCGGGGCGGGCGGCCTCATCCGCGCCTACGGGGGTGCGGTCGGCGAGGCTCTGGACGACCTCGGCACGCTCACCCGCCGCCGGTTCCGGCTGGCCACGGTGACGGTCGACCACCAACGCGCCGGAAAGCTCCAGAACGACCTGCACGCGGCGGGACGCGCGGTACGCGAGGTGCGGTACGCCGAGGCCGTCACCATCGAGGTCGGCCTGCCGGAGGCCGAGGTGGACGCCTTCCGGTCCTGGCTCGCGGACGCCACCGCGGGCTCGGCCGGCTTCGCCCTGGGCGGCGAGGCGTACGGCGACGCGTAGGGCCGGAGCAACCGACAACGGACAAGAGGGTCGTAACGGCCTTTTGCGGGGCGGTGTGAGGGGCGAAACGGGAGTAACCCCCCGGGCTGTCGGACCCTGCCGTTAACCTCGGGGATCATGCGACTGCTGCACACTTCCGACTGGCATCTGGGCCGGGCGTTCCACCGCGTGAACATGCTCGACGCCCAGGCCGGCTTCATCGGCCACCTCGTCGCGACCGTGCGCGAGCACGCCGTCGACGCCGTGGTCGTGTCGGGAGACGTGTACGACCGGGCGGTGCCGCCGCTCGCCGCGGTCGAGCTCTTCGACGACGCCCTGCACCGCCTCGCCGACCTCGGGGTGCCGACGGTGATGATCTCGGGCAACCACGACTCGGCCCGCCGCCTCGGCGTCGGCGCCGGACTCATCGACCGTGCCGGCATCCACCTGCGCACCGACCCCGCGGGCTGCGGGACCCCGGTGCTGCTGGCGGACGCGCACGGCGAGGTGGCCTTCTACGGACTGCCGTACCTGGAGCCCGCCCTCGTGAAGGCCGCGTTCGGGGTGGAGAAGGCGGGGCACGAGGCGGTGCTCGCCGCGGCCATGGACCGGGTCCGCGCCGACCTCGCCACGCGCGCGCGGGGGACGCGGTCCGTCGTCCTCGCCCACGCCTTCGTCACCGGCGGCGAACAGAGCGACAGCGAGCGGGACATCACCGTCGGCGGAGTGGCCGCCGTGCCCAGCGGGGTCTTCGACGGCGTCGACTACGTGGCACTCGGGCACCTGCACGGCTGCCAGACCCTCACCGAGCGCGTGCGCTACTCCGGCTCCCCGCTGCCGTACTCCTTCTCCGAGGCCACGCACCGCAAGAGCATGTGGCTCGTCGACCTCGACGCCGACGGCTCGGTCACCGCCGAGCGCCTCGACTGCCCCGTGCCGCGCGCGCTGGCCCGCCTGCGGGGCACCCTGGAGGAGCTGCTCGCCGACCCCGGGCTGACCCCGCACGAGGAGGCGTGGGTCGAGGCGACCCTCACCGACCCGGTCCGCCCGGCCGACCCCATGGCCAGACTCACCGGCCGCTTCCCGCACACCCTGAGTCTCGTCTTCGACCCCGAGCGGGGCCCGGAGGACCCGGCCGTCTCCTACGCGCGGCGTCTCGCCGGCCGCGACGACCAGCAGATCGCGGAGGACTTCGTGACGCACGTACGGGGCGCGGGACCAGACCGCCACGAACGGACCGTGCTGCGGGACGCCTTCGACGCGGTGCGCGCGGACGAGACCGTCCGGGAGGTGGCCCGGTGAGGCTGCACCGACTGGACATCACCGCGTTCGGGCCCTTCGGCGCCTCGCAGAGCGTCGACTTCGACGAGCTGTCGGCGGCCGGGATCTTCCTGCTGCACGGCCCGACCGGCGCCGGCAAGACCTCCGTCCTCGACGCCGTGTGCTACGCGCTGTACGGGTCGGTGCCCGGCGCCCGCCAGAGCGGCCAGGGCGCGACCCTGCGCAGCGACCACGCCGCCGTCGGCACACGCACCGAGGTGCGCCTCGAACTCACCGTCGCCGGCCGGCGGCTGGAGGTCACCCGGCAGCCGCCCTGGGAGCGTCCGAAGCTGCGCGGCAAGGGCACCACCGTCGACAAGGCCCAGACCTGGCTGCGCGAGTACGACGCGGGCGCCGGGGCCTGGAAGGACCTCAGCCGCTCGCACCAGGAGATCGGAGAGGAGATCACCCAGCTGCTCGGCATGAGCCGCGAGCAGTTCTGCCAGGTCGTGCTGCTGCCCCAGGGCGACTTCGCGCGCTTCCTGCGCGCCGACGCGGAAGCGCGCGGCAAGCTGCTCGGCCGGCTCTTCGACACCCGGCGCTTCGCCGAGGTCGAGAAGCACCTGGCCGAGAGGCGCCGCGCCGCCGAGGCCCAGGTGCGCGAGGGGGACGCGGCCCTGCTGGCCGACGCGCACCGGATGCAGCAGGCCGCCGGCGACGCCATGGAACTGCCGGAGCTGGCGCCGGGGGAGCCGGGCCTGGCCGAGGCCGTGCTGGGGGCCGCCGCGGTCGCCCGCAGCACGGCCCGGGAGCTGCTCGACATCGCCGAGGGCCGGCTCGCGGCGACCGAGTCCGCGCAGGCAGCCGCCGAGCGCGACCTGGCCGAGGCCCGGGACCTGCACCGGCTCCAGCTGAGGTCCGCCGAGGCGCGGGAGCGGGCCGCACGGCTCGCGGAGCGGGCCGACGCCCACCGCGCCGCCCAGGAGCGTATGGAGCGGGGCCGCAAGGCCGAAACCGTGGCCCCCGCACTGGAGCTGAGGGACGGCACGGACAGCGAACACCGCCGGGCGACGGCCGCCGAGGCACGGGCGCGCGCCCTGCTGCCGGAGGCCCTCGCCGACGCGGGCGCCGCCGGCCTGGCCGCCGCCGCCCGCCGGACGGCCGAGGAACTGGGCGGGCTGGAATCGGCACGCCGAGCCGAGCAGCGCCTCGCCGAACTGACCGAGGAGCGGACCCGGCTGGAGCGCCAGGAACGCGCCGACGAGGACGTCCTGCACGAGGCGGAGACCTGGCTCGCCGGCTGGGAGGCCACGCGCACCGGACTGCAGAGCCGCCTCGACCTGGCGCAGGAGGCGGCGGCCCGCGCCGAGCAGCTCGCCGTCCAGCGCGACCCGGCCCGGCGCCGGCTGAACGCGGCCCGGCAGCGGGACCAGTTCGCCGGTGACACCGACGAGGCCGGGCGCCGGGCGCTGGACTCGGCCGAACGGGCCGTCGCGGCCCGCGCCCACTGGCTCGACCTCAAGGAGCAGCGGCTGGAGGGCATAGCGGCCGAACTCGCCGCGGGTCTCACCGACGGCGCACCGTGCGCGGTGTGCGGCGCCACCGAACACCCCGCCCCCGCCCGCAAGGTCGTCGGGCACGTCGACCGGGAGGCGGAGGAGGAGGCCCTCGCCGCCTACCAGGCGGCCGACGACCGGCGCGCCGAGGCCGAACGACGCCTGGGCACCGTACGGGAGGCGCTGGCCGCGGCCACCGCGGAGGCCGGGGACGCGCCCACCGCCCGGCTGGCGGAGGAGGTCGAGGAACTGGAGCGGCAGTACGCGCGGGCACGGGCCACCGCCTCTGGGCTGCACGCCGCGCAGGAGGAGCTGCGCCGGGCCGGGGAGGAGCGGGAGCAGCGGGTCGCCGCCCAGCAGCAGGCCGCCGTCCGCGCCGCCTCGCGGGTCGGCAACCGGGAGCGACTGGAGAGCGAGCGGCTCGCCCTGGAGGAGGAGTTGACCCGGGCCCGCGGGACCGCGGACAGCGTGGCGGCGCGGGTCACGGAGCTGGAGCGCCGGGCCGAGCGGCTCACCGAGGCCGCCGAGGCCGCCCGCGTCGCCGAGGACACGGCCCAGCGGCTCAAGGACGCCGACGCCCGGCTCGCCGACGCCGCCTTCCGCGCCGGTTTCGACACTCCCCGGGACGCCGCCGCCGCGCTCCTCGACGACGCCGCCCACCGAGACCTGCAACGGCGGCTCGACGCCTGGCAGTCCGAGGACTCCGCCGTCCGCGCCCTCCTCGCCGAGGCCGACACCGCCGACGCGGCCCGGCGCCCGCCCGCCGACCTCCCTGCGGCGGAACGCGCAGCCGCCGACGCGGGCCGGCGGCTGCGCGAGGCCTCCTCGGGACGGGACGCCGCCGCCCGGCGCTGCGCCGAGCTGGACCGCCTGTCCACGCAGGCCACCGCCTCCGTGCGCCGACTGCTCCCGCTGCGTGAGGAACACGGACGCGTGGCCCGTCTCGCCACCCTCGCCGCCGGCACCTCGGCCGACAACGAACGCCGGATGCGCCTGGAGTCCTACGTGCTGGCCGCCCGGCTGGAGCAGGTCGCCGCGGCGGCGACCGCGCGGCTCGGGCGCATGTCCTCGGGCCGCTACACCCTCGTCCACTCCGACGACCGCACCGGGCGCGGCCGCAGCGGCCTCGGCCTGCACGTCGTCGACGCCTGGACCGGACGCGCACGCGACACGGCCACCCTGTCCGGCGGTGAGACGTTCTTCGCCTCGCTCGCCCTCGCCCTCGGCCTCGCCGACGTGGTCACCGACGAGGCCGGCGGTGTGCGCCTCGACACCCTCTTCATCGACGAGGGTTTCGGGAGCCTCGACGACCAGACCCTCGACGAGGTCCTCGACGTCCTCGACTCCCTGCGCGAGCGGGACCGCAGCGTCGGCATCGTCAGCCACGTCGCCGACCTGCGGCGGCGGATCCACGCCCAACTGGAGGTGGTGAAGGGCCGGTCGGGGTCGGCGTTGCGGCAGCGGGGCGCCGGCTGAGCGGCCGCCGGACCTTCAACGGCCGCCGGACTTCAGCGGCCCAGGGGCCGGCGGGGGAGGGGCGAGGAGTAGACGACGCTCGTGGTCACCGAGCCGAGGGCGCTGATCCGGCCCGAGACCTGCTCCAGGTGCCGCATCGAACGGGCCGCGACCTTGATCACGAAGCAGTCGTCCCCCGTGACGTGATGGGCCTCCAGGATCTCGGGCGTCACGGCCACCAGGTCGTGGAACGGCTTGTAGTTGGCGACCGGGTAGCGCAACCGCACGAACGCCAGGATCGGCAGCCCCAGCCGTTCGGGGTCCACCACCGCCGCGTACCCCTGGATCACCCCGGTCTCCTCCAGCCGGCGCACCCGCTCGGTCACCGCGCTCGCGGACATCGAGACGGCACGGGCGAGTTCGGCGAAGCTGGCCCGCCCGTTGCGCTGGAGGGCGTCGAGGATGAGCCAGTCGGTGGCGTCCGGTGAATACGTGGTCATCCCGGATGGATAGCAGGGAATCCCCGGCGGAGCAACGTGTACACCGGGGAAGTGTCCTTCTGCGGGGCGTTCGCGGACCTTAGATTTCTGGCCAGGAGATCCGACGAGGAGAGGTCCGAGCATGAGCGCCACCACCGCCAACCCCGTCCTGCGCGTCGCCCCCGCGCCGTCCGCGGAGGCCGCCGCCTACTTCCGGGCGAGCCTCGCCTTTCACACCGACGTCTCCGACGTGGCCGCCGCCCTCGCGGCCGACGGCGAACCGGGATTCGTCCTCGTGGACTGCCGCTCCACCGAGTCCTGGGACCAGGGCCACGTCCCCGGCGCCGTCCACCTGCCCACCGCGCTCGTCCCCGAGCAGGCCCCCCGGCTCCTCGACCCCGCGGTGCCGGTCGTGACGTACTGCTGGGGGCCCGGTTGCGACGGAGCGAAGCGCGCCGCCCTCGCCCTCGCCGAACTCGGCTACCGCGTCAAGGAGATGCTCGGCGGATTCGAGTACTGGGTGCGTGAGGGTTTCGCCCACAAGACGTGGCAGGGCACCGGGCGCCGCGCCGTGGACCCCCTGACCTCCCCGGTGGACGCGGCCGACTGCGGCTGCTGACGGGCGTGTAGGTTCTGCCGCATGGTGCGATACGCGGAGCCGGGCGCGGTGGAGTGGGTCGAGTCGGGCGGCGGTCCGCTGATAGCGGTCCCGGAGACGGTCCTGCCGTTCTGGACGGGTGCCGACGGCGAGGAGACGGCCTCCGACTACGACCGGGCCTGCGAGGTCGACGGCCACGTCGGGCTCCTCCCGGTCGGCGACGCCACGGCCCTGGTGCTGGGCGAGGAGCCCGCCTCCACCGCGTATCTGCCCGAACACGGTGCCTTCGTCCGCTGGTGCGCCGCGGACTCCGAGGCCGAGGTCCTGGCCGGGGTGCCCGCCGCCCTGGACGTCGCCGAGTGGAACGCCGAGGTGTCCTGGCGGGTGTCCGGCCCCGTGCTGCTGTTCGACGCTGCGTGGCCCGGCGCCGACTGCGAGCGCGCCGACCACGTGCGGGTCGCCCTGGAACCGGGCCGCTACGCGGTACGCGCGGCCGAGGTGCGCCCCGGCCCCGAGACCTGGCTGAACGTCGTGCAACTGCGGCGGCTCGACGGGTAGTCGACGCGGGTGGTCGATGGTGGAGTCGACCGATGACCTCCCCGGAGGGCCGCCCGCGCCGGCGGAGCGAAATCGGCGTGCGGGCCGGTGGCGGACCGCCCATCATGGTTGCCCATGCCACGAATTCCCCAGCCGACCCCCGAAGAACTGCGCCGCGACCCCCTGCCCCTGCGCGGCCGGACCGCCCTCGTCACCGGAGCCAGCCGACGCCGCGGCATCGGTCACGCCGTGGCCCGGCGGCTCGCCGCGTACGGAGCAAGCGTCTACCTGCACCACCACGTCCCGCACGACGCCGCCATGCCCTGGGGCGCCGACCGGCCCGAGGAGGTGGTCGCCTCCGTACGTGCCGCACTCGGCGACCCGGACGCCGCCGTCGTCGCCGGCCCCGGCGACCTCTCCGACCCCGAGGCGCCGGGCGAACTCCTCGCCGCCGCCGCCGGGGCGCTCGGCGGGAGGCTGGACATCCTGGTCGCCAACCACGCGCTCAGCGGCTCCGACGGCACCCTCGACACCATCGACGCCGCCATGCTCGACGCGCACTGGCGGGTCGACACCCGCTCGGTGCTGCTGCTCGTCCAGGCCTTCGCCCGGCTGCGCGCCGAACTGCCGCCCCGCACGCCCGGCGGACGCGTCGTGCTGATGACCTCCGGCCAGGACATCGCGGGCGGCATGCCCGGCGAGATCGCCTACGCCCTGCAGAAGGGCGCCCTAGCCTCCGTCACACGCTCCCTGTCGACGGCGCTCGCCGAGCAAGCCGTCACCGTGAACGCCGTCAACCCGGGCCCCGTGGACACCGGCTACATGACCGGCGAGGACTACGAGGCCATCGCCGCGCTCTTCCCCGCCGGACGGTGGGGCATGCCCGACGACCCGGCCCGCCTCGTCGCGTGGCTCGCCACGGACGAGGCGGAGTGGGTGACCGGTCAGGTCATCGACTCGGAGGGCGGCTTCCGGCGGTGAGCCGGTGCCGGCGTGCTCAGAGCCGGGACAGCTCGTCCACCAGGTCGTCCAGCCCCAGCGAGCCCTGGGAGAGGGCGGCCATGTGCCAGGCCTTGAGGTCGAAGGAGGCACCGTGCCGCGCGCGCGCCTTCTCCCGGCCCAGCAGCCACGCCCGCTCACCGAGCTTGTAGCCGATCGCCTGGCCCGGGATCGTCAGGTACCGGGTCAGCTCGCTCTCCACGAAGTCCGCCGGGCGGCTGCTGTGCGCGCCGAAGAACTCCTGGGCCAGCTCCGGCGTCCAGCGCTCGCCCGGGTGGAACGGCGAGTCGGCCGGGATCTCCAGCTCCAGGTGCATGCCGATGTCCACGATGACCCGGGCGGCCCGCATCATCTGCGCGTCCAGGTAGCCGAGGCGCTGCTCGGCGTCCGTGAGGAAGCCCAGCTCGTCCATCAGCCGCTCCGCGTACAGCGCCCAGCCCTCGGCGTTGGCGCTGACCATGCCGACCGAGGCCTGGTAGCGCGAGAGGTCCTCGGCGACGTGCGCCCACTGGGCGAGCTGGAGGTGATGGCCGGGGACGCCCTCGTGGTACCAGGTGGAGACCAGGTCGTAGACGGGGAAGCGGGTCAGGCCCATCGTCGGCAGCCAGGTGCGGCCGGGGCGCGAGAAGTCCTCCGACGGAGGCGTGTAGTAGGGGGCCGCGGCGCTGCCCGGCGGGGCGATGTGCGACTCCACCTTCCGCACCCGCTCGGCGAGTTCGAAGTGGGTGCCGTCCAGCGACTCGATCGCCTCGTCCATCAGGCCCTGGAGCCACGCGCGGACCTCGTCGACGCCCTCGATGTGCCTGCCGTGCTCGTCCAGGTGCGCCAGCGCCACCCAGGGCGTCTCGGCGCCCGGCAGGATCTTCTCCGCCTCCTGCTTCATCTCGGCGAGCAGCCGGTGGTACTCGGCCCAGCCGTACGCGTACGCCTCGTCCAGGTCCAGGTCGGTGCCGTTGTAGTAGCGCGACCAGCGTGCGTAGCGCTCGCGGCCGACCGTGTCCGGGGCCCCCTCGATCGCCGGCGCGTACACCTCGCGCATCCAGTCCCGCAGCCGGACCACGGCCGCCGTCGCGGCTCCGGCCGCCTCGTCCAGTTCCGCGCGCAGCGCCTCGGGACCGGCGGACGCGAAGTCCTCGAACCAGCCGCGGCCCTCCCCCGTGTCGGCCCACTCGCCGAGCTGGTCGACGAAGGTGGCGGTCGGCCGCGGCGAGGCGTACAGCTTGCGCTCCAGGCCCAGCGACAGGGACTCGCGGTAGCCCGCGAGCGTCGCGGGCACCGCGCGCAGCCGCTCGGCGATCCGGGCCCAGTCCTCGTCCGTCCCCGTCGGCGTCACCGTGAAGACCTCGCGCACCCCGTGCACGGCGGTGCCCAGGTTGCCGACCGAGCGCAGGCCCTCCTCCGCCTCGTGCACGGCGAGTTCGGCGGTGAGGCGCTCGCGCAGCAGCCGGGCGCAGCGCCGCTCCACGTCGCTGTCCCCGCCGGGCCGGCGCTCCGCCTCGTCCAGCCGGGCGAGCGTGGTCCGCGCCAGCTCCGCGAGAGCTTCCTGCCCCGCGGGCGAGAGATCGGGCAGACGACGGGAACTCTCCTGCACGCCGAGGTACGTACCGGTGACCGGGTCGAGGGCGATGAGGTCGTCGACGTAGGCGTCGGCGACCTCGCGGGGCAGCGGGCTCTTGGTCTCTGACATGCGGACATCCTCGTACGGATACCGGTGCCGCGTCAGCCCGCTCCGGCAGGCCCGGTGGCGCGGGCGGCCGGATTTCGCTCAGGGCGTGGCCGGGGGCGCGGAGGGCGGCAGCAGGGGGCCGCACTCCCACTGCTGGAAGATCAGCCGCGTCTCGACCCGGGCCACTTCCCGGCGGGACGTGAACTCGTCCAGGACCAGCCGCTGGAGATCCGACATGTCGGCGACCGCGACATGGACCAGGTAGTCGTCGGGACCGGTGAGATGGAAGACGGTGCGCGACTCCGGAAGGGCCCTGATCCGGTCCACGAACGGGCCCACCAGCTCCCGCCGGTGCGGGCGCACCTGCACCGACAGCAGCGCCTGGAGCCCGCGCCCCAGCTTCGCCGGGTCCAGTTCGAGCCGGTGGCCGAGGATCACTCCGGCCCGCCGCAGCCTGACCACCCGGTCCAGGCAGGTCGACGGGGCCACGCCGACCTGGGCGGCGAGGTCGCGGTAGGTGGTCCGGGCGTCGTTCTGCAGCAGCCGCAGCAGCTGGAGATCAACCGGATCCAGTACGACGGACTCGGTCATGTGCCGAACGTAGCACGGTCACCGGCCCGGCAGGCCCGTTCGGTGTTCACCCTTGCGCCCATGGACTCCGCGCGCACGCCCACGTCATCACCCCACGACGTACGCACCGCCCCGCACCCGGGCAGGGCACTGGCCACCGAGGCGGTGCACGCCGGCCGCGACGACCTCGCGGGCCGGGGACTGCACGCCCCGCCCATCGACCTGTCCACGACCTACCCGTCGTACGACAGCCGCGGTGAGGCGGCCCGCATCGACGCGTTCGCCACCACCGGCGCCGACCCGCAGGGCCCGCCGGTCTACGGCCGTCTCGGCAACCCCACCGTCGCCCGTTTCGAGACGGCGCTGGCCCGGCTGGAGGGCACCGAGGCCGCCGTCGCCTTCGCCAGCGGGATGGCCGCGCTGACCGCGGTCCTGCTGGTCCGCGCCTCGATGGGACTGCGGCACGTCGTGGCCGTACGGCCCCTGTACGGCTGCAGCGACCACCTGCTGACCGCCGGCCTGCTGGGGTCGGAGGTCACCTGGACCGACCCGGCGGGCATCGCCGACGCGCTGCGTCCGGACACCGGTCTGGTGCTCGTGGAGTCGCCCGCCAATCCCACCCTGGCCGAGGTGGACCTGCGGGCCGTCGCCCACGCCTGTGGCTCGGTGCCACTGCTCGTGGACAACACCTTCGCCACGCCCGTCCTGCAGCGCCCCGCCGAGCAGGGCGCCCGGCTGGTGCTGCACAGCGCCACCAAGTACCTCGGCGGGCACGGGGACGTGCTGGCCGGTGTCGTGGCCTGCGACGAGGAGTTCGCCGGCCGGCTGCGGCAGGTGCGGTTCGCCACGGGGGGCGTTCTGCACCCGCTGGCCGGATACCTCCTGCTGCGCGGGCTGTCCACCCTGCCCGTGCGGGTACGGGCCGCCTCCGCCAACGCCGCCGTCCTGGTCGAGCGGCTTGCCGCCGACCCGCGCGTGACCCGCGTCCACTACCCGCGGATCGGCGGCGCGATGGTCTCCTTCGAGATCCACGGCGACCCGCACGAGGTCATCGCCCGGGTCCGTCTGATCACCCCGGCGGTGAGCCTCGGCAGCGTCGACACGCTGATCCAGCACCCGGCGTCCATCAGCCACCGCATCGTCGACGCCGACGACCGCCGGGACGCCGGGGTGGGGGACCGGCTGCTGCGACTGTCGGTCGGCCTGGAGGACGTGGACGACCTGTGGGCCGACCTGGACCACGCGCTGGGGGAGCGGGTGGCCGAGGCGATCCCGCCGCGGGAGGCGCTGGCACGGGCCGAGTGACCACGGGGGCGCGCCTTTGCCCGCTCACTCCCGGCCGATCCGCTCCCCGTGGGGCAGCCGCGCCGCCGCCCGGGCCGCGGCGTCCAGGCGGGCCGTGACGACGAGGGTCCCCTCCTCGATCTGGTAGTCGAGGGGGAGGCCCAGGCCCCGCATGGCGGCGACCATGCCGGTGTTGGACGCCTGCGTCACGGCGTACACGCTCTCGCAGCCGGTCTCCGCGGCCATCGCCACGAGCCGGCGGAGCAGCTCACCGCCGATGCCCCTGCGCTGCCACGCGTCCTCCACGAGCAGCGCGACCTCCGTCTCGTCCCCGTCCCACAGCAGGTGTCCCAGCGCGACGATCCGCCCCGAGGCGGTCTGCACGGCGAGCGTCCGGCCGAAGCGCGGGCTGAGCAGGTGGGTCAGATACCGGTCGGCGTCACCGACCGGCCCGTGGTACCGCATCCCGACGGTCGTGGCCGAGCACCGCTCGTGCATCGCCTTCGCCGCCGCCAGGTCACGCGGGTGGGCGCGGCGGACCGTGATGTCGCTCCCCTCGGGCAGCGTCAGTACGTCCCGGCCGCGCGGGACCCGCGGACCGAGCCGGGCGTCCAGCTCCACCAGTGCCCGGGCCCGGGCGAACTCGGCGGGCGTGAACGGCAGGTACGGCCGCTCCACGCTGATCGTCCCGCCCTCCGGCGCGCGCAGCCGCAGCACGGTGTCCTCCAGTACGCCTTCCGGTGGCACCTCCTCCGAAGGGCGTCCCCCGAGCGGCGCGGGCAGCGACCGGATGGTGCAGCGGCCCAGCAACTGCCGTAGCGCGAGCGGGAGTTCCGCGGTGTCCAGGGCGGTGCGGGTGGCCAGCCCCAGTATCCGGGCCGGCGCGTCCACCAGGTCGTGCGCGTCCGCCCGTTCGGTCCAGGTCCCGGTTCCGCCGGCCGCCGACACCAGGCCGGACAGCTCCGTGCCGGTCAGCTCGCCCGGGGCGCGGAGCAGGAACTCGTCCACCGTGCCGTCGGCCAGCGGGTGCGTCTGCAGGCTGAGGATGTCGATCCGCCGGCCGGCGAGGGCCGCGCACAACCGGGCCAGCGATCCGGGGGCGTCCCGCACCGTCGTCCGCATCCGCCACAACGCGCTGTCCGTGGCCCGGGCCCCGGAGCCGCCGTCGGGGGCGGACGTGGTCCCGGTCTCCGGCGACCCGGCCGGCCGTGCCGCGGACGGCCGCCGGGCGCCGGTATCGTCCGGCGGCGGGGCGTGCCCGTGGCGCCTTGACCGCCAGGTGCGGACGCCCGCCGTGGCGGCCAGGGCCGCCACCGAGGCCACGAGCAGGGCGGGCACCCCGGGGCCGTTCTCCATCAGGGGCGCGGCGGTCGTCGTCAGGTCGGACAGGTAGCGACTCATGCAGCCACTGTGGAGGAGGGGTGTTGCGTGATCGCGAACGCCCCGTGACAGACGGGTAAAGAGTGCCTCTGGGGCATTTGTTGCACTTTTTACGACGAGGGCGGAGACGCGGCTTTCCCCCGTCTCGGACGGCAACTCCGGGCCGCGCACCGGGGGATGACGCCGATGCGCGGCACACCCGACAGGCTACGGGACCTACGGGACCTACGGGAGCCAGGGGACCTACTGGCCGACCCGGCCCGGCCGGAGCACCTTCGTGAACAGCACCGTGCCGTCCTGCTCGCGCAGCCGGACCGTCATCTCGGCGGTGTCACCGTCGATGTCGACCTCGCCGAAGAACTGGTAGCCGCCCGCGGGCGAGACGTTCGACGCGGTCGGCGCCTTCACGAAGACCCGCTCGGGGCCGAAGGTGCCGTCGAGGGCGCTGGCCGGGAAGGCACCCGCGTTGAGCGGCCCGGACACGAACTCCCAGAACGGCTCGAAGTCGTTGAACGCGGCCCGTGAGGGCTGGTAGTGCTGCGCCGACGTGTGGTGCACGTCGGCCGTCAGCCACACGGTGCCGGTGATCCGCCGGTGCTTGACGAACCGGAGCAGTTCGGCGATCTGCAGCTCACGGCCCAGCGGCGCGCCCGGGTCGCCCTGCGCCACGGCCTCGACGTTCGCGCCGCCCTCGGAGGTGTCGGGGACGACCAGGCCGATCGGCATGTCGGCGGCGATCACCTTCCACACCGCCCGCGAGCGGGACAGCTCCCGCTTGAGCCACTCCAACTGCTCGCGGCCCAGGATGCCCTGCGGGTCGACGCTCTGGTCGCCGGGGGAGTTGGCGTTGCGGTAGGTCCGCATGTCCAGCACGAAAACGTCGAGCAGCGGCCCCTGGCGCAGCACCCGGTGCACGCGTCCCTCCCGGGCGCCGGGGCGGAGAGTGGAGATCGGGAAGTACTCACCGAACGCGCGCCGGGCCCGGGCGGCCAGCACGTCGACGCTCTTCTCGGTGTAGCGGGCGTCCGTGTCCGCGATCACCTGTCCCGGGTACCAGTTGTTGCGGACCTCGTGGTCGTCCCACTGGATGACCGAGGGGACCCGGGCGTTGAAGCGCCGCAGGTTCTCGTCGAGCAGGTTGTAGCGGAAGTTGCCGCGGAACTCCGCGAGGGTCTCGGCGACCTTCGACTTCTCCTCGGTGGTGACGTTCCGCCAGGTACCGCCGTCGGGCAGCGCGGCCGTCCCGGCGATGGGGCCGTCGGCGTAGATGGTGTCGCCGCTGCACAGGAAGAAGTCCGGGTCCAGGGCGCCCATCGCGTCGAAGATGCGGTAGCCGCCGAGGTCGGGGTTGATGCCCCAGCCCTGGCCGGCCAGGTCGCCGGACCACACGAACCGCGTTCCCCCGCGCCGGCGCACCGGCACCGTGCGGAAGGTGCCGGGGACCGGCTCGCCGGTGCGGCGCGGGTCGTCCGGGTCGGCGAGGAGCACGCGGTAGTGGATCTGCTCGCCGGGCGGCAGACCGGTCAGGCTGGTCGTGCCGGTGAAGTCGGTGCCGGCCCCGAGCAGCGGGCCGCGCCATCTGCGCGGGTTGCGGAACGACTCGGTCGCGGACGTCTCGACGATCATCCGGGCCGGCCGGTCGGACCGTACCCACACCAGACCGGAGTGGGAGGTCACGTCCCCGGTCTGCACGCCCCACCCCGCACCCGGCCGGCCGGAACGGGCGAACGCCGGCGCGGACCCGAGGGCCGTGGGCAGGGTGAGGGCCGCGGACGCGGCGAGGGAGCCGCGCAGCACGCTGCGGCGACCGGGCGACGGGCGGTGGGACATGGATACGCCTCCAGGGACGGGAACCGGCCGGCGCTGCGGCCGGGGTGTGCAGAGCCAGACCTACTGGTGCGGCGCGGCGGCCACGGAAATTCCGGGTGAACAGGCGCCCGCCCCCACGGGGTCATCCGGCCGTGCCGCGCGCGGTACTCGTCCGGGGGGCGTCCCGCTCCCGCGTCGTACGGCACTCGCCCGAGGAACGCTCCGCTCCCGCCCCGCACGGGGACGCGGCACGTCTCATACGGCCCGCGCCATCCGTTCCACCCCCGCCCGGACGCGCCCCGGCGTCAGGTGCGCGTACCCCAGCACCAGCCGCACCCCCTTCTCCGCCGCCTCCTCGCCACCCGCCCCGTGTCCGTACTCCGTCAGCGCACGCACCGCGATTCCGGCCTCCCTCGCCCGTGCGAGGAAGCGCTCCTCGGGTCCGTGGCGCTCGGGGAGCGCGGCGATGGCGTGCAGGCCGGCGGCGATGCCGGAGACCCGCGAGCCGGGGAAGTGCTCGCCCAGCGCGGCGACCAGGGTGTCGCGCCGCTCGCGGTAGGCGCGCTGGCACGACCGCAGTTGACGGTCGTAGTCGCCGCGTTCCACGAAGCGCGCGAAGACGGCCTGGTCGAGGGCCGGATGTCCGAGGTCGGTGGTGCGTTTGCGCTGGACGGCGTCCTCCGCGAGCCACTCGGGAACCAGCAGCCAGCCCAGCCGCAGCCCCGGCGCGAGGGACTTGCTGACCGAGCCCGTGTAGGCGACGCGTTCGGGGTCGAGCCCCTGGAGGGCGCCCACGGGAGCGCGGTCGTAGCGGAAGTCACCGTCGTAGTCGTCCTCCACGACGAGGCCGTCCACGGACCGCGCCCAGTCCAGCAGTTCGGCGCGCCGCCTCGCGGAGTAGGCGATCCCGGTCGGGAACTGGTGGGCCGGAGTCGTCACGATGCAGCGCACGCCCGAGGCGCGCAGCGGGCCGACGGCGATCCCCTCGTCGTCCAGGGGCAGCGGCACGGTGCGCACACCCGCCGACGCGTACAGGGCGTCGTGCTGGGGGCTGCCGGGGTCCTCGACGCCGGCGGTACGCGTCCCGCGCGCCCGCAGCACGCTCGCGAGCAGGGCCGTCGCCTGCGCCACCCCGGAGACGACCATGATCCGTTCCGGATCGGCCACCACGCCCCGGCGCCGCGAGAGCAGTTCGGCCAGCGCGGTCCGCAGCCGCGGCAGCCCGCGCGGGTCGGGGTAACCGAGGCTCTCGTGCGGCAGCTCCGCCAGCACGCCCCGCTGTGCGGCGGCCCAGGCCGCGCGGGGGAAGAGCGACAGATCCGGTGTCCCCGGCACGAAGTCGGTGTGGTCGCCCGGCGCGCGCGGGGCGAGGTCCCGCGCACGAGGGCGGGCGGCCCGTACGGCGTCGCCCACCCAGGTCCCCGCGCCGCGCCCGCTGCGCAGGTAGCCCTCGGCGGTGAGTTGCTCGTACGCCTCGGTCACCAGTCCGCGCGACACCCCGAGGTCGGCCGCGAGGTCCCGGCTCGACGGCAGACGGGTGCCGGGCGAGAGCCGTCCCGAGCGGACCGCGTCCCGCAACGCGGCCTGGAGCGCGCGGCCGCGCGCCCGCGCCGGCGCCGAGGCGGCGGGCAGCAGCAACTCCCATGCGGCGGTCCCGGTCGTGCCACCGGCCCCTGTCGTGCTGCCGTGGATGCAACCCGGTCGGCCGCCCGGGCCGGTCGGCGCTGGCGTCATGAAAGCAGTCCCCCCGAGATTCATCCGCGCCCGATCACCCTCACCCTACGAGGGGTTGGGCCCGTCGACACCGGATACCGCCGCCCCGAGGGCCGCCGGGTCGACCGGGCCGAGCGGGGCGCCGATGTGCCGGATGTGCTGACGAATGTTATCGGGGGCATTCTTCCAAGGCCTTCGTGCACGCTTTTCTCAATCGTGCACGCCCCCTGGTGAAGGCGGCCTCTGCCGCCTTCAGTGAAATATTGTGCAGACGGGCGAATTCCGCAGTGGATATGCCCTTGGTGCGGGCGAGTATGATTTCCTGCTCCCGCCCCCGAAGATGCCGGACCTGGCCGAGCAGCCATCTGCCGAAGTCCTCGTCGCAGACGTCCTCCTCACCCGGGCCGGGGGTGTCGACGAACGCCGCACGGTGGAGGAGTCTGCCGCGACGTTCCAGGTCACGGTGGAAGTCGATGCAGAGGCGGAGCGCCACGGAGGTCAGAAAGGCACCGAGTCGATTCCGGTCCAGCGTGGCGTGGGCAGCAGTGCGGGCCATGGTCTCCTGAACGCAGTCCTCGGCGTCCTGAAGGCTCGGCAGTCTTCGCCGAACCAACCGCATGAGGCGTTCGCGATGCTGGAGGATTTCCTCCCAGGGGCATTCAGCGGGCGATGGGAGGATGGAATGGTGCGCCATGTCGGATTGCGGCCCGTCGTCTCTCGGTGAAGCAGGGGAAACCGAGGCCGACTTTCCCGTGGTCGGCCAGGGCCCTTTCCTACCCGAGCGTTTGGAGCGACAAACCGGAATGCCGGTCCCCGCCGGAGGGGACATCGCCTCGGACGGCCGCGGCCGGCATGCGGACGCGCTACGAGGCGACCGCGCGGAGCGAGGTGCTCACGGTCCCGGCCGACCGGCTGCGGCTGCCGTCCAGCAGGACGCGGGCGACCAGTGCCGGGTCGTCGTTCATCGGTACGTGACCGCAGCCGGGCAGGCGCACCAGCCGGGCCCGCGGGATGACCCGCTTGGCGCGGACGCCCTGCCGGGGCAGCAGCAACCGGTCCCGGGTGCCCCACGCCACGGTGACGGGGAGGCCGGGGACGTCGTCGGAAAAGAGCACGGTGCGCCCCGCCCGGAGCGTCTCGGCGAAGCCTTCGGCGCGGGCGAGGGCGAGCGTCTCGGCGACCACGGCCTCGGGGGAGCGGCGCGCCGGACGGGCGTAGATCGTGCTGGTCAGGGCGGTGCGGCCGGCCGCAGTGCGGGACAGCCGCTCGACGAGGGGGAGCGGCAGGGCGCGAGCGGTCCGGCGCATGCCCGTGAGCACGCCGAAGGCGTAGCGCCGCTCGGTCTGCGTCCAGAAGCCGGCCGGGGAGAGGGTCGTCACCGACCGCACCAGGTTCTCCCGGCCGAGTTCCAGGGCCAGCAGACCGCCCAGGGAGTTGCCCGCCACGTGCGGCCGGTCCAGGCCCAGCGCCGCGCAGAACGCGCCGAGCACCGCGGTCGTCGTCGGCAGGTCGTGCGGGAGCCCTTGCCGCAGCGCGGAGGACTGCCCGAATCCCGGCAGGTCCACGGCGATCACGTCGCGCTCGGTCGCGAGGATGTCGACCACCGGGTCCCAGGCCTGCCGGTGGTGGCCTATGCCGTGCAGCAGGAGCAGCGGCTCACCGGCGCCCGCGCGCGTGTAGGACAGGGTGATGTCCTGGGGGCCGTGCTCGGTGGGGGCCGTGAAGGAGAGCGTTGCGGACATGGGACTCCTTGTCGGGAATACGCGTCTGCGGGACGGCGTGGGCGATGACGGCGTTGCGTAGACAGACTGTCAGTAGTGGCTACCGACGGGTAGCCCCCGGGCGCCGCCCCTTCGCCCGGACCCTCCCGGAGGCGGGCGATCCCGCCTGGACAGGGCGAGGCGCGTCCGCTGGGATGGAGCGGTGACCGCCGACACCGCCACCGACGTCTTCGAAGCGCACCGCCCCGTCCTCCTGGGGGTCGCCTACCGCATGCTGGGTCGACTGGCCGACGCCGAGGACGTGGTCCAGGAGGCCTGGCTGCGCTGGTCCGGTGCCGACCGGTCCGGCGTCCGCGAGCCGCGCGGCTACCTGGTGCGGATCACCACCCGGGTCGCCATCGACCGGTTGCGGCAGATCAAGTCGCGGGGCGAGACGTACGTCGGACCGTGGCTGCCCGAGCCCTGCGTCACCGACTTCGGGGACGTCGTCGCGGACACCGAGGAGCGGGCCGTGCTCGCCGACTCCGTGTCCCTCGCCGTCCTCGTGGTCCTGGAGTCGCTGTCGCCGCTGGAGCGGGCGGTGTTCGTCCTGAGGGAGGCGTTCGGCTACCCGTACGCCGAGATCGCCGCCATGCTGGAGCGCGGTGAGGCGGCCGTGCGCCAGCTGGCCGGGCGGGCCCGCAGGCACGTGGACGAACGGCGGCCCCGCTACGAGGTCGACCCCGCGCAGCGCCGGGACCTCACCGAGCGCTTCCTCGCCGCGGCGACCGAGGGCGATCTCGACGGGCTGATGGCGCTGCTCGCGCCGGACGTGCGGCTGGTGGGCGACAGCGGCGGCAAGGCCAGAGTGCCGCTGCGCGTCGTGGAGACCTCCGGCAAGGTGGCCCGCTTCCTGCTCGGGGCCGCGCACAAGGGAGTCCCGGACGTCTCGTTCCACTTCCTGGAACTCAACGGAGGCCCGGCGCTGCTGGTGCTGTCCGGCAGCGAACCCGACTCCGTCTTCCAACTGGACGTGGCGGACGGCCGCATCCAGTCGGTCTACATCATCCGTAACCCCGACAAACTGCGCTCCCTGGCCGCCCTCGGCTAGCCGCCCCTGCCCCGCCCGAGCCCCCGCCCCGCGGCGGGGGCTCCGCCGCCCTGTTCACCGGATTGGTCTTGACCAAGGGTGTGGGCCGTTTTATGGTCGCAGAGAACTGCAACAACCTTTAATAAACAAGGGCGTCAAAACGCCGCCGGACCACGGCGATTGCGGAGGACAGGGTGGGGACCACGCAGTTGGAACCGGTACCGGAGCCGAAGTACTGGCATCTCAGGAACCTGCTCGGCCGGGCCCTGGACACGGAGTTCTCGGTGGGCGAGGTACTGCCCAACGAGCGCGACCTCGCCGCCCGCTTCGGCGTCGCCCGCGCCACCCTCCGTCAGGCCCTGGAGCAACTCGAACTGGAGGGCAGGCTTCAGCGTCGACGCGGCGTCGGCACGACCGTCGCCCCGCCGCGCGTCGGCGTGGCCGTCGGCACCCGGCGGCACGACTGGCCCGGAGCGCCCGACGACGTCTGGCAGCCCGCCGACTGCGTCCTCGCCGCACCGCCCGCGGCCGTCGCCGACGCCCTGGGCACCGGACGGGACGAGCCGGTGCACACCGTGCGCCGTTCCCGCGGGACGCACGGCCTGCCCGTAGCGGCCGAGCTGCTCTACATCGCGCCGTCCTCGGTGCCCGACCTCACCGCCATCGACGCGCCCTCCGGCGCCGCACGCGCCCGTGCCGTGCTGCGCGAGTTGCAGCGCGGCGAACTGGAGGGGCAGGAGAGCGCCGTGGAGCTGGGATCGGCCGGCGCCGACGACGCCAAGGAGCTGGACCGGCTGCCGGGAGCGCCCGTCCTCGTGGTCACCACCCGCTATCTCGCCGAGGGCCGCACCGCCGCGCTCTCCGTCGCCACCTACCGCGCGGACACCTGCCGGCTGACGTTCGGGGACTCCGGCGACGTCGAGATACACCACGGCCCGCAGACCCGGGCCTCCTGACGGCGGTCCGGGTCGGCCCGCCGACGATCGGGCCCGGCCCGGCCGGTGCCCTCGCCGGTGGGCCGGCCCGCACCGGGTCAGCGGCGGGCCGTCGCGCCCTCCACGGCGAACAGCTGCTCCTCCACGTGGTCGAGCGCCAGCCGCAGCGAACCCGTGGCCACGGCGGCCTCTCCGAGGAGCGAGAGGGCCACCTTCGGCGGGCGCAGACAGTAACGTGCCAGCTCCTGCCGCAGCGGCTCCAGCACGCCGTCGAGGCCGGCCGCCCAGCCGCCGATGACGACGAGTTCGGGATCGAGCGCCAGTACCAGCGCCGCCACGTCGTGCACCAGCCGCTGGAGGAAACGCTCGACGGCCGCGCGCGCCCGTGCGTCGCCCCCACGCGCCTCGGCGAACACCTTCGCGACCGCCTGCTCGTCCAGCGGATGCAGCGGCTGGTCCGTCGTGGACAGCAGCGTCTCCGGTGTCACCCCCCGGCCCAGCAGGTGCAGCGCGCCGATCTCACCGGCCGCCCCGCCGTACCCCCGGTGCAGCCGCCCGCCGATCAGCGCCCCGGCCCCCGGACTGAGCCCGGCCAGGACGAACACGACATCGTCGGACTCGGTGGCGGCGCCCTTCCAGTGCTCGGCGACGGCCGCCGCGTTCGCGTCGTTCTCGACCAGCACCGGACACTTGAAGGAACGGCTCAGCCGCTCGCCCAGGCGCAGCCCCGTCCACTCGGGCAGCGCGGTGCTCAGCCGCACCGTGCCGTCCGCCTCGACGATGCCCGGCGTGGCGGCGCCCACGGCCCGCAGCGAACCACGGGCGACCCCGGCCCGGCGCAACAGCTCGGCGACCGCCGTGCGCAGCCGCTCCAGCCGCTCGTCCGCCGAAGCGGTCTCGTCGACGTCCTTGGCCTGCGCGCCGATCACCCGGCCGTCCAGACCGGACAGGAGCGCGGCGACGCGGTGCGGACCGATCTCCAGACCGAGCAGGTGCCCGGCCTCCGCCCGGAACCGGAAGCGCCGGGCCGGCCGGCCCTGCCGCCGGGCCGTGCCCTCGTCGGCGGCCGCCTCGACGACCAGACCGGTCTCGATCAGCCCCTCGACGACACCCTCGACGGTCGGCCGGGACAGCCCCGTCACCCGGGTGATCTCGGTCAGCGTCGCGCAGTCCGTGGCACGCAACGCGTGCAGCACCACAGCGGAGTTGATCCTCCGCAGCAGCGACGGATCCCCGCCGGTCAGCCCTCCCAACGTCCGTCCTCCCAGCTTGTGCGCGTGTTGGCCGGATCGTACTCGGCCCGGTCCACCCCGGCGAGTGCCGGTCCGTGAGGTCACCACGGGCGGGTTTCCTCAGCCGGGCGCGACGAACCCCGACTCGTACGCCGTGATCACCGCCTGGGTGCGGTCCCGCGCACCCAGCTTGGCCAGAACCGCGCTCACGTGCGACTTCACCGTCTCCGTGCCGACGACCAGCCGGGCGGCGATCTCCGCGTTCGACAACCCGCGGGCCATCAGCCGCAGCACCTCGCCCTCCCGCTCGGTGAGCTGAGCCCGCGTCAGCTCCGCGCGGGCCGCGCGGTTACCGCCGCCGTCGCCGTACTCGGCGGCGAGCTGCCGCACCGAGGCCGGGAACAGCAGCGACTCGCCCTCGGCGATCAGTCGTACCGCGTGCACGATCTCGGCGGGCCGGGCCCGCTTCAGCAGGAACCCGTCGGCGCCGGCGCGCAGTGCCTCGTACACGTACTCGTCGTTCTCGAAGGTCGTCACCACGAGGATCTTCGGCGGGTCGGCCACCGTCCGCAGCAGCGCGCGGGTGGCCTCGATGCCGTCCAGCAGCGGCATCCGGACGTCCATGGCCACCACGTCCGGCCGCACCTGCCGCACCAGCGGGATGACCGCCGCCCCGTCGGCCGCCTCCCCGACCACCTCGATGTCCGGCTGCGCCTCCAGCACGGCCCGCAGACCCGCGCGTACGAGGGGTTCGTCGTCGACGAGGAGCACTCTGACCGGCATTCGTCCAGCGTAGATCAGCCCGCCGGCAGCTCGACCCGCACCCGCCAGTCGCCGGCGCCGTCCGGCCCCGTGTGCGCGTGCCCGCCGAGCAGCGCGGCACGCTCGCGGATGCCGCGCAGACCGCTGCCGCGTCCGGGGTCGGCTCTCCCGTCCAGCAGCGCGTTGCACACCTCCAGGGTGAGCGCACCGTCCGCCACCGCGACGCGGACCCGCGCCGGCACCGTCCCCGCGTGCCGCAGCACGTTGGTCAGCGCCTCCTGGAGGATGCGGTAACCCTCCCGGGAGACGGGACCCGGCAGGGTCTCCACCGGCCCCGTGACCTCGGCGTCGACCGTCGCCCCGGAGGCGCGGGCGGACTCCAGCAGACGGTCGGCGTCGGCGAGCGTCGGTCTGGCGCTCAGGGGCCGCTCCGTCTCCCGCAGCACGCCGAGCACCCGCTCCAGATCCTCCAGCGCGGCCCGGCCGGTCTCCTCGATCGCGGTCAGGGCCCGGTCGGTGAACTCGGGACTGTTCGCCGTGCGGGCGGCCCCGGCCTGAACGACGGCGACGGTCAGGGCGTGCCCGATGGAGTCGTGCAGCTCGCGGGCTATGCGGGTGCGCTCCAGGAGCTGTTCGGTGCGTTCCTCGAGGGCGGCCAGGCGCTCGGCGGCCGAGGGGCCGAGGAACGTGCGGGCGCCCGCTGTCGCCAGGGCGCCGAGGCCGAGCACGGCGCCGTACAGTCCGAGCAGAGGGAGCGGCGCGAGGAGCGCGTACGCCCAGTGCGTCGCGGCATCGCGCAGGACCGGTATGTCGTCGATCCGGTACCCCAGGGCGAGCCGGACCAGTTCGACGCTGACGATGGGCAGCCAGACGCAGGCCCCCGTGGTCAGCACGCCCAGCAGCATGCGCAGTTCCAGCCACACCACGGTGCGCATCCGGTCCCGCCAGGTCGCCGAGGGCGCGACCGAGAAGGCGGAGTCCTCGGGGCCGGGCGTGAGAAGCAGCCGGGCCTGCACGCCCTCACCGGTCCGCACCGCCGGAATGAAGCCGATCGGGACCAGCACCGCCGCGGGCACCCACAGTGTGGTGTCGTCGATGAGCGCCCACACGCTCACCACGAGCATGGGCACCCACAGGTGCAGCAGCCGTGTGTACGTCGTCCCTCGGATCAGCGGGCGCAGAAAGCGGACCATTCCGTCATCCTGTCAGCGGCCACTGACAGCACACCTCCCCCGCACGGGGGAGGCGGTCTCCGCGTGCGGGGGAGGACCCGCCCCCGCACGGACCGTCACGCTGTAGCCATGACCAGCATCGACGTCCAGAACCTCACCAAGGAGTACGGCACCCGACGAGCCGTCGACGACCTCACCTTCACCGTCCGCCCCGGCCGCGTCACCGGCTTCCTCGGCCCCAACGGCGCCGGGAAGTCGACCACGATGCGCCTGGTCCTCGGACTCGACCGGCCGACCTCCGGCACCGCGACCGTCGGCGGACGCCCCTACGCCACCCTCGACGAGCCGCTGCGGCACGTGGGCGCCCTGCTCGACGCGGACGCCGCCCACGGCTCCCGCACCGGTCGGGACCACCTGCGCGTCCTCGCGGCGAGCAACCGCCTTCCCGCGCGCCGGGTCGACGAGGTGCTGGAGGAGACCGGCATCGCCTCGGTGGCGCGCCGCCGGGTGAAGACGTACTCCCTGGGGATGCGCCAGCGGCTCGGCATCGCCGCCGCGCTGCTGGGCGACCCCGAGGTGGTGATGCTGGACGAGCCCTCGAACGGTCTGGACCCGGAAGGCATCATCTGGATCCGCGAGCTGTTGCGCCGCCTCGCGGCCGAGGGGCGCACGGTCCTGGTCTCCAGTCACCTGATGAACGAGACCGCGTCCTTCGCCGACCACCTGGTCGTCCTCGGGCGGGGCCGACTGCTCGCCGACACCCCGATGCGGGAGTTCATCGACGCGCGTGTGCAGCCCAGCGTCCGTGTCCGGACCTCGGACGCCACCGCGCTCAAGGCGGCTCTCGCCCGGCACGGGCACGAGGCGGTGGAAGACCACGACGGGTACTGGACCGTGCCGCACGCACGCGTGGACGACATCGGCCGCGCCATGTCCGGTGCCGGCGTCCCGATCCTCGAACTGAGCCCGGCGGAAGGCACCTTGGAACAGGCCTACCTCGACCTGACGGCCACCGAGACCGAGTTCACCGCACAGCCCCAGGAGGCCTGACCATGCACTTCGCACCCGTACTCCGCTCCGAGGCGCTCAAGGTACTCACCCTGCGCTCACTGTGCGGCGCGCTGCTGGCCGTGTTCGCGGTCACCACCGCCTTCTCCGCGCTGGCCGGGGTCTCCGAGACCTCCGATCCGGACTTCGACCCGCTGTTCATGGCCCTGTCCGGCGTCATGCCCGGCCAGATCGCCGCCGTCGCCTTCGGCGCCTTGGTCGTCTCCTCCGAGTACCAGGGCAACGGGATCCGGCTCTCCCTTGCGGCGGTGCCGCGGCGCGGGCGGTGGTTCGCGGCGAAGCTCGGCGTCGTCGCCGTACCGGTCCTCGTGGTGGGGCTGCTCACCGCGTTCGCCGCCCTCGTGGCGGCCCGGGCGGGACTCGGCCCCGCGGCGGACGGGCTCACCCCGGGCGAGCAGGCGCGCGGAGTGGTGGGCTGCGGCATCTACCTCATGCTGATGGCCCTGCTCGCGGCCGGCCTCACCGCCCTGTTCCGCAGCGGCGTGGCCACCCTGTCCACCCTGATCCCGTTCCTCCTCGTCGTCTCCTTCGTGATCGGGGACGTCGCGGGCGGTGCCACTGACTTCCTGCCGGACAAGGCCGGTCAAGTCGTCCTGTACCAGACGCACGACGGGATTCTGGGCCCCTGGGCGGGACTCGTGGTGACGGCGCTGTGGACCGCGGCGGCCCTCCTCGCGGGAGCCTGGCGGCTGCGCGGCCGGGACGCCTGACGACGCCCGCGACTGACGCTCCGCCAATTGTCAGTGGTGGCCGGTTTACTGGACGGCATGGACATCGCCCGGCACATCGCCCTCGTCGACGAGTTGTGCTTCCGGCCCTTCCCGGCGGAGCACGGCCCGTCGGACGGGGGCGCCGCGGGGCCCGGCCACTTCACGGCGGTGCTGGAGAGCAGCCACGGCCTGCCCGACGGCGACCCGGCGGAGCGGGCGGTGGCGGTGGAGCAGTACGAGAAGGTCCGGGACGCGCTGTACGAGCGCCTGAGCATCCGCTGGGGGGAGACGGACCCCTGGAATCTGCTGACGGTCCTGCTGCGGAGCGACCGGGAGGAGATACCCGAGCCGTGGGCCGGCCTGAGCGCCCGCGCGCGCGTGGCGTACCTCTGGGAGGCGGAGGGCACCGGCCGCTGGGTCGCGGTCGCCGTCGCCGACCGGGACGAGACGGACGAGGTGCGGTTGCTGGCCGTCGTCACGCAGGAGGCACCCCCGTGACCCCGGACTACTCCTCCGCCTCCGCCGCGACCCGCAGCCGCGCGAACTCCTCCGCCATCGTCTGCGCCGTCCAGTGCGCGTTGAGCCCGCTGGGGTTGGGCAGCACCCACACCCGGGTGTCCCCGAAGGTCCTGGCCTGCGGGCCCACCTGCGCCTTGCGGTCGTCGAACGCCGCGCGGTACGCGGTCACTCCGACGACGGCCAGCCAGCGCGGCCGCAACCGCGCCACCTTCAGCGCCAGCAGCCGACCGCCCTCGCGGTACTCCTCGGCCGTCAGTTCGTCAGCCCGCGCGCTGGCCCGCGCGACGACGTTCGTGATGCCGAGCCCGTAGGACGGCAGCTCGCCCTGCTCCGACGGCTTCAGCAGCCGGGGTGTGAACCCGGACAGATGCAGCACCGGCCAGAAGCGGTTCCCGGGGCGGGCGAAGTGGTGGCCCGTGACCGCCGTCATCAGACCGGGGTTGATCCCGCAGAACAGCACGCGGAGGCCGTCCGCGACGACGTCCGGTACGAGACGGTCGCGGGCGGCCTCCAGCTCGGCCCGGGTGAAGCGCGTCAGAGGATCGCTCCGGGGGTGTAGGCCGCGGCGGCCGGGTGCTGCTTGACGATCTCCTCGATGCGGCCGACGACGACACCGACCTGGTCGGCCGCGGCGCCGGTGAAGGAGAGCTTGTCGGCCATCAGCGCGTCCAGCGCGGCGCGGTCCAGCGGGATGCGCTCGTCGGCGGCCAGCTTGTCGAGCAGCTCGTTGCGCTCCGCGCCCTGCTCACGCATGGCCAGGGCGGAGGCGACGGCGTTCTCCTTGATCGCCTCGTGCGCGACCTCGCGGCCGACACCGGCCCGCACCGCGCCCATCAGGACCTTGGTGGTGGCCAGGAAGGGCAGGTAGCGGTCCAGCTCCCGGGCGACGACGGCCGGGAAGGCACCGAACTCGTCGAGCACGGTCAGGAAGGTCTCCAGCAGTCCGTCCAGCGCGAAGAACGCGTCGGGGAGCGCCACCCGGCGCACCACCGAGCAGGACACGTCGCCCTCGTTCCACTGGTCGCCGGCCAGCTCGCCGGTCATCGAGGCGTAGCCGCGCAGGATCACCATCAGGCCGTTGACGCGCTCGCAGGAGCGGGTGTTCATCTTGTGCGGCATCGCCGAGGAGCCGACCTGGCCGGGCTTGAAACCCTCGGTGACCAGCTCGTGCCCGGCCATCAGCCGCACGGTCTTCGCCAGCGAGGAGGGCGCCGCGGCCAGCTGGACCAGCGCGGTGACGACCTCGTAGTCCAGCGAACGCGGGTAGACCTGGCCGACCGAGGTGAAGGCCTGGGAGAAACCGAGGTGCGTCGCGATCCGCTGTTCCAGCTCCGCGAGCTTGCCCGCGTCGCCGCCGAGCAGGTCCAGCATGTCCTGGGCGGTGCCGACCGGGCCCTTGATGCCGCGCAGCGGGTAGCGGCCGAGCAGCTCCTCCACCCGGCCGTACGCCACGAGCAGCTCGTCGGCGGCGGTGGCGAAGCGCTTGCCCAGCGTCGTGGCCTGCGCGGCGACGTTGTGGGAGCGACCGGCCATGACCAGCTCGGCGTACTCGCCGGACAGCTTGCCCAGCCGGGCCAGGACGGCCACCGAGCGGTCGCGGATCAGCTCCAGCGAGAGCCGGATCTGGAGCTGCTCGACGTTCTCCGTCAGGTCGCGGGAGGTCATGCCCTTGTGCACGTGCTCGTGCCCGGCGAGGTCGTTGAACTCCTCGATCCGCGCCTTCACGTCGTGCCGCGTGACCTTCTCGCGCTCGGCGATCGAGGCGAGGTCCACCTGGTCGAGGACGCGTTCGTAGTCGGCGAGCGCGGCGTCCGGCACCTCGATGCCGAGGTCCTTCTGGGCCCGCAGCACGGCGAGCCAGAGCTGTCGCTCGAGCTTCACCTTCTGCTCGGGCGACCAGAGCGTGGCGAGCTCGGCGGAGGCGTAGCGTCCGGCGAGGACGTTCGGGATGCGGGGCTTGGCGGGAGCGGAAGTCACGTGTACGGATTCTACTGGCGATTCGTGCAGGCCAGCGCCGCGGGGTTGTTCGTCGGAAGCTACGAAGGCCGTCCGGGCGGGCCTGGCGCGGGCCGGCGCGGGGTCACGCCAGGTCCTCGTAGGGCAGCAGCTCCGGGCGCTTGGCCGGCAGGCCGTCGCCGGAGGACCGGCCGGTCAGCCTGCGGCCTATCCAGGGCAGCAGGTGCTGCCGGGCGAACCGTACGTCCGCCGTCCGCCGCATGATCCAGCCCGGTGGCGGCGTCTTGGGTACCGGCGCGTGCCAGTCGGGGTCCTCCGGCTCGTAGCCGAGGGACTGCCACACCGCCTCCGCCACCCGGCGGTGCCCGTCGGCGGTCAGGTGGAGCCGGTCCACGTCCCACAGCCGCGGGTCGGCCAGCGACCGGGCCCCGTACAGGTCGACGACGACGGCGTCGTGCTCCGCGGCCAGGTCGTCGATGATCGCGAACAGCGCCTCCATGCGCGGCCGGAACCGGTCCAGCACCGGCCCCTGCCGGCCCGGGCTGCGCATCAGCACCAGCTGCTTGCAGTGCGGGGCAAGCCCTTCCACGGCCTGCGTCAGCAGGTCCCGCACCCGGGCCATGTCGCACTTGGGACGCAGGGTGTCGTTGAGCCCGCCGACCAGCGTGATCACGTCGGCGCCCATGGCCGCCGCGACGTCGACCTGCTCGTCGACGATCTGTCCGATCAGCTTCCCGCGCACCGCGAGGTTCGCGTACCGGAAACCGGGGGAGCGGGCGGCCATCCGCGCCGCGAGGATGTCGGCCCAGCCCCGGTAGGAGCCGTCGGGCAGCAGGTCCGACATGCCCTCGGTGAAGGAGTCGCCGACGGCGACGAGGCTGGTGTGGGTGGGATGCGTCTGCATGGCGACAGAAATGGTAGCCCCCGCACATACCCGCCGGTCGGTCGCCTCCGCCTTTCGGCTTCCGTTCAGGTCCGCTGCCCGAACAGTTCGCGCAGCACGTCCTCCATGGTCACCAACCCGGCCAGCCGTCCGTCGGACCCGAGCACCGCCGCCAGGTGCGTGCGGCTGCGCCGCATGGCGGTGAGCACGTCGTCCAGCGGCGTGCTCTCCCGCACCCGTGCGATGGGCCGCATGTCCGGCAGCCGGAAGGGCAGGTCCCGCGGCGAGGCGTCCAGGGCGTCCTTCACGTGCAGGTAGCCGACGATCCGCCGCCCGTCGTCCACCACCGGGAACCGGGAGAAGCCGGACCGGGCCGACAGCCGCTCCAACTGCTCCGGGGTGATGCCCACGCGCGCGTGGACGACCTTCTCCAGGGGCAGCACCACGTCCCGGACCGGCCGCCGGCCCAGTTCCAGAGCGTCGTGCAGCCGCTCCTGGGCCCGGTCGTCGATCAGCCCGGCCTCACTGGCGTCCTTCACGATCTCGGCCAGTTCCGCGTCCGTGAAGGTCGCCGACACCTCGTCCTTGGCCTCGACCCTGAGCAGTTTGAGCAGGGCGTTCGCGAAGGCGTTGACGGTGAAGATCACCGGACGCAGTGCCCGGGACAGCGCCACCAGGGGCGGCCCGAGCAGCAGCGCGCTGCGCACCGGTTCGGCCAGGGCGATGTTCTTGGGCACCATCTCACCGAGCAGCATGTGCAGGTACGTCGCCAGCGACAGGGCGATCGCGAAGGAGACCGCGTGCCCCACGCCCGACGGCAGGCCCACGGCGTGGAACAGCGGCTCCAGCAGGTGCGCGATCGCCGGTTCCGCGACGACGCCGAGGACCAGCGTGCACAGGGTGATGCCGAGCTGGGCCGCCGCCATCAGCGCCGACACGTGCTCCAGCCCCCACAGCACGCTCTTCGCCCGCCGGTCGCCCTCCTCGGCGTAGGGCTCCACCTGGCTGCGCCGCACCGAGATCAACGCGAACTCGGCGCCCACGAAGAACGCGTTGACGACGAGCGTCGCCAGACCGATCAGCAGTTGTACGGCGGTCACCGTCCGGCCTCCCCGTCCTCGCCGGTCGCGCGTGCCGCGTCGAGCGGCGCGTGCAGCAGCACCCGGGCGGCCCGGCGTCCCGTGGCGTCCACGACCTCCAGTCCCCAGCCGGCGACCTCCACCGTGTCCCCCACGGCGGGGATGCGTCCCAGCTCGGCCGCGACCAGCCCGGCGACCGTCTCGTACGGCCCGTCGGGCACCCGGAGCCCCAGACGCGCGAGCCGGTCCACGCGTGCCGCGCCCTCCGCCCAGTACAGGGCGTGGCCCCGCTCGTCGGTACCGGCCGGGTCCAGTTCGGGCGTCTCGTGCGGATCGTGCTCGTCCCGCACCTCGCCGACGACCTCCTCGACGATGTCCTCCAGCGTGGCCACGCCCGCGGTCCCGCCGTACTCGTCGATCACCACGGCCATCGTGCGCCGGCCCGAGAGCCGGTCCAGCAACCGGTCGACCGTCAGCGACTCGGGGACGAGCAGCGGCTCGCGCATGAGGTCGGCGACCGGGATGGCGGGCCGCTGCTCGGCGGGCACGGCGAGGACGTCCTTGACGTGGGCGGTCCCCACCACGGCGTCCAGGGTCTCCCGGTAGACGGGGAACCGGGACAGCCCCGTCGCCCGCGTCGCGTTCGCCACGTCCTCGCAGGTCGCGCGGGAGTCGAGGGCGATGACCTGCACGCGAGGGGTCATCACGTTCCCCGCCGTGAGGTCGGCCAGGTTCAGGGTGCGGACGAACAACTCGGCCGTGTCCGCCTCCAGGGCCCCCGCCTTGGCCGAGTGCCGGGCGAGCGCCGCCAGCTCCTGGGGGCCGCGTGCGGACGCCAGCTCCTCGGCGGGCTCCACGCCGAAGCGGCGGACGATCCGGTTGGCGGTGTTGTTCAGATGCGTGATGAAGGGCCGGAAGGCCGCGCTGAACCAGCGCTGCGGGCCCCCCACCCGCCGGGCGACGGCCAGCGGTGAGGAGATCGCCCAGTTCTTCGGCACCAGCTCACCGACGATCATCAGGACGATCGTCGACAGGGCGGTGCCCAGCACCAGCGCCAGCGACGAGGCCGCCGAACCCGACATGCCCGCGCTCTCCAGCGGACCGGAGATCAGCGCGGCCACGGAGGGCTCGGCGAGCATGCCCACCACGAGGTTGGTGACGGTGATGCCGAGCTGGGCCCCGGAGAGCTGGAAGGTCAGGCTCCGGACGGCCTTCAGCGCGCTCGCGGCACCCCGCTCCCCGCGCGCCGCGGCCCGCTCCAGTTCGCCGCGCTCGACCGTGGTCAGCGAGAACTCCGCCGCGACGAAGGCGCCGCAGGCCAGCGAGAGCAGGATCGCCACCAGCAGCAGGAGCACTTCGGTCATCGGGTCACCTCGCACCCATGATCGGCCAGGACGCGCCGATGCGCGCGATGTCGTGCGCCGGGGGAGGCGCCGAGGGATGAACCGGGGAAGGCGCCGAGGGAGAAACCGGGTGGGGCGCCCGGGCAGGCGCCGGGGAACTCGCCGAAGGGGACTCGCTCATGCGCCGGTGGTCACAGCCTTTCAGTCGGCCAGGGGCTTCACCCAGCGTCGCCACTGCTCCTCGGGCGCGTACCCGGCCGCCCGCCAGGCATGCTGGGCCCGCTCGTTGCGCCGCAGCACCATGGCGTCCCCGCGACGCCCGCCGAGCCGTACGAAGCGCTCCTCCGCGGCCGCGAGCAGCGCGGAGCCGATGCCCCGGCGCCGGTGGTCCGGGTGGACCGCCAACCGGTACAGATGGCAGCGCCAGCCGTCGAAGCCCGCGATCACCGTGCCCACCAGCTCACCGTCCCGCTCGGCCAGGACCAGGGACTCGGGGTCGCGTGCGACCAGCCGCTCCACGCCCTCCCGGTCGTCGCTGATGCTCGTCCCCTCGGCGGCGACCTTCCAGAAGGCCAGCACGACGTCCAGGTCCCCGGGCCCGGCGGCCCGTATCCGCAGATCGTTCATGATCAGATCCCACCACGCGCGTCGGGCGGAGACGCGGGTGTTCCGGCATGCGGACCGTCCGCCCTCGCGCAGCGCCCGCATCGGTCGGGTTCACTCCTGAGAGGTGCGGTACCGACATCAATTCTGCTCACCCGCACGGCACTTGAGACCAAGAGGGTCAGTCATCCGGGTGGGACGGTCGTCCGCGCGTCGAGCGGAGTCCGCTCTTGCCCCTGCCAGCGTTCCGCGCTGGCTTCGAGGTATGGCGAAGACCCGAAAGGCCCAGCTGAACGTACGCGTGGACGAGGGCGCCGCCCGTGCGGCCCGCGAACGCGCGCTGGCCCGGGGAGTGAGCGTCAACCGCTACATCGAGGACCTGGTCCGGCAGGACACCGGCGAGGCAGGGCCGCGCCTTCGTGGACGCGGCCGCCCCTTCATGCGGCAGTACGAGACGGTGTTCGCCGAAGAGGCCGGCGAGGGGCGGGTACGCGGCTGAGCCGTCGCGCGACGTCGATGGACGACCTCGGGATCGACCTCGCCCGGCTGCTGATGCTCGCCGGACAGCGAACCCCGGGAGACCCCCGGGTCACCGACCGGGGAGCACTGGTCGCGGCCGTCGCCCGCCACCGGGCCGAGATGTTCGCCACCTCGCGGGAGCGAGGTCGTCACCACCCCCGAACGGGTGCGGGACCTCGCCCTGCTGGTCAGGAGCGGTGAAGCGTCCGTCGACGAGACCGCGGGAGAGCTGCGCGGGTGGGGCGTGCGACTACGCCTCGGCCCCGGGCGGACGCCAGGCCGTGCCCAGCACGCAGTACGAGGTCGGCAGGGCCGGCCCGTTCTCCGGCATCATCACCCGCCGGTAGGGGCCCAGCGCGAAGCCGGCCTCGCGCAGGGCGGCGACCGGCTCACGGGACAGGTGGCAGCCGCCGCTCAGCGGTGGCCACAGCGTCCGGTCCAGAGCCCTCTGGGTGAGCGTCATCACCCGGCCGCCACCCCGGCCGTGTTCGAAGAAGCGCAGCTCACCACCCGGGCGCAGGACCCGCCGCAGTTCCGCGAGGGCCCGGGGCACGTCGCGGACGCTGCACAGCACCAGCGAGACGACGGCCGCGTCGAAGGCCTCGCTCTTGACCGGCAGTGCCTCGGCCGCGCCCGGCGCCACGTCGACCGGCACCTGCGAGCGCAGCGCGGCCTCCACGGCCAGCTGCCGCAGCAGGCGCTCCGGTTCGATGGCGACGACCTCCGAGACGGTGCCCGGGTAGTGGGAGAAGTTCAGTCCGTTGCCCGCGCCGATCTCGATCACCCGGCCGGACAGTCCGGCGAGCAGCCGCTCGCGCACGCGCCCCATGCCCATCCGGGTCTCGGCGCCCACACTGCACCTGGCGTAGCAGCGGGCGAACAGCGGGTGGTGCACGGAGTCCCGCGGCACCCCGCGGGGGCGGGCGGATCGCAGGGGCATGGGACCTCCTTCACGAGGTGGTGCCTCACCCCGATTCTCCCCCTCACGGCCTCCGCGTACCCACCGCGTCGGCGGCGCGTTCCGCCTGGGGCGCCGTCCGCGGTGCGCCGGATGGGCACACCGGCGCATCCGCGTGCGACGGCATCGGGCGGGGCGAGCGAACACCGTCCGGGGCACCCCGTCCGGCCACCCCGCCCCGGCCGTCGGACCGTGCCGGCCGCCGCCGCGGTCAGGGCGCCTGCCGTGCCCGGAACGCGTCCGCGTCCCACGTCCCTTCCAGCCGGGGCGCCAGCCAGCGGGGCGCCGACGACCGGAACTCGCCCGGCGGGAGGGACGCCGCCCCGGCGGGCACGGCACCGAGCAGAGGGGCGCCGGCCACGTCGGGCAGATCCGCGAGGTTGCAGCGCGAGGCGAGGTCCGGGGCACCGGGCCAGCTGCCGATCACCACGCCGGGCAGCTCCAGCCCTCGGGTCCGCAGCTCACGTGCCGTCAGCTCCGTGGTGTTGAGCGTGCCCAGGCCCGCCGACGCCACCAGCAGTACGGGCGCCCCCAGCAGCGCGGCGACGTCGGCCAGCGTCCCGCCCGCGGCGTCGAAGCGTACGAGCAGCCCGCCCGCACCCTCCACCAGCACCAGGTCGTGCTCGGTGGCCAGCTTGTCCGCCGCCTCCGCCACCTCCGCCGGACGCACCGGCGCCCGGCCCGCCCGGCGCGCGGCCGTCCACGGTGCCAGCGGCTCGGGGAAGCGGGCGACTTCGGCCGTGGTCACCTCGCCCGCGAGCCGCGCCACCTCCTGGGCGTCCCCGGGTTCGTCCGGCCGGACGCCGGTCTGCGCGGCCTTCAGCACGGCCACCGAACGGCCGGCCGCCACCGCCGCCGCGGCCACGGCGCCGGTCACGACCGTCTTGCCGACCTCCGTGCCCGTGCCCGTGATCACCAGTACCGGCATGTCATCCCTCCCGTGCCGCCGCGCACACCGCGCGGGCGATCCGTGCCACGTCCGCGTCACCCGTGACGTACGGCGGCATCGTGTAGACCAGGTCGCGGAACGGGCGCAGCCACACGCCCTCCCGCACGGCGGCCCGCGTCGCCGCCGCCATGTCGACGTCGTGGTCCAGCTGCACCACGCCGATCGCGCCGAGCACCCGCACGTCGCGCACGCCCGGCAGACCGGCGGCGGGCGCCAGCCCCTCCCGCAGGCCCGCCTCGATCCGCTTGACCTCCCCGAGCCAGTCCTGCCCGAGCAGCAGCCCGATCGACGCGCACGCCACGGCCGCCGCCAGCGGATTGCCCATGAACGTCGGCCCGTGGGCCAGCACCGGCACCTCGCCCCGGGAGATGCCCTCGGCCACCCGCGCCGTGCACAGCGTCGCCGCCATCGTCAGGTAGCCGCCGGTCAGCGCCTTGCCGACGCACATCACGTCCGGCACCACCGCCGCGTGCTCCGCCGCGAACAACGCGCCCGTGCGCCCGAACCCGGTCGCGATCTCGTCGAACACCAGCAGCACGCCGTACGCGTCGCACGCCTCCCGCAGCACGCGCAGATAGGCGGGGGAGTGGAACCGCATCCCGCCCGCGCCCTGCACCACCGGCTCCACGATCACCGCGGCCAGCTCGTCGGCGTGCCGCTCGATCATGGACCGCAGGTGATCGGCGTACGTCTCCTCGTACTCCGCCGGGGGTGCGTCCGCGAAGACCTGGCGCTGCAGCACCCCCGTCCACAGGTCGTGCATCCCGCCCTCGGGGTCGCACACCGACATGGGCTGCCAGGTGTCGCCGTGGTAGCCGCCGCGCCAGGTCAGCAGGCGTCGCTTGGCCGGGCGTCCCAGCGAGCGCCAGTACTGCAGGCACATCTTGACCGCGACCTCGACCGACACCGACCCGGAGTCGGCGAGGAAGACGTGCTCCAGTCCCTCGGGCGACATGTCGACAAGGAGCTTCGCCAGTCGCACGGCGGGCTCGTGGGTGAGCCCGCCGAACATGACATGGCTCATCCGCCCCAGTTGCTCACGCGCGGCCTCGTTCAGCACCGGGTGGTTGTACCCGTGGATCGCCGACCACCAGGACGACATCCCGTCGACCAGTTCGGCCGAGCCGTCGGCCGGCCGCAGCCGCACCCCGCTCGCCGACTCCACGACGAGCGGGTCCTGCCGGCCGGGCATGGGGCCGTACGGGTGCCAGACGTGCCGACGGTCGAGCGTCAGCAGCTCGTCCACGGTCAGCTCGGGCTCAGGCATTGGGCGCGAGGTCCGTTCCGGCACCACGGCGGCGTACGGCGACCAGGTCGGTACGGATCTCACCGGCCCCCGCCGGACCGGCGGGCACGGCCGAGCCGCGGTCCGCCCCGGCCGGTACGGAGCCGCAGACACCGTCCCCCGCGTGGGACCCGCAGCCGCCGCCACCCTCATGGGAGCCGCAGCCGCCGCCACCCTCGTGCGACCCGCAGCCGCCGCCCGCCGTGGCCCGGTGCTCGGGCAGGGTCACCTCGCCCGCGCCCTCCACCTCGAACCCGGCGTCCGCGATCATCTCCAGGTCGGTCCGGCCCGCCTGCCCCTCACTGGTGAGGTAGTCGCCCAGGAAGATGGAGTTGGCCAGGTGCAGGGCGAGCGGCTGCATCGTGCGCAGATGGACCTCGCGGCCGCCCGCGATGCGCACCTCGACGTCCGGGCAGACGAACCGCGTCATCGCGAGGATGCGCAGGCACCGCTGCGGGGTGAGGTGCCACTCCTTCGCCAGCGGCGTGCCCTCCATCGGGATGAGGAAGTTGACGGGCACGGAGTCGGGGTCCAGTTCGCGCAGCGAGAAGACCACGTCTACCAGGTCCTCGTCGCTCTCGCCCATGCCCGCGATCAGCCCCGAGCAGGCGGAGAGTCCCGCCGCGTGCGCCTTGCGCACCGTGTCCACCCGGTCGGCGTACGTGTGCGTGGTCGTGATGTCCCCGTACGTCGCCTCAGAGGTGTTGAGGTTGTGGTTGTAGGCGTCGGCGCCCGCCTCGCGCAGCCGCTCCGCCTGGCCGTCCGAGAGCAGACCCAGACAGGCGCACACCTCGACGGCCTCGTTCTGCTCCTTGATGGCCTTGATGGTGTCCGAGACCCGGTCCACGTCCCGGTCGGTCGGTCCGCGTCCGCTGGCCACCAGGCACACCCGCTTGGCGCCTCCGGCCAGGCCCGCCGCCGCGGCGCGGGAGGCCTGGTCGGGCTTGAGCCACGTGTACTTGAGGATCTCGGCCTTGGAGCCGAGCCGCTGCGAGCAGTAGGAGCAGTCCTCGGGGCACAGGCCCGACTTGAGGTTGACGAGGTAGTTGAGTTTCACCCGTCGGCCGAACCAGTGACGGCGCACCTTGCCGGCCGCGGCCACCACATCGAGCAGGTCGTCGTCGGAAGTGGCGAGGACGGCGAGCGCCTCCTCGCGGGTCGGCGTCTCGCGCCGAAGCCCCTTGTCCACCAGCGTGTTCAGCAGGTCCATGAGAGCCGATCCTGTCCTAAGGGGCCGTCCGGGGCCAAGGAGACTTCGCACAACACTGCCAGTTCGACGTGTGGGTATTGCCACACCTCGCGGGGGTGGCGGTGCCGCTATCGTCTGTCCACTGCCTACAAATCCTCTGGAGGACCGATCCATGGCGTTCGGCTGGATCGACGAGCAGGCCCGGGCGCGTCGCGAGGCGGGTCTGGTACGGATTCTGCGCCCCCGCCCGGCCGACTCGGCACCGCTGGACCTGGCGAGCAACGACTACCTCGGACTGGCCCGGCACCCGGAGGTCACCGAGGGGGCGGCCCGGGCCGCGCGGACGTGGGGCGCCGGCGCCACCGGCTCGCGCCTGGTGACCGGCACGACCGAGCTGCACGCCGAGCTGGAACACGAACTGGCCGCCTTCTGCGGTTTCGAGGCGGCGCTCGTCTTCTCCTCCGGCTACGCGGCCAACCTCGCCGCGGTCACCGCGCTGGCACCGCACGGCTCCCTCATCGTCTCCGACGCGGGCAACCACGCCTCGCTGATCGACGGCTGCCGGCTGGCCCGCGGCGCTGCCCAGGTGGTGGCGCACGCCGACCCGGACGCCGTGCGCAAGGCGCTGGCGACCCACGAGGGCCCCGCCCTCACCGTGTCCGACACCGTCTTCTCGGTCGACGGCGACGCCGCGCCGCTGGCCGGGCTCGCACAGGCGTGCCGGGAGCACGGCGCCGGGCTGGTCGCCGACGACGCCCACGGTCTCGGTGTCCTCGGCGAGGGCGGCCGGGGAGCCGCGTACGAGGCGGGCCTCGCGGGCGCGGACGACGTGGTCGTGACGGTGACGCTCTCCAAGTCGCTGGGCAGCCAGGGCGGCGCCGTGCTCGGACCCGCCCCGGTGATCGAGCACCTGGTCAACGCGGCCCGGACCTTCATCTTCGACACCGGCCTCGCCCCCGCGGCGGCGGGCGGGGCCCTCGCGGCCCTCACCCTGCTGCGCCGCGAGCCCGAACGGGCGGCGCGCGCACGGGCGGTGGCGGGCGAACTGCACGCTCGCCTGACCGCCATGGGCCTGTCCGCGGCGCGTCCGGACGCCGCGGTCGTGTCGGTGCGCGCGCCCTCCCCGGAGGGAGCCGTCCAGTGGGCGGCCGACTGCCGTTCGGCCGGCCTGTCCGTGGGGTGCTTCCGGCCTCCTTCCGTACCCGACGGCATCTCACGGCTGAGGCTGACCGCTCGTGCGGACCTCTCCGCGGAACAGGTGGAACACGCGGTACGGGTGATCGGCGAAACGCGGCCATGAGTCGGCGTGGCACGGCCGTGCTCCGCACGATCCGACCCGGGTTCAGCGGTGGTGGACCGCGCCCGTGAACGACGCCCAGCTCTCGGGGGAGAAGAGCAGCGCGGGTCCGGCCGGGTCCTTGGAGTCGCGCACGGCGAGCAGTCCGGCCCACGGGCCGGCCGACGGCCGTGCCGTCTCCACGCAGTTGTTCGCTCCGGTGCTGTAGCTGCTGCGCAGCCACCGCAGGTCGGGGAGATGGGTGCCGGCAGGGATGCTCCGGCGGAGTACGGACGGGGTGCCTGACATGGTGCCTCCTTACGCGCCTGCCGCGGTCGCGGCGATGAAGTCCAACGAGTCCTGGGGCGAAAGGGTATGGAGCAGAAGGGCGTTGAAGGCCTCGGTGTAGGCCTCCAGGTCTTCTTTCCGTTCGAGATGCAGGCTACTCGTCAAGTGGTCGAGAACAACCACGTCCAGATCAGAAGTGCTCGAAAAAGAGAAGATTACGAAAGGGCCGGTGACACCGATGTGCGCCCCGGCGGCGAACGGCAGGACCCGGAGCCGGACATGGGGGAGGCGCGCGGCCTCGACCAGGCGTGCCAGTTGCCGTTCCATGACCCCGGGGCCGCCCACCTCCCGGCGGAGCACCGCCTCGTCCAGGACCGCGCTCAGCTCCAGCGGCGGCTGGGTCCGCAGCACGTCCTGGCGGGCCAGCCGGACCTTCACCAGGGTGTCCAGCCGCTCCTGGGGCAACCCGTCCGCCGCGGCGCGCGTCACCGCGCGGGCGTACTCGGGTGTCTGGAGCAGCCCGGGCACCACCGTGGTCTCCAGCGTGCGCATCGCGCTGGCCTGGGACTCCAGGCTGATGAAGTCGCGGTAGGCCGGTGGCAGCACCCCGCGGTAGGCGTGCCACCAGTGGTGCCGGCCGCCCGCGTCGTCGGAGCCCGCCAGCACCTCCAGCAGCTCCCGGAGCCGGGAGTCGTCGACACCGTAGGCGTCGAGGAGTAACCGTACGTCCGCCGGCTTCGCCCCGCTGGTCCCGGTTTCGATGCGGCTGACCTTCGACTGGTGCCAGCCCACCAACCGGGCCGCCTCGCCGCTGGTGATCCCCGCCGACGTGCGCAGGGTGCGCAGTTCGGCGCCCAGCTTCCGACGGCGCACCACGGGACCGTGTTGCATGGGCCACTCCCTTACTCCTTATGGGCCGCCCAAATCCGCTCTGCCGTCGCAGAGTTCACCGCTTCGAGCGACAGATATATGCATATCTTGGTGGATCGCCGCCCTTCCCGGGCCTGGTGGTGGCAGTCTGGCGGCGAAGCACCAGTCCGGGACCGTACTCGAACCGTCCGCTCCGTGTCCGGTTGCGGTCCCGTGGGAAAGGGACGACGTCGCCATGGCAGACCATCTGGAAGCATCCGTCACTCTGCCGAGCGATCCCGCCTCGGTGGCCGCCGCGCGTACCTATGTGGTCGGGACCCTGACGGAGTGGGGCCTGCCGACGGACGCCGATCTCTCCGACACCGTCCGGCTCATCGTCTCCGAACTGGCGACCAACGCGGTCCAGCACACGCTCGGACAGTCGCCCACCTTCACGGTGGACCTCGCGCTCGACCGTGACGAGCGGCTGCGCATCGGCGTCACCGACAGCCATCCGCGCTTCCCCAAGCGCCTGCCCGCCGCGGTGCAGCAGGACAACGGCCGGGGCATGGTGATCATCCGCTGGCTCACGGCGGAGGGCGGGGGCAGGCTGCGGGTGCGGCCCACCCGCGAGGGCGGCAAGACCGTCTCCATCGAGCTGCCCTGGACGCCGCCGGGCCGCCCGGTGGCCACCGAACCGGCCACGGCCGTCAGGCGGACGCCGGGAGAGCCGGAGCGCTCGCGCTGAGCCCCCTCCGGTGAGTGCGACGCCGGTGCCGACCACCCGGCGGGGTGACGGCGGAACAGGCGCCGTCACCCCGCTCGGGCGGTCTACTTGACCCGGCCGTACCAGACGCTGCTGGTCCAGATCTTCTGCAGGCGCACCACGTCGCCGGTCTTCGGAGCGTGCCAGATCTTGTTCTTCCCGGCGTAGATGCCGACGTGGTAGACGCTGCGGCCCGAGTGGAAGAACACCAGATCCCCGGCCTTGCGGCTCTTCGAGGAGATGTGCCGGGTCTTGTTGTACTGCTGGGCCGCGGTGCGCGGAAGCTTCTTGCCGACCTTCTTGAACGAGTACAGCGTCAAACCGGAGCAGTCGAACCTGCCCGGTCCGACGGCACCCCATTTGTAGGGCGCACCTTTCTTCGAGGCCGCGATCTTGAGGGCCTTCGTCGCGTGGCTCGCCGCGGCGGCCTCGGAGGTGACGCCGGGGACCACCACGGAACCGCCGACGGCGGCGAGGGTGAGAGCCGAGGCCGTACCGGCACGGGCCATCAGTGACGGGACACGATTGAGCGCAGACATGCGCAACCCTTCGTCAGCCGCCTGTGAAGGATGACCTGTCGGATTCGGGCTGGCGAAGTTGCCCGGCCGCACGGGTGCGGCTTCACCCCAAGGGCTGCTCGGTACGGTGCCTGAATCGCACAGGCGACCGTTCCGGCGACCCGTCGTGCTCGGGTCCTCCACTCCTGCCGATCCACTCCTGTCGACCGGTCGTCCGGGCGGCGGCAGGATTCGGCGTCCGCCCGGACCGCCCCGCCGCTGCGGCGGGGGCTTGTCGTCAGTCACGGATCTTGTCTCGCCCCGTGGGAAAATCCCAACGGAACGTGGCTTTTGTGTTGTTACTCACCACTCACCCGTTCGGGTGGACGCCGCGCGTTCGAGTCGCGTGGTGGGCGCGACGGCGACGCCGGGACCAGCGGCGGAGTGGCTCGTTCCGCCGCTCGGGCAGCCGCGTCCCGCAACTGCGGGGAGCCGGAAATTCCCGGTGTTCCTACGCCGAAAGGGGGTAAGCCGTTTGGTGCGTTTCGTGTGCGTGGGCGTCAACTGTCGGAAGGCGGCGGCAGACTGACGCGCGCCGTCCGCCGTTCCCCGTCCAGGACGCGCAGCGCCCGGACCAGGGTGGCGGCGTGCAGTTCCGTCTCGCCCCGCCGATGCATCAGGGCCAGCGCGTCGCGCAGGGCGGTCGCCTTGCCGACCAGTGCCTGGGCGGCCCGCAGACCGCGGTAGGTGTCACCGTCCTGCGCCGGGTTGATGCGGCCCAGGAGATCGACGACGTCCAGATAGCAGTCGATCAGCTCGGCCTCGGCGCGGGTGAGGGCGGGCAGGGGAGGCGGCTCCGGCGGCGGCATCGACGGCTCACCTCGCGCCGGGCGTGGGGAGCGTCGCGTCGAGGTCGGGCGCGACGTGGTCCACCAGCCCGTGGCCGAGGACCCGTTGAGCGCCCGGGGTCGTGCCCCGCGCGAGGTCGGCGCGGTCTTCAGCCGTGTGCTCCGCGTACGGGTCCACGGCCGGGTCGCCGGTGCCGGCGCGCTCGGTGAACTCGGGTGGTGCGTGGCGGGCGGACGACCGGATCATGACGAACCCCTCCTCGTGGCAGAGCCGTTGTGGGCGGCGCTGTCTCCGAAAAATGTACAGGACGTACATCCGGGGAAGGAGGGAGTCGCGAAGGCCGCGGTCCGGTGGCGGAGGGGTGCCTCACCGCCCCTTCGGAGGTTCGTGCAGGCCGAACGGGGAGTCCTGGTCGTCCCGGCACAGGGCGAACCGGCCGAACCGCGCGGCCGACTGCGCGTCCTCCGTGCCGAGGTCCCCGACCGTCCCGCCCAGCTCGCGGACGCGGGCCATGGCCTCCTCCAGGTCCGGGACCCGGAAGAAGAGGTACGGGGACGCCTGTGCGTCCCCTCCGTGGAGGCCACCGGGAAGGCCATCGGTCCCGACGGCGAATCCGCCGCCCGAGGGCCCGGGTTCGAGGGTCCAGCCGAAGAGGGTGCCGTAGAAGGCGCGCCCGCGTTCGGGGTCGGCCACGCCGAGTTCGAAGAACGACGGTTCGCCTGCCATGGGGCACCTCCTGCGGGCCGGTGGCCGTGCTCGCCCCCGGCTCCATCGTCCTCCCCGGCGGGCGGCACCGCAGCCGGTGGCCGAGTGCCGAACCGTAAGCTGGGGCCATGGCCTACGAGATTCCGGTGACGCAAGCCAGGGCTGAGCTCGCCGACCTGATCAACCGGGTCGTGTACGGCGGTGAACGGGTCGTCGTGACGCGGCACGGCAAGCCGCTGGTCGCCCTGGTCTCCGCCGCAGATCTCGCGTGCCTGGAGGACCTCCGGGAACCGGCGGGGGAGCAGGTGGTCGGTGCGCTTTCCCGGGGCCGGGACGCCGCCGCCACGCCCCGCGAGCATCACCGCTTCGGCCTCGCGGCGGAGCACCGGGGGCCGAACCCGTCGTAGTGAGCGTCCACCAGGGCCGGACCCGCTGCAGCGGGCGTCCACCGGCCCTTCGTGGCGCGGGTGGGGGGGCGTACGCCGACCGGGGCTCAGGCGACCCGTGCGGGGGCCGGGGCCCGGTCGGCGGCCGGCGAGTCGTCGGTCGCGCGCTGCCGCAGGGCGTTGCCGAGCACGACCGCGCCGAGGCCGAGCCCGGCCCACCACGCGAGGGTGAGCGCGTGGCCGGTGGCCGCGGCTCCGTCGAAGAAGGACACCGAGCGCAGCAGTGAGGCGCCCGCGCCCGGCGGGAGCCACTGGCCGATCGCACCGGCCGGCTGCGGCAGCATCTCCGGCGCCGAGGAGGCACCCGAGAAGGGATTGCCCAGCAGCATCACCACGGCCGCGCCCAGACCGATCCCCGCTTGCCCCAGCAGGGCCGCCAGTCCCGCCACGCTCGCACCCACCGCGAGGACCGACAGCCCGAACACGCCGGCCACGGCCCACCAGTCACCGACGACCGTCCCGAGCCAGCTGTGCGCGATGGCCGCGGCGACCAGACCCGCCACCGCGGAGGCGCCGACCAGTGCGACGACCGTACGGATGCCGCGCAGGCCCAGCAGCGTGGTGACGGCGCCCGCCGCGATCCCGGCCAGTGCCAGCGGCAGCACGCTCGCGCCCAGGGCCGCGCCGCGCGGGTCCGTCTCGGGTGCGGGTACGACGTCGACCACCTGGGCCGGGGCTCCCGCCGCGGTCCCCTGCGCGGCCACTGCCTGCCGGAGCAACTGGGCGACGACGGGGCTCGCCGCCGATGCCGTGAGCAGCTTGCCGCCGCGGTCGTCGGCGACCACCGCGCCGTACACGGTCCGGTCCTCGATGGCGGCCCGGGCCGCCGCCTCGTCGGCGTAACGGTGGATCTCGAAGGCGCCCTCCTGCCGGGCGAGCCGCTGCTCCACCTGCGCGACCGCCCCGGGCGGTCCCGCCACACCGAGCGGCAGGTCGTGCGGGGCCGTGCGGGCGGCGGGCCAGGCGAAGGCCCACAGGGTCAGGGCGACCAGTGCGGGCACCAGGGCGATCACGGCGATCACGTGGCGGCGGCTGTCCATGAGGACTCCTGAAAAAGAAGGATCGTTCGTTTTGCTTGCTGGCCCCACCGTGCGCCCGGCTCGGCCCCTTGTCAAGAAGGAACGTTCGTTTTAGCGTGGACGCCATGGCCCGCGTATCCCAGGAACACCTCGACGCCCGCCGCCGGCAGATCCTCGACGGCGCCGCCCTCTGCTTCGCCCGCAACGGGTTCCACGCCACGTCGATGCAGGACGTGCTGAAGGAGGTGGACCTGTCCGCGGGGGCCGTCTACCGCTACTTCAGCGGCAAGGAGCAGCTGATTGAGGCCATCGTCACCGACGTGATGGGTGTCCTCCGCGGCGTGTACGAGCGGGCCGCGCTGGAGAGCCCGCCGCCGATGCCCGACGAGCTGATCGCCCGGACCGTGGCGCACATGCAGCGGGAACGGCCGGCGCTCACGGACGACGGGGAGTGGCTGTTCCCGCGGCTCATGATCCACGCCTGGACGGAGACGCAGCGCAACGACGAGCTGTCGGCCCTGTTGGGGGAGGGCTTCGACGCGGTGACGGCCGCCTGGGTGAAGTTGGTGGTCCGCTACCAGGAGAGCGGCATGATGTCCGCCGACGTCGATCCCCAGGCCGTGGCCCGGACGCTGATGGCCACGGTGCAGGGCTTCGGGGTCCAGCACGTGCTCTTCGGCAGCTTCCCTCCCGAGGCGCTCCGGGCGGGTGTGCGGGCGCTGACGGGCATGCGGGAGGCCGCCGACGGCACCGGTAATCAGTCGGTCAAATCCGGGTGACGTGGCGGAAACACTGCGAGCCTACTCTGCACCCCGATCCACCTGCGGTTTCCTGTGCACCGGCAGGCGCTTCCCAGCGCATTCATGTGTGTTACATCTAGAGCCGTCGCGGTGGCCGCGGCAGTCGGGCCGTGCGTCCCGGCGTGATGCCCTGTGAGGTGGTACGTGCAGCTGACCCCGCACGAGCAGGAGAGACTGCTCATCCATGTGGCCGCGGACGTGGCGGAGAAGCGCCGCGCGCGAGGCGTGAGGCTCAATCATCCCGAGGTCGTCGCGCTGATCACCGCGCACATCCTGGAAGGCGCTCGGGACGGTCGTACGGTCGGTGAACTCATGGCCTCCGGCCGCAAGCTGCTCCAGCGCGACGAGGTCATGGAGGGCGTCCCGGAGATGATCCACGACGTGCAGGTCGAGGCCACCTTCCCCGACGGCACCAAGCTGGTCACCGTCCACGATCCGATCATCTGACGGGGCGGCAGTCATGATCCCCGGAGAGATCCTCTTCGCCGACGAGCCGGTCGTCTACAACGAGGGGTGCGAGATCACCCGCCTGACCGTGCTCAACACCGCCGACCGGCCCGTCCAGGTCGGGTCCCACTACCACTTCGCCGAGGCGAACCCCGGCCTCGACCTCGACCGCGCCGCGGCCCACGGCAAGCGGCTCAACATCGCCGCCGGCACCGCCGTCCGGTTCGAGCCCGGCATCCCCGTCGACGTGGAGCTCGTCCCCCTGGCGGGGGCCCGCGTCGTCATGGGGCTGCGCGGCACGACCGGAGGTGCCCTCGATGCCTGAACTGACCCGCCCCGCCTACGCCGACCTGTTCGGCCCCACCACCGGCGACCGCATCCGCCTCGCCGACACCGACCTTTTCGTCGAGATCGAGGAGGACCGCTCCGGCGGGCCCGGCCGCTCGGGTGACGAGGCCGTCTTCGGCGGCGGCAAGGTCCTGCGCGAGTCCATGGGCCAGTCGCGGGCCACCCGCGCCGAGGGCGCCCCCGACACGGTGATCACCGGAGCCGTGGTCATCGACCACTGGGGCGTCGTCAAGGCCGACATCGGCATCCGCGACGGTCGCATCACCGGCATCGGCAAGTCCGGCAACCCGGACACCATGGACGGCGTCCACCCGGACCTCGTCATCGGCCCCGAGACGGAGGTCATCGTCGGCAACGGCAAGATCCTCACCGCCGGCGGCATCGACACGCACGTCCACTTCATCGCCCCGGCCGCCGTCGACGAGGCCCTCGCCTCCGGTGTCACCACCCTCATCGGCGGCGGCACCGGCCCCGCCGAGGGCAGCAAGGCCACCACGGTCACCCCCGGCTCCTGGCACCTCGCGCGGATGTTCGCGGCCCTGGAGTCCAGCCCCGTCAACATCGGCTTCCTCGGCAAGGGCAGCACCATGTCCAAGGAGTCGATGCGCGACCAACTGCGCGCGGGCATCCTGGGCTTCAAGATCCACGAGGACTGGGGCGCCACCCCCGCCGTCATCTCCGCCTGCCTGGACGTCTGCGAGGAGTCCGGCGTCCAGCTCGCCGTCCACACCGACACCCTGAACGAGGCCGGGTTCATCGGCGACACCTTCGACGCGATCGCGGGACGCACCCTGCACGCCTTCCACGTCGAGGGAGCCGGCGGCGGCCACGCCCCCGACATGATCACGGCGGTCTCGCTGCCCCACATCCTGCCGGCGTCCACCAACCCGACCCGGCCGCACACCGTCAACACCGTCGAGGAGCACCTCGACATGCTGATGGTCTGCCACCACCTGAACCCCGCCGTCCCCGAGGACCTGGCCTTCGCGGAGTCCCGCATCCGGCCCAGCACCATCGCGGCCGAGGACATCCTGCACGACATGGGAGCCATCTCCATCATGGCCTCGGACGCCCAGGCGATGGGCCGCATCGGAGAAGTGATCCTGCGGACCTGGCAGACCGCGCACGTGATGAAGCGGCGCCGCGGCTTCCTGCCCGGCGACACCCGCGCCGACAACCTGCGCGCCCGCCGCTATGTCGCCAAGTACACCATCAACCCCGCCGTGGCCCAGGGCATCGAGCACGAGGTCGGCTCGGTGGAGACCGGCAAGCTGGCCGACCTGGTGCTGTGGGACCCCCGGTTCTTCGGTGCGAAGCCGCAGCTCGTCCTCAAGGGCGGGCAGATCGCGTACGCGCAGATGGGCGACGCCAACGCCTCCATCCCCACCCCGCAACCGGTGCTGCCGCGACCGATGTTCGGGGCCCACGGGACGGCTCCGGCCGCCAACTCGGTCGGCTTCGTGGCCGGGGCCGCCCTCGAGGACGGGCTGCCGGAACGCCTCGGACTCGGCCGGGAGCTCGTGCCCATCCGGTCGACCCGTGGCCTCACCAAGGCCGACATGCGGGAGAACGACGCGCTGCCCCGCGTCGAGGTGGCCGCGGACTCCTTCGCGGTGACCATCGACGGCGAGCTCGTCGAACCCGCACCCGCCGTCGAACTGCCGCTCGCGCAGCGGTACTTCCTGTTCTGAGCGCCGACATGAGCCGCGCCGCACTGCTCGTCCTCGCGGACGGCCGCTTCCCCGCCGGAGGGCACGCCCACTCCGGCGGGGCGGAGGCCGCCGTCCGGGCGGGCCACATCACCGACGCCGCGAGCCTGGAGGAGTTCTGCCGAGGGCGGCTGCACACCGGCGGAAGCGTCGCGGCCTGCCTCGCCGCGGCGGCGGCCCTCGGTGTGGACCCCGTCGCACTCGACCGGGCCGCGGACGCCCGCACCCCTTCACCCGCCCTGCGCGGGGTGGCGCGCCGACTCGGGCGGCAGCTGATGCGGGCCGCGCGGGCGACCTGGCCGCACCCCGAACTCGACGCGCTGGCGGGACGGTTCCCCAAGGGGGCGCACCAGCCCGTCGTCCTCGGCCTGACCGCCCGAGCGGCCGGACTCGGGCCCCTGGACGCGGCGTACTGCTCCCTCTACGAGGCAGTGAGCGGACCGGCCACGGCCGTGGTGCGGCTGCTCGGCCTCGACCCGTTCGACGCGACGGGCGTGCTGGCGCGTCTCGCACCCGAGCTGGACCGGGTGGCACAGGACGCCGTCGAGGCGGCGCACGCCGCCGTGACCGACGGGGTCGACGTGCTGCCCGCGCGGTCCTCGCCGGTGCTGGAGATCGGCGCGGAGGCGCACGCCGCCTGGGCTGTGCGGTTGTTCGCCTCGTAGCGCTCCGAACGTTCGGCCCGCGCGCCCGCCGTCCCTTCCTTCCCTTTCCGTCCCCTTGCAGGGGCTTTACAGGGGGTTCCGCCCCCGTGCAGGAGTCGCAGCATGCACCTCGATCACCACCACGAAGCGCCCGCCGTCTCCGCCGACGCCAGGCGGCCCGACGGAAGCCGCCGCGCGCTGCGGATCGGGCTCGGCGGACCCGTCGGCTCGGGGAAGACCGCCACCGTGGCCGCGCTCTGCCGGGCCCTGCGCGAGGAGTTGTCCCTCGCCGTCGTCACCAACGACATCTACACCCGCGAGGACGCCGAGTTCCTGCTCCGCGAGGCGGTACTGCCGCCGGAGCGGATCAGCGCCGTGGAGACCGGCGCCTGCCCGCACACCGCCATCCGGGACGACATCTCGGCCAACCTCGAAGCGGTGGAGGACCTGGAGGACGAGGTGGGTCCGCTGGACCTCGTCCTGGTGGAGTCCGGGGGCGACAACCTCACCGCCACCTTCTCCAGGGGGCTCGTCGACGCCCAGATCTTCGTGATCGACGTCGCCGGGGGCGACGACATCCCGCGCAAGGGCGGGCCGGGCGTCACCACCGCCGACCTGCTGATCGTCAACAAGACCGACCTCGCGCCGTACGTCGGCTCGGACCTGGCGCGGATGGCCGCCGACGCGAAGGCGCAGCGCGGTGAACTGCCGGTCGTCCTCCAGTCGCTGCGCGGCGAGGACGGCGTCCGGGACGTGGCCGACTGGGTGCGGGCCCGGATCACCGCATGGACGGCATGACGGCCGCGGCCGGCGTACGGGCGAGGGCGCGCGTTCTCGCCCGCGACGACGGGCGCGGCGGCACCTCGCTGCCGGTGCTGGAGGGCGAGGGGCCGCTCACGGTGCGGCGCACCCGGGGGAGCGGAGCCGAGGCCCGGGTCCTGCTGGTCGGTGCGATGAGCGGCCCGCTCGGCGGGGACCACTTCACGGTGACCGCCGAGGCGGACCGGGGCGCCCGCCTGCGGGTCGGATCGGCCGCCGCCACCCTGGCCCTGCCGGGGCAGACCAAGACGGGTGCCCGCTACGACGTCCGGCTCACCGTCGGCGACGACGCGGAACTGCGCTGGCTGCCCGAGCAGTTGATCTCCGCGGGCGGCAGCGACCTGCACGTCACCACACACGTCGACCTCGCCGCCACGGCCCGGCTCCTGCTGCGCGAGGAGCAGGTGCTCGGGCGGTCCGGGGAGGAACCGGGGCGGCTCACCAGCCGTCTGACCGTGCGGATCGCCGGCCGGAGCGTCCTCGACCAGGAGCTGGCCTGCGGGCCCGGCGCCCCGGGCGGCTGGGACGGCCCCGCAGGCTTGGCGGGGAACCGTGCGGTCGGCCAGCTGATCGTCGCCCGCCCGGAGTTCGCGACCGCGCCACCGGCGGCCCGCGTCCTCGCTCCGGGTGCGGCCGTCATGCCGCTCGCCGGGCCGTGCGCGCTGGTGACGGCGGTGGCCTCGGACGCGCTGCGGCTGAGACGGCTGCTGGACGAGGCGCTGGCCTCGCTGGACCGGGGTCCGTCGACCGGAGCCCTTTGACCGAACGCCTTTCTCCGTTTATCGGATTGGCAAAGAAGTAGCATCGCCTCTGTCCTCAGGGAACGCACAACCGCGAAGATCCCCGTACTTGTCGCGAACACGTACGGGGAGGCCACGTGAGGAAGAGCGGACCGGGGCGGAGGGCGGCGGCGTTCGGCACGGCCGGAGCGCTCGTCACCGCCACACTGATAGCCGGCGCGGTCGCGGCGCCCACCGCGAGCGCGGGCCCGGCCGGCGGCCACGCGAAGGGCTGGGACCGCGAGGCCCGCGGGGCCGCGATCGCCGCCGCCCGCGCGGCGAAGGCCGGCATCGACTGGCAGGACTGCCCCACCGACTGGAACCTGCCCAAGCCGATCCAGTGCGGCTACGTCACGGTGCCGCTCGACTACGCCAAGCCGTTCGGCAAGCAGATCGAGATCGCCGTCGACCGCATCGGCAACACCGGCACCAAGGCCGAGCGCCAGGGCGCGCTCCTCTACAACCCCGGCGGTCCCGGCGGCTCCGGGCTGCGCTTCCCGGCCCGCGTCACGAGCAAGAGCGCGGTCTGGGCCGACGCGGCCGAGGCCTACGACTTCGTGGGCTTCGACCCGCGCGGTGTCGGCAAGTCCGCGCCCATCTCCTGCGTCGACCCGCAGGAGTTCGTGAAGGCGCCCAAGATGGACCCGGTGCCCGGCTCCGAGGCCGACAAGCTCGCGCAGCGCAAGCTGGCCCGCGAGTACGCCGAGGGGTGCGGCGAGCGCAGCGGCGAGATGCTCCCGCACATGACCACGCCGAACACCGCACGCGACCTCGACGTCATCCGCGCCGCGCTCGGCGAGCGGAAGCTCAACTTCCTCGGCGTCTCCTACGGCACCTACCTCGGCGCCGTCTACGGCACTCTCTTCCCGGACCACGTCCGCCGGATGGTCGTCGACAGTGTCGTCAACCCGTCCCGCGACAAGATCTGGTACCAGGCCAACCTGGACCAGGACGTCGCCTTCGAGCAGCGCTGGCAGGACTGGCAGGACTGGGTCGCGCGGAACGACGCCACCTTCCACCTCGGGGACACCCGCGCCGAGGTCCAGGACCAGTGGCTCGAGCTGCGCGCCACCGCGGCGAAGGAGCCGCTCGGCGGGGTCGTCGGCCCGGCCGAGCTGATCTCCTTCTTCCAGAGCGCCCCGTACTACGACTCCGCGTGGGTGCCGGTCGCCACGGTCTTCGGCAAGTACGTCGCCGGTGACACCCAGGCCCTCGTGGACGCCGCCGCCCCCGACCTCAGCGACACCGCGGGCAACGCCTCCGCGGAGAACGGCAACGCCGTCTACACCGCCGTCGAGTGCGCCGACGCCCAGTGGCCCACCGACTGGCAGACCTGGGACCGGGACAACACCCGGCTCCACCGCGACCACCCGTTCATGACCTGGGCCAACGCCTGGATGAACCTGCCGTGTGCCACCTGGCCCGTCAAGCAGCACACCCCGGTGGACGTCAAGACCGGCAAGGGCCTGCCGCCCGTGCTGATCGTGCAGGCCGAGCGGGACGCGGCGACCCCGTACGGAGGCGCCGTCGAACTGCACCAGCGGTTCAAGGGATCGCGCCTGATCACCGAGCGGGACGCCGGATCGCACGGGGTCACCGGCCTGGTCAACCCGTGCGTCAACGACCGGGTCGACACCTACCTGCTCACCGGCGAGGTGGACGCCAGGGACGTGACCTGCGCGCCCCACGCCACACCCAAGCCGTAGCGACCCGAAGGCGCAGGGAGGGGCGGCCGGACCGACCGGCCGCCCCTCCGCGTCCTCACGTCCGCCGCGCCGCCGACCAGGCGTCCTCCGCGGCGTAGTCGAAGAGGTCGCCGTAGGCCCGGACCATCTTCGGGTACGCCTCCCGCCAGTCCCGTGCGGCCAGCCGCCCCTCGATCCAGGCCACCGTCTCCGGCAGGGTCTCGGCGTAGCGGACCACCGGACGGTAGCCCAACTGCCGCTCGGCCGCGCTCATGTCGCACACCACGGGCAGGGGCACCGACCAGGGCGTGTCGCCCACGCCGTCGGCGGTGGGCGGGCCGTCCATCAGCACGTCCTCCGCCTCCACCCCCATCACCGCGTCGATCGCCGCCGCGATCTCCGCGACCGTCGGTGCCTCGGGATCGACCGCGTTCAGCACACGCGTGCCCGGCCGTGGAGCGGCCAGCCGGATCAGCTCGGCGATGGTGTGCACGCTCGCCGGGTGGAAGCGGCTCGTACCGCGGTGGGCGAGGAAGCGCCGGCGCCGGCCGTCGAGGTTGCGCTTGACGAAGTACAGCTCGCGCGGGGTACGGCAGTGCGGCCCGTGGACCGCGCCCGCGCGCAGCAGCGTGACCGGCAACCGGTCGCCCGCCGCGAGCAGTTCACGCTCCAGCGCCGCCTTGCGGGTGCTGTACGAGGCGTCGCCCGGGCGGATCGTGCGCTGCTCCTCGGAGAGGGGCACCGGGTACGCGGGGAAGCCGTCGGGCTCGCCCTGCGTGTCGAAGTTGCGGCCCTTGTCGTCCTCGTAGACCGACACGCTGGAGATCACCACGGCGGAGCCGACCCGCCCGGCGAGCGAGACCAGCTGCCGCGCGTGCCCCTCCCCGAAGGCCACCGTGTCCACCAGGACGTCGCAGCCGTCGCCGACCGCCGCCGACAGGGCCGCGTCGTCCTCCCGGTCGGCCCGCACCACCCGCACGTCCCCGGGCCAGTCCCCGTCCCGCTCACCGCCCCGCGAGACGGCCGTCACCTCCCAGCCGTCCCGGGCCAGCACTCCCACGGTCGGGCGCCCGATCTGCCCCGTCGCCCCGATCACCACAGCTCGTGTCATAGGGCGACGGTAGGCGGACCGGGCGCTCTTCGACCACGCTCTTCTGCCGAGGGCAGACAGCGGCCTGCTAGCGGTGCGGCAGCCGGGGGAATTTCGGTCCCCTGGCCGCCGTCCGGGCCTCCTCGGCCTTGACGTCGGCCGCGTACCGGTCGACGTACTCCTGTCCGGACAGCGTCAGGACGGCGTACATGATCTCGTCGGTGATGGCGCGCAGCACGGCCTTCTCGCCCTCCATCCCGGCGTAGCGGGAGAAGTCCAGGGGCTCGCCGAAACGGATCACCACGGGGTGCAGCTTCGGGATCTTCCGGCCCGGCGGCTGGGCCTCGAAGGTGCCGATCATCGCGCAGGGCACGACCGGCGCCCCGGCCCGGAGCGCCATCACCGCGACGCCCACCTTGCCCTTGTACAGCCGGCCGTCGTGCGAGCGGGTGCCCTCCGGGTAGATGCCGAGCAACTCGTCCTTGCCCAGCACGCCGAGCCCCTCGCGGATCGCCGCCTGGCCCGCGTCCTTGCCGGAGCGGTCGACGGGGATCTGCCCGGCGCTGCGGAAGAAGAACGCGGTCAGCCGGCCCTTGATGCCGGGGCCGGTGAAGTACTCGGCCTTGGCGAGGAAGGTGATGCGGCGCCTGAGCACCGCCGGCATCAGGAAGTGGTCCGAGAAGGAGAGGTGGTTGCCCGCGATGATGGCCGCCCCGGACGCCGGCACGTGGTCCAGGCCCTCGATCCGGGGACGGAAGAGCAGTCTCAGCAGGGGCCCCAGCAGCACGTATTTGAGCACGTAGTAGAACACGACTCGCCCTTCATTCCGCCCGGTCGGTCTCGCGGCAGCGTCTTCCCAGGTCAGCCTACGGATATCCCGGGCGTCGGACGAGCCCCCCGACCGGCGTCCCGCGCGTGGGCCTTCAGCGATAGGCCTGGACCGGGTGCCTGTCCTTCAGCGGTCGGCCCGTACCGGGTGCCGGCTCATCACCGAGACCCGGTTGAACGCGTTGATGGTGACGGCCACCCAGATCACCGCGGAGATCTGGTCGTCGGTCAGGTGTTCCCGGGCCAAGGCGTGGGCGGCGTCCCGCGCGGCGGTGTCGGCCGGCGTGGTGGTCGCCTCCGCGAGGGCGAGGGCGGCCCGCTCCACCGGGGTGAACAGCTCGGTGTCCCGCCAGGCGGCCAGCACGCCCAGGCGCCGCGGGGTCTCGCCGAGGCGCTGGGCGGCCCGGGTGTGCACGTCCAGGCAGGAGGCGCAGCCGTTGAGCTGGGAGACGCGGAGGTTGACCAGCTCCGCGACGGTCCGGTCGAGACCCGCCTCGGCGGTGACCGCGCGCACCGCCTCGGCGGTCTGCACCAGCGCGCGGTACGCGGCCGGGCTCCGCTTGTCGATGTAGAGCCGCGGGGCGGCGGGTTCCGGGGCGGGAGTGGTCACCCGACGCTCCTTCGAGAGGCCGCGGACGTCTATGATCACGGCGTATTGTTGAAGTTGAAACTACCATGAGGGTGCAGGAGGCTGCCGATGAGCCACGTCGAGACGGACCCCGTCGCGGTGCGGTGCGGACCCGCCGACGGCGCGGGCTCCCCGGGCGCCCCGCGCGTCGACGTCCTCGCGCCGCGCGACGTGCCCCTGGGCGGCCCGCGCGCCATGACCGTGCGCCGCACCCTGCCGCAGCGTTCCCGGACCCTGATCGGGGCCTGGTGCTTCGCCGACCACTACGGCCCCGACGACGTGGCGGACACCGGCGGCATGGACGTCGCCCCGCATCCGCACACCGGGTTGCAGACGGTGAGCTGGCTCTTCAGCGGGGAGATCGAGCACCGCGACAGCCTCGGCAGCCACGCCTTCGTCCGGCCCGGTGAACTGAACCTCATGACCGGCGGCCACGGCATCAGCCACACCGAGGTCTCCACCCCGCGGACCACCGTCCTGCACGGCGTGCAGCTGTGGCTGGCCCTGCCGCGGGAGCACCGCGACGCCCCCCGGGACTTCCAGCGCCACGTGCCCGAGCCGGTGGCCCTGGACGGCGCGGAGATCAGGGTCTTCCTGGGCTCCCTGGCCGGATCCACCTCGCCCGTGGAGACCTTCTCGCCCCTCCTCGGCGCGGAGATCGCGCTCGCGCCGAGGGCCGCGGTCACGCTCGACGTCGACCCGGCCTTCGAGCACGGCCTCCTGGTCGACCGGGGCGAGGTACGCATGGCGGGCACCGCGCTGCGCCCCGCCCACCTCGGCTTCCTCGACGTCGGGAGCGACACCCTGGCCCTCGTCAACGAGTCCGACACCCCGGCCAGGGCGGTCCTGATCGGAGGCGCCCCCTTCGACGAGGAGATCGTGATGTGGTGGAACTTCATCGGCCGCAGTCACGAGGACATCGTCCGGGCCCGGACCGACTGGCAGAACGCCTCCGACCGCTTCGGCGCCGTCGAGGGGTATCCGGGAGACCGGCTGCCCGCTCCCGCCCTGCCCAACGCGGCCCTGACCCCGCGCGGCAACCCGCCGCGCCGCTGACCGCCGCCCCCCACGAGAGGAACCCCGTGAACGACCAGCCCGCCCCCGTCGCGCCCACCGTCGAGCGGATCGACGCACGCCACCGCTACGTGATCCTGGTCGACGGCCGGCAGGCCGGCCTGACCGCCTACCGCGACCGCGGCGAGCAGCGCGTCTTCTTCCACACGGAGATCGACGACGCCCACGCCGGACAGGGCCTGGCCGGACAGCTGGTCCGACAGGCCCTCACCGACGTGCGCGCCCAGGGACTGCGTATCGTGCCCGTCTGCCCCTACGTCGCCAAGTACCTCACCAAGCACCACGACTTCGACGACATCACCGACCCCGCGACCCCCGAGGTCCGCACCTGGCTGGACGCCCAGCTCGGACGCTGAGGCCCGCCCGGGGCACGGCCGACGGGGAACTCCGGGCCGGCCGCCGCGACGGTCGGCGCACACGGACACCGCGACGGCCGTGCCGCACCCCCTGGCCGGGGGGCGGCACGGCCGTCGCGCGGGCCGGCCGGAGCGTCAGAACTTCGGGGTCGGCGCCTGCGCCTCCACCAGCTCCGCCGCCTCCTCGTCGGTCTGCACCGCGGGAGGGGAGCCCTCGAG
>NZ_JBVJCB010000018.1:108795-120376 GCF_055589025.1 Streptomyces sp. NPDC041968 | reverse complement strand
AGCGAGAAATACCAGCTCACACCCCGCGACTGGGCCGCCGCCGAACGCGAGGGCCGCACCATCGCCCCCCTCGTCACCAAGCTCAACAGCATCCGACGGGACCACCCCGCGCTGCACCGGCTCAGGAACCTCCGCTTCCACCGGACCGACAACGACGCGCTCATCGCGTACAGCAAGCGCGAGGGGTCCGACGTCGTGCTGGTGGTCGCCAACCTCGACCCCCGTCATCCGCAGGAGGCCACGATCACGCTCGACATGCCGCAGCTCGGCCTCGACTGGCACGAGTCGGTGCCGGTCCACGACGAACTCACCGGCGAGACCTACCACTGGGGCCGGACGAACTACGTGCGCCTGGAGCCCGGCCGGGCCCCCGCTCACGTCTTCCACGTCCGGCGGCCGTCCGCCGCCGTTCCCCCGAAGGGAAGGTCAGCAGCCTCATGAGCGTGAACGAGCCCGTACCGGACAAGTTCGAGGACACACCCGCCAGGGACCGGGACCCGGACTGGTTCAAACGAGCCGTCTTCTACGAGGTCCTCGTCCGCTCCTTCCAGGACAGCAACGGCGACGGCGTCGGCGACCTCAAGGGCCTCACCGCCAAGCTGGACTACCTCCAGTGGCTCGGGGTGGACTGCCTCTGGCTGCCGCCCTTCTTCAAGTCACCGCTCCGCGACGGCGGTTACGACGTCTCCGACTACACCGCCGTCCTGCCCGAGTTCGGCGACCTGGCCGACTTCGTCGAGTTCGTGGACGCCGCCCACCAGCGCGGCATCCGGGTGATCATCGACTTCGTCATGAACCACACCAGCGACCAGCACCCGTGGTTCCAGGAGTCCCGCAAGGACCCCGACGGCCCCTACGGCGACTACTACGTCTGGGCCGACGACGACACCCGTTACGCCGACGCCCGCATCATCTTCGTCGACACCGAGGCGTCCAACTGGACCTTCGACCCGGTCCGCGGCCAGTACTACTGGCACCGCTTCTTCTCCCACCAGCCGGACCTCAACTACGAGAACCCGGCCGTCCAGGAGGAGATCCTGGCCGCCCTGAGGTTCTGGCTGGACCTCGGCATCGACGGTTACCGGCTCGACGCCGTCCCCTACCTGTACGCCGAAGAGGGCACCAACTGCGAGAACCTGCCCGCCAGCCACGCCTTCCTGAAGCGCGTCCGCAGCGAGATCGACGCCCACTACCCCGACACCGTGCTGCTGGCGGAGGCCAACCAGTGGCCGGAGGACGTGGTCGACTACTTCGGCGACTACGCGGTCGGCGGCGACGAGTGCCACATGGCCTTCCACTTCCCGGTCATGCCCCGCATCTTCATGGCCGTGCGCCGCGAGTCCCGCTACCCGGTCTCCGAGATCCTCGCCAAGACCCCGGCCATCCCCTCCAACTGCCAGTGGGGCATCTTCCTGCGCAACCACGACGAGCTGACCCTGGAGATGGTCACCGACGAGGAGCGCGACTACATGTACGCGGAGTACGCCAAGGACCCGCGCATGCGCGCCAACATCGGCATCCGCCGGCGGCTCGCCACCCTGCTGGACAACGACCGCGACCAGATCGAGCTGTTCACCGCGCTGCTGCTCGCCCTCCCGGGATCGCCGATCCTCTACTACGGCGACGAGATCGGCATGGGCGACAACATCTGGCTCGGCGACCGCGACGCGGTCCGCACCCCGATGCAGTGGACCCCGGACCGCAACGCCGGCTTCTCGACCTGCGATCCGGGACGCCTGTACCTCCCCACGATCATGGACCCGGTCTACGGCTACCAGGTGACGAACGTCGAGGCCTCCATGGCCTCGCCGTCCTCCCTGCTGCACTGGACCCGCCGCATGATCGAGATCCGCAAGCAGAACCCGGCCTTCGGCCTCGGCACCTACACCGAGCTGCCCTCCTCCAACCCCGCCGTGCTGGCCTTCCTGCGGGAGTACGAGGACGACCTGGTGCTGTGCGTGAACAACTTCGCGCGGTTCGCGCAACCCACCGAGCTGGACCTGCGCGAGTTCGCCGGACGCCACCCGGTCGAGCTGTTCGGCGGGGTCCGCTTCCCGGCCATCGGCGAGCTGCCGTACCTGCTGACCCTCGGGGGCCACGGCTTCTACTGGTTCCGGCTCACCCGAGTCGCATCCCGCATCGGCCGCCGCGTTTGAGTCCGGGCCGAGGAAAGGACGCGTCACCATGCCGAAGACCGCATCCCTGCGCCGCGGACGCGGGCAGCTCGCCGAGCCCATGGCGTCACTCGGCGAGCTGCTGCGGGAGTGGCTGCCGCGCCAGCGCTGGTTCGCGGGCAAGGACCGTCCCGTGGCCGAGCTGGGTCTGCTGTCGATGACCGAGCTCTTCCCGGGCTGCCTGCACCTGCTGGTGCACACCGGGCACGGCCCGGTGCCCGCTCCGGGCGGTGCTCCCCAGGCCGGGGACTGCTACCAACTGCTGCTGGGCGTGCGCGAGCAGCCCTCGCCGCGGCTGGGCCGGGCGCTGATCGGGCAGGTGCAGGACGGCCCGCTGGCCGGCCGGACGGTCTACGACGCGCTGCACGACCCCCGGTCGGCCCAGCTGCTCCTGGAGCGGCTCAGACAGCCCGGCGAGGCGGGCCCGCTGCGCTTCGAGTCCGACCCCTCGCGCCCGGTGCCCGGCGGACTCGTGCCGCGGCTGCTGGACGCCGAGCAGTCCAACTCGTCACTCATCTACGGCGACGAGTTCATCCTGAAACTGTTCCGGCGCATCCAGCCGGGCGTCAACCCCGACCTCGAGGTGCCCGACGCGCTGGCCCGCCAGGGCTGCGGCCGGGTCCCGGCGCCGGTGGCGTGGATGCGCACGACCCGCCCGTACGAGGCGACGCTCGGTGTGCTCCAGCCCTTCCTGCACGACGCCTCCGACGGCTGGACCCTCGCCCTGGACGCGCTGGCCGCGGGGGACGACTTCACCGTGCAGGCCCACGAGCTGGGCCGGGCCATGGCCGACGTGCACCTCGCGCTGGCCTCGGCCTTCCCGGCCGGCCCGGCCGGGGAGAACGACCGGACCGCCGCGGCGATGACCGAGCGGCTCACCGCCGCCGCGCACTGCGTACCGGCCCTGCAGCCCTTCGTCCCCGGGCTGCGGGCGGCCTTCGCGGCGCTGTCCACCTGCGACTCCGGACCGCCCGCCCAGCGCATCCACGGCGACCTGCACCTGGGGCAGGTGCTGCGGGCCGGCCGGGACTGGTTCGTCATCGACTTCGAGGGCGAACCGTCCCGTCCGCTGTCCGAACGGCGCAGCGCCCACTCCCCCGTGCGGGACATCGCGGGCATGCTGCGCTCCTTCGACTACGCCGCCCGGCAGCGCCGCCCGTGGCGCCCCGAGTGGGCGCGCCGGTGCCGGGAGGCCTTCTGCGCGGGCTACGCCGCCCGCGCCGGGTGGGACCCCCGTAAGAAGCACGGCCTGCTGCGCGCCTACGAGACGGACCGCGCCGTGTATGAGGTGCTGTACGAGGCGCGGCACCGCCCCGACTGGCTTCCCGTACCCATGGCGGCGATCGAACGACTCGCCGTGAGAGGAGACTGACCCGTGGCCCTCCGCGACACCTCGCTCCCCGAGCCGTCCGGTCCCGTCCCGTCCGCCCCCGGCGCGTACGGCACCGCACCGCCCCTGGACCCCGTCGACCGGGGGCGCCTCCTGGCGGGCGCCCACCACGACCCGCACGCCCTGCTCGGTGCCCATCCGGTGCCCGGCGGCATCGCCTTCCGGGCGTTGCGCCCGTTCGCCCGCGAGGTCGACTTGGTGGTCGACGGGGAGCGCCACGCCCTGGTGTCGGAGGAGGACGGCCTCTTCTCCGCGGTGCTGCCCCTGCCGGGCATCCCGGCGTACACCCTCGTGGTGACGTACGCGGAGGGCGAGCAGGAGACGCACGACCCGTACCGCTTCCTGCCCGCCCTCGGCGAGCTGGACCTGCACCTGGTCGGTGAGGGGCGGCACGAGCAGCTGTGGCGGGCGCTGGGCGCTGAGCCGATGACCCACGAGGGCGTCACCGGCACCCGGTTCACGGTGTGGGCGCCGAACGCGCAGGGTGTGCGGGTCGCCACGGACTTCACCCACTGGGACGGCACGGCGTTTCCGATGCGCTCGCTCGGCGCCTCGGGGGTGTGGGAGCTGTTCCTGCCGGGCGTCGGCGAGGGCACCCGGTACAAGTTCGAGATCCACTCCCGCTACGGGCACCGGTTCCTGAAGGCCGACCCCATGGCGCGCCGTACCGAGGAGCCCCCGAACACCGCGTCCGTCGTGACCGCCTCGCACTACGAGTGGGACGATGCCGCGTGGATGCGCACCCGCGCCGACCGGCCCGTGCACGAGGCTCCGTTCTCCGTGTACGAGGTGCACCTGCCGTCCTGGCGGCCGGGGCTGACCTACCGCGAGCTGGCCGACGTGCTGCCCGCCTACGTCAGCGACCTGGGCTTCACCCACGTCGAGCTGATGCCGGTCGCCGAGCACCCCTACGGCCCCTCCTGGGGGTACCAGGTCACCGGCTTCTACGCGCCGACCGCGCGGCTCGGCTCGCCCGACGACTTCCGGTACCTGGTCGACGCCCTGCACCGGGCGGGCATCGGCGTGATCATGGACTGGGTGCCGGCGCACTTCCCGAAGGACGACTGGGCGCTGGCCCGCTTCGACGGGGACCCGCTGTACGAGCCCGGGGACGAGCGGCGCGCGACCCACCCGGACTGGGGGACGTACACCTTCGACTTCGCACGGACCGAGGTGCGCAACTTCCTCGTGGCCAACGCGGTGTACTGGTGCGAGGAGTTCCACATCGACGGGCTGCGCGTCGACGCCGTCGCCTCGATGCTCTACCTGGACTACTCGCGCGACTCGGGCCAGTGGGAGCCCAACCAGTACGGCGGCCGGGAGGACCTGGCGGCCATGGCGTTCCTCCAGGAGATGAACGCGACCGTCTACCGGCGCTGCCCGGGCGTGGTGACCATCGCCGAGGAGTCGACCGCGTGGGGCGGGGTGACCCGGCCGACCGACACCGGCGGACTCGGCTTCGGCCTGAAGTGGAACATGGGCTGGATGCACGACTCGCTGGAGTACGTCGCCCACGAGCCGGTGCACCGCAAGTACCACCACCACGAGATGACCTTCTCGATGGTGTACGCCTACAGCGAGAACTACTGCCTGCCGATCTCCCACGACGAGGTCGTGCACGGCAAGCAGGCGCTGGTGTCGAAGATGCCGGGCGACTGGTGGCAGCGGCGGGCGAACGTCCGCGCCTACCTCGGCTTCATGTGGGCCCACCCCGGCAAGCAGCTGCTGTTCATGGGCCAGGAGTTCGCGCAGGGTGCCGAGTGGTCCGAGGAGCAGGGCCCGGAGTGGTGGCTGCTGGACGAGGGCTACCACTCGGCGGCCGACCACCGCGGGGTGCAGGACCTGGTCCGCGAGCTCAACACCCGCTACGCGCAGACGCCGGCCCTGTGGCAGCGGGACACCGACCCGGCCGGTTTCCGGTGGGTCGCCGTGGACGCGGCGGAGGACAACGTCTTCGCGTTCCTGCGTTTCGACGCGGCCGGCGCTCCCCTGCTGGCGGTGACGAACTTCTCCCCGGTCGTGCGGCACGGGTACGCGCTCGCCGTCGGCGACGAGGCCGTCGCCTGGCAGGAGGTCCTCAACACCGACGCCGTGGAGTACGGGGGCAGCGGGGTGGCCAACGCCGACCCGGTCAAACCCGAGGACGGCAGCATCACGATCACGCTGCCTCCGCTGGCCACGGTGTGGCTGAGGCCGTACGCCCTGTGAGACGGGGCGGCGCGTCGAGGTGTCCGGCCGCTCCGCCGGGGCATTCGGTGGTCCTACGCAGGGGACGACCTCGTCGTCGCAGCCGGGCCCACAGAAAGGCGACATCACGTGCGCACCGTCGGAGTGGAGGAGGAACTCCTCCTGGTCGACCCCGATAACGGCGAGCCGCGGGCACTGTCCGCCGCCGTCCTCGCCCGGGCCTCGCTCGACGACGCGGAGCAGGACGTCTTCGAGAAGGAGCTGCACGAGCAGATGCTCGAGTTCGCCACGCACCCGCAGGCGGACATGGACCAGCTGCACGCGGAGATCGTGCGCTGCCGCAAGGAGGCCGGGCGGCACGCCGGGGGGATCGGCTGTGCCGTCGCCGCGCTCGCCACGTCGCCGCTGCCGGTCACCCCGTCCATCGGCATGAACCGCCGGTACGACTGGATGGCCGGCCAGTACGGCGTGGTGGTTCACGAGCAGCTGGTCCTGGGCTGCCACGTGCACGTGTCCGTGGAGTCCGACGAGGAGGGCGTCGCGGTGATCGACCGGGTGCGGCCCTGGCTGCCGGTGCTCACCGCGCTGAGCGCGAACTCCCCGTTCTGGCAGGGCCGGGACTCCTCGTACAGCAGCTACCGCAGCCGGGTCTGGCAGCGCTGGCCGTCGGCCGGTCCGACGGAGCTGTTCGGCTCGGCGGAGACCTACCACCGGCGGGTCGCGGACATGGTCGCCACCGGCACGATCCTCGACGAGGGGATGATCTACTTCGACGTCCGGCTCTCCCAGCGGTACCCGACGGTGGAGTTCCGGGTCATGGACGTCTGTCTGGACGCGAGCACCGCCGCGCTCATCGCCGCGCTGGCCCGCGCCCTGGTCGAGACGGCCGCGCGGGAGTGGCGGGAGGGCACGAAGCCGGCCGGGCACAGCGTGAGCCTGCTCCGCCTCGCGGCCTGGCGGGCCGCCCGCTCCGGGCTGACGGAGGAACTGCTGCATCCGGAGACGATGCGGCGGATGCCGGCCGAGGCGGTCCTGCGGGCGCTGCTGGAGCACGTCGAGGAGGCGCTGGCGGCCGACGGCGACCTGGAGCGGGTACGGGACGGCGTCGAGAAGCTGCTGCGGGACGGCAACGGCGCCCGGGTGCAGCGGGAACTGCTGGAGCGCACGGGCAGCCTGCGGGACGTCGTCACCGAGTGCGCGCGCCGTACGCAAGCGGCGTGAGGCGTCCCGCGGCCAGGAGGCGGCCGGTCCGCTCTCAGAGCATCAGGACCAGGGCGTAGCCGAGGAAGCCCGCGGCGACGACCGCCACGAGGACGAGGATCACCGCCAGCGGCGCCTTGGCCCAGCCTTTGGGCGGGTTGTTCCCCTCCCACGGCCCGGCCTCGGACATGCTGCTCTCCCCCGGCGGGGTCTCGCCGGGCGGCACGCCACCGCCGGGCGTCAGGCCGGTGGTGCGATCGGGTTCCGGATCGGGATTCGTGTATCTCATGACGACCGGGTCCCCCGATCCGCCGAGATCACCGGGCGGGAACACTTCTGCCGTCCCGGCCCCCCGTCGCCTGCGGCTCGGCTAGATTCCGAGCACCGCCGACGACGGTGCCCGTCGGTGCTCGCCCGGTCCACCGTCCGCACACGTCAGGAGCCAGCGCATGCGCGACCTCGCTCTCGCTCCCCCGACCGTCCCACCCCTGACCGGCGGGCTCGCCGACAGCCTCTTCGAGACGGCCGCCCGCGAACCGACCCTGCCGATGCTCGCCCGCCGCACCCACCAGGGCTCCGCCGACTGGCAGGAGGTGACGGCCGTGGAGTTCCGCGACGAGGTCGTCGACCTCGCCAAGGGGCTGATCGCGTGCGGGATCGCGCCGGGCGACCGGGTGGCGATCCTGGCCCGCACCCGGTACGAGTGGACGGTCTTCAGCTACGCGCTGTGGGCGGTGGGCGCCGAGGTCGTGCCGATCTATCCGACGTCCTCGCGCGACCAGGTCGAGTGGATCCTGCGGGACGCGGGCTGTGTGGCCGTGGTGGTCGAGGACGAGCAGAGCGTGATGACCGTCGGTTCGGTGTGCGCGTCGCTGCCGTCGCTGCGCCACGTCTGGCAACTCGACGCCGGCGCGGTCGACACGATCGTGGCGCGCGGCGAGTTCCTGCCGTACGCCACGGTCGACTCCATGCGCCGCATCGTGCTGCCGGACTCCACCGCGGTCGTGGCCTACACCTCGGGCACGTCCGGCCGCGCCATGGGGTGCGCGCTGAGCCACCGCGGCCTGGCCAGCCCGTGCGACACGCTCCTCGCCGGCTGGGGCCACACGGTGGCGCCGCCGGGTGAGCAGGGCGCGGTCCTCGCCTTCCTGCCCTTCTCGCACGTGTACGGGCTGATGATCCAGAGCCTGTGCGTCCGGGGCGGGCTGCTCATGGCGCACGAGCCCGCGATGACCGACGAGGCGCTGTCCTCGGCCCTGCGCACCTTCCGTCCCACGTACCTCTACGCCGTCCCGTCGGTCCTGGAGAAGCTCTACAAGACCTTCCTGCGCACGGCCCAGCAGGCGGGCCGGGGGGCCTTGTTCGAGCGGGCCGCCGGCACGGCGCGCGACTTCGCCGCCGCGCTGGAGCGCCAGCGGCTCGGCCGGGGGACGGGGCCCGGCCTCGACCTCCGTCTCCAGCACGCCCTGTACGAGCGGACGGTGTACCGCCGGCTGCGGACCGCGCTGGGCGGCCGGGTGCGCCGGGCGACGTCCGGCGGTTCACCCCTCAGCCGCGAACTGTCGCTCTTCTACGAGGGCATCGGCGTGTACGTCCACGACGGCTACGGGCTGACGGAGACCAGCGGCGGGCTGACGATGCAGCCGCTCGGCCGGGAGAAGTCCGGCACCGTCGGGCAGCCGCTGCCCGGCATGGAGATCCGGGTGGCCGACGACGGGGAGATCCTGGTGCGCGGTCCCTCGATGTTCCAGGGATACGTGGGCGACGAGGCCGCCACCCGTCGGGTGCTGCGCGACGGCTGGCTGGCCACCGGGGACATCGGGCACCTGGACGAGGAGAACTACCTGGCGATCACGGGCCGCAAGAAGGACGTCATCATCACCAGCGGCGGCAAGAGCGTGGCTCCGGCCGCCCTGGAGGAACGGCTGCGCATGCACCCCCTCGTCCACCAGGCCGTGGTCGTGGGCGACAACCGGCCCTGCGTCGGGGCGCTGATCACGCTCGACCCGGCGTTCCTGACGCACTGGCGGGCGGGCCTGGCCCTGCAGGCGGACGCCCCGGCCCGCGAGGCACGGGAGGAGAACGCGCTGCGCGAGGAGGTCGCGCGGGCCGTCGCCGCGGCCAACAGTGCCGTGTCGCGTTCGGAGTCCATCCGGGTCTTCCGTGTCCTGCCGCAACCGTTCGACGTCGCCAACGGGCTGCTCACACCGTCGATGAAGCTCCGGCGGGACGAGATCGTGCGCACCTACGCCTTCGAGATCGACGCCATGTACGAGGCCCGCTCCCGCCGGCCGCCCCAGGTGCCGCTCGCGGAGCAGGCCGGCTGGGAGGACGCGGACAACGTGTTCCTGCGCTGACGGTACGCGGTGGGTGACGCCCCGGTCACCGGCGGCCACCGGGCGCGGGCTCCGGCAGGAGGAGGCGCGTAGGGTCGGCCCGCTCGGGAACTAAGAGACGAAAGGAGTACGAAGAGGGGACAACGCCCGGCCGACGCCGGGCCGGGAAGGCGAGATGGCAGCCGAGTCGCGTTGGGACAGGACACTGGCTTCCGAGGAGATCACGAACCGCACCGCCAGCTTCACCGGGGAACTGCACAATGTGACCGGTGCGCGCCTGGTCGCGGAGGAGTTCCTCTTCGATCTGGCCCGGGCGGCGCCGCCCTCGGCGCCCGAGCACTGGGACGACATCCTTCTCGTCGTCACGGAGCTGGCGGCGAACGCGGTGCAGTACGCCCCCGGGCCCTTCCAGCTGCGGCTGCGCCGCACCTTCGACGGGGTGCACGTGGTCATGCACGACACCAGCACCACGGAGCCCGCACCGCGCGCCTTCCACCCGAACAGTGGCGGCGGCGGCATCGGCTGGCATCTGATCCACACCCTGTCCGACCAGGTGAGCGTGGTCACGGGCGAGCGGGGCAAGGACATCCACGTCTTCCTGCCCTGGTGACCGGGGCCGGGGCCGTCGCGGTCAGCGGGTGCCCGCGTCCCGCAGCGGCACCAGCGCGCTGATGGTCTTGCCGCCCTCCGGGCGGCGGTCGACCGCGACGTCCCGGGCCAGGCGGGCCACGAGCGGCCAGCCGTAGCCGCTGCCGCGGTGCGTGGTGGGGAAGGCCCGCACGGCCGGGGGCACCACCGCGCTGTGGTCGTGAACGGCGATCCACAGGCCCTCGTCCGTCGGCCGGACCTCGAAGCCGGCCAGTCCCTCGCCGTGCCGGATGGCGTTGGTGACCAGTTCCGAGACCACCAGGAGCAGGTCGACGACGTCTTCCTCCCGCACCCCACGGCCCGCACCCCACTGCGTGCGGGCCACCGACTCCGCGTAGGCGCGTGCGGTGGCCGCGCTGGTCACGGAGCCCGCCCCCGGTGCCTGGGCACGGGGCGGGCCCACGCCGGCCGAGGCCGTGCTGATCCCGTCGATCGGTTCCATGTCAGTGGTGTCCCTGGAGTTCGCCGTACCGTCGTTCGGCACCGGGTCAGTCCGCGGTGGTCTCCCGCGGCGGCAGCCGATGGTAGTAGTCGCCGACGGACGCCAGGTACTCCCGGTCCATCGTCTCGCTGTCGGTCCGGAACCGGGGCGCGGCCTTGACCTCCGCCCGGGTGCAGGCCACCGTGACCGTGCGGGCCTCGGTGTCGATGCCCCTGACCACGCCGACCGGCACGAGCACGCTCCGGCCGAAGACCCAGACGCCGGTGTCGACGACCAGGTGCCGCATGCCGTAGTGCTCGGCCTCACGGTCCACGTGACCGATGGTGCCGTCGCCGGCGACGACGGTGCAGCCCGTCAGGTCCTGCCCCTCCAAGTGACCGCTGCCCACCGCGTACGACCAGATGCTCTCCATCGGCACGCTTTCCCTTTTCTCCCGTTTCGGTGACGACTGCGGGGCCGGCGGACGCCACGGGCCGGACCGGCTCCACAGCAGCGGATACCCGGCCCGGGCCGCCGCATTCGGCCGGTCGCGGATCGGCCGCGGCAAAATGCCGTCGAGTACCCAGGAGTCGGCTGCTCATGCGTGCCGTGCCCCGTCCGGGCTCCGTTCTCCACCTCCTGGCGCCCCGCTTTGGTGCACACCCCGCACCTGGGTTAGCCTCTGGCGTATTTTTTCTCCTAGGGCAGATCCGTGAACTGCGGAAATGCGTGCACGACAGGCCGGACCGCACCACGGTCCGGAGGGGGTTCCGAGTCCTCGCTCCGAGGGCTCCTGGGGAGCGGAACGAGGGTGCGAATGACCAGCGACAGCACCGGGACCGTGGAAGCGGTTCCGGGCGATCAGGAGTTGCGCCGTCTGCTGGCGGGCCTGACCGCCGTACGGGACGGCGACTTCGGCACCCGTCTGCCGGACGAGGCGGACGGCCTGATGGGTGACATCGCCAAGGTCTTCAACGGCATGGTGGACCAGTTGTCCGTGTTCACCTCGGAGGTCACCCGGGTGGCCCGCGAGGTCGGCACCGAGGGAACCCTCGGCGGGCAGGCCAGGGTGCCGGGAGTGTCGGGCACCTGGGCCGACCTGACGGACTCGGTCAACGCCATGGCGGGCAACCTGACCACCCAGGTCCGTGACATCGCCCAGGTCGCCACCGCCGTGGCCAAGGGCGACCTGTCGCAGAAGATCGACGTGGACGCCCGCGGCGAG
>NZ_JBVJCB010000018.1:0-108696 GCF_055589025.1 Streptomyces sp. NPDC041968 | reverse complement strand
GATCCTGGAGCTGAAGAACACCATCAACACGATGGTCGACCAGCTCTCCGCCTTCGCCGACGAGGTCACCCGCGTCGCCCGCGAGGTCGGCACCGACGGACGGCTCGGCGGCCAGGCCGACGTGCAGGGCGTCAGGGGCACGTGGCGCGACCTCACCGACTCGGTGAACTTCATGGCGGGCAACCTGACCAACCAGGTCCGCAACGTCGCCCAGGTCGCCACCGCCGTGGCCAAGGGCGACCTGTCGCAGAAGATCACCGTGGACGCCCGCGGCGAGATCCTGGAGCTGAAGAACACCATCAACACGATGGTCGACCAGCTCTCCGCCTTCGCCGACGAGGTCACCCGCGTCGCCCGCGAGGTCGGCACCGAGGGCAACCTCGGCGGGCGCGCGCAGGTGCGCGGCGTGTCGGGCACCTGGAAGGACCTGACCGACAACGTCAACTCCATGGCCAACAACCTCACCGGCCAGGTGCGCTCGATCACGCAGGTCGCCACCGCCGTGGCGCGCGGCGACCTCTCGCAGCGGATCACGGTCGAGGCCAAGGGCGAGGTCGCCGCGCTGGCCGACGTCATCAACACGATGGTCGACACGCTCTCCGCCTTCGCCGACGAGGTCACCCGCGTCGCCCGCGAGGTCGGCACCGAGGGACGGCTCGGCGGCCAGGCCCACGTGCCGAACGTCGCCGGCACCTGGAAGGACCTCACCGACAACGTCAACTCCATGGCCAACAACCTCACCGGCCAGGTGCGCAACATCGCGCTGGTGACGACGGCGGTGGCCCGGGGCGACCTGTCGAAGAAGATCGACGTCGACGCGCGCGGCGAGATCCTGGAGCTGAAGACGACGATCAACACGATGGTCGACCAGCTCTCCGCCTTCGCCGACGAGGTCACCCGCGTCGCCCGCGAGGTCGGCACCGAGGGACGGCTCGGCGGGCAGGCGGAGGTCGAGGGTGTCTCCGGGACCTGGAAGCGCCTCACGGAGAACGTCAACGAGCTTGCGGGCAACCTCACCCGGCAGGTCCGCGCGATCGCGGAGGTCACGTCGGCCGTCGCCGAGGGCGACCTGACCCGCTCGATCAACGTGGAGGCCTCCGGCGAGGTCGCCGAGCTCAAGGACAACATCAACGCGATGGTGCAGTCCCTGCGCGAGACCACCCGGGCCAACCAGGAGCAGGACTGGCTCAAGACCAACCTCGCCCGGATCTCCGGCCTGATGCAGGGGCACCGCGACCTGCCCGTGGTCGCCGAGCTGATCATGGACGAGCTGGTGCCGCTGGTCGCCGCCCAGTACGGCGCCTTCTATCTGGCGGAGGAGGGCGAGAAGGGCCCCGAGCTGCGCCTGGTCGGCTCGTACGGCTACCCGGAGGACTCCGCCAAGCCCACCCGCATCGCCTTCGGCCGCACCCTGGTCGGCCAGGCCGCGCGCAGCCGCCGCACCATCGTGGTGGACGAGCTGCCGCCGGGCTACGTGACCATCTCCTCCGGGCTCGGCGAGGTGGTGCCCACCGCTCTGGTGCTGGTGCCCATCGTGGTCGAGGGGCAGGTCCTCGGTGTCATCGAGCTGGCGTCGGTCGCTCCGTTCACGCAGATCAACCGGGACTTCCTGGAACTGCTGATGGAGACCATCGGCGTGAACGTCAACACGATCGTGGCCAACGCGCGCACCGACGAACTGCTCGCCGAGTCCCAGCGCCTGACCGCCGAACTGCAGGCGCGCTCGGCGGAACTCCAGGTCCAGCAGGAGGAGTTGCAGCGCTCCAACGCCGAGCTGGAGGACAAGGCGTCCCTGCTGGCGACGCAGAACCGGGACATCGAGGCGAAGAACCTGCAGATCGAGCAGGCGCGCCAGGAACTGGAGGCCCGTGCCCAGCAGCTGTCGCTGGCCTCGAAGTACAAGTCGGAGTTCCTGGCGAACATGAGCCACGAGCTGCGCACCCCGCTGAACAGTCTGCTGATCCTCGCCCAGCTCCTCGCGCAGAACCCGTCGCGCAACCTCACCCCGAAGCAGGTCGAGTACGCGGGCATCATCCACTCCGCGGGCTCGGACCTGCTCCAGCTGATCAACGACATCCTGGACCTGTCGAAGGTCGAGGCGGGGAAGATGGACGTCTCCCCCGAGCGGGTGACGCTGCGGCAGCTCATCGAGTACGTCGAGGCCACCTTCCGGCCCATGACGACGCAGAAGGGCCTGGAGTTCACGGTGTCGACGGCCACCGGGGCGCCGGCGGACCTGCTGACGGACGACTCCCGGCTGCGTCAGGTGCTGCGCAACCTGCTGTCCAACGCGGTGAAGTTCACCGAGCGGGGCGGGGTGGAGCTGGCCGTCGAGCCGGCCCACGACGACGAGGTGCCCCCGGGCGTGGTGCGGGGCGGTGCCGTCGTGGCCTTCCGGGTGAAGGACACCGGCATCGGCATCCCGGAACAGAACCTGGAGTCGATCTTCGGCGCCTTCCAGCAGGCGGACGGCACGACCAGCCGCAAGTACGGCGGCACCGGACTCGGCCTCTCCATCACCCGGGAGATCGCCCAGCTGCTCGGTGGCGCCGTCACCGTGGACAGCACGCCCGACCGGGGCAGCACCTTCACCCTGTTCCTGCCCGCGGCCCGGCCCGACTTCGAGGACCTGCTGGCGCGGGGCCCGGACCACGTCCCGGCCGAGTCGCCGGCCGACGTGCTCACCCGTCCGGCGCCGGTGCCCGAGCTCACCAGCGGCCCGCGGCAGCGCCCCCGGCGGCTGCTCGTCGTGGAGGAGCGTCCGCGCGGTCTGCTGACCCTCGTGGCGGAGAGCGTGATCACCGACCTGACGCACGGACGGGACGACGCGGGCGACCGGCCGCCGCTCGACGTCATCACGGCCGTGGGGGCGCAGGAGGCCGCGGGCGCGCTGGCGGACGAGCCGTGCCACTGCGTCGTCCTGGAGCTGGGCATGCGGGACGGCGAGGCGTCACGCTTCCTGCGGGCCCTGCGGGGCGACTCGGCGCTGGCGAGCGTGCCGGTGCTGGTGCACAGCGGTCACCGTGCGGACGCGGCCCTGGAGGAGAGCCTGCTCTCGGGCGCGCAGGACGGGGCGCTGGAGTTCCTGTCCAGCCTCGACGAGCTGCGGGAGCGCATCGCGCTGCACCTGGCCGCCGAGGAGCCCGGGGACGTGCTCTCCCTGGTCCGGCCGGAGGAACCGCAGTACCTGGCCCCGCAGACGGTGGACGACCCGTCGGCCGGGCGCACCGTCCTCGTCGTCGACGACGACGCGCGCAACCTGTTCGCGCTCAGCGGCATCCTGGAGCTGCACGGTTTCCGGGTGCTGCACGCGGAGAACGGGCGGCGGGGCATCGAGACGCTGGTGGACCACCCGGAGATCGCGCTCGTCCTCATGGACGTGATGATGCCGGAGATGGACGGTTACACGGCGACCGCCGAGATCCGCCGGATCCCCCGGTACGCCGAGCTGCCGATCATCGCCGTCACCGCGAAGGCGATGCCGGGCGACCGGGAGAAGAGCCTCGCCTCGGGCGCCAGTGACTACGTCACCAAGCCGGTCGACACCCAGGACCTCATCGCCTGCGTCCGACGGTGGCTGCCCGCATGAGCGCGCCGGCCCCCGTCCCGTACACCGGTGGGCCGGGCGGTGCGCGACGCGGCGCGTCGTGCACCGTGGCGGTCTCCAGCCGAGGAGCGTCCCCGTCGTGAGCAAGTCCGAGCAGCCCAGCGAACCGGTCGGCGAGACGCCGCCGGACCCCTCCACCGCGCCGCCCGCGGTCTCCGGGCCGCCACCGTCCCGCGCGGTCGACGGACCGGCCGCCGCCCTGCGCGGCATGACCCCGGTGTCCCCCGTGGGCCGGCTGGCGGCCACGGTGGACCGGCTCAGCCGTGAGGTCCGCGCCGCCCAGGCGGAGGCCGAGGGGCGGGCTCTGATCGAGCTGGCCAAGGGCATCCTGGTGGCCCGGCTCGGGTGCGGTCCGGCCGAGGCCGCCCGCCAGCTCGCCGAGCTGGCCGAGCAGTCGCAGGTGACCCCGCTGGAGTTCGCGGTCGACGTCATCAACCAGGCCGCCCGCGACCGCATGTCGGAGGTGACGGAAGCCTTCCTCACCGCCACCGCCGCCGTGCAGAGCGTGGACGCCGAGGACGCCACCGCCGACGGGGACGCGGCGGCGGAGTCGGCCGCGGTGCGCCTGCGGGCGGCCGAGAGCGGCGCGCTCGCCGCGGACGACACCCAGGCCGTCGCCGACGCGCTGCTGGAGCAGGCGCTGCGCCCGCTCGGCGCGGCCGCCGTGGCCATCTGGGCGGCCGGGTACGACGGCTCGCTCACGCTGGCCGGCAGCGCGGGCTTCTCCGCGGCCGAGGCCGCCCGCTGGCGCTACGTGCCACCGGACGTGGCGACGGTGGCCCGGTCGGGACTGACCGAGCGCGCGGGTCAGTGGTTCACCTCCCTGGCCGGGACGAGCCTGCCCAGCATCGGCCGGCACCAGTACCCGGAAGGCGGCAGGGTCGCGGTGCCCGCCGGTACCGGGGGGCGCATCCACGGCGTCCTGGAGATCGTCTGGCCGGCGCCGCTGGACCCGCAGCCGCCGCAGGTGGTCCGGCAGGTGGAGGCGCTGGCGGAGCTGTGCGCGCACACCCTGGAGTCGTACACGCCGGCGCCCGGCGCCGGGCAGGAGCCGCGGGTCATGCCGGACGCGGTGGAGCTGATGGACCTGGCCGACGGCCTGTACGACCCGGCGCTGGTCCTGGTGCCGCACCTGGACGCGGACGGTCACCTGGCGGACTTCCGCATCCAGCACGTGAACAAGCGGTTCCTGGATCCCGCCGGGCGGCCCCGGGCCGTCGTGGGCGGCGCCCTGCTGCTGGAGGCCTACCCGATGGCCGCCGGGGACAGCGAGCTGTTCCGCAGCGTGGAGCGGGTGTACGCCACCGGCGAGCCGTTCCGGGCCCGGCGCATGAACCTGACCGCCCTGGTGGACCAGGTGCCGTTGTCGGCGGTCGCGGACATCAGCGTGAGCCGGCACGGCAACGCCGTGCTGCTCATCTGGCGCATCGAGGACGAGACGGCCCGGCTGGCGAGCCTCCTCCAGCACGCCCAGCGCCTCGGGCGCATCGGCGGCTTCGAGGAGAACCTGCTGACCGGTGAGATCACCTGGAACGGCCAGCTCTTCGACCTGTACGGCCGCCCGCAGACGAGCGTGCCGGTACCGCTGGAGGAGCTGGCCGCGCACGCCCACCCGGACGACGCCGTCGCCATCGGCCGGTTCCTGCGGACGCTGATGCACCACCGGCGGCCGGCGTCGGCGGCGTTCCGGCTCCAGCGGCCCGACGGCGTCACCCGGCACGTGCGGGTGGTGGCCGAACCGGTCCTGGACACCGACGACCGCCTGCTGGTCGTCCGCGGCGCCTACCAGGACATCTCGGCCCAGCACTGGACCGAGGTGGCGCTCGCCGCGACCCGCGACCAGCTGGCCCACACCGAGCAGCAGGCCATCGAGCGCAACCGGCTGACGCTCCAGCTCCAGCACGCCATCATGCCGCCGACCCAGAGTCCGCTGAAGGTGCCGGACCTCCAGGTGGCCGTCCGGTACCGGCCCGCGGAGACGGAGCAGCTGGTGGGCGGTGACTGGTACGACGCCGTCATGCTGCCGAACGGGCTGGTGCTGCTGTGCGTGGGGGACGTGGCCGGGCACGGCATAGAGGCCGCGACCAGCATGGTGGTGCTGCGCAACGCGTTGCGCGGCCTCGCGGTCACCGGTGCCGGGCCGGGGCAGCTGCTGTCCTGGCTGAACATCGTGGCGCACCACCTGACGGGCGGGGTGACCGCCACGGCGGTGTGCGGCCTGTACGACCCGTCCCTGCGGACGCTGCGCTGGGCCCGGGCGGGCCATCTGCCGCCGGTCCTGGTCCGGGGCGCGGCGGCCAAGCCGCTGCCGCTGGTGCGGGGCATGCTGCTGGGTGCGGTGGCGGAGGCGGCGTACGAGGAGGACGAGGTGCAGCTGGCCGGCGAGGACACGCTGCTGATGTACACGGACGGCCTGATCGAACGCCGTGACCGCTCGGTGGAGGAGTCGCTGGCCCAGCTGCTGAGCACGGCCCGTAGGGCGCCGATCACCCTGGACCAGCACCTGGACCGGCTGCTCACCTACAGCCGGTCGGACACGGACGACGACACGTGTCTCGTGGGCATCCGGGTCGGGTGACGAACGGCACGCGGTCCCGCTTCCGGCCGGGCAGGTGTGGAGATCCGATTCGGGGGTAAACGCGGGGCGCGGTGGGACATGACGTCCCGCCGCGCCGGCCGCTTTGTTGGAGGTACACGTGCCCATAGCCCAGAACCCGCTGTCCGTAGAGGTGTCGCTGCCGCGGGAGGATGTCGCGCTGCTCAAGGTGGAGGGCTACCTGGACGTCGACACGGCGACCGAGTTCCAGCACCATCTGGCCAACCAACTGCACCACGGGCGGCGGCACTTCCTGCTGGACCTGTCGGAGGTCCCGTTCATGGACTCCTCCGGCATGAACATCATTTTGCGGGTCTACCAGGAGGCGCGCGAGCTGCCGGGCAGTGTGCACATCATCTCGCCGACCCCGGCGGTGCGGCGGGTCCTGGATCTGACGGGGGTCAGCATCACCGTGCCGGTCTCCGACAGCGTCGACGAGGCGCTCTCGCGCGTCGACGCGCTGCCGGGGGGACCCCAGGTGCCCGACGCCTGAACCCGGTCCGCCGCCGCTCCTCGGGAGCAGGTGTCGTACGAGGTCGGCGGGTGGTTACAGTGGTCGCCCGGCAGGATCACATCGCCGTCACGCTGCCTGCGGGTTCGGTGCGGCGCAACGCGGATGAGGAGTGGAACAGGTGCCGGAACAGGCCGAGGGAACAGCGGGATCACCGACCCACGAGGTCAGGGACTTCCTGCGGCGCCGCCGTGAACAGATCGCCCAGCGGTGGGCGGACGAAGCCCTGTTCCGGGCCGTGTTCACCGTCTCCCGTGACGAGGCGGTCGAGGCGGGCAAGGCGGTGGTGGACGGGCTGGCCCAAGTCGCGGACGCGCAGCGGGTGGAGGACCCGGACGCCGCGGGGTTCACGACCGTGCGCGAGCAGTTGGCGAGGATGGGCGCGGCCCGTTCCCGCGCCGGCCTGAGCACCGCTCAGGTGTCCAGCGAGCTGGCCGCCCTGCGCCCGCCGGTCGAGAACCTGCTGCTGGCCGACCTGCCGGACGCCTCGCCCGAGGAGGCCCGGGCCTGTGTCACCACGCTGAGCGTGCTGATGGGCACCCTTCGGGTCGTGGTCATGCAGACGGCGCTCAGCGAGGGGCAGGCCCTCATCGACCGCCAGCGGCTGCAGCTGCTGGAGGTGGCCACTCCCGTCATCAAGCTGTGGGACGGCATCGTGGCCGTGCCGCTGATCGGGACGCTGGACAGTGCCCGCAGCCAGGTCGTCATGGAGACCCTGCTGGAGTCCATCGTGGAGCAGCAGGCGCGCTACGCGATCCTGGACATCACGGGCGTGCCCACCGTCGACTCGCTGGTCGCCCAGCACCTGATGAAGACGGTGGCGGCGGCCAGGCTCATGGGTGCCGAGTGCATCGTCTCCGGTATCCGGCCCGCCATCGCCCAGACCATGGTCCACCTCGGTCTGGACCTGGGCACCGTGGTCACCCGGGCGAGCCTCGCCGATGCCCTCGGGTACGTCCTGCACCAGCTCGGGGTCGGCATCGTCAACCCCGTGGTGAACGGGCCGGTCACCCGGTGAGCGAGGCATTCCCGGGCCCCTACGGGGGTCCCGTGACGGGCCATGTTCCGGTCCTCCGACTCGGTGAGGTGCTCCTGGTCACCCTGCAGGGAGACCTGCACGACAGCACGGCGCAGCAGCTCCAGCAGGACCTCGCCGAGACCATCTCCCGCAGCGGCGCGACGGGGGTGATCATCGACATCTCCGGCGTGGAGATCGTCGACTCCTTCCTCGGCCGGGTGCTGGCCGAGATCGCCGGGCAGACCGAGTTGCTGGCCGCCCGCACCGTGGTCGTCGGCATGCGTCCGGCGGTCGCCATCACCCTGGTGGAGCTGGGTCTGACGTTGCCGGGGGTGCACACCGCGCTCAGCACCGAGGTGGCCATGGAGCTGCTCACGCAGCACGCCCCGTCGTCCCGCTACGGCGGGCTGCGCCAGGAGAGTCCGTGATGCACACTGCCGCGGGCGCCCAGGCCCGCCTGCCGATCCAGTCGGACATGGATCTGGTGTGGGTCCGCCAACACGTGCGGCAGACGGCCGCCCAGATCGGCTTCGGTCTGGTGGACCAGACGAAACTGGTCACGGCGGCCAGCGAACTGGCCCGCAACACACTGGTGTACGGGGGCGGCGGGACGATGGAGACGGAGCCCCTCACCGAGGGAGGTGTCCCGGGGCTGCGGCTGACCTTCCGCGACGAGGGACCGGGCATCGAGGACCTGGAGCAGGCGCTCAGCGACGGTTTCACCTCGGGCGGCGGGCTGGGCATGGGCCTGGGCGGCGCCCGGCGCCTCGTGCACGACTTCACGATCGAGAGCGGCCCAGGGGCGGGGACCACCGTGCGGGTGACCTCCTGGGTGGGTCGGCCTCCTCGCCCCCGTGGGGAGAGCTGATGCCACGCGTGTGGGACGTACCCGTGCACGACTCGACGCGGGTGCGCGACGCCCGGGTGGCCGCCGAGCACGCGGCGGCCCTGGCCGGGCTGGACGAGCAGCGGGCCGCCACCGCCGCGCTGGTGGCGACCGAGCTGGCCACCAACCTGCTGAAGCACGCCGGGGGCGGCCAGGTTTTCATCGACGTCGTCGCCCCGCCGGTCCTGGTGACCGGCGGTGAGCACACGAGGCTGGTGCAGGTCGCCACCGTCGACCACGGGCCGGGCATGGCCGACGTGTCCGCCGCGCTGAGCGACGGCTTCACCACGACGGGCTCGCTCGGTGCCGGTCTCGGCACCTGCGCACGCCTCGCCGACGACTTCGACCTGCACAGCGTCCCGGGCCGGGGCACGGTGGTCGTCGCCCGGATCGGTGCCGTGCCCGACCGTCCCGCCACCGGGCCGGACCCGGCGTCCCGGGTGCGGGCCGGTGCCGTGAACGTGCCGTTCGGCGGCGCGGAGTACTCCGGCGACGCCTGGGGCTGGGTCCGGGACGCGGACCGGGTCACGCTCATGCTGGCCGACGGCCTGGGGCACGGCCCCGAGGCGGCCCGCGCCTCGACCGCGGCCGTGGAGGCGCTGCGCGGTGCGGCCCACCTCGGGCCCGCCGAGGCGCTGCGGCGGCTCGACCAGGCGCTGAGGGGCACCCGCGGCGCGGCCGTGGCGGTGGCCCAGGTCGACACCCGAGCCGCGGTGCTCAGGTTCGCCGGGGTCGGCAACATCGGGGCGCGGCTGTGCGAGGGCGGCGCCTGGCGGCACCTCGTGTCGCAGCCCGGCATCGTCGGCACCCACCGGCCCACGACCCTCCGCGAGGAGGAGACGGCCTGGGCGGACGACCGCGTCCTGGTCCTGCACAGCGACGGTCTGCCGAGCCGCTGGACACCCACCTACGACACCTGCCGCACGGCGACCGACCCGGCGGTGACGGCCGCCGTGATCGTCCGGGACGCCAGCAGCTCGGCCCGCCCGGTGCGGGACGACACCGCCGTCGCCGTACTGGCCCCGACCCCGCCGGACCGCACATGACCCGTACCTGGCAGATCACCGACGTCACCGAGGCCGCGCGGGCGCGCATCGCCGCCGCGCGCCTGGCCACGGCCTACGGCGTGCCTCCCCTGGAGCGCGCCCGTCTGGTGTCCTCGCTCGGCGCGCAGCTGCGGCTGTGCCTGGCCAAGGGCGGCGTCTGGCGGCTCACGCTGGAGACGGGGGCGGCCTCCCGCGTCACGCCGGAGGCCGCCGGGCGGGTGCTGCACGCGGTGGTGGCGCCGGCCCGCGACACCGCTGCCGCCGGCCAGCCCCCGTGGCGGGTCACGGTGCCCTGCCCAGAGAGCGTGCCCGCCGCCGAGGCCGAGGCCGCGGTGGACGACCCGGCCGTGCTGGCGGAGGCGCTGCTGGGCACGGACGAGGACACGGCGCTGGTGCTGGAGAGGCTGAGCGAGCAGGAGCACCTGGTGGACTTCCACCGGGAGGAGCTGCAGCAGACCAACCAGGGCGTCGTGGCCCTGCACGCCGAGCTGGACGCCGCCGGGCGGGCCCAGCGGGAGGCGTTCGCCGCCGAACGCAAGGCCCGTACGGAGGCGGAGAACGCCCGCCGCAGACTGACCTTCCTGGCGAACGCGAGCGCGGTGCTCACGGCCTCGCTGGACCACCACGAGATCGTGCGCCGGCTGCCGGAGCTGCTGGTGCCCGAGTACGCCGCGAGCGTCGACGTCTGGCTGTTCGAGCAGGAGGGCGAACGGCCGGGCCCGGCGCATCCGGCCGTCGCCGTGGTCGCGGCCCGCACGGGCCGGCCGCAGTACGCCGCCGTGGACCCGGGCGGTCTGCCCGGGGTCGAGCACCAGCCGCCCTCGGCGCTGGAGCCGGAGCGGCCTCTGCTGTCCATCCCGCTGCCGACGCGGCAGGCTCCCCTGGGCGTGGTGACCCTGTCCCCGCCCGGGGAGCGCTGGGACCCCGACGACGCCGTGATGCTGATCGAGCTGACCCGGCGGGCGAGCATCGCCATCGACCACGCCCAGCGCTACCAGCACAACCGGGACATCGCCGAGACGCTGCAGCGGGCCCTGCTCACGGAGCTGCCCTCCCCGCCGGGACTGGCCCTGGCCGCGCGCTACCTGCCCGCCACGCACGGGCTGAACATCGGGGGTGACTGGTACGACGCCTTCCGCCAGCCCGACGGGGGCACCATCGCCGTGGTCGGCGACGTGACCGGGCACGGGCTGCGGGCCGCCGTGATGATGAGCCAGCTGCGTACCGCGCTGCGTGCCTACGCCGTCGACGGCGGCAGCCCCGGCCGGCTGCTGACCCGGCTGCACACGTTCCTGCACCACCTCCAGCCCGACCTGTTCGCCACGGCCGTCATCGCGCGTTTCCACCCCGACGACCCCACGATGACGTGGGCGGCCGCCGGACATCCGCCGCCGGTGCTGCGTACCCCGGACGGGCGGGTCCGAACCCTGGACGCCAAACCGGGCGCGATGCTCGGCATCCCGCTGCGGCAGGAGATCGCCGACCACACCGTCCCGCTGCCTCCGGGCTCGACGCTCGCGCTGTACACGGACGGTCTGGTGGAGCGGCGCGCGCTGGGCATAGACCCGGGCATCGCGCGGCTCTCCGAGGCGCTCGGCGGGTTCGGCACGGCCCAGTTGGAGGCGGACCTCGACGGCTCGGCGGACGGCCTTCTGCGTCCCCTGCTCAGCGACTCGCAACGCGACGACGACGTGTGCCTGTTGCTCTGCCACCTCCGCGGCTCCGGCTGAGCCGGACGCGTCCCTCCTCCTCCTCCCCCCCCCGCGGGCCGGTCCGGGCTCCGCCGCTTCCGCCCGGTGCGCTCCGGGGCCGGGCGCGGCATCGGTGGTGACCGAGGCGTGTCGCCTGCCTGCCGCGTCCGGCTGGCCGGATCGGCGTGGGCGCGGTGGGATCGACGAGGTGCGAAGCAGCGATCCAGGGGCAGGCGAATGGCGTTCGCGGCAGACCGCCTGGAGCCGCAGAAAGGGATGAACACCGTGACACGACCCAGGATCCTGGTGGTCGGCGCAGGTTTTGCCGGCGTCGAGTGCGTCCGTCGTCTGGAGCGCAGGCTCGCCCCGAACGAGGCCGACGTCACCCTGGTGGCGCCGTTCTCCTACCAGCTCTATCTGCCCTTGCTGCCCCAGGTCGCCTCCGGGGTGCTCACCCCCCAGTCGATCGCGCTCTCCCTGCGCCGCAGCAGCAAGTACCGGACCCGGATCATCCCGGGCGGTGCCATCGGGGTGGACCTGAAGGCGAAGGTCTGCGTGGTGCGCACCATCACCGACCAGATCGTCAACGAGCCGTACGACTACATCGTGCTGGCCCCCGGCAGCATCACCCGCACGTTCGACATCCCGGGGCTCACCGACAACGCCTTCGGCATGAAGACCCTGGCGGAGGCCGCGTACGTCCGCGACCACGTCATCTCGCAGCTCGACCTCGCCGACGCCAGCCAGGACCCGGTGGAGCGCGCCTCCCGGCTGCAGTTCGTGGTCGTCGGCGGCGGATACGCCGGCACCGAGACCGCGGCCTGTCTGCAGCGGCTGACGCACGCGGCGGTCAAGCGCTACCACCGGCTCGACCCGAGCCTGATCAAGTGGCATCTGATCGACATCGCGCCGAAGCTGATGCCCGAGCTGGGCGAGAAGCTCGGGCGGGACGCGCAGCGGATCCTCACGCGGCGCGGCATCGAGATCTCCCTCGGCGTCTCCATCGAGAAGGCCGGGCCCGAGGAGGTCACCTTCACGGACGGCCGGGTCGTGCCCACCCGCACGCTGATCTGGACCGCCGGGGTGGTGGCGAGCCCGCTCATCGCCACGCTGGGCGCGGAGACGGTGAAGGGGCGGCTCGCGGTCACCGCGGAGATGTGCCTGCCGAACCACGACGGGGTGTTCGCGCTGGGCGACTCGGCGGCGGTGCCCGACCTCGCCAAGGGCCAGGAGGGCTCGGTCTGCCCGCCCACCGCCCAGCACGCCATGCGGCAGGGCCGGCACGTGGCCGAGAACCTCATCGCCATGCTGCGCAACCAGCCGATGCGGCCCTACGTCCACAAGGACCTGGGTCTGGTCGTCGACCTCGGCGGCACGGACGCGGTCTCCAAGCCGCTCGGCGTCGAGTTGAAGGGGCTGCCCGCCCAGGCCGTGGCCCGCGGCTACCACTGGTCGGCGCTGCGCACCGGCGTGGCCAAGGCCCGGGTGGCGACGAACTGGGCGCTCAACGCGCTGGCCGGCGACGACTTCGTCCGCACCGGCTTCCAGGCCCGCAAGCCGGCCAAGCTGAAGGACTTCGAGTACACCGACGCGTACCTGACACCGGAACAGGTGCGGGAGCGCGTCGCCGGGGCGGTCCGGGCGGAGTGACCCCGCGGCCCGGGTCGGCTCGCGGCATGGCATGCTGAGAAGTGGATCTAGGCGCGAACCGGCCGGGTTCGGTCGTGGAACGGGTAGGTGTACGGCGGCGTGAAGGCAGCGGGGCGCTCGGTGCGGACACGGCTGCGGGACCGCCTCGCCGCGTCCGACCCCGGGCTGTTGCGGCTGACGGCGGGGCTGCGGACGGTGGGCGCCATCGCGCTCACCCTCGCCGTGCTCGCCGTGTTCGGCGCGGACGTCACCCACCTGGTGGCGGGGGCCATCGCGGCGATGGTCGCCACCTTCGCCATCCGGGAGAAGGAGCCCGGCCCGCAGGCCGTCACGCTGGCGCTGGGGCTGCCCGTGGCCCTGGCCTCGGTGTCGATCAGTTCACTGCTCGCCTCGCGGGTCGTCATCGGCGACGCCTTCTTCGTCGTCCTGATCTTCTGCGCCGTCTTCGTGCGCAGGTTCGGCGACCGGGGCACGGCCCTCGGGCTGATCGGTTTCCAGGTCTACTTCCTCTCGCTGTTCGTCGGCGCTCAGGTGTCGGTGCTGCCCGAGCTGCTGGGGGCCATCACGGTGGCGTTCGCGTGCAGCGCGGTGGTGCGGTTCGCGGTGGTGCCGGCGACGCCCGCGGGCATCCTGCAGCGCTTGCGGCAGGCGTTCCGGGCCCGGCTGGCCCAGCTGATCGCCACTCAGGCCGAGTTGCTGGACGCGGGGCCGGACGAGATCGAGAAGACGCTGGAGCGCCTGCGGGACGGCACCGCGCGCCTGCACGAGACGGCCCTGATGATCCAGTCCCGGCTGGCGGAGGGCACCCCCGACGAGTCCACGGCGCGGCTGGTGCAGCGGCGCGTCGCGGACGCCGAGATCGCCTCCGAGCGCCTCGGCCTGCTGCTGCTGACCGCGCGCAGCGCCGAGCGGGCGGACACCCTGACCCTGCACCTGCCCGGCGCGCCGGCGCCCGCGGTGGGTCGCTCGCCGGCGCCCGGTGAGGCCACGGAGATCCTGCGCCGCGATCTCGGGGCGCTGCGCACGCTGGTGCTGCGGCCGCCCGCCGAGGCACGCGGCACCGCGCTGTCCCATCTGCGCAACCGCCTCCTCGGCTACCGCGACGAGGAGAACCTGCCCGAGGCGACCCCTGCGGTGCAGGACGTGTTCCGCGGCATCGGTGAGACCGCGCGGGCGGTCATGGGCCTGCGGATCGCCCTGGACGGGCCGCAGGACGAGTCGGACGACACCCCGGCGACGACCCGCTCCCGGGAGGAACTGGACGCCGAGGACGCGGCCATCGAAGCCGGTGAGGAGGCCGCTCCCAAGGAGGAACCCACCGGACTGCGGCGGCCCACCACCCGCGCCGCGGTACAGGTGGCGGTGGGGTCCTCGCTCGCCATCGTCGGCGGGGAGCTGCTGTCCTCGCAGCGCTGGTACTGGGCGGTCCTGACCTGCTGGATCGTCTTCATCAACACCGCGTCCACGGGCGAGATCCTGGTCAAGGGCTACCGGCGCCTGCTGGGCACCGTCCTGGGGGTCGTGGCGGGCATCGTGCTGGCCGGCCTGGTCGGCAACCACACCTGGATCGCGTTCGGCCTGGTACTGCTGCTGATCTTCGCGATGTTCTACACGGCGCCGCTCTCCTACACGCTGATGTCGTTCTTCGTCACCGCGATGCTGGGGCTGCTCTACACCCTGCTGCACACCTACAGCCTGTCGGTGCTGCTGCTGCGCATCGAGGAGACGGCGCTCGGGGCGGCCTGCGGGATCGTCGCGGCGGCGCTGGTGCTGCCGATACGCACCGACCGCCGGACGAACGAGCTGCTGGAGACGGTCCTGGAGCGGCTCACGGACGTCACCGAGGGCGCCGTGGACCAGCTCAGTGGCGGGCCGGCGGCCGATCTGCTGGACACGGCACGGGAGCTGGACCAGGCCCTGGGCGATCTGCGGGCCGCCACCCAGCCGCTCACGCACCCGATCACGCCGTTGCGGGCCCGGCGGGACACGGCCCAGTACGTGGTGGCCCTGCTGGAGACCTGCGCGTATCACGCGCGGTCGCTGGCGGCGACCGCCGAGCTGCTGCCGACGCACCCCTCGATCGCGGCCGACCCCCGGCTGCGCGGGGCCGTGCGGCGCACGGTGCGCAACATCGAGGCGATCGCCGCGCGGGTCGCCGACGAGGGCGTGCGGACCGAGGTGGAGACCGGGCCGAGCATCGCGTCACTGCTGGAACCGGACGCCGCCGGGGTGCCGCGGTACGGCCGGATCACCGGCCGGGTACTGCGGCACCTGGAGCGCCTGGACGAAGCGGTGGTGGGTCTTGCCCGGCCGCTGGGTGTCCCCGTCAGGACACCGCAGGGGTGAGGGTCAGAAGTCGCTGGGCAGACCGCTGGCCTCGGCGATGCCGCGCAGTTCCTCGTTCTGCACGTGGCGTTCCTTGAGGTAGTCGGCTATCTCCTCCAGGCGTGCGGGGTCGGAGGCGGTGGCGGCGTCGGTGACGACCCGCACCGGGCCGGTCTCGTCGGTGCTGATCTCGACGACCTCGTTGTCCAGCCGCCCGGTGACCGCGGTGGCGATGACCAGCGCGGCCTCGTCCCTGATCTCCTGGGGCAGCGCCTCGGCGTTGTCCCCGTCCAGGGAGAAGTCGATGGTGGGCATCTGCTGCTCGTCGATCGCCTGGAGGACGGGTTCCACCACGCTGAGCAGCAGCTGGTAGTCGTCGGTCTCCATGCGCACGCGCAGGAGGTCGAGGTAGACGTCCACGGGACGTCCGTCCGGCGGAGGAATCTCGTGTTCGTTCATTCGACCCGTGTTCCCCGTGCCGCGCGGCTCAGACCCTGCGCCAGCGCGCGAGGGCGAAGGAGAACACCCCGAACAGCACCAGACCCGCGGCGACGCACACCAGCAGCCAGGGTCCGAGCGGGGTGCCGGCGAAGGAGCGCAGGGTGTCGTCCAGGCCCTTGGCCCGGTCGGGTTCGTAGTCGACGGCGGCTCGCACGGCGAAGGCTCCGGCGGCCGCGAAGACGACGCCGCGGGCCGTTCCTCCCCCGACGCCGGTGACGTCGACCAGCCGCCGGGCCCGGGGGCTCAGCTCGCCCAGCTTCAGCTTCTTGTGGTAGCTGCGGCGCAGCGCCTGCACGGCGATCACGACACCGGCGACGACGATCCCGGCGCCGACCAGGCCCACGATCCACTGCCCGGCGGGCATCTCCATCACCCTGGAGGTGACGTCCCGGGACTGCTGGTCACTGGAGCCGCCGCCGCCGGAGCCGGCCGCGAAGGCGAGGACCGAGTAGGCGACGAACGAGTAGAAGACGCAGCGGGCGGCGGCCGGGAGCCGCTTCTTCGCGGTGTGGCCGTCCTTGCCCGTGACGCCGAAGAGCGCCTCCGACAGCCGCCAGAGCGCCATGCCGACCAGTCCGGCGCCGAGCGCCCACAGCAGGACCGCGCCGAAGGGCTTGTCCGACAGCTCGGCCAGGGCACCGCCCCGGTCCGCCTCGTGGTCTCCGGTGCCGAAGGCGATCTGCAGGGCCAGGATGCCGACCAGCAGGTAGATGACGCCGCGTGCGGTGAGTCCCGCTCGCGCGGCTCCCTCGGCGGTCGATCCGTTGGCCGCCCTACGGGCCCTGCCGCGGCCGGAACGTGCCAGAACATTCGCGTTCATGTGAAGCATCCCCTCCCGAGATTCCGCATGCCCCGTCGTACCGGGCACACACCCCGGCTGCCCGCACACCGACGAGCGGTGTGCGGGCAGCCGGGTCACCACACCTTCCCCGACCCGTCCTCCGGGTCAATCCGTCAATCCGCCGCCAGGGCGGGTTCGGCGGACACGGACGCCCCGGCCGGAGCGGCCCCGAGCTGGCGCCGTGCGGCCTCCAGGGCGTGCCGCACGTCCCGCGTGCCGGTCGACACGCACAGCGTGTAGGCCAGGTCCCGGGTCCGGGGGCCCGGTCCGCCCGCGTCGTCGGCGGGCTCGCACGCCGCCGAGGCCTCGTACGCCTCGACGAGTCTGCGCAGCACGGCAGGGTGGGGCGTCAGCATCCGTCTCGTTCCTCCTGCGGTCATCGGGTCCTCGGCGCGTCAGCCGCGCGTCGTGCGGCCGGTGCCCCGGTGGCCCGGGCGCTGTCCCAGTGCCTCGTCGCGCACTCGGGCGCAGCTGCGGCTGATGAGCCGCGAGACGTGCATCTGCGAGATGCCGAGACGATCGGCTATACGGCTCTGTGTCATGTCTTCGAAGAAGCGCATGTAGAGGATGGCCCGCTCGCGCTCGGGCAGCCTGCGCAGCCCTTCCTTGGCGGACTCGCGGTCGATCACGGTGTCGTACGAGCCGTCCGCGGCACCGAGGGTGTCCGCGAGGCTGTAGCCGTCGTCGCCGGCCGAGAGTTCCGCGTCCAGCGACAGGGTGCTGAAGCTCTCCAGCGCCTCCATCCCCGCGCTGACCTCGTCCTCGGTCAGTCCGGTGTGCGCGGCGAGGGCGGCCACCGAGGGTTCGGGGCTGCCCGGGTTCTGGGTCAGCTCACGCCGGGCCACCCGCACCTTGTTGCGCAGTTCCTGGACCCGGCGGGGCACCCGCAGGGCCCACATCCGGTCGCGGAAGTGACGCTTGACCTCACCGGTGATGGTGGGCACGGCATAGCTCTCGAAGGCCCCGCGCTCCGGGTCGAAGCGGTCGATGGCCTTCACCAGGCCGAGCGCCGCGACCTGGCGCAGGTCTTCGATGGACTCGCCGCGGTCCCTGAAGCGGCCCGCGATCCGGTGGGCCATGGGCAGCCAGGCGGTGACGAGCTCGTCGCGCACCGCGTCGCGTTCCGGCCCGTCCTCCAGACCCGCCAGCCGTCCGAAGAGGGCCATGGTGTCGGGGGCGTCGTCGTGCCGGCGACGGGCGGTGGTGGCGGACGTGGGGGCGGACTCGGCGGGGGTTCCGGGGACGGTGGGTGTTTCGATGAGCATGCGGATCGCTCCTGAACGGTGGTCTCAGGGGAACATTCCGCGGGAACGGTGCTGTCCGGGTGACCTCACCCGGAGGGCCCACGCAGCCATACCGCTCCCGCTGCTGCGCCTCCGGTCCGAAGCACGAACTTGCGACTGCCCCCACCCCGGGGGAACAAACTCCGCTTTTCGAAAAGTACTCAGGACAGCGGAACGACCACCGTGATGCACTTGCCTCCCGCGGGAAGGTCTGCCACGCGCACGTCGGAGGCGAGCCGGCAGACGATCGGCCAGCCCCGGCCGCCGACGCGGCGCCGGCCCTGGGGGTCGGTGCGCGGCACCGCCACCGGCAGATCGTGGCTGCGGTCGCTCACCGACAGGCGCACGCCGGGGCCGACGAGGTCGACCTGGAAGTCGGTGATGCCGCCGCCGTGCAGGATCGCGTTGGTGGTCAGTTCCGAGGCGACGAGCACGGCGTCCGACAGGGCGGCGGCGTCGCACACGGCCCGGCCGTCGGCGGCGCCGCGGGCGGTGACGACGCGTTCGACGGTCCTGCGCGCCTCGGCGGGTTTGCACGGCCGGAACCGCCGGTGCCGGTCGGCGTCGGACGGGTCGACGACGGTTTCGGTGGTGTGGCTGTCACACATCCGTCAGCTCCCTCGGGGGTGAGACGTACCGGGTCGGGCCGGCTCCGCGCGATGGGCGCGCCGTGCGGCCCCGTTACTTTCGGCTCACCTCTGCCGGTGGTGCCAAACCTTCCCGCCTCCGTACGGCGCAACAGCCATCCCGGCGCCGCGCGGGGGTAAACGGAAGGCATGACGGATGTTGTGGACGCGGATGAACTGCTGCGCCGGATGCACCGTGCGCGGGCCTGCGCGCTGGAGCAGGAGCGGACCTGGCGGGGGCGGAGGGACGAGCTGCGGACGACCGATCCGGAGGGCTCCCGGGAGGCCGCGGTGCGGTCGCTGGCCTACGAGGCCGTCCTGCGGGTGCTGGACGAGGTGCTGACGCCGGGCAGGAGCACAGCGTGACGGGCCACGGGGCTGATTGACCGGGTGGGCGCCGGGAAACCGGACCGGCATGACAGCCGACCACACCCGAGCACCCGTCCTCGAAGCCCTCGTCGACTACCGCCGCGACGGACGGCTGTCGTTCACGCCGCCGGGGCACAAGCAGGCGCGGGGGGCCGACCCCGCGGTGCGCGAGGTGCTGGGCGACGCCGTCTTCTACGGTGACGTCCTGGCGATCGGCGGACTGGACGACCGGCTCACCCGGGGGCGGGTGCTGCAGCGCGCCCAGGATCTGATGGCCGACGCCGTGCACGCGGACCACACGTTCTTCACGACGTGTGGGAGTTCCCTCTCGGTGAAGGCGGCGATGCTGGCGGTCGCGGGGCCGCACGAGAAGCTGCTCGTCGGCCGGGACGCGCACAAGGCCGTCGTCTCGGGGCTGATCCTGTCCGGCATCGAGCCGGTGTGGGTGGAACCGCGCTGGGACGCCGAGCGGCACCTGGCCCATCCGCCGTCCGCCGAGGAGTTCGAGAAGGCCTTCGCCGCCCACCCCGACGCCAAGGGCGCGCTGATCACCAGCCCGACCCCCTACGGCGCCGGCGCCGACCTGAGGGCCGTCGCCGAGGTCTGCCACCGGCGTTCGACGCCGCTGATCGTGGACGAGGCCTGGGGCGCGCATCTGCCCTTCCACCCCGACCTGCCCTCCTGGGCGATGGACGCGGGGGCCGACATCTGCGTGACCAGCATCCACAAGATGGGCAGCGGCCTGGAGCAGGGTTCCGTGTTCCATCTCCGCGGCGACCTGGTCACGCCGGAGGTGCTGGGCATGCGGGCGGATCTGCTGAACACCACCAGCCCCTCGACGTTGATCTTCGCCGGGCTGGACGGCTGGCGCCGGCAGATGGTGCTGCACGGTGAGGAGCTGATGGGCGAGGCGCTGAAGCTGGCGGCGGAGGTGCGTTCGGCGGTCGAGGAGATCGACGGCATGCACGTCAACGACCGGGACGACTTCTGCGCGCCCGGGATGGCCCACGACTTCGATCCGCTGCCCGTCGTCATCGACCTCGACGGGCTGGGCGTCTCGGGTTACCAGGCGGCGGACTGGTTGCGCGAGCACCGGGGTGTCGTCGCGCACCTGACGGACCACCGCCGCGTCGGCGCGCAGATCACGCATGGGGACGACCGCCAGACCGCGGGGGAACTGCTGGCCGCGCTCAAGGACCTCGCGAACGCCGCCCCGGATCTCGCTCCCGCCCCTCGCGTGGAGGTGCCGTCGCCGACCGAGCTGCGGATGCCGCAGGTGATGCTGCCGCGGGACGCGTTCTTCGGACCCGCCGAGGACGTGCCGCTCGACCGGGCCGCCGGACGCGTCGCGGCGGAGATGATCACGCCGTACCCGCCCGGTATCCCGGCCGTCCTGCCCGGCGAGCGGCTGGCCGAGCCGGTCCTGCGGTATCTGCGCAGCGGCCTGGAGGCGGGGATGTTCCTCCCGGACCCAGGCGATCCCGCGCTGGAGACGGTGCGCGTCGTCGCGGAGAACGGCGGCTGAGGCCGGGCCCACCCGGCGCGGCCGAGGGGCGGCACGTGGTCCCGGGGCGGCGTGTTGGCCGGGGGCGGCACGTGAAACAGGTCACGTGGCCGGGTTCCGGTTTCCCGGAACCGCCGAAGATGGTTTAGCGTTCATCCATACGTGGCGACGGAGTCGACCGAGTGTCCTTCGTACGTCACCGCTTACGGCCCTGGCTGGCTTCCCCCGTCCAGCCAGGGCTTTTTCATGCCCTCACTCCCCCGCCCCCGGTTCCGGCACGAAATCCGTCCGGGATCCGCCGTCCGCCGAGGTGCTCAGGGCGCCGACAGCGACTGAAATGGGCATAGGGAAAGCCCCGGAACCGAATCGCCGGCGAGGAGCCCCGTGCCATGACCAAAGCGATCAAACTGCTGACCGCCCTCCCCCAGCCCCAGCGCGGACGGCTTACGGCACTCGCCCGGGAGGTCTCCTTCCCCGAGGACACCCGGATCTTCGAGGCGGGCGGCCGGGCCGACCGGTTCTGGGTCGTCCGCTCCGGCGCGGTCTCCCTGACCCAGCAGGTCACGTCCCTCCAGCAGGTCACGGTCGCCAGCCTCGGCGCGGGTGACCTGCTCGGCTGGTCCTGGCTCTTCCCGCCCTACGAGTGGGACTTCGGCGCCGAGGCCTTCAGCCCGGTGCGCGCCTACGAGTTCGACGCGGCCTCGGTACTCGCCCTGTGCGAGGAGGACCCGCAGCTCGGCATCGTGCTGGTGCGCTCCGTCGCCGAGATCCTCGCGCACCGGCTGGAGACCACCAGGGGCCGGCTGATGGAGCACTACGCCCTGCACGGACGCGGGTCCCTGTGAGCCGTCCCCGCCGCGGGGGCGGCTAGACCCGGTAGCGCCGCAGCGCCGGGACGGCGGCCGCCAGGGCCAGCATCACCACCACGACGAGCAGCCCGCCACCGGCCACCGCCTCCCGGGCACCGAAGGCGGAGCCCGCCCCGCCGTGCAGGACGTCGGCCAGGCGGGGGCCGCCCGCCACGACGACGGTGAAGACGCCCTGCATCCGCCCGCGCATCTCGTCGGTCACGGCGGACAGCAGGATCGCGCCGCGGAACACCATGGACACCATGTCCGCGACGCCCGCCACGACGAGGAAGGCCACCGCGAGCCACAGGCTGGAGCTCAGCCCGAAGCCGGCGATCGCGGCGCCCCAGACCACCACCGCACCGATCACCATCCACCCGTGGCGGCGCGCCCGGGAGAACGTGCCGGAGAACACCCCGCCGGCCACCGCGCCGACGGGTATCGCCGCGAACAGCAGCCCGAGGGCCAGCCCTTCGCCGTGGCCGGCGTAGCCCTCGGCGGCGAGCTGCGGGAACAGGGCGCGGGGCATGCCGAGGACCATGGCGACGATGTCGGCCAGGAAGGACAGCAGCAGCACCTTGTGGCGGGCGATGTAGCGGAAACCGGCCACGACCTCGCGCACGCCCGCGCGCCGGACCGCGGCTCCCGACAGCGGCGGCAGCGCCGGGAGCCGGTGGACCGCCCAGACGGTGACGCACAGGGCCAGTGCGTCGATCAGGTACAGCTCGGCCAGTCCGACGACCGGGATCAGGACGCCGGCCAGCAGCGGGCCGACCACCTGTCCGGTCTGCATGACGGTCGAGCCGAGGGCGTTCGCGGCGGCGAGTTCGTCGTCGGGGACGAGCCGGGCGATGGAGGCGTTGCGCGCCGGGGCGTTCAGGCCCCAGAAGGCCTGCTGGAGCGCGAGCAGCAGCATCAGGGCGGCGACCGACTCCATGCCGGTGACGGCCTGCACCCAGAAGAGCAGCGAGGTCACGGCGATGCCGACGTTGGTGATCAGCAGCAGCTTGCGGCGGTCCATGGTGTCGGCGACCGCCCCGCCCCACAGCGCGAACACGATCAGCGGCAGCAGGCCGGCGAGGCTCGCGGCGCCGACCCAGGCCGAGGAGCCGGTGATGTCGTAGATCTGCTTGGGCACGGCCACGGCGGTGAGCTGGCTGCCGACCGCCGTGACGATGGTGGAGGACCACAGCCTGCGGTAGGCCGGGCGGCGCAGCGGGCGGGTGTCCATGGCCCAGCGGCGCCATCCGCGCCGCCGGCCCCCCTGCCGCGGATCGGGGCCCTTCGCCCCTGCTTCGGTCCCGCTCCCGCTGCTCTCGCTCGTGTCCACGCGCTTCCTACGTGCTCATTACATCTTTCGGTTGCGCGCCCACTATCCCAGTCCCGCCCGGACACCCTGCGTCCGCGTGGCCGGTTCGCGTCCCCCCTCATGCCCCGGTGATGAGCGTGATCCCGAGGACGATCATGGTCGCGGCGACCAGTCCGTCCAGCACCCGCCAGGCCACGGGCCGGGCCAGGAAGCGGCCGAGGTAGCGCGCGCCGAAGCCGAGCGCGGCGAACCAGCACAGGCTGGCGACCGCGGCCCCCACGCCGAAGGTCCAGCGCAGCGGTCCCTGGTCGGCGGCGACCGAGCCCAGCAGGAAGACCGTGTCGAGGTAGACGTGCGGGTTGAGCCAGGTGAGCGCCAGGCAGGTGAGGACGGCCCGGCGGCGCGAGCCCGCGACCTCGCCGTCCGCCCGCAGCGTGCCGGCCGGCCGGAACACCCGCCGGGCGGCCAGGGCGCCGTAGCAGAGCAGGAACGCGCCCCCGACCCAGCCGATCGCGGTCAGCGCGCCGGGCCAGGCCACCACGACCGCGCCGACCCCGCCGACCCCGAGAGTGATCAGCAGGGCGTCGGACAGCGCGCAGATGCCGACCACCGCGAGGACCGCGTCGCGGCGGATCCCCTGGCGCAGGACGAAGGCGTTCTGGGCTCCGATGGCGACGATGAGCGAGAGGCCGGTGCCGAAGCCGGCGGCCGCGGCGGTGAGGGCGTTGGTCATGTTCCCGACGCTAAGCGAGCGATCACAGGAGGTACAGCTAAAGATTCTTACGTAACATTAGGCGACATGATGACACCGGAGGCAGCGGCGACGACGGGTCCGGCGGCGTTCGCGGACCTTCCCATCGATCAGGTGCGCACCCTGCTGGCGGTGGTGGACGAGGGCACCTTCGACGCGGCGGCCGCGGCCCTGCACGTGACACCGTCGGCGGTCAGTCAGCGGGTGAAGGCGCTGGAGCAGCGCACCGGCCGGGTGCTGCTGCTGCGCACCAAGCCGGTGCGTCCGACGGACTCCGGCACCGTGCTGGTACGGCTGGCCCGTCAGGTGGCCAGGCTCGAGCGGGACGCGTACGCCGAGCTGGGGCTCAGCGGGGCCGGGGAGCCGACGCGGGTCTCGGTGGCGGTCAACGCGGACTCGCTCGCCACCTGGTTCCTGGGCGCGCTCACGCGGATGCCCCGGGACCCGCGGCTCTGTTTCGAGCTGCGCCGCGAGGACGAGGACCACACGGCGACCCTGCTGCGGGAGGGCGTGGTGATGGCCGCGGTGACCTCGTCGCCCGATCCCGTCCCGGGCTGCACCGTCCGGCACCTGGGCCGGATGCGGTACCTCCCCTGCGCCGAACCCGCCTTCGCGGCGCGGCACTTGGCCGGGCCGCTGCGCCCGTCGATCGTGGCGGCACCGGTGGTGGTCTTCGACCGGCGGGACGACTTCCAGGACGGCTTCGCGCGCCGGCTCGGCCACGGCGGCGCGGGTCCCGCGCGGCACTACGTACCGACCTCGGAAGGGTTCGTCGAGGCGGTCGCCGCCGGCCTGGGCTGGGGCATGGTGCCCGAACCGCAGGCGGAACCGCTGCTGCGCGCGGGCCGGCTCGTCGACTTCGCCCCGGATCTGGCGGTGGAGATCCCGCTGTACTGGCAGCAGTGGAAGCTCGACTCCCCGGCGCTGGCCACCGTGGCCGACGCGGTGGTCTCGGCGGCGGCGCGGGCCCTGCGGACATAGGCGCGCCCCGGGGCGAAAACCACACAGCCGGTTTCACACCGGTGGCGAACGGTCACCCGCAACGGAGCAGACCATTCCCGAAAGCGCGAACGATACCGATCGCAGGTGACTTTGATGGACAACTGGCGAGAGCACGCCGCGTGCCGCGCGGAGGACCCCGACCTGTTCTTCCCGATCGGCACCACCGGACCGGCCGCGTTGCAGACCGAGCAGGCCAAGACGGTCTGCCGGGGCTGCCCCGTGCAGGAGCAGTGTCTGCGCTGGGCCCTCGACACGGGGCAGACCATCGGCGTGTGGGGCGGGACCAGTGAACTGGAACGCCGTGCGCTCAAGCGGCGCGAGGCCGTGCGCAGGCGGTCCGCCTGACCAGGGCGCGGCGCGGTCGCCCCCGGCGGCCGGACGCCGAACCCCGGCAGAACCACCCCCGGAAGGACCGGCCATGACCGTGCGTGTGCACCGCGTCTACGACCCGCCCGCGCCGGACGACGGCGTACGGGTGCTGGTGGACCGGCTGTGGCCGCGGGGTGTGGCGAAGGACGCCTCCCAGGTGGACGCGTGGCCCAAGGGCCTGACCCCGTCGACCGAACTGCGCCGCTGGTACCACGCGGGCGAGGGTCCCTACGAGGAGTTCGCCGCGCGCTACGAGGCGGAGTTGGCCGCCCCGGAGGCGGCCGAGCTCCTCGACCAGCTGCGAGAGCTGGCCCGCCGGGGGGACGTGACGCTGCTGACCGCGTCCAAGTCCCCCGGGCGGAGCCACGCATCCGTGCTGCGCCGCCTTCTCGACGAGGCGCGAGGGGCGTGAGCGGCGTACGGGGCGTGAGCGGCGTGAGCCGCCGCGGGACGCGTCCGCCGCTCAGGCGGTCTGCCGTGCCGCGGCCCGGCCCGCCGCCCTCCCGGAGAAGAGGCAGCCGCCGAGGAAGGTGCCCTCGAGCGCGTTGTAGCCGTGCACCCCGCCGCCGCCGAACCCGGCCACCTCACCGGCCGCGTACAGGCCGCCCACCGGGGTGCCGTCGGCGCCCAGGGCGCGGGAGTCCAGGTCCGTCTGGATGCCGCCGAGGGTCTTGCGGGTGAGGATGTGCAGCTTGACGCCGATCAGCGGGCCCGCCGACGGGTCGAGGATGCGGTGCGGGGCGGCCACCCGCCCGAGGCGGTCGCCGATGTAGCGGCGGGCGTTGCGGATGCCCTGGACCTGGGCGTCCTTGGCGTACGGGTTGGCCATCTGGAGGTCCCGGGCCTCTATCTGCCGCCGGATCGAGGCGGCGTCCAGGAGCGGCTTGTCGGTCAACCGGTTCATCGCGTCGACCAGTTGCTCCAGGTTCGGCGCGGTCACGAAGTCGGCGCCCTCGCGCAGGAAGGCGTCCACGGGGCCCGGGGCACCCTTGCCCAGGACGCGCTCGCGCAGGAACCCGGCCCGGTCCTTGGCGGTGATGTCGGGGTTCTGCTCGGAGCCGGAGAGCGCGAACTCCTTCTCGATGATCTTCCGGGTGAGGATGAACCACGAGTGGTCGTGCCCCGCGAGACCGTCGGCCGTGCGCAGGTGCCGCAGGGTGCCGAGGGTGTCGTAGCCGGGCAGGCAGGGCTCGGGCAGGCGGCGGCCGAGGGCGTCGAACCACAGGGAGGACGGCCCGGGCAGGATGCGGATGCCGTGGCCGGGCCAGATGGGGTCCCAGTTGCGCACGCCCTCGGTGTAGTGCCACATCCGGTCGCGGTTGACCAGGCGGGCGCCCGCCTCCGCGCTGATGTCGAGCATCCGGCCGTCGACGTAGGCGGGGACCCCGGTGACCATCTCGGCGGGCGGGGTGCCGAGACGCTCGGGCCAGTGGCGGCGGACGATGTCGTGGTCGGCGCCGATGCCTCCGGAGGTGACGATCACGGCCTGGGCGGTGAGTGCGAACTCGCCGGTCGCCTCGCGGCTGGAGGCGACGCCCCGGGGCGAGGTGTCCTCGGCGAGGACCGTGCCGCGCACGCCGCGCGCGGTGCCGTCCTCGACGATCAGCCGGTCGACGCGGTGGCGGTGGTGGAAGGTGAGCAGCCCGTCGCGGGCGGCTTGGCGGGCGTACTTCACGAACGGCTCGACGACGCCCGTGCCGGTGCCCCAGGCGATGTGGAAGCGGGGCACGGAGTTGCCGTGCCCGCCGGCCCTCAGGTCGCCGCGCTCGGCCCAGCCGACGGTGGGCAGGAAGGTGATGCCGTGCCCGGCCAGCCAGGACCGCTTCTCCCCCGCCGCCCACTCGACGTACGCCCGCGCCCAGCGCACGGCCCAGGAGTCCTCGTCCTCGGTCCGGTCGAAGCCCGCGCTGCCCTGCCAGTCGTTCCAGGCCAGGTCGAAGGAGTCCTTCACGCCGAGACGACGCTGCTCCGGCGAGTCCACGAGGAAGAGGCCGCCGAAGGACCAGAAGGCCTGCCCGCCCAGGTTGGCGGCGTTCTCCTGGTCGACGAGGGCGACCCTCCGGCCCCGGCTGGTCAGTTCGTGGGCCGCGACCAGGCCCGCCAGACCCGCTCCGACCACGATGACGTCGGCATCCATGGCGACCGTCCCTTCCTGTGTGTGTCAGTGACTCGTGCTGCCCTCGACGAGCAGCGCGGTGAGCAGCCGCCCCAGCCAGGCCCGGGCGTGCTCGACGTCCCGGTCCAGGAGCAGTTGGGTGGTGACTCCGTCGTACGCGGCGACCACGGCGTGCGCGGCCCCCTCGGCGTCGCCGAGCACGGCGGGCAGGGCGGTGTGTCCGCGGGCCCGGGCCAGCCGGTCGGCGATCGCCCGCCTGAGGCGGGCCCGGTGCTCCAGCAGGGTCCGGGCGACCTCCGGGTCGCGGGCGGCGTGCACCAGGAAGTCCGTCTTCACCAGGAGCCAGTCCCGGTCGAGGAGCAGCACCTCGGTGACGCGCTCCACGGCGGCGGGCACGTCCAGATCGGGGCCGTCGGAGGCGAGGGCGGCGGACACCTGCTCGGCGATCAGGCCGGCCCGCTGCCGGTAGAGGGCGAAGAAGAGCTCGTCGAGGCTGTCGAAGTTGGAGTAGAAGGCACCCCGGCTGTACCCGGCCGCCTCGCAGACCTCCTCGATCGACACCCGCCCGAAGCCCTTGGTGGCGAACACCGCGAACGCGGCGTCCAGGAGGTTCGCGCGGGTGCGCACGCGCCGCCTGGTCACCCGCCCGGTGGTCGCCTTCGCCATCGTGTCCGGCCCCTTTCTCCCGGCTCGGATGCGCGAATGTATCGGATACACCGGTGTATCGAAAGGGGTCCGGTCGGCTATAGAACACATTTTCGAGCACGGGGTACGCTGGTGGCATGACCACGCACCTCCAGGGCTCGCTCTTCGACCAGACCGACGAGGTCCGGCTCGGCCCGCTCGCCGGAGTGCGCCGCACCCCCCTCGGCTCCGGGGCCTGGATCGACCTGCTCCCCGGCTGGCTGAGCGGCGCCGACGCGCTCTTCGAGCGGCTGGCCGCCGAGGTCCCTTGGCGTGCGGAGCGGCGCGCCATGTACGACCAGGTGGTGGACGTGCCCCGGCTGCTCGCGTTCTACGGCGCGGGCGACGCGCTGCCGCATCCGCTGCTCGCCGAGGCGCGTGACGCGCTGTCCGCGCACTACGCCGCCGAGCTGGGCGAACCGTTCACCACCGCCGGGCTGTGCCACTACCGCGACGGCCGGGACAGCGTCGCCTGGCACGGTGACCGGATCGGGCGGGGAGCCCGGCAGGACACGATGGTCGCCATCCTCTCGGTCGGCGCGCCCCGTGACCTGCTCCTGCGCCCGGCGGGCGGGGGCGGCCCCACGGTGCGCCGTCCGCTCGGCCACGGCGACCTGATCGTGATGGGCGGCTCCTGTCAGCGCACCTGGGAGCACTGCGTCCCCAAGAGCACCCGGGCCGCCGGGCCCCGCATCAGCGTCCAGTTCCGCCCGCACGGCGTGCGCTGAGTCGCCTGCGGGGGCCCGCACCGCCGCCGCTCCCCCGGCCTGCTTCCCTGGTACCGGCGAACCGGAACGAGCGGAGTGGCGGGATGATCATGCGGGCACGGGTGCGACACGTCGGGGAGGGCATCCACCTGGTGCACGGCTCCCACACCAACTGGGTGATCCTGACGGACGGGGACGCCGTCACACTGGTCGACACCGGGTATCCCGGCGACCGCGCACAGCTCCTCGCCTCGCTCGCGGAGGTCGGGAGTGCACCGGAGGCGGTCGTGGCGGTGCTGATCACCCACGCCCACAACGACCACCTGGGCTCGGCCGAGTACCTGCGGGCCGCCCACGGCACCCCGGTCCTCCTGCACGAGGCCGAAGTCCCGCACGCCCGCCGGGACTTCCTCCAGCAGGTACCGGTCGGCACGGTGCTGCGCAACGCCTGGCGTCCGGGCGTGCTGCCCTGGGCGGTGCACGTGCTGCGCTCCGGCGGTACCGAGCAGCACCCGGTGACCTCGCCGGAGCCCTTCCCCGCCGACGGCCCGCTCGACCTGCCCGGCCGGCCCGTTCCGGTGCACACCCCCGGGCACACCGACGGGCACTGCGCCTACCACCTCCCGGACGCCGGAGTGGTGATCTCCGGCGACGCGCTGGTGAGCGGGCACGCCACGTCGCGGACCACGGGGCCGCAGCTGCTGCCCGGCATGTTCCACCACGACCGGGCACGCACCGCGGCCTCCCTCGACGTCCTGGCCGGGTTGGACGGCGACGTCCTGCTCCCCGGGCACGGTCCCGTCCACCGCGGGCCGGTGAAGGAAGCCGCCCGACGGGCCCGGGAACGGGCGTTCTAGAGTCGGGGCATGGCCTTGCAGATCAGCGCCACCAATCCGGAGCACCCCGCGCTCCTGCTCGAACTGCCGTGGCAGACGCCGCTGGAGCGGTGGCCCGAGGAGTACCTCGTCCCGCTGCCGCGCGGCATCTCCCGGCACGTCGTCCGCTACGCACGCGCCGGGGACGAGGTGATCGCCGTCAAGGAGCTGGCCGAACGCCCGGCGCTCCGCGAGTACCAGCTGCTGCGCGACCTGGACCGGCTCGCCATCCCCGCGGTGGACGCGCTCGCCGTGGTCACCGGCCGCACGGATGCCGCCGGCGAGCCGCTGGAACCGGTGCTGATCACCCGCCACCTCGGCGGCTCCATGCCGTACCGGTCGATGTTCGAGACGACGCTCCGCCCGGCGACCATGCACCGCCTGATGGACGCCCTGGCGGTGCTGCTGGTCCGGCTGCACCTGGCCGGCTTCGCGTGGGGCGACTGCTCGCTGTCCAACACCCTCTTCCGGCGCGACGCGGGCGCCTACGCGGCCTACCTGGTGGACGCCGAGACCGGTGACCTGCATCCCCGGCTGAGCGAGGGGCAGCGCGACTACGACCTGGACCTCGCGCGGGTGAACATCAGCGGTGAGCTGCTCGACCTGGAGGCCTCCGGCGCCCTGCACCCCTCCGTCGACCCGATCGACCTCGGCACCGAGATCTGCGCCCGCTACCGGCGCCTGTGGGAGGAGCTGACCCGCACCTCCGTCTACCCGGCGGGCAAGTACCACTACATCGAGCGCCGGATCCGGCGGCTCAACGACCTCGGCTTCGACGTGGCCGAGATGCAGATCGAGCACGCCTCCAACGGCGACACGGTCACCTTCGTGCCCAAGGTCGTCGACGCCGGCCACCACCAGCGCCAGTTGCTGCGCCTGACCGGCCTGGACGCCGAGGAGAACCAGGCCCGGCGGCTGCTGAACGACCTGGAGAGCTGGATGGCCACCCAGGACGACTACGCCCCGGACGACCCCCTGGGAGCCCGCCCCGAGGTCCTCGCCCACCGCTGGGTGCGCGAGGTGTTCCGGCCCACCGTGCGCGCCGTGCCGGTACAGCTGCGCGGCGCGATGGACCCGGCCGAGATCTACCACGAGCTGCTGGAGCACCGCTGGTTCCTGTCCGAGCGCGCCCAGCACGACATCGGCCTGGACACCGCCGTCGAGGACTACATCACGACCATCCTGCCGCGGGCCCGGGAGACCCTGGAGCCCACGGCGGACTGAGCGGCGTACCGGCCCGTCACGTGTGCGGGACCACCGCCACCGGGCAGTCGGCGTGGTGCAGCACGCCGTGCGCCACGGAGCCGATCCGGGCGCCGACGGCCGTACGGCGGGCCCGGCGGCCGACGACCATGAGCTGGGCGCCGCCGGCCACCGACAGCAGCACCTGACCCGCGCTGCCCATCTCGACGTGCTCGATCACCGGGACGTCGGGGAAGCGCTCGCGCCACGGCGCGAGCGCCTCGCCGAGCGCCTTGCGCTCGTACTGCTCCAGGCCCCCGGCCTCGTCGGCGAGGCGCATCGAGCCCGGGCTGTAGGTGAACACCGTCGGCAGGGCCCAGGCGCGCACGGCCCGCACGGTGGCGCCGCGCGCGGCGGCCGCCTCGAAGGCGAAACCGATCACGTCGGCGCTGTCCTCGGGCTCCCCCTGCTGACCCACGACGACCTCGCGCCCCGCGGCCTCGGTCGCGGCCTCGTCCCCGGCGCGCACGAGCACGACGGGCCGGGGCGACTCGGCGATCACCTGCTGGCCGACGGAGCCGAGCAGGAAGCCGACGACCGCCCCGTGCCCGCGCGACCCGAGCACGAGCGTCTCGGTGTCGGCCGTGGCGGCGAGCAGCGCGGCGACGGCGTCGTCGGCCTCGCGGATCTCCGTGGAGACCGTGAGGTCCGGGTGGCGCTCGGTGACGGTCCGGACCGACTCGGCCACCGAGTCCCGGATCCCCCGCTCCTGCGCCTCCCGGTCCGTGGGGCCGTCCGCGTCCCGCGACGCGAACCGCCAGGCGTGCACGACACACAGCGGCGCCTCCCGGCGGACCGCCTCCCTGGCGGCCCAGGCCAGCGCGGCCAGGCTCTCCTCCGAACCGTCCACACCTGCCGTGATCGGGCGCGTCATGCGGGTCCCTCCCTGTGTCGCGGTCTCGTTCATGGAGCCCAGTCTTCCCTACGCTGTCCGCATGACCTTGGAGTGGGAGCAGGTGAACGTCGACGCGGCCGATCCGGCGGCGCTCGGACGCTGGTGGGCCGAGGCGCTGGGATGGGTCGTGGTGAACGACGCTCCCGACGAGTACGAGATCCGCCCGGCGCCCGACCGGCTGCCCGGGCTGCTGTTCGTCCCGGTGCCGGAGGACAAGACCGTCAAGAACCGGCTGCACCTCGACTTCCGGCCGAAGGACCAGGAGGCCGAGGTGGCCCGCCTGCTGGAGCTGGGCGCGCGCCGTGCCGACGTGGGCCAGGGCGAGCAGCCGTGGGTGGTGCTGGCGGACCCGGAGGGCAACGAGTTCTGCGTGCTCGGCCCCCGCGGCGGCCGTCCGGCCGACTGAGCGGGCCGCGCTGATCGAACATACGATGGACGGCAGGCCGGTGCGGTGACGGGGACGCCGTGCCGTGAACCCGGCCGTTCGACGTGGGGGACGTATGGCACAGGCCGACGGGACGACGCGGACCGTCATCATGACCGTGGACGACGATCCGGGGGTCTCCCGCGCCGTCGCCCGTGATCTGCGGCGGCGGTACGGCGCCTCGTACCGCATCGTGCGCGCGGAGTCCGGCGAGTCGGCCCTGGAGGCGCTGCGGGAACTGAAGCTCCGCGGCGACCTGGTGGCGGTGCTCCTCGCCGACTACCGGATGCCGCGGATGAACGGCATCGAGTTCCTGGAGCGGGCCCTGGACGTGTACCCGGGCGCCCGTCGGGTGCTGCTGACCGCGTACGCGGACACCGACGCGGCGATCGACGCGATCAACGTCGTGGACCTGGACCACTACCTGCTCAAGCCGTGGGACCCGCCCGAGGAGAAGCTCTACCCGGTGCTGGACGACCTGCTCCAGGCCTGGCGCACCGGTGACCACCGGCCGGTGCCCAGCACCAAGGTGGTCGGGCACCGCTGGTCGGCGCGCTCCTCCGAGGTCCGGGAGTTCCTGGCCCGCAACCAGGTGCCGTACCGCTGGTACTCGTCCGACGAGCCGGAGGGGCGGCGGCTGCTGACGGCGGCCGGGCAGGACGGGCGGCGGCTGCCGGTGGTGATCACGCCGGAGGGCGCCCCGCTGGTGGAGCCGGAGGCCCCCGAACTGGCCGCGCGGGTGGGGCTGGCGACGACGCCGGCGGCCGACTTCTACGACCTGGTGGTGATCGGCGGCGGTCCGGCAGGGCTGGGGGCGGCCGTGTACGGGGCCTCCGAGGGGCTGCGGACGGTGCTGGTGGAGCGGTCGGCGACCGGCGGACAGGCCGGGCAGAGCTCCCGCATCGAGAACTACCTCGGCTTCCCCGACGGCGTGTCCGGCGGGCAGCTCACCGACCGGGCCCGGCGGCAGGCGGCGAAGTTCGGCGCGGAGATCCTCACGGCGCGCGAGGTGACCGGCCTGGAGGCCAACGGCGCGGCGCGGACCGTGCGGTTCTCGGACGGCTCGGCGATCGCCGCGCACAGCGTGATCCTCGCGACCGGTGTCTCCTACCGGCAGCTGGCCGCTCCCGGCGCCGACGACCTGACCGGCTGCGGCGTCTTCTACGGCTCGGCGCTGACCGAGGCGGCCTCCTGCCACGGCCACGACGTGTACATCGTCGGCGGCGCCAACTCGGCCGGGCAGGCGGCGATGTACCTGGCCCGGGGTGCCAAGTCGGTGACGCTGCTGGTGCGCGGCGACTCGCTGGCGGCGTCGATGTCGCACTACCTGATCCAGCAGATCGAGGAGACGCCCAACATCCGGGTGCGCTGCGGCACGGCCGTGGAGGGCGCGCACGGCGACGGGCATTTGGAACGGCTGACGCTGCGCGACGCGGCGAGCGGTGAGACCGAACAGGTCGACGCGCAGTGGCTGTTCGTGTTCATCGGAGCGGCCCCGCGGACCGACTGGCTGGACGGGACGGTACTGCGGGACGAGCGGGGGTTCATCCTGGCCGGGCCGGACCTCAGCCCCGACGGGCGGCCCCCGGCCGACTGGGAGCTGGACCGGCCGCCGTACCACCTGGAGACCAGCGTGCCGGGCGTGTTCGTGGCGGGCGACGCCCGCGCGGAGTCCGCGAAGCGGGTCGCGTCCGCCGTCGGAGAGGGAGCCATGGCCGTGATGCTCGTCCACCGGTACCTGGAGCAGTCGTGAGCGGCCGGCCGATGCCGTGCAGCCCCCGGGAGATCGGGGAGCTGTTCCTGTTCGAGAAGCTGACGCCCGAGCAGTTGGGACGGCTGTGCGCCGAGGGCCGGGTGGAGCGGTTCGAACCCGGGCCGGTGTACGCCGAGGGCGAGGACGCGACCTGCTTCTACGTGCTGCTGGACGGGACGGTCGTGCTCTCCCGGCGGGTCGGCGGGGACGACGTGGAGACCCACCGCACCTCGCAGCGCGGGGTGTACGCCGGGGCGATGCAGGCGTACGTCGGCGACCGGGTGCCGCAGGTCTACACGAACTCGATGCGGGTCACCGAGCCGACCCGGTTCTTCGTGCTGCCGGCGCAGACCTTCGCGAGCGTCATGAGGGAGTGGTTCCCGATGGCGGTGCACCTGCTGGAGGGGCTGTTCTTCGGTTCGAAGAACACCCAGCGGGCCATCGGTCAGCGTGAGCGGCTGCTGGCGCTCGGCTCGCTGTCCGCCGGCCTCACGCACGAGCTGAACAACCCGGCGGCGGCGGCCGTACGGGCCACCTCGGCGCTGCGGGAGCGGGTGGCGAAGATGCGCCACAAGCTGGCCGTCATCGCCGAGGGACCGTTCACCCGCGACGCGCTCGCCGGGCTCATCGAGATACAGGAGCGCACGGCGGAGCGGGTCGCCAAGGCCCCCTCCCTCTCCCCGCTGGAGGCCAGCGACCGGGAGGACGCCCTCACCGACTGGCTGGACGACCACGGCGTCGAACAGGGCTGGCGGATCGCGCCGACCTTCGTACAGGCCGGGCTGGACACCGAGTGGCTGGACCAGGTGGCGGCGGCGGTGGACGAGCAGCTGCTGCCGGGGGCGATCGGCTGGCTCAACTACACGGTCGAGACCGAACTGCTGATGGACGAGATCGCGGACTCCACCGCCCGCGTCTCGCACCTCGTCGACGCGGCCAAGCAGTACGCGCAGCTCGACCGGGCTCCCTACCGGACCGTCGACGTCCACGAACTCCTGGACAGCACCCTGCTGATGCTGTCCGGCAAGATCGGCCCCCGGATCGACGTCGTCAAGGAGTACGACCGCACCGTGCCGGAGATCCCGGCGTACCCGGCGGAACTGAACCAGGTGTGGACCAATCTCATCGACAACGCGGTCTCCGCGGTGAACGGCGCGGGCGGCGACGGCACGCTGACCGTGCGGACCACGCTCCACCACGACCGGCTGCTGGTGGAGTTCCGCGACACCGGAACGGGGATCGCGCCGGAGATCCGCGACCGCATCTTCGATCCGTTCTTCACCACCAAGCCGGTGGGCGAGGGCACCGGGCTCGGTCTGGACATCTCCTGGCGGATCGTGGTCAACAAGCACCACGGCACGCTGCGGGTGGACTCCGTGCCCGGCGACACCCGGTTCCAGGTGCTGCTCCCGCTGACCGCCGCCGCACCCGAACCGACCGAGGAGCCCGCATGACCGACGACACCGGAATCGACCCCACCGTCCCGCCGAGCGGCCCCGGCTGCGCCGACTGCGACGCGGTGGACGGCTGGTGGTTCCACCTGCGGCGCTGCGCCGGCTGCGGTCACGTCGGCTGCTGCGACAGCTCGCCCGGACAGCACGCGACCGGGCACTTCCGCGCGACCGGGCATCCGGTGGTGCAGAGCTTCGAACCGGGCGAGGACTGGTACTGGGACTACGCGACCGAGGAGGTGCGGGAGTCCGGCCCCGAACTGGCCGCCCCGCGCAGCCACCCCGAGGACCAGCCGAGCCCCGGACCGGCGGGACGGGTGCCCGCGGACTGGGCCCGGACGCTGCGGCGTTGAGGGAGGCGCGGCGCCCGGGCGGGCCCCGGCCGCCCGTGCCGGACCGTCGGACCCTCGTGCCAGGATGGGCAGCGTGTCGCAGACCATGTTCACCAGCCCGCTCGTCGGCCGCGAGGACGAACTCGCGCGCCTGGACGACGTCCTGGAACGGGCCCGTTCGGGAGAGGCTCGTGCGGTACTGATCGCCGGAGACGCCGGGGTAGGCAAGACCCGGACGCTCGACGAGGTCGCCGGGCGGGCCGCCGCGGCCGGGACGACCGTGCTCACCGGGCACTGCGTCGACCTGGGCGACGTGGGCCTGCCGTACCTGCCGTTCACCGAGATACTCGGCGCGCTGGCGGCCGACGAGCGCCTCGCCGCCGTCCTGGCCGCCCATCCGGCCGCCGACCGGCTGCTCGGCGGCGGTTCGGACGACGGTGGCGACGCCACCACGCGGTCGCGGCTGCGGCTGTTCGAGGGGGTGGCGGCCCTGCTGACCGAGCTGGCGGACATCACCCCGCTGCTGCTGGTCCTGGAGGACCTGCACTGGGCCGACCAGTCCTCCCGGGACCTGCTGCGGTTCCTGCTCAGCCGGGGGGTCCTGCAGCGGCCCGCGGGCGGGGCGCCCGGCCACCGGCTCGCGGTGCTCGCCTCGTACCGGGCGGACGACCTGCACCGGCGCCACCCGCTGCGGCCCCTGCTGGCCGAGCTGGTACGGCTGCCCGCCGTGGAACGCCTGGAACTGCGCCCCCTGCCCGACGCCGACGTGGCCCGGCTGGTGCGCCTCCTCGGGGACCGGCCGCTGCCCGACACCACCGTGCACCGGATCGTGGAACGCGCCGAGGGCAACGCCTTCTACGCCGAGGAACTGGTCGCGGCCGCGGACACGCCCGCCGGAGGTGTGCCCAGCGGTCTGGCCGACGTCCTGCTCATCCGGTTCGAGCAGCTCTCCGAGACCGCCCAGCAGGTCCTGCGCACCGCCGCCGTCGCCGGGCGGCGCGTAGGGCACGAGCTGCTGCGGGAGGCGGTCGGGCTGCCCGAGGAGGAGCTGGAGACGGCCCTGCGGGAGGCGGTGGGCCGGCAGTTGCTCGTCGCCGGCGACGACGGCTCCTACTCCTTCCGCCACGCCCTCGCCCGGGAGGCGGTCTACGCCGACCTGCTCCCCGGCGAACGGGCCCGGCTGCACGGCGCGTTCGCCCGGCTGCTCTCCGGGCCGGGGAGCCGTTCCGACAGTGCCGCCGAGCGCGCGCACCACTACCGGGAGAGTCACGACCTGCCCGAGGCGCTCTGCGCGTCCCTGGCGGCCGCGGACCACGCCCAGCGCGTCGGGGCGCCCGCCGAGGAACTGCGCCACGTGGAGGCGGCCCTCGACCTGTGGTCGGCGGTCGACGCGGCGGCGCGGCCGGCCGGTTCCGACGTCGTGACGCTCACGCTGCGCGCCTCGGCCGCCGCCGCGCACGCCGGGGAGCTGCACCGCGCGGTCTCCCTCACCCGCTCCGCGCTGGCCGGCCTCGGCCAGGACGCCGACCTGGAGCTCGCCGCCCGCGTCCGGTACACGCTCGCCGGGAACCTGCTGAACGTCGACAACCTGTCGGCCGCGTTCACGCACAGCAGCGAGGCGCTCGAACTGATCCCCGCCGAGCCGCCGTCGGCGACGTGGATGTGGGCCGCGGCGACGCACGTCATGGCGGCCCGCCAGGTCGGGGAGTACGAGACGGCGCTGCGGGTCGCCCGCCGGGCGCTGCGCGTCGCCGACCAGCTGGGCGTCGTCGACGCCCGGGCCGACCTGCTCATCTCCCTGACCAGCCTCGAAGGCGGCAACCGGACCACCCCGCGGGGCCGGGAACGGCTGCTGGAGGCGCGGGAGCTGGCACGGCGGGCGGGGAACGCGCCGGTGGAGATGCGCGCCCTGTTCAACCTCGCCATCGGGAGCTTCGAGTCCGGGGACCTGGAGGAGTGCCGGCACTGGGCGTCGGAGGGACTGGACCGGGCCCGGCGTTCCGGGCTGCTGTCCTCGCCGTACCCCCGTGAGATGCGGTACCTGCGGCTGCTGGTGCAGTACACGCTGGGCCACTGGGACGAGTGCGTGCGCGCGGCGGCGGACGACGCCGGTGGGCTGCCCGCCGCGGGGGGTCATGGCGCGGGCCCCGGGCTCTACGTGGCGCTGGCGCGCGGGGACCTCTCTGCCGCCGACCGGGCCCGCGCGCTGCTGGAGGGCCCGTTCGACTGGATGGGCACGCTGGTGGCGGGCATCGTGCTGACCGACGCCGCCGCTTCGCGGGGTGACGCGGAGGAGGCCGTGCGGTGGATGCGGTCCACCGTGGCGGTGCTCACCGACGACGCGGGCGTGCTGCCCGCCGCCACCGTGCGACTGGCCGCCCTCGCCCTGTCCGCGGTCGCCGACCGGGTCGTCGAGCTGCGCGGGGCCGGCGACGGGACGGAGACGGGCCGCTGGACGGCCACCGCGAAGGAGCTCCTGGCGCAGGCCCGCCGGGCCGCCGGGCACGGGGAGGACGGCGTACCGCAGGGGCCGGAGGGGCAGGCGTGGCTGGCACGCGCCGAGGCGGAGTGGACCCGGATCGAGGGGGCCGGACCGGACCCGGCGGCCTGGCGTCGGGCGGTGGAGGGGTTCGCGCACGGCGACGTCTACGAACGCGCGCGGTGCCGGTTCAGGCTGGCCGAGGCGCTGCTGGCGGCCGACCGCCGCGAGGAGGCGGCCGTCGAGGCCGACGGCGTACGCCGGGAGGCCCGCCGGCTGGGCGCCACGCTGCTGCGCGAGCGCCTGGACGGGCTGGCCCGCCGAGGGAGGCTCACGGGCGCGAGGGACGGTTCCGCCGTGCTGACGGCCCGCGAACGGGACGTGCTGCGGCTCCTCGCCCTCGGCCGCAGCAACCGTCAGATCGGCGAGGAGCTGTTCATCAGCGCCAAGACGGCGAGCGTCCACGTCTCCAACATCCTCGCCAAGCTGGACGCCGCGAGCCGTACGGAGGCGGTGGCGGTCGCCTACCGCCGGGGGCTCGTCGCCCCGGAGCCGACCGCACCGTCCTGACCCGGCCGGCACCGGCCGACGCCCGGTCCCGGGAACATCCGGCGGGCGGCGGTCGTTGAGCCGTCACCGAGAGACCCGACCGGCGCGCGCACCACGACGAAGGACGGCACGATGAGCGAGTTGGTCCCCGGGGGAAACGTCCCTCTGCCGGACGGCCCCGTGAGCGTGCGGGTGCCCGGCGGCTTCGACGTGTCGGCGCTCGTCACGGACGACGGCGGGAAGGTGCGCGGCGACGACGACTTCGTCTTCTACAACCAGCCGGAGGCACCCGGCGCCCGGCTGCGGGGCGACACGCTCACCGTCGATCCCGGGCGGCTGCGCCCCGGTGCCACCCGGGTGACGGTGGCGGTCAGCCCCTCGGACCCGGCGACCGCCCTGAGCGCGCTGCCCTCCCCCACGCTCCAGGTCACCGACGCCCGCGGCCGGATGCTGACCCGGTTCACCCCCGCGCGGCCCCGGCAGGATACCGTACTGCTGCTCGCGGAGTTCTACCGGCGCGGCGAGAGCTGGAAGCTGCGCGCGCTCGGCCAGGGGTACGCCGACGGACTCGCCGGACTCGCCCGGGACTTCGGGGTGGACGTCGTCGAGGAGACCGCGGCACCCGGCGACCGTCCGACGGCCGCTCCCCCGGCTCCCGCCGCCGACCCCGACGGCTTCCTCGCCCTGGTGAACTCAGCCCGTGCGGCCGCCGGTTCGGGCCCGGTCGCCACCGACGCGCGCCTGGTCCGCGCGGCGCGTGCGCACGCCACCGCCATGGCCGCCGCCGGCACACTGAGCGTGGAGACCCGCGACGGCGTCAGCGTCCACCAGCGCGTCGTCTCGGCCGGATACGCGTACCTCGCCGTCGGCGAGCACCTGGTCTCGGGCCCGCGCTCGCCCACCGAGTTCGTCGCGTACTGCCTGGGCACCGAGCGCACCCGGCGCACACTGCACGCCGCCTTCACCCACACCGGGTGGGCGTACGCCACGAACGGCGGCTCGGGCGACACGTACTGGACGGCGCTGTGGGCCGTGCCGTTCACGCCGGACGGCCTGGCCCGTACCGCGGCCGAGGTAGTCGACCTCACCAACCGGGAGCGGTCGGCGGCGGGACTGCCCGTGCTGGCGGCCGACCCACGGCTCACCGCGGCCGCGCAGGCGCACAGCGCCGACATGGTGGCCCGCGACTTCTACTCCCACACCGACCCGGACGGCGGCAGACCCTGGGACCGGGCCGCCGCCGCGGGCGCCGCGCGGCGCACCGTCGGCGAGAACATAGCCTGCGGCCAGCGCTCCCCCGCCGATGTCGTGGAAGGCTGGATGAACAGCCCCGGGCACCGCGCCAACATCCTGAAGGCCGACTTCACCCACATCGGGATCGGTTTCGCCGGCGGCGGCCGGGCGGGCACCTACTGGACGCAGCTCTTCGGCGGCTGAGGCCCGGTGTCCGGTGTCCGATCTTGGCGGAAGGGACCCCTCCGGGCCAGGATGCCCGTATGAAGGGTGACCTCTTTTCCAGCGAGCACATGGTGCAGCCCGCCACCGCGCCGGGCATGACCGTCGAGAACTCCAAGTGCATCCGTTACACGGTGAGCGGCGACATGCTGGCCCGGCAGGGCGCGATGGTCGCCTACCGCGGCAACCTCCAGTTCGAGCGCAAGGGCCAGGGCGTGGGCGGCATGCTCAAACGCGCGGTCACCGGGGAGGGGTTGCCCCTGATGGCGGTGAGCGGGCAGGGCGAGGCCTGGTTCGCGCACGAGGCGCAGAGCTGCTTCATCGTGGAGGTCGAGCCCGGCGACGAGTTCACGGTCAACGGCCGCAACGTCCTGTGCTTCGACACCTCGTTGTCGTACCGCATCTCCACGGTGAAGGGCTCGGGCATCGCCGGCGGCGGGCTGTTCAACAGCGTCTTCACCGGGCAGGGCAGGCTGGGGCTGGTGTGCGAGGGCAGTCCGCTCGTCATCCCGGTCTCGCCGCAGTACCCGGTGTACGTCGACACGGACGCGATCGTGGGCTGGTCCGCCGGACTCGCCACCTCCCTGCACCGCTCGCAGTCCGTCGGCTCGATGCTGCGCGGCGGTTCGGGCGAGGCCGTGCAGCTGGTGCTGCAGGGCGAGGGCTTCGCCGTCGTGCGGCCGAGCGAGGTGACGCCGCAGAAGACGCAAGCGCACTGAGGCGACCGGACCGTTCACCGACGTCCTGCCCGCCCGACCACGCCTCGGAACCGTGTTGACCTCGGACGCGGCACACGAAAGGGTGCGCACGGGCGCGGATCACCGCCCGCGCCGGAAGGATGAGTGCCTTGATCGGGATCACGGAGATCGAAGCCGCGGCGGAGCGGATCGCCGGACATGTCGTACGCACCCCGACCGTGCCCAGCCCCGGGCTGTCCGCGCTGCTCGGGGTCCCGGTCACCGCGAAACTGGAGCTGCTCCAGCGCACCGGCTCGTTCAAGGCGCGGGGCGCGACGGCGAAACTGCTGTCGCTGACCGAGGCCGAGCGGGCCGCCGGTGTCGTCGCGGTCAGCGGCGGCAACCACGGCATCGCGGTGGCGGTGATGGCCGCCGCCCTCGACGTCAAGGCCACGGTGGTCATGCCGCGCACGGCACCGGCCCGTTCGGTGGAGATCGCCGAGGAGGCGGGCGCGCTGGTGCGGCTGACGGACGGGATGGACAGCGCCTTCGCGTTGGTGAGCCGGCTCCGCGAGGAGGGCCTGACCCTGGTCCACCCCTTCGACGACCCCGTGGTGATCGCCGGCCAGGGCACGGTGGGGCTGGAGTTCGCCGCGGACGCCGGGGAGCTGACCGACGTGCTGGTGAGCATCGGGGGCGGTGGGCTGATCGCCGGTGTGGCGGCGGGGTTGCGGGCGGTGCGGCCGGACGTGCGGATCTGGGGCGTGGAGACCGAGGGGGCCGAGGCCATGTCCCGGGCGCTGGCCGCGGGCGGGCCGCTTCCCGTGGCCCTGTCGTCGATCGTCACCACGCTCAGCGCTCCGGCCGTCTCGCAGGTGACCTACGAGCATGTGTCGGCGCTGGTCACCGAGGTGCTGGTGGTCCCGGACCGGGAAGCCGTCGAGGGCTCGCTGGCCCTCGCCGAGCACGCGAAGGTGTGGACCGAGCCGGCCGCCGGCTGTCTGCTGCCCGCGGCCCGGCGGGTGGTGGAGCGGGTCGGCGACAACGCCCGGATCGGTCTGGTGGTCTGCGGCGGCAACGCGACCACCGCCGACATGGCGGCCTGGGCGGACCGCTTCGGTCTGCGCTGACGCCCGAATCCGGGCCGCGACCGCGTTTACCGCGGGTTACCACCAGGTCGGCCCCGGATGCGCGGGCCCGGTACTCGACCGGGAATTCCCGTGCCGGACAGAGGCGCGAGGTCGTCCAGTTCAGGGGCGGTTGCGCGTCCGCGCGGCCGCCTCTTCCGCATTCCCGTTCGTTTCGCTGGCCGCGGTTTTTGAAGAACGGTCAGAAATGGCCCCCGGATCCGCACGCGTTGAACGCACCCCGGCCTCCTCACCGTACTTCTCCACAAGCCGAGAGCCGGCGGTGCGAACGAGGGGTGGCCATGGGCAGGGCGCACGTCTCCACACACGGATCGGTCGCCGGACGGTACCGCCTCCTCGAGGTCGTCCACCGTGAGACGAACCGGCTCTGCTGGTCCGGGGTGGACGCGGAGACGGGCCGCCCGTGCCTGGTCACGCAGATCGCGCTCCCGGAGGGCCATGCGGCGGAGACCGCCCGCCGGGCCACCGGCCGTGTGGTGCGCACCTGCGAGACCATGCGGTCGCTGTGCCCCGGGCGGATCGCCTCGGTGTCCGACGCCGTCGTGACGGACGGCGTCCTGTGGACGGTGACCGAACGGGTCGCCGGCGTGCCGCTCGGCGAACTCCTGGCCGGTCAGGGCGCGTTCAACTACGCGTGGACGGCACGCATCGGCCTGGCCCTGCTGGACGTGCTGGAGGCGGCCCACGACCTGGGGGTCACACACGGCGAGCTGAGCCCGGGACAGGTGTTCGTGCGCGAGGAGGGCTCCGTCGTCGTCACCGGCTTCGGCCTGGCCGGCGCCACCCTCGCCCCCCGGCTCACGGCACCCTCGTACGCCTCGCCCGAGCAGGCGCGCGACGAGCGGGTCGGGCCGGCGGCCGATCTCTGGGCGCTGGGCGCGATCCTCTACACGATGGTCGAGGGGCGTCCTCCGTTCCGCGACCGCGAGCGGCCCGAGGCGACGCTGAGGGGCGTGGACCGGCTGCCGCTGCGCACGCCCGTGCGCGCCGGCCCGCTCACGCAGGCCGTGCAGGGGCTGCTCCGGAAGGACCCGCGGGAGCGGCTGACCCGCCCGGTGGTGCGCGAGGCCCTCACCCGGGCGCTGGCCGAGGAGCCCGAGGCGGTCGTGCGCGGGGCGTCCCGCCCCCGGCTCCGGGGCGCGTGCGCCGCCGCCCGGTACGCGGGCCGCGGGCGGAGCCGGCGGACGATGCTCGCGGGGACCGCCCTGGCCGTCGTCGCGGTCACGGCGGCCGCCCTCGCCGTCACCCACGGCCTGCCCGGCTCGGGTGACGGCTCCGCCACCGGCACCGGCCCCCGGCAGCGCCCCTCGGCCCCCGTGTCGCCGCCCGGAGACGACACGGCCCCCTCCACCCCCGCTCCCCGGCCGAGCGCGACCCCCTCCCCCTCGCGACCGGGCGGCGCCGTGCCGGCCGGGTTCCGCCGCTACGACGCGCCCGAAGGGTTCTCCGTCGCGCTGCCCGAGGACTGGCGGCGGCTGAGCACCTCCCGGGTGCCGGACGTGGCCTACCGGGTGGTCCTGGGCGCCGCCGGCGACCCGCGCACCCTCGCGGTCACCTACAGCGAGCGGGCGGGCGCCGATCCCGTGGCGGTGTGGCGCGAGGACGTCGAGCCCGGTCTGGAGCGGTCCGGCGACTACCGGCGGATCGGCGAGATCCGCGCGACGAGGTACCGGGGACGCGAGGCGGCCGACATGGAGTGGACCACCGAGGACGACGGCACCCGGGTCCGCACCTTCGGCCGCGGTTTCCTCCTCGGCGGCGGACGGAGCTTCTCGCTGCGCTGGACGACCCCGGCCGAGGACTGGGACGACGCCGGCAACGAGCGGGCGCTCACCACCTTCCTGACGACGTTCCGGGAGGACGCGCCCCGCCCCTCCTCCTCCTGAACCTCGTCGCCCGGTGCAGCCGCGGGCTCGGGTGCGCGCCGTTTCGCCCCGTTTTCGCTGCGCCCGGACGGGGACTCGCGCCTCATGGTGCAAATCGGATACACGATGATGACCGAGCAGGCCGGCCCCCGTGATCTCGTCGGCCATCTGGTGCGGGCCGAGGAGGCGGGCTTCGACTTCTCGGTGACCTCGGACCACTACTTCCCGTGGCTGCGCTCGCAGGGGCACTCGCCCTACGCGTGGGCCGTGCTGGGCGCGGCCGCCCAGGCGACCTCGCGCATCCCGCTGATGACCTACGTGACGTGTCCGACCTTCCGCTACCACCCCGCGGTGGTGGCGCAGAAGGCGGCGACGCTGCAGTTGCTGTCCGAGGGCCGGTTCCGGCTCGGTCTCGGCTCGGGCGAGAACCTCAACGAGCACGTCGTGGGAGGCGGCTGGCCGTCCGTCGACGTCCGGCACGAGATGCTCGCAGAGGCGGTGGAGATCATCCGGGCGCTCTTCGAGGGCGGCCACGTGAACCACCGCGGCACGCACTTCGACGTGGAGTCGGCGCGGCTGTGGGACCTGCCGGACACCGCGCCGCCCATCGGCATCGCCGTCTCCGGCGAGCGTTCCTGCGCGCTCGCGGGTGAGCACGCCGACCTGGTCATCGCCACCGAGCCGAAGCCCGGACTGCTGGAGGCCTTCGACCGGCACGGCGGTGCGGGCAAACCGCGCGTGGGCCAGCTCCCGGTGTCCTACGACCCCGACCGGGACACGGCGATCAAGCGCGCCCACGCCCAGTTCCGCTGGTTCGGCAACGGCTGGAAGGTCAACTCCGAACTGCCCCACCCGGACTCCTTCGAGGCGGCCACCCAGTTCGTCACCCCCGACGACGTCGCCGAGTCGATCCCCTGCGGCGACGATCCGGACGCGTTCGTGGAGGCCGTGCGCCCCTACGCCGAGGCCGGGTTCACCGAGGTCGCCCTGGTGCAGATCGGCGGCGAGACACAACCCGCCTTCCTCGACTGGTCGGAGAAGACCCTGCTGCCCGCGCTGCGCGAGGCCCTGGGCCGGTCCTGAGCCCGGCACGGGATTCACCCGTCTGCCCGAGCATCTTGCCGGTGAGCGGGGTACTAGAGGGCTCCACGTCCGTCCTCCGGAGGCCCCAGTCGTGAATTCCCTCGTGCACAAGACCCTGGTGGTGCAGCTCCAGGCGGGCGACGCAGAACGTTTCCCCGTGCTCGCCCATCTCGGCTACGACTCCGCGGACCCGTTCGCCGTCACCGTGGTCTTCAGCCACGACGGGCGCGTCCTCGCCCGCTGGTCGCTGGACCGGGAGATGGTGGGCGACGGGCTGACCCGCCCGGTCGGCGTGGGCGACGTGCGGCTGCGGCCCGAGTCGCGGGGCCTGTGGGACGAGCTGCGGATCGAACTGCTCGGCGACGCCCGGCCCGACGGAGGCCGCCACCACGCCGTGGTGTTCCTGTGGGCGGCGGCCGTCGAGGCCTTCCTGCGCGAGACCCACGCCGTGGTGCGGCCCGGGGAGGAAGAGGTGTGCGTCGACGACTTCCTCGCGGAGGTCATGGCCGAGGGCTGACGCGGACTCAGCTCGTCGTGTGGCGGTACCGGGTCCACAACGGGATGCCGAACCAGCACACCAGGTACCAGAACACCACCCCGGCCACGAGGTAGGGCACGAAGCCGTCGTGGGTCGCCACGCGCAGGATCAGCAGGAGCGAGGCGGTCGTCGTGGCGAGCAGCAGGACCAGGCCGAGCAGGGTGAGCCGGGAGGCCCACCGCACGGCCTGGGGCTTCACCCGCCGCCCGGCGACGATGCGGTGCAGGGACACGGGACCGATCAGGGCGCCGGTGGTGACGGCCCCGAGGACGACCGTCACCAGGTAGATCATCTGGTCGGTGTCCGAGAGGTCGTCGTACTTCGGGGTGAACACGACGGTGAGCAGGAAACCGAACAGGATCTGCACGCCCATCTGCGCGACGCGGACCTCCTGGATCAGCTCGGTCCACATGCGGTCCGCCCGCTCCTCCTCGGTCTCGTCGCGCCCTCTGCGCCGACCCGAGTTCGCTGTCGCGCCCTGGTCCGTCACGGTTCCTCCCGGTTGCCGCGGCCTGCGTTCCCTTCCCTCTTCCCGGGTTCTCCACCCTCAGACGCCGGGTCGGGACGACGGCGCCCGGTTTGAGTGATCAGCCCACGGATACACGGGCCCGGACCGACACGATTCCTGGGGAAGGGCGAAGCATGTCCGACACACAGCTCACCGTGACGCTCAGCGGTGGCGGCATCGACGACGCGCGGGCGATCGTGCGCGCACTGGAGGAGGTCTTCGGCGCACCCGACGGCCTCCCCGGCGACGAGCGGGCGACGGTGCGCACCGCGACCTTCGACTCCCCGGACGCGCCGCGGGCGGCCACGGCCGACCGGTCGGCCGGCGCCACCCTGTCGGAGCCGGTCTCGGTCACCGTCCAGGGCTCGCCGCAGGCCGTCGAGGCGGCGAGCGAGACGCTCGCCCACGCCTTCAGCACGAGGAACGAGGGAGCCGCCTCCGGCGACCAGGAGCGGGAACGGCAGCTGCTCCTGGTGCCGTGAGGTCGACGGGTACGCCTACCAGCGGCTCTCGACCTGGTCCCTGACCCGCCGGTCGTACAGGTCGCGGATCGCCGTGAGCGTCTCCTCGGACAGCTCCGGCAGCCGGGCCGCGTCCGTGTTGGCGCGGGCCTGTTCGGGCGAACGCGCACCCGGGATCACCGTGGTGACGCCGGGCTGCTGGATGATCCAGCGCAGCGCGAGCTGGGCCGGGGTGTACCCCTCGGGGGCGAGCGCGGCGAACTCCGCGGCGGCCTCCACTCCGGTGGCGAAGTCGACACCGGAGAAGGTCTCGCCCTGGTCGAAGGCCTCGCCGTGCCGGTTGAAGTTGCGGTGGTCGTTGGCCGCGAAGACGGTGTCCCTGGTGTACTTGCCGGACAGCAGGCCGGAGGCCAGCGGCACCCGGGCGATGATGCCGACGCCCGCCTCACGGGCGGCCGGCAGCACCTCGCGCAGGGGCTTCATCCGGAACGGGTTCAGGATGATCTGCACGCTCGCCACGTTCGGCCGGGCGATCGCGGTCAGCGCCTCGGCGCAGGTCTCCACGCTGACGCCGTACGCGGCGATGCGCTCCTCCTCGACGAGGGTGTCCAGGGCGTCGAACACCTCGTCGCTGGAGTAGACGGGGGTCGGCGGGCAGTGCAGCTGCACCAGGTCGAGGACGTCCACGCCGAGGTTGCGCCGGGAGCGGTCGTTCCACTGCCGGAAGTTGTCGAGTACGTAGTTCTGCGGGATCTGCTCGACCCGGCGGCCCATCTTGGTGGCGATCAGCACGTGCAGGTCGGGCCGGCCGCGCAGGAACCCGGCGATGGTCTCCTCGCTGCGCCCGTCGCCATAGACGTCCGCGGTGTCGAAGAACGTCACCCCGGACTCGGCGCCCGCCTCCAGCACCGCGAGGGCTTCCTTGTCGTCGACGTCCCCCCAGTCGGCGCCCAGTTGCCAGGTGCCGAGTCCGACCACCGAGGCGTGCTGATCCGACCTGTCGAAAGTGCGCTCGTCCATGGCGACAGTCTGTCACCCGGAGCGCTCCCGCAGCGCGCCGGGACCTGCCGTCGGGGCTCGCCTAGTCGCGCGCGGCGAGTTTCCGGGCCTGCACCGTGCGCGCGATCCTGGGTCCCAGCCAGCGCTTGAGCCGGCGCAGTGCCTCCAGCCGGCCGGCCGCCCGGTCGAGCCGGTGGTAGAGCCGGGGCGGGACGTACGGCAGCAGGGGCGAGTGGCGCTGGCCGAGCAGGGCGAACATGTGCTCCGGGGGGAGGCGGATGTAGCGGGGCAGGTTCTCGTACCACTGCGCGCTGTGCCGGGCCGCGCTCTGCACCGGGAGCAGGGCTTCCTTGCGTTCCCGCTCGTAGTGGGCGAGGGCCTGCGGGAGGGTCGCCCGTTCGCGCAGGGCGGCGGACAGGGCCATGGCGTCCTCCAGGGCGAGCGTGGTGCCGGCGCCGATGGAGTAGTGCGTGCTGTGCGCGGCGTCGCCCAGCAGGACGAGGTTGTCGCGGTACCAGGTGCGGTTGGTGAGGGTGCGGAAGGTCAGCCACGCGCCACTGGCGCCGGCCGCGGACCGCCCGGTGAGCGGGTGGCCGTCCAGGACGTCGGCGAAGAGCTTCTCCAGCACGGTCAGGGCTTCGGCCTCGTTGGCCCGGTCCAGCCCCAGGCCGGTCCAGGTCTCGGGCGCGCACTCGACCACGCAGGTGCTGCCCTCGGGGCCGTAGCCGTAGCCGTACGCCCAGATCCAGCCGTGCTCGGTCTCGGTGAACGCGAAGGTGAAGGCGTCGAAGACCTTGGTGGTACCGAGCCAGGCGTAGTGGTTGCGCCCGGCCCGGACCTCGGTGCCGAAGTGACCGGCGTGCCGGGTGCGCAGGGCGCTGCCCACGCCGTCGGCGGCCACGACGAGGTCGGCGGGGGGCAGGTCGGCGGCGTCGACCTCCAGGTCGAACTCCAGGCGCACGCCGAGGGACCGGGCTCGGGAGGCGAGGATCTCCAGGAGCCGGTGGCGGCCGATGCCGAAGCCCTCGTCGCCGCGGTGGCGGGCCTGCTCGCCGTCCACGTGGGCGACACCGTCCCGCCAGCGCACGGAGTGCTCCTCGACGGCGCGCGCGGACTCGGGGTCGTGTGCGTGGAGCCGGTCGAGCAGGCCCCGCCAGTAGGTCACGCCCCAGCCGTAGGTGGATCCCTCCGGGTTGCGTTCGTACACGGTGATGTCGTGGGAGGGGTCCTGCAGCTTCAGCAGGATCGACAGATACAGGCCGGCGGGTCCGCCACCGACGCATGCGACCTTCACACTCACCCCTGGAATGCCATCAAAACGGTCATATGGGGTGGCAGGTTAGCAGGCGGACGCACCGCGGGGAGGACGCGACGGCGGGCGGCGGTGATGCACCGCGGTGGCCCCGCCGGGAACGACTTCAGGGTGTGCGCGGTGGGGTGCGGGCGGCCCGGTGCTAGCCGGCCGCCGCCGTACGGCACTCGGGGTGGCCCCAGCCCTGGTCGTTCTTGGCGATGGGTTCCCCTGCGGCGTAGGAGCGGCCGCAGAGGCACCGCCCGGGGAACTTGGCCTTGATGGTGCGCGCGGAGGCGCCGCCGCTCTTGCGGGCCGTGGACGCGCCCCGGCGCGGTGCCTTCTTGACGGCGGGCGCGTCGGGGGCGGGAGGCGGCTCCGGGGAGCCGAGGCCGCTGCCCGCCGGCTCCTGGACGACGGCGGCCTGGCTGGCGGCGCGGTCGGCGAAGTCGTTGAGGCGGTCGCCGTCCACCTGGTGGGCGGGCACGTAGCGGAAGTCGACCGAGCGGCCGTCGAGCAGCTCGTCGATGCGCACGACCAGTTCCTGGTTGGCGACCGGCTTGCCGGCGGACGTCTTCCAGCCGTTGCGCTTCCAGCCGGGCAGCCAGGTGGTGACGGCCTTCATCGCGTACTGCGAGTCCATGCGGACCTCGAGCGGCACGTCCGGTTCGGTCGACGCCAGCAGGCGCTCCAGCGCCGTGAGTTCGGCGACGTTGTTGGTGGCCCGGCCGAGCGGGCCCGCCTCCCAGCGGACCGGGACCTCGCCCGCGTCGGCGACCACCCAGGCCCAGCCGGCCGGACCCGGGTTCCCCTTCGAAGCCCCGTCGCACGCGGCCACCACACGTTCACGCATGCGTCCGATCATGCCATGGCGCCGGGGGTCGCCCGGACGGGGTTCAGGAGACGTCCGTGACCTTCGGCATCTCCCCTTCCGTCTTCGTGAGGTCGATCACCGAGAAGGTGGCGCCCTGCGGGTCGCCGAGCGCGGCGAACCGGCCGAAGGGAGTGTCCATCGGCCCGAACCGCAGGACCCCGCCGAGCGCGGTGGCGCGGGCCACGGCGGCGTCGCAGTCGGCGACGGTGAAGTAGACGTTGATGTGGGGCGGCACCTCGGGCGGGAATTCGTCCGTCATGGCCATCCGACCGAGGACGGTGTCCTCGCCCAGGTCGAAGAGGCGGAAGTCCACCCCGTCGTCCTCCATCTGCTTCGCCGTGTAGGAGAAGACGGCGGGGAAGAAGGCGTCCGACTTCCCGGGCTCACGGGTGAACACCTCGGCCCAGCAGTACGCGCCGGGCGCCGCCGTCGCCTCGAAGCCCTCGTGGGTGCCGCCCTGCCAGATCCCGAAGACGACGCCCGACGGATCACGCGCCAGGCACATGGTGCCGAAGTCGTCGACCCGCATCGGCTCCATGACGATCTCGCCGCCCGCCTCGCGGATGCGCCCGGCGGTCGCCGCGGCGTCGGGGGACGCGAAGTAGAGGCACCACTGCGCCTGCTCCTCCTGGCCGGGCATGGGCGGCACCACGGCCGCGACCGCCTTGCCGTCGGCATAGCACTGCGTGTAGTTGCCGTACTCCGACGAGGACTCGCCGAAGGTCCAGCCGAGGACGTCGCCGTAGAAGCGCTTGGCTCCTTCGAGGTCGCCGAACATCGCGTCGGCCCAGCAGGGGGTTCCTTCAGGTTGGACGGCCATGACCGCCGCCTCCCGTGCGATTGGGTGAATGGTCCGGATGGTGGGGCGCTCGTCTCCTCACGCTAGTCATCCCCGCCCGCCCCCGCGCGGCGGCGGGCTCATTCCCCGGCGTACGCCTTCTCCAGGGCGGCGATGTCGAGCTTGCGCATCGACATCATGGCCCGGTTGGCGCGCGCGGCCTTCGCGGCGTCCGGGTCGCGGAACATCTCCTCCAGCCGCGCCGGGACGACCTGCCAGGACACGCCGAACCTGTCCTTGACCCAACCGCAGGGCCCCTCCTCGCCGCCGTCCTCGGTGAGCGCGGTCCAGTAGTGGTCCACCTCCTTCTGGTCGTGGCAGGTGATCTGGAAGGAGACGGCCTCGTTGAACGTGAACATCGGGCCGCCGTTGAGCGCGACGAACTTCTGGCCGTTGGCCGTGAAGTCGACGGTGAGCACGTTGCCGGCGGGCTGGTGCGCCCCCTCGGGGTAATGGGTGACGGCGCCGAGGCGGGAGTTCTCGAAGAGGGAGACGTAGAAGCGGGCGGCCTCCTCCGCCCGGCCGTCGAACCAGAGACACGTGGTGAATCCGTCGGTGTCCATGCGAACCTCCTGGGCGTGCGAACACGGTCACCACTGTCGACCGGCGCGGGCCGGAGAACTCATCGGTCGGGCGCCGCCGATCCGGACGGCGGGAGCGATTCGCTCGTGACGGCGGGACTGGTCTGCTCCTGACGGCGGGAGTGGTCTGCTCGTGGCGAATCTGCCGCGGGCAGAGAAGACCGCGCGCGGGGCCGTGGCGGGCCAAGAGTGGAGGGACAGCGGCATCCCGGCCGCGTACGGCTCACTCGACGACTCGACAAGGAGCGCCGATGTCTCCACTCACCACCGGCCCGGTCCCGGCCGCCCCGCCCCGGGCGGAGGAGGGCGACACCCCCGCGACCCGCTTCGACGACCACCTGGCCGCACAGCTGCTGACGCAGCGGATCGTGCTGCTGGGCACCCAGGTCGACGAGGTCTCCGCGAACCGGGTCTGCGCCCAACTGCTGATCCTGTCGGCGGAGGACCCGCGCACCGACATCAGCCTCTACATCAACAGCCCCGGCGGCTCCGTGCACGCGGGGCTCGCCATCTACGACACGATGCGGCTGATCCCGAACGACGTCTCGACGCTCGCCATGGGGTTCGCCGCCAGCATGGGGCAGTTCCTGCTGAGCGTCGGCGCGGCGGGCAAGCGGCACGCCCTGCCCAACGCGCGGATCATGATGCACCAGCCGTCGGCGGGCATCGGCGGGACCACCGCCGACATCGAGATCCAGGCCGACAACCTGGAGTTCACCAAGCGCACCATCGAGCGGATCACCGCGGAGCACACCGGTCAGAGCCCGGAGACCATCTCCCGGGACGGGGACCGCGACCGCTGGTTCACGGCCGAGGAGGCCAAGGAGTACGGAATGGTGGACCAGGTCGTCCAGTCCCTCGCGGACGTGCGCCCGGCCGCCACCAGGCGACGGATGGGGCTGTGACATGGGGAGCTACACGATTCCGAGCGTCGTCGAGCGGACCCCGCAGGGTGAGCGCTCCTACGACGTGTTCAGCCGGCTGCTGTCGGAGCGGATCATCTTCCTGGGGACCGAGATCGACGACGGTGTGGCCAACGTCGTGATCGCACAACTCCTCCACCTGGAGTCGTCGGCCCCGGAGAGCGAGATCGCGATCTACATCAACTCCCCCGGCGGCTCGTTCACGTCGCTGATGGCGATCTACGACACGATGACGTTCGTGCAGGCGCCGATCTCCACGTTCTGCGTCGGGCAGGCGGCCTCCACGGCGGCGGTGCTGCTGGCCGGCGGGGACCCGGGGCGGCGGTTCGTGCTGGAGCACGCGCGGGTCCTGCTCGGACAGCCGGCCAGCGGCGGACGACAGGGCACGGTCTCCGATCTGGCGCTGCAGGCCAAGGAGATGGTGCGCATCCGCGCCCAGGTCGAGGAGGTGCTGGCCCGCCACACTCACCACGACGTGACGACGCTGCGCGCCGACATGGACCGCGACAAGGTCTTCACCGCCGAGGAGGCCGTGGCCTACGGGCTGGCCGACGAGGTGCTCGGCCGGCGCCTGGCGCGGGTGTGAGGGGCCGGGCCGGCGTCCGCGGGACGCCGGCCCGGTACGGCGGTCAGGCCGCCAGGCACATCCCGTCGCGCCGGGCGGCGGACGTACCGCGGGCCCGGCTCGTGCCGGTGTGCCGCGAGGTGAGGCGGACCAGCTCCCCCTGGGCCCGCGCCAGCAGATCACCGAGCCCCAGTCCGAGGGCGCCCGCCGCGGCGGCCAGCACCTCGGACGACGCCTCCTTGCGTCCGCGCTCCACCTCCGAGAGGTACGGCATCGAGATCCGGGCTGTCTCCGCGACCTCCTTCAGGGTGCGTTCCTGGGCGAGGCGCTCACGGCGCAGGACGTCCCCGACCAGATCGCGCCACAGGGGCTCCCTGGCGGCGGGGCGGGCTCCTGGGCGCGCGGGCTGCGGGCGCAGGGCGATGACACGGGCTTCGTTCGGCAGATGGCTGGTCACCTCCTCAGCCTAGGAGCAGGGCCGCGCGAGGGAAGGGGTCGGTATTCCGCCCAGAGGGAAATCCGCGGGTGCCACTCCCTGTGGACGGGACTACCCTGGAGAGTGACAGATCACGTCAAGACGCCGTGGCACCGTTTTTCGGCCACCCGTGAAACACGGGGGCATGGGCCGCCGCGCCCCGGGTACCCGCGAGCGGGAAGCGCCTAGGGAGAGACGTCGAACCGTGACTTTCGTGGGAGAGGTAATGGAGACCGCCGTGATCCGGCCGAAAGCACAGGTCGTCGGGGAGACAACCGGGAGCAGGACGGGTGACGGAGCACTGCTGGGCGTGGTGGACCCGCGCGCCGTGGCTCCGCGCGACGCACGGCAGCTGTCCCGTCAGTTCTTCCAGCGTCTGACGGAACTCGAAGAAGGCACCCACGAGTACCAGTACGCGCGCAACACCCTGATCGAGATGAACATGTCGCTCGTGCGGTTCGCCGCCGGCCGCTTCCGCGGGCGCGGGGACGACATGGACGACATCGTCCAGACCGGCATGATCGGCCTGATCAAGGCCATCGACCGGTTCGAGCTGTCGCGCGAGGTGGAGTTCACCTCCTTCGCGCTGCCGTACATCGTCGGCGAGATCAAGCGCTTCTTCCGTGACACCACCTGGGCCGTGCACGTGCCGCGGCGCCTGCAGGAACTGCGGGTGGAACTGGCCAAGGCCCGCGAGGAACTCTCCTCCCGGCTGGACCGGGAACCCACCGTCGCCGAGCTCGCCACGCTGATGAACATCAGCGAGAGCGAGGTCGTCGAGGGCCAGATCGCCTCCAACGGCTACAACTCGTCCTCGCTGGACGCGGCGCTGACCGGGGACGGTCCCGAGGGCGGCGAGTCGGTCCTGGCCGACTTCATCGGCGTCGAGGAGGACGGGCTGCGACTCGTCGAGGACTTCCACTCGCTCGCGCCGCTGATGGCCGAGCTCAGTGAGCGCGACCGGCAGATCATCCACATGCGGTTCGTCGAGGAGGCCACGCAGGCGGAGATCGGTGAGCGGCTCGGCTGCTCGCAGATGCACGTGTCGCGGCTGATCAAGCGGATCATCACCCGGCTGCGCGAGGGCATGCTGGGCGAGCTGGGCTGCGCCTGACGCCGGATGCGCCGGATGCGCCGGACGACAGGGCGGAGATCGCGGAGGTCGCCCCACACTCGGAGGTGGGGCGGCACGCTCAGGCTTCGGTGAGGGGAATCGTCGCTCGCACCCGCTTGCCGACCGGCACGTGTTCGACGACGACCGCCTCCGCCAGGGCGTGGACGATCTCCAGTCCGTGGCGACCGACGCGTTCGGGGTCACGCGGGAAGCGTTCGGGCACGGCGCCGCTGCTGTCGTAGACGGTCACCGCCACGGTGGCGTCCGTGCCCTCCAGTTCCAGGATGTACGGACCCTTGCTGTGGCGGTCCGCGTTGGTGATCAGCTCGCTCACCACGAGCAGGACCGCGCCGTCGGCACGGGGGCCGATCGTGGCGCACCACTCGGTCCTCAGCTGCTCCAGGAACAGCGAGGCGAAGGCACGTGCCTGCGCAATGCATCCCGGCTCGCCGGAGTAGTGCGCCGCCTGCCTCAGCGGATCAACGGGTACGTCGAAACCAGTCGGTATCACTGCCCCGTCCAGGAACTCGGTCATGCGTTTCTCTCTCGAAGCCGGACTGGCCGGACGCTGCTGCACCTGCCCTCGTACCCCGAGCCCGGCCTCGCAGTCCTCACGTCTTCACACTGCGGGCATTGTCACAGTGTCGCGGGGCACCCGGAGGTACGGGAAGGGTGTGCGATGAACGAACTGATGACCGCACGAAGCCTCACCACCCGGCCGGTGGTCACCCTCGGCGGCGACGCCGTCGCCCATGTGAAGGACACCGTATGCGACGACGCCGCGAGCCGGATCACCGGTTTCACCCTGACCGGCCGCGGTCTGCTGTCCGGGCCCCTGAAGGAGGGTCTGCCCTGGTCCTCCGTGTACTCGCTGGGCCATGACGCGGTGATGATCCGCGACCGCCGGGCACTGGCGGCCGCCGCCGCGCTCGCGCACCGGCCGACCCTGCGGGCCCGGCTGGTGGGGGCGCCCGTGGTGACGGACACGGGTGCCGAGATCGGCACGGTGCTGGACGTCGTGGTGGAGGGCGGCACCGGCGGGCGGGTCATGGGCTTCCGGGTGGCGGCGAGCAAGGGCTTCGCCCCGGGACCCACCCGGCACCGGCGCAGGGTGTACGTGCCGCGCGGCGAGACGCTGACGGTGGCCGGCCGGGCCCTGGTCCTGCCCCTGGCCGCGGTCCGGCATGTCGCCGACGACCTCCCGGGGCTCACCGCCGTGGTCGCCGATGCCACCGGCCGGCGGAGGAGTGCGCTGCCGTGATGCTCTTCACCGAGGTGCGGGGGCTGCCGGTGGTGCCGGCGGCCGGGGCGGGGCCGCTCGGCACGGTGGCGTCCCTGACCATCGACATCGCCTCCGGCGCGGTGAGCCATGTCCGTCTGCGGGGCGGTCCCTTCCGCAAGGGAGCGGTGCTGCCGTGGGACGCGGTGCGGACGATCGGCCCGGGCGCCGTACGGGTCCGTTCCGCCGCGGCACCCGCATCCGTCCCGCACCGCCACGAGCTGCTGGGCCGGCAGGTCCTGACCGATGCGGGCGCCGGGCACGGCACGGTGCTCGACGTGGCGTTCGTGCCGGAGACGGGCCGGATCCTCGCGGTCCTCACCACGCGGGGCGAGGTGCCCGCCGGCCGCCTGCTGGGGCTGGGCGACCACGCCCTCGTCGTCAGGGAGGGCTGACACCGCACGGAAGGGCACGGTGAGGCGCGGCCCACGCCGCCTCGCTCCCCGGCCCGCAGGTTCACCACTGCCTCACAGCCTGCGCGCTCTTCAGCCCGCCGTTCACCACCGCCCCGCGGCCACCACGCTCTCCGGCCGCGCGCTCTCAGCCGGTGTGCAGGACCCGGAAGCGGCCGGGGGCCGCCGGGTCCCGGTCCACGACCTGGACCGGCGCCCAGGACCATTGCCACACGCTGATGCCCGGCGCACGGGAGAACCGGATCGGCCCCCGCGTGCCCTCGACCGCGGCGTGCGGCCAGGCTCCGGCGGTGCCCGACCGGTCCGCGCCGCGGGTACGCAACACCTCGGCGAGGACCGCCACGGTGTCGTAGCCCTCGAAGGCGACGAAGGAGGGCGCCTCGGCGAGTCGCTCGCGCAGGGCGGCCTCGACCCTGGTGCCGAAGGGACCGAGCCGCTCGGGCAGGTAGCGCAGGAACGGGACCGCGGCGCCCTCGCGGCCCAGCGCGGTGACCCACTGCGCGAACTCCGGCTGCCCGGCCGGAGCACCGATCAGAACCTCGCCGAGACGCGGGTCGCGGCGGACGGCCCTGACGAGGGACACCGCCGGCTCCGGGTGGCCGACCAGCAGCAGGAGCGCCGTGGCCCGGCACGCGACGACTCCGTCGCACACGGCGGCGGGGGCGAGCGTACGCGCGTCGAGGTCGATGACGGTGCCGCCGCGGGGCTCGAGGTGGTCCCGCAGAAGGCGTGCGCCGGACTCCCAGTAGACGCTCGGTTCGGCTGCCACGGCGATCCGGCGGTGGCCGGCGCCGAGGAGGAAGTCCGCGTAGGTGCGCCAGCCGTGGGACTGCGCCGGGGCGAGGCGCGCCACCCAGGGTGTCGGGCGTTCGGTGAGCGCGTCCAACACCGCGGAGGAGCAGAGGAACGGCAGGCCGAGGGCGTCGGCCCGCGCGGCCGCGGCGCGGGCGACGACGCTGTGGTACTCCCCCGCGAGGGCCGCCACGCCCAGGCCCGCCAGTTCGTCCACGGCCGCCGCGGCCCTGTCCGGGTCGGCCGCGGTGTCCCTGACCACCAGTTCGAGCGGCCGGCCGGCGATCCCCCCGGAGTCGTTGACCTCCCGCACGCCCAGTCGCAGCCCGGTGAGCAGGTGGTGGCCCGCCTCGGTCCAGCCGGGCCGGCTCAGCGGCGCGAGAGCGCCGATCCGCACACGGGGCCCGCCGGTCCGGCCCGGGGGTGCCGGGGGTGGTGTACGCATGTGCCGATGTCTCCCGTGTGACGCGCCGGTCGCCGGTCGCCCGACCGCTCGGCGGTCATTGCATCCACCGCCGTCGCCGTGGGGCAACCGATTATCGGCGCTCCGCGCCGTCCGGCTCCGCGCGTCACCGTCGCGGGTACGGGCCGGGCGCGGACGGCCGTGTCGGGCGGGCGGGACCGGCGGCCGCTGCTTAGCGTGACAGTGTGAGTTCGCGAACCCCCTCCGGTCCCCCCGGTTCGGAAGTCGCCGCGCACGGCTGGCTCCAGGCTCTGGGGGTGGTGCTGGCCGGGCTGATCGCCATGGGGGTCGTGGCCGCGCTCGGACTGTGGGCGGCCGGCGCCGCGGACCTGCCCGACAACGCCTTCCCCCGGGTCGTCACGGCGACCGTCGTCACCGCCGTGGGCGGGGCCCTGGAGCTGTCCGGGGACGCCGGAGGATTCGCGGACACCGATGCCGGACTGACCGTCATGCCGCTGTCCGTCACCCTGACCGGGGCGTTGGTGATCGCGCTGGGATTCCTGCGGCCGCTGCGTCGGCGGGCCGTCGCCTCCGCGGCCGAACTGGCCGGCTGGGCCGGCCGGATCGCCGTCCTGTGGCTGCTCGCCCTGCTCGGACTGGCCTTCGCGGCGCGGCAGACCTTCGAGGTGTCCCTCGGGGAAGGGGTGCTGAGCGACCTCGGCGACCTCTTCGGCGTCAGGCCGACGGTCGGGTTCACCACGGACGTGCCGCTGACCGTCCTCTTCGGACTGCTGTGGCTGGCGGGGGTGCTCCTGCTGGCCCTGCTGGTCTCGCCCCGGGCGCCGCTGCCCGGACGGCTGGTGCGCCATCTGCCCTCGGTGCGTCCGACGGCGTACGCGATGACCGCCTTGCTGCTCGCGTACGTCGTCGTCGGCGGTGTCGTCGGGCTGGTCGTCGCCGGGACGCGGGGGCACCCGGCAGACACCTTCGCGGTGCTGCTGCTCGGCCTGCCGAACCTGGCGTGGCCGGCGCTGACGATCGGTCTGGGCGCCACCTGGGAGGGACGGGTGGAGGGGCCGTTCGGCCTGCCCATGCCGCACGTCCTCGACGAGGTGCTGCGCACGCCGGACGTGTCGACGCTGAACCTCGGGACGCTCGCCGAGCGCGACGGGCGGTGGTGGTGGCTCCTGGTGGCCGCGGCGGTCCTGCTCCTGGCGGCCGGGTTCCTGCTGGCGTCCCGCGCTCCGGCCGGGACACCGGCCTGGGTGCACTCCCTGCACATGGCGGTGGCGCTCGCGCTCGCGGTCCTCATGATCACGCTCGTCGGGCGGATTTCCGCGCACTACGGTCTGTCGGTGCTCGGCATCGGTGACCTGGCCGGCGGGCTCGCCGGGGAGCTGTTCCTGCGGCCGCGGCTGCGGAGCGCGGTCGGTCTCGCCCTGCTGTGGGGGCTGGTCACGGGGTTCCTCGGCGCGTCGCTCGCGCGGTGGGCGGCCCGGCGGGCCGGCCGGGAGGCACCGCCCCGGGGGTGAGGCCGCGCGGTCTCGGTCCCGGCTCAGGCGACGGGGACGACCAGGGGCGGAGAGGCCCGCTGCATGCGCAGCGCGTCCACGGACTCGGCCATGAGCTCGTACTCGGTGGTGTCGTCACTGGTGGCGACGCGTACCAGGCGTCCTGCCGCCAACTCGTCGGCGACCAGCTCCTGTTGTACGTCGTCGGCGCACCAGGTGCGCAGTACGCGCGAAACGTCGGGCGCGTCGTCGGCGACCGGAGTCAGGGCGCCGCGGGGTAAGTGGGGGCTGTCGGGCTGCGGGTCGAGCCGTTCGGCGATCCAGGACGCACGGTCGCGCAGCCACCACAGGGCGAGGGCGAGGGTGGGGGCGCGGTAGGTGCCGAGAGGGACGCCGATGCGCCGGCCGCCACAGACGCCGTAGGCGGTGACATGGCACAGGAACTCGTCGTGCACTGCTCCCCTCCCCGTCGCCCGGCCCGCCGGCCGGTCGGGCCGGTGCCCGCGTGACTCGTGTGCGGTGCGTGAGGACGTTGTCGCATGGTGTGAGATGCCCTAGAGGTGAGTATGTTCAGTGCTGAACCACTGTCACCATGAATTTCCGGCCAGTCTCCTGGCATATTCACGGTCATTGGTGGCCGAAACCCTACGACGGACGACCCCGCCTCCACCGGCCCGGCACCCGCGTCTCCCGCCACCCCCGAGGGGGACGGGCATGACCCCCGGGGTAATCGACGGCGGCGACGGCCGCGGGCAGGGTTGCGTCATCGGGTCGCCGCTACCGGCACCCGGTTGCTGACCAGCAGACACCGTCTCGATGGAGGTCGATCGCCATGTCCGCTCCCACCACCCGTTTCGAGGACGCCGTCACCCGCTACTTCGAGGCCTGGAACGCCGGGCCGGACGCCGTGGCCCAGGCGGTCGCCGCGGCCTGGACCAATGACGGCAGCTACACCGACCCGCTGGCCGACGCCCGCGGCCACGAGCAGATCGCGGCCGTGATCGCGGCGGTGCACGAGCAGTTCCCCGGCTTCGTCTTCCGTCCGTCGGGCGCCGTCGACGGGCACCACGACACGGCGCGCTTCTCCTGGGAGCTGGTGAGCGGGGCCGACGGCTCGGCGCCGGTGGCCGGGTCCGACGTGGTCACGCTGGACGGCGAGGGACGGATCCGAGCCGTGTTCGGCTTCCTGGACCGGGTGCCCACCGGGGCGTGACCGTCCACGGTGGGAGCGATGAGTTCCACCGCCCCCGGGGGTCCACCCGGAAAGGGACCACCGAAACCCCTGGGAGCGAAGCCGTCATGACAACGAACCGATCCCTCGACGAGGTATTCACCGCCCCGCTGCTCAAGAGCCCGAACGAGGGTGGCTGGACCTATCTGGTCTGGCCGAGGTCCGCCGAGTTCTTCGGCACGCGCGGACTGGTGAAGGTCCGCGGCACCATCGACGGGCACGCGTTCCGCAGCTCCTTCATGGCGCTGGGCGACGGCACGCACAAGCTGCCGGTGAAGGCCGCCCTCCGCCGGGCCATCGGCAAGGCGGAGGGCGACACGGTCACGGTCCGGCTGGAGGAACGGCTCGGCAGAGCGCCCTACCGCGCGACGATCCTGTCGATCCGGGCCAGCTCGTCGGCGCCGAAGGCGAGATTCCCGATCGCCGACACGCTGTCCTCCAGCTGCCGCGGGCTGCTCGCGCCCACCAGCGCGGACGTCACCCGGCCCTCGCGCAGGACCCAGGCGAGGGCCATCTGGGCGAGCGACTGGCCACGGGACTGCGCGACCTCGTTCAGCTCGCGCAGCTTGCCGACCAGTTCCCCGGTGAGCGCGTCGGAGTTCAGGAAGGGGCTGTCGCTCGCGGCGCGCGAGTCCTCGGGGATGCCGTCGAGGTAGCGGCCGGTCAGCAGGCCCTGCTCCAGCGGGGAGTAGGCGATGGACCCGGCCTGGAGCTCGTCGAGGGTGTCCAGGAGGCCGCTGGTCTCGGGGCGGCGGTCCAGCATGGAGTAGCGCGGCTGGTGGATCAGCAGCGGGGTGCCCAGCTCGGCGAGGATGCGCGCGGCCTCGCGGGTCTGCTCGGGCGAGTAGTTGGAGACGCCGACGTACAGCGCCTTGCCCTGCTGCACCGCGGTGTGCAGGGCGCCCATCGTCTCCTCCAGGGGAGTCTCCGGGTCGGGGCGGTGCGAGTAGAAGATGTCGACGTAGTCCAGGCCCATCCGGTTCAGGCTCTGGTCGAGGGAGGACAGCACGTACTTGCGCGAGCCCCACTCGCCGTACGGGCCCGGCCACATCAGGTAGCCGGCCTTGGTGGAGATGACCAGCTCGTCGCGGTACGGCGCGAAGTCGGCCTTCAGCGCCTCGCCGAGCGCGGACTCGGCGGAGCCGGGCGGGGGGCCGTAGTTGTTGGCGAGGTCGAAGTGGGTGACACCGAGGTCGAAGGCGCGGCGCAGGATGGCGCGCTGGGTCTCCACGGGACGGTCCGGGCCGAAGTTGTGCCACAGGCCGAGCGAGAGCGCGGGGAGCTTCAGGCCGCTGCGTCCGGTGCGCCGGTAGGGCATGTCCGCGTAGCGGTCGGGGTGTGCGGTGTACAACGCGACTCCAGAGGGGTTGGCACCCGGGGTACGGGGCTTGGGCGGAACCGTCCCCCACTCTGTCGTGACCTGCGGGCAGTGGTCCAACAGAAGAATCCGATGGGATTGTGCGGTTACGCTTCTGAGTCATGGAACTGCGTCATCTCCAGCACTTCGTGGCGGTCGCCGAGGACCAGCACTTCACCCGGGCGGCGGAACGGCTGCTGGTCTCCCAGTCCGGCCTCTCGGCGTCCATCCGGGCCCTGGAGCGCGAGCTGCGGGCGCCGCTGTTCGTGCGCACGACGCGCAGTGTGACGCTGACGGAGGCCGGCCGGGCGCTGCTGGGCGAGGCGGAGCGCATCCTGGCGCAGGTCCGCTCGGCGCACGAGGCGGTCGCGGCGGTGCAGGGCGTCCTGCGCGGCACGCTGTCTCTGGGGGCCGAGCAGTGCATCGCCGGCGTGCCGGTGGCGGGACTGCTCGCGGCGTTCCGGCGCCGGCACCCGGACGTGGAGATCAGGTTGCGGCAGGCGGGCTCGGGCGAGCTGGCGGAGGAGGTCGGGGCCGGGCGGCTCGACCTGGCCTTCGCCTACCGGACGCAGGACGACACCGACCAGTTGCGGTCGGTGTCGCTGGCCGGCGAGCCGATGACCGTGCTGTGCCACCCCGGCCACCGCCTCGCGACGGCCGGCGCGGTGCGCTCCCCGCACGACCTGGCCGACGAGGTCTTCGTCGACTTCCACCCCGACTGGGGTCCGCGCCGCGTCACGGACGCGGCCTTCGCCGCGGCCGGCGTGCGGCGGACCGTCGCGCTGGAGGTGAACGACGTGCACGGTCTGCTGGACCTGCTCGACGAGGACCTCGGCATCGCGGTCGTACCGCGGCACTTCCGGCACAAACGGGCCTCGCTGACCTCGCTCCCGTTGGAGGACAGCGACGAGACGGCGTACGAGACCATCGCCCTGCTGCCGCCCGCGCAGGCCACCAGCCCGGCGGCGCGGGCGCTCATGGGGCTGCTCGAAACGGGGAGCGTGTGACGGCGGACTGCGCGATGGTGGACGCATGCATGCGAAGGACATCCTCATCGAGGGCTACGGCCGCATCCGGGAAGAAGTCCACTCCGCCGTCGAGGGCCTGGACCCCGACGGCCTGAACGCCCGCCCCGGCGACGGCGCCAACTCCGTCGCCTGGCTCGTCTGGCACCTCACCCGCGTCCAGGACGACCACGTGGCGGACGCCTTCGGGCTCGACCAGGTGTGGCTCACCGCGGAGTGGGAGAAGCGGTTCGGCCTCGGGCTGCCACCCGAGGACACCGGGTACGGGCACAGCGCGGCGCAGGTCGCACGGGTGCGGGTCGACTCGGCGGAGCTGCTGACCGGCTACTACGACGCCGTGCACGAACAGACGCTCACGGCCCTGCGCTCCCTGGCCGCGAAGGACCTGGAGCGCGTCGTCGACGAGAACTGGGATCCGCCGGTCACGCTGGGCGCACGCCTGGTCAGCGTCCTGTCCGACGATCTCCAGCACGTCGGACAGGCCGCCTATGCGCGCGGACTGGTTCAGAGCGCCGCGGCGTAACCCGGCAGGACGACGTCCTCGATCAGGGCCCTGCGCTCGTCGAACGGGATGAAGGCGCTCTTCACCGCGTTCACGGTGACCGTGCGCAGGTCCTCGACCGTCCAGCCCGCCTGCTCGACCAGCAGGGACATCTCTCGGGTCATCGTCGTGCCCGACACGAGGCGGTTGTCGGTGTTGACGGTGACGCGGAAGCCGAGGTCCTTGAGCGCCGTGACGGGGTGCTCGGCGATCGAGGTGGCGGCGCCGGTCTGGAGGTTGGAGGTCGGGCACATCTCCAGGGCGATCCGGCGGTCGCGGATCCAGCCCGCGAGGCGGCCCAGCTTGCCGGCCGCGAGGTCGGGGATGTCGTCGGTGATGCGCACCCCGTGCCCGATGCGCTGGGCGCCGCACACCTGGATCGCCTGGTGGATGCTGGGCAGCCCGTGCGCCTCGCCGGCGTGGATGGTGAACGGCACGTTCTCGCGGCGCAGGTGCGCGAAGGCGTCCAGGTGGTCGGCGGGCGGGAAACCGTCCTCGGCGCCCGCGATGTCGAAGCCGACGACGCCCGCGTCCCGGTAGGCGACCGCGAGGTCGGCCGTCTCGCGGGTGCGGTCGAACATGCGCATCCCGCACAGCAGGGTGCCGACGCGGACCGGCGTACCGGCGGCAGCCGCCTTGGCCATGCCGCCCGCCAGGCCCTCCTGGACGGTCTCGACGACCTCCGCGAGGGTGAGACCGCCCTTCAGCATCAGCTCGGGGGCGTAGCGGACCTCGCCGTAGACGACGCCGTCGGCGGCGAGGTCGAGGACGTACTCCTCGGCGGTGCGCAGCAGCCCCTCGCGGGTCTGCATCACGGCGAGGGTGTGCTCGAAGGTGGCGATGTAGCGCACCAGGTCACCGGAGTTGGCGGCCTCGACGTACCAGGCGGCCAGCTCGTCGGGGTCGGTCGTGGGCAGGGTGTGTCCGACGCTGCGCGCCAGTTCCACGACCGTCGAGGGGCGCAGGCCGCCGTCGAGGTGGTCGTGCAGCACCGCCTTGGGGAGGCGGCGGAGGGTCTCGGTGTCTATGCGCGTAGATGACATGTGCGGCGGTTCCTCGGCGGTTAGGTGCGGGGATTCGGGACGGGTCAGGAGGCGGACGGCTGGAGCAGGTCCCAGCGGTTGCCGTACAGGTCCTGGAAGACGGCGACCGAGCCGTAGGGCTCGTGCCGGGGAGCCTCCAGGAAGGTCACGCCCGCGGCGGTCATGCGGGCGTGGTCGCGGGCGAAGTCGTCGGTGTACAGGAAGAAGCCGACACGGCCGCCCGCCTGGTCGCCGACCCTGGCCCGCTGAGCCTCGCCCTTGGCCCGGGCCAGCAGCAGCGCGGTGCCGGCGCCCTCCGCGCCGGGCTCGACGACGACCCAGCGGGAGCCGTCGGGCCGGGGCGCGTCCTCGGCGAGGCGGAAACCGAGGGCCTCGGTGTAGAAGCGGATCGCCTCGTCGTAGTCGTCGACGACGAGGGTGACCAGGGCGATGCGTCTCATCGGAGCCTTTCGGGAGGGACGATTGACGGGAGAGGTTATACGTAAAACCTAACCCCGCGCCAGTCCCGGGCCGGTCCGCGCCGGTCCCGCGCCGGTCTCCGGTCCTACGTCTCGGGGCCGAGGCGCGGGCGGCGCCCGCGCACTAGCGTCACGATCATGGAGATCACCGCACCACCGCGCCCGCCCGCGCGCCGCCGGCAGGACGTCCTGGACCGACTGGAACGGGAGATGGACATCTGGGTCGCCACGGCGGACTCCGACGGGCTGCCGTGCCTGGTCCCGCTCTGGTTCGTGTGGCACGAGGAGTCGATCTGGCTCTGGACCCGGCCCACCAATCCGACCGGCCGCAACCTGCGGGACGGCGGCCGGGCCCGGCTGGCGCTGGGTCACACCCGTGATGTCGTCCTGATCGACGGCGAGGCGGAGACCTTCGGCGCGCGTGAGGCACCTCCGGCGGCGGCCGGGGCGTTCCTGGCCAAGACCGGCTGGGACCCGCGCGCGGAGAGGGCGCCCTACGCCTGTTTCCGGGTGCGCCCGCTCGCGGTGCAGGCCTGGCACGAGCAGCACGAGCTGAAGGGCAGGCATCTCATGCGGGACGGTTCCTGGGCCGTGTAGCGGACCACCGGTCGCCGTCCGAGCGGGAGGACGAGGTCAGCCGCGGAGACGGACGTGGTCAGCCGCAGCGGACGCGGGTGCGCGGCCACGAGGTGTTGGTGTAGCCCTTGGGGTTCCACAACCGCCCGGGCGACTCGGGCATGACGGTGCCGGCCGAGTCCCACGCGCGGGCGACGATCTCCACGTCGCCGTGCGGCAGGTCCAGCGTAGTGCGCCACTGCTGCCACACCCACGGGCCGGCGGCCGCGCTCACGTCGGCCCGTCGCCAGGTGCCGCCCGAGTCGTGGGAGACGTCGACGCGGGCGACGGTGCGGCCCTGGCCGGCCAGGGCGTAGCCGGTGACCGGCGTCGGGCCGCACGGCAGGCGGGCCCCGTCGTCGGGTCGCAGGATCGCGCAGTTCAGCGTGAGCGGGCCGAGCGGGAGGCCGCCCCCGTCCAGGGCGGCGGTGCCCGGATCCGTACCGGTCGGGGGCAGGCGGTAGGCGACGGCCTGGAAGTAGTTGTCCGAGGGGGTGCCGCGGACGGTCACGCGGGTCAGCCACTTGACGCTGCGCGCGCCGATCCACCCCGGGACGACCGCACGCAGCGGCGCTCCGTGCACGCGCGGCAGCGGTGCGCCGTTCATGGACCAGGCGAGGAGGACCTCCGGGGCCAGCGCCTTGGCGAGCGGGACGGAGCCGCCGTAGGGCTGCGGCGGACGGGCGAGCGGGGAGACGTCCGGTGCGGCGAAGGCGACATGTGCGGCCCCGGGCCGCGGACGGGCGTCGGCGAGAACGTCGGCCAGGCGGACGCCGTGGAAGCGGCCGGTGGAGATCGCGCCCGGACCCCACGGGGTCTCGCCCGGTATGTCGCGCACCTCGGTCAGGCCGGTCCGCCGGTTGCCCGCGCACTCAAGGGTGACCTCGACGTCCGTGGGCTTCCATCGCGTGCGCAGGTCGTCCAGGGTCAGGGTCAGGGGGTGGTCGACCAGTCCGTCCACCTCCAGCCTCCACCTCGCCGGGTCCGCCGCGGGGACCGGGCCGTGGTTGCGGCTGTAAAAGGTGTCCACGGGGGTGAGGTGCGCGTCGGCCAGCGCGGAGCGGGGCGGCTCGGCGTTGAACGGGTCACGCTCGTGCACCGTCATGTCGTCCCGCTTGCCCCACAGGCCCATGTGTCCCGATTATCCGCTTCCGCCCCTACGGCCGCCCGTCGCCGCCCGTCGCCGACGGAACGCGGCCGTCGCGGCCGGTTCCGGTGCGGAGCACCCACGTCCCGGGCGCCCACCGCCCGAGCTGCACGGCGTACGGGCCTGCGCCGGGGTGAGGTGCGTCGGCGCGGCCACTGCGGCTGTGCCCCTGTCGGCACGGCGGCACGGCCCCGTCACCGCGGCCGGCGCGGGGAGCGGTGACGGGCGCGGTGACGGGGCCGAGGCGGCGGACGGGCCCGGCGCGGCTCAGCAGTAGAGGTTGCCGCCCGGTGAGACGCCGAGGATCTGGCTGAACTGCTGGTACTTGGTGACGCGGCTCTGGACCTGCGCGGGGTTCTTGCCGTCGCACTCCAGGGAGCCGTTGATGGAGCGGATGGTCTTGCCGAAGCCGGCGCCGTTCACCATCGCGTTGTGCGGGGTCATGCTCCCGGGTCCGGACTGGGTGTTCCAGTACCACAGGGCCGTCTTCCAGGCGACGGCCGCGTCGTTCTGCACCAGCCAGGGGTTGCCCAGCAGGTCGATGCCCAACGCGTCGCCCGCGGCCTTGTAGTTGAAGTTCCAGCTGAGCTGGATCGGCCCGCGCCCGTAGTAGGCGGCCTGTCCGGCGGGGCAGCCGTAGGGCTGGCCCCAGTCGCAGTAGTGCGGGTAGTTCGCGGTGTTCTGCTCGACGACGTGGACGAGTCCGCCGGTCTCGTGGCTGACGTTGGCGAGGAAGGCCGCCGCCTCCTGCTTCTTGGTGGCGTCGCCGCCGGTGTTGGCGAACCCGGGGTAGGCGCTGAGCGCGGCGGTGAGGCCGCGGTAGGTGTAGAAGGAGTTCCGGCCCGGGAACATCTGGTTGAACTGGGCCTCGCTCACGACGAAGGTGCCGACCGGCGTCCCGGGGCCGTTGTCACAGGCGTACGGCTCCCAGTACCAGGTGCTGATGATCGGGTCGTAGCCCGGGTTGGCGTGCTCGGCGATGTAGGCCTTGCCGTCGGTGTAGCGGACGATGTCGCCCGCGTTGTACGACCTGCCGGCCGTCCAGCTCGGGTAGCTCGAGCAGGCGGCGGCCGACGCCTCGGTGGCGGGCAGGAGCACGGGCACGGCTCCGGCGAGGGCGAGTGCGGTCACCAGTGCGGATATACGGCGCCTCGACACGGGTCTGCCTCCTTCGGCGGGGCACGGCCGCTCCCGTACAAGGACAGGGAGGAGCGGAGCCTTGTGCGCACGTGCCGGTCGGACCGGCCACGGCGTGGGGGCGGCCGTGGTGGGGGGTGTGGAGGCACACTCAACCGTGTTGGTCTGTACCAGTCAAGGGTGTAGACCAGTTCAACCCGGCCGGTGGGCGGCCGGGTTGGCGTGGCGGCGTGACGCGGTCAGGCCAACGGCTTCTTCAGCACGGCCTTGCGGTGGCTGAAGGTCTCGATGGACCAGCGACCGTGGTAGCTGCCCATGCCGCTCTCCCCCACCCCGCCGAACGGCAGGTCGGAGACGGTGAGATGGGCGAGCGGCAACCCGTGGCCGAGGCCGCCGGAGGAGGTCTCGGCGGCGAACCGCTCCCGGGTCCCGTCCGACGCGCTGAAGACGTAGAGGGCCAGCGGCTTGTCGCGGTCGTTGACGAACGCGATCGCCTCGTCCACGCCGGACACGGTGACGATCGGCAGGATCGGCCCGAAGATCTCCTCGCGCATCACCGGCGCGTCGGGGGCGACGTCGGCGAGGACGGTCGGCGCGATGTACTTCCGCGCCCGCTCACTGTCGCCGCCGACGACCACCCGGCCGGAGTCCAGCAGGCCGGCCAGCCGGTCGAAGTGGCGCTCGTTCACGATGCGCGCGTACTCCGCCGACCCGGCGGGGTCGGCTCCGTACAGCGCCTCGACGGCGCGGACCAGCGCGGGCTCCAGCGCGGCGGCGGTCTCCGGATCGGTCAGGACGTAGTCCGGGGCCACGCAGGTCTGGCCCGCGTTCAGGAACTTGCCGCCGGCCAGCCGGGCGGCGACGACGTCGAGGTCGGCGTCGCGGTCAACGAACGCCGGGGACTTGCCGCCCAGTTCGAGGGTGACCGGCGTGAGGTGCTCGGCGGCGGCGCGCATGACGATCCGGCCGACCGTGCCGTTGCCGGTGTAGAAGATGTGGTCGAAGCGCTCGGCGAGCAGCGCCGTCGTCTCCGGGACCCCGCCCTCCACCACGGCCACGGCCTCGGCGTCCAGGTACTCCGGCAGCAGCCGGGCCAGTACGGCGGAGGTGGCCGGCGCCAGCTCGCTGGGCTTGGCCACCACCGCGTTGCCCGCGGCCAGGGCGCCGGCCACCGGGGCGAGCAGAAGCTGCACCGGGTAGTTCCAGGGCGCGATGACGAGGACGACGCCCAGCGGGTCGTACTGCGTCCAGGCGGTGGCGTCGGCGCCGAGGTGGGCCGGGACGGGGGCGGGCTCGGGGCGCAACCAGTCGGTGAGGTGGTCGAGGGTGTGGTCGATCTCGCGCACGGTGAAGCCGATCTCCGTCCGCTGGGCCTCGGCCGCGCTCTTGCCTAGGTCCGCGTGGAGCGCGGCCTCCAGCTCCGGTCCCTGCTCCGTCAGCAGGGCGCGCAACCGGCGCAGCTGGGCGGTGCGCCACGCGACGGGCTTGGTGCGGCCGGTGCGGAAGGTGGCGCGCAGCCGGGCCACGACCTCGGCGGGCCGCTCGGGGGCGGAGTGGTTCACGATGTGCCTCGCAGTGGGGGGAAGACGGTCGCCGGACAGTAGATGCAATAACCAACCTTTCATGCCGAGAAATGATTCCCCCCTCGGCGACCCGCCGCGAAGCCTCTCCCCCGTGGCTCCCTCGTCACGGGACGCCCTGATCGCGAGAATCGCCGCATGACCACCACCGCACCCCATCCGCTCGTCGCCGAGGCCCGCCGGCTCGCGGACGGCCTGCTCGCCCCCTCCGCACAGCACGTGGACCAGGACGTCGTGCCCGCGAGCCACATCGACGCGGTACGGCGCTCGGGGCTGCTGGGCGTGAGCGCTCCCGAGGAGTACGGCGGGGCGGGCGCCCCGGACCCGGTGGCCCGGGAGGTCGCGGAGATCCTGGCCGGGGCGTGCTGTTCCACCTGGTTCGTGCAGACCCAGCACCACACGCCGGTCCGGTTGCTGGCGAAGGCGGAGCCCGGGCTCCCCGCCCGGGAACGTCTGCTGCGGCCGCTGGCGACCGGCGGACTCCTGGCCGGCATCGCCTACGCCCACGTCCGCTCCGTCGCCCGCACCCCGGTGCGGGCCGCCGTGGAGCGGGGCGGCGTGCGCTTCGACGGCACCGTGCCCTGGTACACCGGCTGGGGCCTGAACGACGTGATGCTGCTCGCGGGCGTGACCGAGAGGGACGAGGTCGTCTTCGCCTTCGTCGACGCCCGCGAGCAGCCGGGACTGCGTCCCTCGCCGCCCCTGCGGCTCGCGGCGCTGACGGCCTCCCGCACGGTCTCCGTGGAGCTGGACGCCCTGTGGGTGCCGCGGGAGGCCGTGGTGCTGCGCACGCCCCGTGAGGAGTTCGCCCGGGTCGACCTGCCCCGCAGCACCCACACCTCACCCGCCGTCTTCGGCGTGGCCCGTGCCGCGCTGGACCTGCTCGGCGACTCCCCGGACGAGCGGAGGACCGCCGACGCGCTGCGCTCCCGGCTCGACGAGCTGCGCACGCGGGCGTACGCCCTCGCGGACCGTCCCGACCCCCACGAGCACGTCGAGGAACGGCTGGCGCTGCGCACCCGGGCGTACGACCTCCTGCGGGCGGCCACCACGGCGGCGGTCGTCAGCGGTGGCGGACGTGCCACGAGCCTGGACAGCCCCGCCCAGCGGCTCGCCCGGGAGGGGATGTTCCTGCTGGTGCAGGGCCAGACGGCGCCGGTGCGCGCGGCGCATCTGGCCGCGCTGGCCGGCCTCTAGACGGCGACCGGCACCGGCACGTCGCTGTCCGCCTCCGCCCGCGCGGGATGACGCCACAGGCCCCGTGCGGCGAGGCGGGGCAGGACGCCCTCGCCGAACCAGTAGGCCTCCTCCAGGTGCGGGTACCCGGAGAGGACGAACTCGTCGATGCCGAGCGCGTGGTACTCCGCGATCCGGTCGACGACCTCCTCGTGGCTGCCGACCAGGGCGGTGCCCGCGCCGCCGCGCACCAGGCCGATGCCCGCCCACAGGTTGGGGTGGATCTCCAGGTCGCCGCGGGCCCCGTGGTGCAGGGCGAGCATCCGCCGCTGCCCCTCCGACTCGCTGCGGGCGAGGCCGGCCTGCACGGCCCGTACGGTCTCGGGGTCGAAGCCGTCGAGGAGCCGGTGCGCCTCCGTCCAGGCCGCCTCCGCGGTGTCCCGCGTGATCACGTGCAGCCGGACGCCGAAGCGCAGGGTACGGCCCTGCTCCGCGGCCAGCCCGCGCATCCAGGCGATCTTGGCGGCGACCTGCGCGGGCGGCTCGCCCCAGGTCAGGTACACGTCCACGTGCCGGGCGGCGACCTGTCCGGCGGCGGGCGAGGAGCCGCCGAAGTACACCTCGGGCACGGGGTCGGGCGTCCGGACCAGCCGCGCCTCCTCGACCTGGAGGTGCCGGCCGCGGAGGTTCACCGTGCCGCCTTCCCACAACTCCCTGACGACCTGCAGGAACTCGCCGGTGCGACGGTAGCGGGCGTCCTTGTCCAGGAAGTCGCCGTAGGCCCGCTGTTCGCGGCTCTCACCGCCCGTGACGACGTTCAGCAGGAGCCGTCCGCCGGTCTGCCGCTGGAAGGTGGACGCCATCTGCGCCGCGAGCGTGGGCGAGAGCAGGCCGGGCCGGAAGGCGACGAGGAACTTCAGGCGCTCGGTCGCCTGGGACACCATGGCGGTGGTCAGCCACGCGTCCTCGCACCAGGCGCCGGTGGGCGTGAGCGCGCCGACGAAGCCCAGATCCTCGGCGGCACGGGCGATCTGGCTCAGATAGGCCACCGTCGGCGGCCGGTCGCGCCCCGAGTCGGTGGCGGGGGCGCCGTGGCCACCGCCGACGACGTCGCGGCTGTCGCCGCTGGTGGGCAGGAACCAGTGGAAGGTGAGGGACACGGGGATCTCCTTCGAGGACGCGGTGCACGACGGTGGGGTCAGTGCACGGCGGGCGGGTCGGGTCGTGACGGACGGCCCGGCCCCGACGGACGGCCGCCGAGCGATTGGCTGCCGAGCGGACGGCGGTGGGCGGCCCGGTGTTCAGCCGGCCGCGGCCAGCACGGGTGAGTCGAAGCGGGTGCCGAGGGCCGTCGAGAACTGGTCGACCACGTGGGCGAGGGCCTCTTCCGCGCCCTCGGCCAGCGCGACCGTTCCGTCCTCCCTGCGGGTGATGTCCCGGTCGAGGGTGAACCAGCCCTGCACGATGTGCGCCGCGCCCATGGAGTTCAGCACCGGGCGGAGCGCGTAGTCGATCGCCAGAACGTGGGCGGTGGTGCCCCCGGTGGCGAGCGGCAGCACCGTCTTGCCGGTGAGGGCGTACTGCGGAAGGAGATCGAGGAGGGCTTTCAACACCCCGGAGTAGGACGCCTTGTAGACGGGCGTGCCGATGACGACACCCTCGGCGCGGGCGAACAGCGCGGTGGCCTCGACGATCGCCGGGTGTGCGAAGTCCGCGCCGAGCAGGGCCTCGGCGGGAACGGTGCGCACGTCGAGCGGAAGCACCTCGTGGCCCTGCGCGGCCAGCCGGTCGTCGAGGTGGCGCAGCAGCCCGCTGGTGCGCGAGGAAGCGGAGGGGCTGCCGGAGACGGACAAGACGGTGGCCATGGTTCCTCTTTTCGGGTGGGCGGACGCGCGCGGCGCTCCCGGCCGGATCTCCCCTGCCGCGCGGACACGAGGAATCCGGCGGTGCGCGACCACCGGTGGGGAGTACGACGAGGGGGTGGGGGGAAGCGGAGCGGCACACGGGACGGCCGCGGACGGGACAGCGGCACTCCGAACAGCCGCACGCGCGCCGGGCGGTGGCGTGACAGGGCGTGAACGAGCCCCCGGAGGCACCGGGATCGGCACGGGTTCAGGCGCGGGAAGGGCCCGCGGTCACGGACGCCGGGTCCGAGCGGCGGCTCGGCGAGAGGTCAGACCGCGGTGCGACAGACGGCGCTCGAGACGCGCGCGAGGTCGACGTGGCGTCGCCGCGTGAGGTCCGGTCGCGTGGTCATAGCGGTGATCGTGGCAGCCGTCGTCGACGAGGGTCAACGGGAAACGGCCCGGTCTCGGATCGCGGACCGGATTTCACACGGGCGTGACACAAGGGGCCTCTCCGTCGCGCGGACGCGAGAAGGAGGCCCCAAACATGCGTGCGGTGCGGGCGCCACCACGCCCGCACCGCACCGTCTCCGGCCCTGGTTCAGTCCTCGTCGCGCCCCGGAACGACCACCAGGAAGGCGTCCGACTTCAGATCCATCACGACGGTCGCGGCCTCACCCTGGTCCCGACGTCGCGCGGCGTACTCCTCCGCCGGCCACGATCCGCGCGGCGACCCCGCCGGAAAACGCTCCAACACCTTCGCACCCATAGCCGCGGCCACCTCCGCTGTCCCTCTGTCCGTTCGTGCTCCCTCAGCACGGCGTCTGCCCGCGATCCACGTGGACATGTCCGGTCCGCCCCTCGCCCCACGCCGCCCACGACTACACATAAGGGCGAAATAAGAGCACACTGGACATATGAGGCGCTACCGCTCATCGCATCGGACGCGTGAGCCCGGTAAGGCAAAGGAGACGACTCATGGCCAACGTCTCGCACACCCGAGGTGACATCACCAGCCATCCCGACGCACCGGAGATGCAGCAACGCTACGACCGCATGCTGGGCGGCCGCGACGTGGCACTCGTGGACGGGCCGGTGTTCCTGCTCGGCCTGTACTGTGCCGTGTCCCCGTGGATAGTCCACTTCACCACGAGCCAGCCCGCACTGGTGGCCCACAACCTGATCATAGGTATCGCCATCGGCCTGCTGGCCCTCGGATTCACCCGCGCTCCGGAACGCATGTACGGCCTCAGCGGGGCGATGTGCGCGATGGGGATCTGGATGATCATCTCGCCGTGGATCGTGGGTACGAACCCGGATGCCGGCGTCATCTGGAACAACATCATCATCGGCGCCCTGACCCTGGCCCTGGGGACGGTGTGCGCCGCTACGGCGGCGAAGAGCATGCGCAAGCCCTAGACGGCACCGGAAGGGAACAGCACGGGCCGGCCCGCCCCCGCGGACCGGCCCGCGCGCGCCCCGGGCCCTGAGACGGACTGCGACCGCCCGCAGAGGGCATACGCACTCCTGCGGGGGCCTTGACATCTGACAAGAAGGGGCGGACATGGAGATCGACGGAATCATCAGTGCCATCGTCATCGGGATCGTCATCGGCATCCTGGGTCGACTCGTCGTCCCGGGCCGCCAGCGCATCGGGATCCTGTGGACGATCCTCGTCGGCATCGCGGCCGCGCTCATCGGGTCGGGGATCGCGTCGGCCTTCGACGTGGCCGACACGGACGGGGTCGACTGGGTCGAGTGGCTCATCCAGATCGGACTGGCCGCGGTCGGCGTGGCCGCGCTGGACCGCTCGCGCAGCCGCACCCGCCGCTGAGGTCCGGCTCCGCGGGACGCCAGGGCGACGGACGCCGGGTGAGAAGGGGCTCCAGGTGAAGATCACATCGCCGAGAGGAGCCGGGCCATGACCGTGGAGGACGCCGAACTGCCGCACCTGCGCCGTTGCGTGGAGCTGGCGGCCGAGGCACTGGAAGCCGGTGACGAGCCGTTCGGGTCGGTCCTGGCCGGCGCGGACGGCACGGTACTGGCCGAGGACCGCAATCGCGTGGCCTCGGGCGACCGCACCCGTCACCCGGAGTTCGCACTCGCCCGCTGGGCCGCCGCGCACCTCACGCCCGAAGAGCGGGCCACCGCCACGGTGTACACGTCCGGGGAGCACTGTCCGATGTGCGCCGCCGCCCACGGCTGGGTGGGACTCGGCCGCATCGTGTACGTCGCCTCGTCGGAACAGCTCGGGGGCTGGCTGGCCGAGCTGGGCGCCGCGGCCGCGCCGGTGCGGGCGCTGCCGGTGCAGGAAGTGGCGCCCGACGTGATCGTGGAGGGACCGGTGCCTGAACTGTCCGAGGAGATCCGCGCACTGCACCGCCGCTTCCACGAAGGGCCTTCGGGGCCGACCTGAGGAGGGTGGCCGGAGCGAGGCCACCGAGCCGGGCGGAGACGCGCGACTACGCGTCCGCCCGGCGGCACGCGTTCGCCCGCGGAGCGGCATGTCCCGGCTGCGCCCTGCCCGGTGGCGCCCCGGGACCACCGTCCGCGGGGGGTCAGCCCCCGGCCTGCGGGCGGAAACGCCGGTAGAGGACGGTTCCGCCCAGGAGCAGCGCGGCGCCACCCGCGAGTGCGGGCAGGGTCTGGTCCGCGCCGGTGTGGGCGAGGGACGCCGACGACCGCGGTGGGACGGAGTGCGGGGACGGCTGCGGCGGGACCCGCTCCTCCTCCGGCGCGGACGGCTCGGGCTCGGGTTCCGCGGGAGGCCGCTCGGTGTCGGGGCGGTCGGTCTCGGGGCGGTCGCCGGGCGTGTTCCTCGACTCGTTGCCGACGGCCGGGTTGCCGATGCCGACCACGTTGACGCTGTTGCCGCTCACGTTCACCGGGAGGTCGACCGGGAGCTGCACGCCGTTGCCGGAGAGCACGCCCGGGGAGTCCTTCCCGGCGCCCTCGGCGACCGCGCCGCCAACGGTGCCGGACGCACCACCGCCCGCGGAGCCCCCCTGGCGGGCCGTGCCGCCCCCGTCACCGTTGGCGCAGCTGTTGCCCGCGGCCGGGTTCAGGAGCCCGACCACGTTCACGGTGTTGCCGCACACGTTGACCGGCACGTCCACCGGAAGCTGGACGCTGTTGCCCGAGATCAGCCCGGGCGAGCCGACCGCGGAACCGTCCGCGGCGGCGCCGCCGGACGCGAACGCGGCGTGCGTCGGCAGCGTCACCGCCAGCGCACCGGACGCGGCGAGGGCGAACACACCGTTTCGGGTGACCCTTCTCATGAGGTTCCCTGCCTTCCAGACATGGTCACGGGCACTCGCCCGCACCGGGTAAAACGCGGACGCACCATCCGAGTTATGGCTTATAGGCCTTTCACCCCATCGAGTGGCCGTTTCATCGAACGAGCGGCAAAGCGTCCGCACGCCCGCCGCGACGCCCGGCGCACCGGCGGCATCGCCCGGAGGCGAGGTGCCGGGGCCCCGTTTATGGTGATCGAGGGCGTCGACCACCGGTCCGCGACGGGGCGCCCGGGAGGCATCGATGCAGGTCAAGCTGTCGAATCGGCCCACGGCCCGGCGCCGCGCGGTCACCGGAGCGCTCGGGCTGGCCCTGCTGGGCGCCGGGCTGCCCGCCGCGACGGCGACCGCGGACGACGCCGAACCCGGCCCCGCCCGGTTCCACGACCAGAAGATCACCTGGTCGGCGTGCGAGGGCATGGACGTCCCGAAGGATCTGCAGTGCGGAAAGGTCACCGTCCCCCTGGACTACGACCGGCCCGAGGCGCAGACGCTCGACCTGGCCCTCGCCCGCTACCCGGCGACGACCGACCACCCGCGCGGCTCGGTCCTGCTCAACTTCGGCGGGCCGGGCGGCTCGGGCGTCAGTGAACTCGCCAGTGGTGGTGGCAAGGAGTTCATGCACCTGACCAACGACTACGACGTGGTGACCTTCGACCCCCGCGGCGTCGGCCGCTCCTCCCCGGTGACCTGCGGGCCGGCCACGGTGGACATCATCGAGGCGACGGACGGGAACAAGACGCTCACCGACCCCGAGGACGTGCTCAGACGCCTGCGGGACGCGGCCGCCGAGTGCGCGAAGCACTCCGGTCCCGTACTGCGGCACATAGGCACGGTCGACGCGGCGCGGGACCTGGACGTCATGCGCCGGGCACTCGGCGACGACCGGCTCAACTACCTGGGCTTCTCCTACGGGACCCGGCTGGGCGCGGTCTACGCCGCCCAGTTCCCGGACAAGGTCGGCCGGGTGGTGCTCGACGGCGTCGACACCCTGACGGAACCGCTGACCGAGCAGGGACTGGCCGGCGCGCGGGGACAGCAGACGGCGCTGGAGAACTTCCTCGACTGGTGCGTGCAGGACATCGCGTGCCCGTTCGGGCAGGACGCCCGGGACGCCCGCCGCCAGGTCGAACAGGTCATCGCCTCGCTCGACGCGGACCCCGTCCCGACGGGCTTCGGCGAGCCCTTCTCCGGCCAGGACATGGTCGGTGCCGTCGGTCAGGCGCTGTACAGCGAGGAGTTGTGGCCCTCCTTGCAGCGGGCGCTCGCCCAGCTCATGGAGGACGGCGACACCCGCGGCCTGGAGGGTTTCGTGTCCGGTGGTGTCACCTTCCCGGTCCGGGCTCCGGAACCGGCGCGGGGCCGGGAGCGGGCCGGCGGCGGTCTCACCGACCAGGAGGACGTCCCCATGGACAACCTGCCGGCCGCCCTCATGGCGATCAACTGCGCGGACGATCCCGACCGCCCCACCGCCGAGCAGGTCGCCGGGTCCCTGGGCCGGCTGCGCGCACGGTACGAGGAGGCCTCGCCCGTCTTCGGCCGCTACCGCCTCACCCAGGTGCTGATGTGCCACGGCCGCCCCAAGGGCACCGACTACATCCGGGACGACGTGAAGGACCTCAAGACGGCCAGGATGCTGCTCGTGGGCACCCGGGGCGACCCGGCCACGCCGTACCGCTGGACCGTGGAGACCGCCGAGCGGCTCGGGGCGCCGGCCGTGGTCCTCGACAACAAGGGCGAGGGGCACACCGGCTACGCCTCCTCCGAGTGCGTGCACCGCAAGGTCGACGACTTCCTCCTGTACGGTTCCCTGCCGGCCGACGGCAGCTCCTGCGGCTCCGAGACCCCCCGGAGCGAGGACGACTGAGCCGGCCGCGTCCGGTGGCGCCACCGGACGCGAGCCCGGCACGGGTCGACATGGATCGCCCCCGAATGCCCGATACGTCCATCGGTCCTATCGTGCTGTCATGGAGCACGATCTGAGTCCCGCCACCCTCGCCGAGCTACGGCGCCCCCGCCCGTACCCGGCCGTGTCCGTGCTGACGCCGACCCACCGCCGTGAACCGGACAACGCCCAGGATTCCGTCCGGCTGCGCAACGCGGTCGCCGAGGCCAAGAAGCAGTTGGAGGACGATCCGGCGGTCACCCGCGAACGGCGCATGGAGGTGTCCCGGGAACTGGACCGGGCCCTCGCCGAAGTCGATCTGACCCATGCCGAGGACGGCCTGGCGATCTTCGCCGCTCCGGGCGAGCACCAGGTCTGGACGCTCGCCCGTTCCGTCCCGGAGCGCGTGGTCCTCTCGGACACGTTCCTGACCCGCAACCTGGTGGCCGCGCAGGCCGCCGAACGGCCGTTCTGGGTGCTCTCGGTCGCGGCCGACCGCGTCACGCTGTGGAGCGGCGGTGCGGACCGGGTCGTCGAGGACCGCACCGGCGGCTTCCCGATGGACCGGCCGCCGCTGGACTTCGACCCCGAACGCCAGGAGCGGATCGGCGACTCGCCGAGCACCTTCCGCGACGAGACCACCCGCCGGTTCCTGCGCGACGCCGACGCCGCGATGGGCAGGGTCCTGCGCGCGCATCCCCGGCCGCTGTACATCACCGGTCCGCAGCCCGCGCTGTCCCTGCTGGAGGAGACCGGGAGCACCGTGCGGGAGGCGGTGCTCGTGCCGCACGGGGGGCTCGCGCACGGCACGGCCGAGGCCGTGCGGCAGGCGGTGCAGCCGGTCCTGGAGGACGAGGCGCACGGTTACGTCGAGGCGGTGGCCAGGGAGCTGGAGGCGGCCCGCGGGCGCAAGGACTTCGCCGCCGGCGTGGACGAGCTGTGGGAGAGCGCGCACACCGGCCGGGTCCGGCTGCTGGCCGTCGAGGAGAACTTCAAGGTGACGATGCGCGACGACGGGGAGCACCTGCTCCCCGCGGACAACGGCGACCTCGACGCCCGCGAGGACATCGTGGACGAGATCGTCGAGCAGTGTCTGGAGACCGGCGCCGAGGTCCGCTTCGTACCGGACGGCGCGCTCGGGGAGGCGGAGGGCATCGCGGGGGTGCTGCGGTACTGACCCGCCGTACCCGGGGGACCCGCTCCTCTTGACGACCATGAAACCCTGTCCGCCGGACACGTGTCCGCCCTCGCGGGTACGCGGCGGACGGGGAGGGAGTCGACGGAGCGTGAGCGAACTTCTGGGTGTGGCGGTCCTGGGCGCCGGGCACATGGGCGCCGACCACGTACGACGCCTCGACCGGGTGGTGAGCGGCGCCAGGGTCGCCGCGGTGGCCGACCCCGACGCCGACCGGGCGAAGGAGGCCGTCGCCGGGATGGACGGCGTGGCCGTGCACACCACCGCGCAGGCCGCACTGGACGCACCGGGCGTCGAGGCCGTCCTGATCGCCTCGCCCGGCGAGGCGCACGAGGAGGCTTTGCTGGCCGCCTTCGCCCGCGGGCTGCCGGTGCTGTGCGAGAAGCCGATGGTGCCGGACCCCGCGGGCGCGCTGAGGGTGGTGGAGGCGGAGGCGCGAGGGGGCCGGCGGCTGGCGCAGATCGGCTTCATGCGGCGCTACGACACCGAGTACCGGCAGCTGAAGTCGCTGCTGGACGGCGGGCGGCTGGGCCGACCCCTGATGCTGCACTGCGTCCACCGCAACGTGTCCTCCCCGCCGCACTTCACGTCCGCGATGCTGGTCACCAGCTCCGTCTCGCACGAGATCGACGCGGCCCGCTGGCTGCTCGGTCAGGAACTGACCGCGGTCTCCGTGCTCCGGCCGCGTCCCTCGCCGGGCGCGCCCACGGGACTCCTCGACCCGCAGTTCGTGCTCTTCGAGACCGAGCGGGGCGCCCTGGTCGACGTGGAGATCTTCGTCAACTGCGGCTTCGGCTACGAGGTGCGCTGCGAGGCCGTCTGCGAGTCGGGCAGCGCCCGGATCGGGGAGGCGCACGGCATGCTGGTGACGGCCGCCGGCGCCGCTCGTGAGGAGGTGCCGCAGGACTACCTCGTACGGTTCGCGGACGCCTACGACCGCCAGGTGCAGGCCTGGGTCGACGCCACCCGGCGGGGGCGGGTCACCGGCCCGGACGCCTGGGACGGGTACGCCGCTTCCGTGGCCGCCGAGGCCGGTGCGCGCTCCCTGGAGACGGGCGCGCGCACCCCTGTCGTCCTGGCACCCCGCCCGGTCCTGTACGACCCGTCCTAGAACACGGGTTCACCGAACATCAGGGCGACGACTCCACCACCTGCCGAGGCCCGTCAAGTTCCGTAGGGCTTCTACGACTTGAGCCTCCGCTCGCCTACCCCGCCGACGTGCCGAAGTCGCTCCGGGAAGACCGTGGCATATGCCTGAAGCACCACCGTATCGTGTGTCGCCGAATCCCTTACGGGGCGTCGCGGGCTGTGCAACAGTCGTAACGGTCCTTCCGCCAGCCTCGGTCCCGCCTTGGTCGTACCGTCTGCACATCGGAGTGCGTCATGTCGTCCCCTCTCTCCGCGGACCATCCAGCCGCCCAGCCATCAGGACGCGGCTCGGTGGAAGCCCTGATATCGCTGACGCGGCGGCTCCGGGGCGACGTGGACGCGGTACGGCGGGACAGCCGGGGCGACGGGACGGACCCGCGCGGACGCTGGCAACGCGCCCTGTACGACCTGGCGCTGCACCAGCTCAGCGATCTGGACGAGCACCTGGCGCAACTGCGGGACGGCCCGGCGCCCGCCCCCCGGCCCGGCTCCCTGCTCAGCCGGGTCGGCAGCGCGGAGTGGAACCTGCTGACCGACGAGGCCGAGTGGTCCGGGGAACTCTTCCAGATCTTCGGCCGCGATCCGGCGACCGCTCCACTCAGTCTCGACGAACTCCCTTCCCTGGTGGTCGCCGACGACCGGCCGAAACTGACCGCCATGGTCACCGGTTGCCTCGTCGACGGCCGGCCCATCGACGGCGAGTTCCGCGTGGTGCGGCCCGACGGCACCGCACGCACCGTGCACATGATGGGCGAGCCCGTGCTCGACGCCGACGGCAGCACCGCCTCGATGTGGGCGGTGCTGCGCGACGTCAGCGAGCTGCGCCGCAGTCAGCGGGCGGTGAGCGAGACCCGTGACTCGCTCCGGCACCGTCCCCTGCCGGCGGACGGTGAGCCACGGGCCGCGGTCGAACCGCGGGACGCCGTGCTGCCACCCTGGCACGGCATCCTGCGGTTCCCGCGCGAGGGCCGGCCCGGCCTGGACCTGGCCGCCGGGTACCTGCCGTCCCGCGCCAACGCACCCCGGGGCGGCGCCTGGTACGACGCGTGCACGCTCACCGGCGACGACACCCTGCTCAGCGTCGGCGCACTCGCCGGGCCGGACATCGCCGGGGCCCAGGCCCCGGCGATGGTCATCAGCGCGCTGCGCGGCCTGTCGATGGCCGGCTCGCAGCCCGCCCACCTGCCGGACCTCCTCGACCGGTTGCTCGACCGCGGCGCCCTGCCCCCCGTGCGCGACGCCCTGTTCTGCGGATACCGGCCCGGGACCCGCACCCTGACCTGGGCGCACACCGGCCGAGCCACCCCCCTGCTGGTCCGCGACGGGACGGCGCGGGCGACAGCCGAGCGGCATGCGGTGCCCCTCCGCGCCGGCGACCTGGTCCTCCTGCACACCGGCGGACTCGCCGAGGAGGACGAGCATCGCCTCCTCGCGCTGACCCCCCGTCTGGCAGGGGTGCGTTCCGCCCAGGACGGCGTACGGATCGTGACGGAGGTACTCGCCGCGACCGCCGCGTCCGGCAGCCTGGGTGACACCTGCGTGCTGGTCGCCCGGGTGACGGACTAGGGAGCACGGCTGAGCGACGCGGTCACCACACGGCGGGCGCTACGCCCGCGCGATGTCGCCGCTCCTCCCCCTGGCCCTCGACGACTTCCCCTTGGGCAGCGCCAGTTCGATCTCCTCGCGCAGCTCCTGGATCTTCGGGAAGCCGGCGTACTCCGCGGTCAGCCGGTACATCTGACGCAGCCGGTCCCAGGTCCGCTGGGAGGAGTTGGTGCCCATGGACACCAGGGCCAGTCGCGCGTACCGGTCCGCCTGTTCGGGGTCGTCGGCGATGAAGCAGGCGGAGGCCATGGAGAGGTAGTCGAAGATCTTCGACCGCTGCCGGCCGTCGATCCTGAGGGCCAGCGCCTTCTCGGCGTAGTGCTGGGCGTGCGCGGCGGCGCCCGGTTCGAACTCGGCGAGCGTCCGGTAGGCCAGGGCCTGCATGCCGTACAGATCCTCCTCCTTGAACGTCTGCATCCAGTCCGGCGGCGGCACGTCCGCCTTGTCCGAGACGAAGAGGTCCTCGGCCCGGCCCAGGGTGCGGCGCATCGCCTGGCCCTTGCCCATGGAGGCCTGCGCCCAGGCCTCGATGGTGTAGAGCATGGCCCGGGTACGCGGCAGCACCTCCTCGCCGGAGCCCGACTCGGCCAGCTTCATCAGGTCGAGCGCGTCGTCGGGCCGGCCCAGGTGCACCATCTGACGGGCGGCCCGGGAGAGCGCCTCGCCGGCCCGGGGCCGGTCGCCGCCCTCGCGCGCGGCATGGGCGGCGATGACGAAGTACTTCTGCGCCGTGGGTTCCAGGCCGACGTCGTGCGACATCCAGCCCGCGAGGACCGCGAGATTGGCGGCGACGCCCCACAGGCGGCGCTGGAGATGGGGTGGGTGGTGGTAGGAGAGCATGCCCCCCACCTCGTTGAGCTGGCCCACCACGGCCTTGCGCTGGAGTCCGCCGCCCCGGGCGGCGTCCCAGGCGCGGAACACCTCGACCGAGCGCTCCAGTTCCTCCACCTCCTGCGACCCGATGGGGGCGGCCTCGTACCGGTCGAACCCGGCGGGGTCGGCGTGCGGGGGTCGGCGGGGGTGGGGAGCGTCGGCAGCCAGGGCCGGGTCGGTGTGCAGCCAGTCGTGCATGGCGCTGCTGAGTGCGGAGCCCGCGGCGAGCGCGGCGCCCGCGCCCACCAAGCCGCGTCGGTTGAGCATGAGGTCCATTCCCGTGAATTCGGTGAGGACCGCCGCGGTCCGCTCGGGCGCCCACGGCACTCCGTCGGGATGTTCCTCGCTCCCGCCGTCCTGCCGTTTCCCCGCGCGCCCGTGCCGAACCAGACCGAGGTCCTCGATGGTCACGACACGGCCGAGACGCTCGGTGAACAGGACCGCCAGCACCCGCGGCACCGGATCGCGCGGGATCTCTCCCATGTCGATCCACCGCCGCACCCGCGAGGTGTCGGTCGCCAGCTGCGGGTGGCCCATGGCCGCCGCCTGCCGGTTGACCAGCCTCGCGAGTTCCCCCTTGGACCAGCCGGCCAGGCCGAACAGGTCCGACAGACGGGTGTTGGGTTCCTTGTTCACGTCAAGCCCCCAGGTTCTCGGCTGAGTTGACAGTAGCCCCGTGCGGGTTGCCGGGCGACTATTCGCCACCGTTCGCCAGGGTGCGCCAGATGGTGTGCCAGGGGCGGACGGGTGTCAGGTAGGAATGCGCCACCCCGACCCGGTTGCCGTGGGGTTACTCCCCAGGGTGGTCCCCGGCAGCCGGTCGGACGGCGCGACGGCTTCCAGAAGGCGGCCCTTCCGCACGATCGGTCGGGCACCGCTCTTCAGACAGGCACAGCAGGCACACGAAGGGATCTGTCTCGATCATGTACGCAGCATCGTCCTCCGTGTCCGCCCCGCAGCGCTCGCTGCACCCCCGTCCGGCGGCGGGCGGCGGCCCCTATCTCGCCCCCGCTCGTCCGGCGGCCCCGGTGCTCGGGGCGGGCAGGGCGCGGCGCGGCGCGGGCCCCGGCACCCAGCCGCTCAGCGGGAGAATCGACCTGTCCGGCCCCCAGGGGGCCCAACTGCGCACGGCGATCGCCTCCGTGCACCGGATCTGTCCGGAGTTCTCGCCGGTGCAGGTGCTGCGCCGCAGCGGGCGCTCCGTGCTCCTGGTCGGTACGACCGGGCGCAGCACCGCGGTCGCCAAGTGTTTACTGGACCACTCCCCCGCGTGGGCGGAGCGCATCCGGCACGAGATAGGGGCATACCGCTCGTTCGTCCGGCACCGCCCCCCGGTGCGGGTGCCGAGGCTGATCGCAGCGGATCCGGACAACTGCACACTGGTGATCGAGCGGATGCCCGGGCGGGTGGCGGCTCTGCACCGGCATCCGCTGGAGGCTCCGCCGCGGGCGGACATCAGGGCGGCGCTCGGCGCGATCTGCCGGCTCAACGCCTGGCGTCCACCGGCCGGCACCTTCGACGCACCACTGGACTACGCCGACCGGATCTCCCGCTACCACGAGCTGGGACTGCTCACCGACCGGGACTTGGGTGACCTGCAGAAGCTGCTGCACGGCATCGCCCAAGCGGGTGGCCGCCAGGGCATGGGCCAGTTCTGCCACGGTGACGCGCTGCTCTCCAACGTCCTGATGTCACCGGCCGGTCCGGTGCTGGTGGACTGGGAGCACGCCGGCTGGTACCTGCCCGGTTACGACCTGGCGACCCTGTGGGCCGTCCTCGGCGACGCCCCGGTGGTCCGCCGCCAGATCAGCCAGATCGCCCAGTCGGGCGGGACGGCCGCGCGCGACGCGTTCCTGGTCAACCTGATGCTGGTGCTGACCCGGGAGATCCGTACGTACGAGACGGCCGTGCAGCGTTCCCTGCAGGACACCACGCCGGCGGCACCGGTCCCGCCCGGTGCCGCGCCCTCCGGCGAGGAGCAGCGGCTGCTGCTGCGCCGGCTGCACGACGACTGCCAGATGGCCCGGCGGGCGGTGCGCGCGGCGGTCGGCACACGCTGACGGAAGGACGACGAACCGCGGTGCGCCCGGGACGGGAGCGCACCGCGGATTTTTGTGTGCCGTGGTGCGCGTCGGCCATTGGTGTACGCCACTGACGCCGCCCAGGCCCGTGGTCCGCCGCCGCGAAACTCGCCCGCCCCCCTGCTGACGTGGGCAATCGCCGTGATGGACGCATGATTGACGGATCGTCGGACCGCCGGGTACGACTGACCCACGCCCGGCCCCGCACCGTCCGTCCCGTCACGCCCGTCACAGGAGGCCGCTTTGCGCAGATCCCCCGTCGTGCCCGTCCTGGCCGCGGCGGCAGTGCTGCTGCCGTTGCTCGGGGCGGCACCGTCCGCCGCCCGGCCCTCCGTGGCGCCGCCCGCCCAGGAGGACCGCCTGCAGCGGGCCTTCGCCGTAGCGGCCGCGGAGTACCGCGTGCCGCAGAGCGTCCTGCTCGGCGTCTCCTACCTCCAGTCCCGCTGGGACGCGCACGCGGGCGCACCGAGTGTGACCGGCGGCTACGGCCCGCTGCACCTCACCGACGCGCGTACGGCCCTGGCCGGGGCCTCGCACCACAGCGAGGGCACCGAGGATCCCCGCGGCGACGACGCCCGGGCGCCGCTGCGCCCGGGACCGGCCCGGCCACCCGCCGACCCGCCGGCCCGGCTGTCCACGCTGCCACGGGCGGCCGAGCTGACCGGTCTGAGTCCCGAGGCGCTGCGCACCGACGCGGCCGCGAACGTGTCCGGCGGCGCCGCACTGCTCGCCGCCGCCCAGCGGGACCTGGGCGAGCCGCTCAGCGCGGACCCGGCGGACTGGTACGGGGCGGTGGCCCGCTTCTCGGGGGCCGAGGACTCCGCGACGGCGGCCGCTTACGCGAACGACGTGTTCGAGGTGATCCGCGAGGGTGGGCGGCGGACCACGGACGCCGGGCAGCGGGTCGCCCTGGCGGCCCGGCCCGACGTGGCGCCCGATGTCTCACAGCTGGGACGCGTGGGACTGCGCACCGCCTCGGCCGCGGGCACCGAGTGCCCGAGGACGGTCTCCTGCGAATGGATCCCGGCCCCGTACGAGGAGTTCGGCGACGGCGACTACGGCAACCACGACCTGGGGAACCGGCCCGCCGCCCAGCGCATCCGGTACATCGTCGTGCACGACACGGAGGGCGCCTGGGACGGAGTCCTCGACATGGTCCAGGACCCGACCTACGTGTCCTGGAACTACAGCCTGCGCTCCACCGACGGCCACATCGCCCAGCACGTGAAGGCGAAGGACGTGGCCTGGCACGCGGGCAACTGGTACGTCAACGCGAAGTCGATCGGCCTGGAGCACGAGGGCTTCCTGGCGGAGCCGGACGCCTGGTACACGGAGGCGATGTACCGCTCGTCGGCACGGCTGGTGAAGTACCTGGCCAAGAAGTACGACATCCCGCTGGACCGGCAGCACATCCTCGGCCACGACAACGTCCCCGGCACCACCACGGCGACGATCCCGGGCATGCACACCGACCCCGGCCCGTACTGGGACTGGCGGCACTACTTCGAGCTGCTGGGCCGCCCCTTCGAGCCGACGGCCGGCAAGAAGTCCGGCATGGTGACGATCCGCCCCGACTACGCCGCCAACCGGCCCGCGTACACCGGCTGCGAGACGCGGGGCGAGCCCTGCGCGGCGCACGGCTCCAGCGCGGTGCGGCTGTACTCCGACCACGACGTGAACGCGCCGCTGATCAGGGACATCGGCCTCGGCACCACCCCCACGACCGGGGTGAACGACCTGTCCTCCCGGGTCTCGACGGGTCAGCAGTACGCGGTCGCCGACCGGTGGGGCGACTGGACCGCCATCTGGTACCTGGGCCAGAAGGCCTGGTTCCACGACCCGCGGAAGAACCCGGCGGCGGTGCCCGCCTCGGGCCGGGTGATCACCCCGAGGGAGGGTCTGGAGAGCGTGCCGGTGTACGGGCGCGCGTACCCGGAGAAGGCCGCCTACCCGGCGGACGTGCCCGCCCAGGCCGTGTCGCCGCTGCCGTACCGGCTGCTCGCGGGGCAGAGGTACGTGACCGGCGGGAAGGTGCCCGGCGAGTACTACTACGCGGTGACCTTCGACGAGGCCTCGCACCGGGTGGTCGTGGGTGAGGACCTGTACTACGAGATCCAGTACGGCCACCGGGTCGCGTACGTGCGCGCCGCCGACGTCACGCTCGCGACCGTGCGGTAGCCGCCGGGTCAGCCCTGCTGGAAGAGCTCCGCCGGGAGCGGCTTCAGCAGGGCGTACAGGTCGTCGGTGATGGGGCGGTCCCAGGCCGCGATGGTCACCAGGACGCCGTCGCTGCGGTCGAACTGCACGCAGGAGATCCGGCCCTCGGAGAGCTTGAGGCGGCGCACGATGAGCAGGTTGTCGCCCTGCATCACGGGGACGTCCTCGGCGCCGACGACCGTCACCTCCTCCTCGTTCTCCAGGGCCAGCAGCAGCTGGGCCACCTCGAACGGGATCTCGCCCTCGGGGACCTCGCGGGCCGGGGAGCCGGCCGGCAGGTTGCCGATGATCATCGCGGGGCCGCGTCCGCCGAACAGGTCGTAGCGCAGGAAGACGCCCTGGCAGCTGCCGTCCGGTGCGGGCAGGAGGCCGGCGCCGAGGTTCCCGGGCCAGTCGCCCGGGTCCATGGCCAGTACGTCGAAGTCGGGCCCGGCGGGCGTGGCGCTGCGGCGGCGGAGGAACGACATGCCGCCATGGTACGTGGCCGCGCCCTCCGCACGGAGTGCGGGCGCCGCCCGACCTGACCGTGCGGCCCCGCCGTCGTGCGCGCATGCCTCGCCTCACTCCTCCGGGGGAGCCGGCGGCACCACCGCGACCGGGGCGGCCGCGTGCAGCAGGACGGCGTGGGTGACCGAGCCCATCATGCGGGCGGGGGCCAGCAGGCGCCGGCGGTGCCGGCCGACGACGACCAGGTCGGCGTCGCGGGAGGCGGCGACGAGGTGCCCGGCGGCGTCGCCGGGCACGACGTGCGTATCGGCCCGGACGTCGGGGTGGCGTCCCCGGTGGGGGGCGAGGAAGCCGTCGGCCAGGACCCGGGTCTCGCTCTCGATGGAGACCTCGTCGATCACCAGCGGCATCATCTGGCCGGCGGCGGCCCAGGTCTGCACCGGCCACGGGTAGGCGGCGACCACCTGGAGGCGGGCCCCACGCAGCGCCGCCTCGGCGAAGGCGAAGGAGAGCGTGGCGTCGTCGGGACTGTCCACGTGCAGTCCGACGACCACCCGGGGCCCGGGTTCGGCGGGCGGCTCCCCGTGCACCTCGCGCCCGGGGCGGGGCACGACCACGGCGGGGCACTCGGCGTCGCGGGCAGCGGCCATGCCGTTGGAGCCGAGCAGCAGACCGGCGAAGCCGCCGCGGCCCCGGGAGCCGAGCACCAGCAGTTGGGCGTCCGCGCCCAGCTCCGGCAGCACGGCACCCGGCACGCCCTCCATACCGACGTACTCCGTCGCCACCGCGTAGGCCCGCCCCCGCAGGTGCTCGCGGGCCTGGTCGAGCAGCGGGTCGTCGCCGGTGTCCGGTGGGCCCGCGACCAGGACCTCGGCCTGCGCCCAGGCGGCGTACTGACGCACGTGCACCACCCGCAGGGGTGCCTCGCGCCGGTGGGCGGCGTCGAATGCCCAGTCCAGGGCGCGCAGGCTGTCGTCCGAGCCGTCGACCGCCGCGATGACCGGCAGGGTGGTGCTCATGGGTTCCTCACCTCCGGGTACGACCGTCCCCCTTGTGGCGTCAGCCTCGCTCAGGCCTCGGCCCCGCGGGGGCGCTCGCGCTCGCGTGTCCGGAAAAAGGCGGGGAACACCCCCGGATCGGGCGGACGGGCGCCGGCCCGGCCTCCGGGGAGGCGTCTCACGTGAGGTCGAACTCGCCCTCACGCGCTCCCGACACGAACGCGCCCCACTCCGCGGGGGTGAAGATCAGGGAGGGGCTCTCCGGGCTGCCGCTGTTCCGCATGGCGATGAACCCCTCGACGAAGGCGATCTGGACATCCCCCAGGCCTCGGCTGCTGGACTGCCACTGCGCGTTGCTGAGGTCCAGCTCCGGCTTGTCCCAGCCCATGAGCGGGCGCTGTTGGGTGGTGCTCTCGGCCACGTCCGTGCTCCTCCCGGTCTCGTCGTCCGCGGTCAGCCTAGCGATCGGGTCCGACCGCCGACAGGCCGTGTGGTCACGGACCGGTGAACCGGTCCCGCAGCTCCCGCTTGAGGATCTTCCCGCTGGCGTTGCGCGGCAGCGCGTCCACGAACAACACCCGTTTGGGCGCCTTGAAGGCCGTGAGCCTCCCGCGGGCGTGGGCGATCAGTTCGTCCTCGGTGACCTCGCCGCGCGGGACGACGACCGCCGTGACGGCCTCGATCCACCGCTCGTCGGGCAGTCCGATCACGGCGGCCTCGGCGACCGCCTCGTGGGTGTAGAGGGCGTCCTCGACCTGGCGGGAGGCGACCAGCACGCCACCGGAGTTGATGACGTCCTTCACACGGTCGACGATCGTGAAGTAGCCGTCCGCGTCCCGGACCGCGAGGTCGCCGGAGTGGAACCAGCCGTCGCGGAAGGCGGCCTCGGTCTCCTCGGGCTTGTCCCAGTAGCCCTCGCACAACTGCGGTGAGCGGTAGACGACTTCGCCGGGTGTGCCGTCGGGCGCGTCCTTGCCGTCGTCGTCGACCACCCGCGCGTCGACGAACAGGACGGGGCGCCCGCAGGAGTCCATGCGGCCCTCGTGCTCGTCCGGGCCGAGGACGGTGGCGAGGGGGCCGATCTCGCTCTGCCCGAAGCAGTTGTAGAAGGCGAGTCCCGGGAGGCGCTCGCGCAGGCGTTCCAGGACGGGCACGGGCATGATCGACGCCCCGTAGTAGGCCTTGCGCAGGCCGCCGAGGTCCCGGGTGGCGAAGTCGGCGCGGCCCGCGAGACCGATCCACACGGTGGGCGGCGCGAACAGGCTGTCCACGCGGCCGTTCTCGACCAGGTCGAGGATCCGGTCGCCGTCGGGCGCGTCGAGGACGATGTTCGTCGCGCCGATCGCGAGGTAGGGCAGCAGGAAGACGTGCATCTGCGCCGAGTGGTAGAGGGGCAGCGCGTGCACCGGGCGGTCGCCCGGGCCGAGGTCGAGGGCGGTGATGGCGCTCAGGTACTCGTGCACCAGCGCCCGGTGGGTCATCATCGCGCCCTTGGGCAACGCGGTGGTGCCCGAGGTGTAGAGCAGCTGCACCAGGTCCTCGGCGCCCGGTTCGGGTCCGTCGTACGCGGGTGCCGTGGCCAGCCGGGCGAGCAGTGAGTCGTCCGTGTCGCGCAGCGGGAGCGTGCGGACTCCGTCGGGGAGCCGGCCGGTGAGGTCCGGGTCGGCGAGGACCAGCGTGCTGCCGGACTGGGTCACGAGGTAGGCGAGGTCGTCGCCGGTCAGGTTCTGGTTGACCGGGACGTGCACCAGGCCCGCGCGGGCGCAGGCGAGGAAGGCGATCAGGTACGCGTCGGAGTTGTGCCCGTAGGCGCCGATCCGGTCGCCGGGGGCCGCCCCCTGGGCCACCAGGACGCTCGCCGCGCGGGAGACGGCGGTGTCGAGTTCGTCGTACGTCCAGGAGCGGTCGCGGTACTCGACCGCGACGCGGGCCGGGGTGCGGCGGGCGCTGCGGCGCAGTACCCCGTCGACCGTGCTGCCGTGTCCGGGCGTCAGCGTCATGACAAGATCCTCGACCGGTGGGCGGGGCGGGTCAAGACACGTGCGGGCGGCTCCGTGAATGGCTCATGTCATGCCACTGACACGTGCACATACCGACTGGTACGCTCAGCCGCCCCTTCCCCCAAAGACGTCGGGAGGCACGATGCGCACCCGCCTGAGACGGCTCGTCGTCACGGCCGTCGCCCTGCTCACCGCGGCGACCACGCTGCCCGGGGCCGCCGCGGACGAACAGTCCGCCGGCCGGCACGAGCGTCCGTCCCACGGCGGGCTGTCCGCCGTCATCCGCTACACCGAGTACGGCATTCCGCACATCGTCGCCGAGGACTACGCGAACCTCGGCTTCGGCACGGGCTGGGCCCAGGCCGAGGACCAGGTGTGCGCGCTGGCCGACGGTTTCGTGACCGTGCGCGGTGAACGCTCACGGCACTTCGGCGCCGACGCGGCGACCGACCTCTCGCTCTCGTCGGCCACCACGAACCTCGCCAGCGACCTGTACTTCCAGGGGGTGCGCCGGTCGCGCACGGTGGAGCGGCTGCTCGCCGAGCCGGCGCCGCGCGGTCCCAGCCGCGACTCCGAGGAGCTGATGCAGGGCTTCGCGGCGGGCTACAACGCCTGGCTGGAGCAGAACCGGATCACCGACCCGGCGTGCCGGGGCGCCTCCTGGGTGCGCCCGGTGACCTCACTGGACGTGGCCGTGCGCGGCTTCGCCCTCGCCGTGCTCGGCGGTCAGGGACGGGCCGTGGACGGCATCACGGCCGCCCGGCCGCCGTCCGGGGGCACCGCGGCGGCCCCCGCGCCCGACGCCGAGGCTCTCGCGCGCGCCGCCCGGGAGCTGTTCGCCGCCGACGGTGCCGACATGGGTTCCAACGCGGTCGCGTTCAGCGGGCGCACCACGGCGAACGGGCGCGGGCTGCTGCTCGGCAACCCGCACTACCCGTGGCACGGCGGGCGCCGCTTCTGGCAGTCACAGCAGACGATCCCGGGCCGGCTCGACGTGGCGGGCGGCTCCCTGCTCGGCTCCGCGACGGTGTCCATAGGCCACAACGCGCACGTCGCCTGGAGCCACACCGTCGCCACGGGCGTGCCGCTCAACCTCCACCAGCTGACGCTGGACCCGGCCGACCCGACGGTCTACCTGGTGGACGGCAGGCGCGAGAGCATGACGCAACGGTCCGTGACCGTCCCGGTGAAGGACGGCGCGCCGGTGACCCGGACCCAGTGGTGGACCCGGTACGGCCCGGTGGTGACCTCGCTCGGCGCCTCGCTGCCCCTGCCGTGGACCGGGACGACCGCCTACGCGCTCAACGACCCGAACGCCGCCAACCTGCGCGCCTCCGACACCGCGCTCGGCTTCGGCCGGGCCCGCGGCACGGGCGACGCACTGGACTCGCTGCGCCGCACGCAGGGGCTGCCGTGGGTGAACACCATCGCCGCCGACTCGCGGGGGCGCACCCTGTTCACCCAGTCACAGGTACTCCCCCGCATCACCGACGAGCTGGCCGAGCGCTGTTCCACACCGCTCGGCAAGGTCACCTACCCGTCCTCGGGGGTGGCGGTCCTCGACGGGTCGCGCGGCGACTGCGCCTTGGGCCGGGACCGGGACGCCGTACAGCCGGGGATCTTCGGTCCGGACCGGATGCCGACGCTCGAGGACGCACCGTACGCGGGGAACTCCAACGACAGCGCCTGGCTGGCCAACGCGGACCGCCCGCTCACCGGCTACGAGCGCGTCTTCGGCACCATCGGCACCCAGCGCTCGATGCGGACGCGGGGTGCGGTCGAGGACGTGGTGGCGATGGCCGGGCGGGGCGGGCTGACCGTACGGGACCTCCAGCGGCAGCAGTTCGCCGACCGCGTGCCCGCCGGTGACCTGGTCGCCGCCGACGCGGCGCGGGCCTGCGCGGCGCTGCCCGGCGGCACGGCGACCAACAGCGCGGGCACAGCGGTGGACGTGCGGGAGGCCTGCGATGTCCTCGCCCGCTGGGACCGCACGGTCGACACCGGGAGCCGGGGCGCGCTGCTCTTCGACCGGTTCTGGCGGGCCCTCACGAGGACGGTGCCGGCCGGGCGGTTGTGGAAGGTGCCGTTCTCGCCCGACGACCCGGTCCGCACCCCGAACACCCTCGACACCTCCGCACCCGGCTTCGCCACCGCCCTCGCGGACGCGGTCGGCGAACTGCGGGCGGCGGGCATCCCGCTCGGCGCCCGGCTGGGTGAGCACCAGTTCGTGGTGCGGGGCGGCAAGCGCATCCCCGTGGGCGGGGGCACGGAGTCGCTGGGCGTCTGGAACAAGATCGAGCCCGTCTGGGACCCGGCCGGCGGCGGCTACACCGAGGTGACCACCGGCTCCAGCTACATCCAGGCGGTCGGCTGGGACGGGAGCCGGTGCCCGGTGGCGCGGACGCTCCTGACCTACTCCCAGTCCGCCGACCCCACCTCGCCCCATCACGCCGACCAGACCCGGCTGTTCTCCGGTGAGCGGTGGGTGACGTCCCGCTTCTGCGAGCGCGACATCCGGGCGTCGCCCGCCCTGCGCGTCGTCCGGGTGCGCGCACGCTGAGTCCGCGCCGTCCTGTGACCCGTCCGGCCGCGCGCCGGGCGGGTCCGGCGTCCCCGGCTCCGTCCGCCCCATTGACACGACCCGGCACTGACAGGAAAGTTTCAGTCCGCACGGCGATCCAGGAAAGATACTTTCAGCTTCGGCGGCGGGAGGCTCTTCGATGGCCGGACAGGCGACCAACGGATTCACGCGGCGTCAACTGGGCGCCGGTGCCATGGCACTCGGTGGTGCCCTGGCCATCGCCCCGTTCGCGGCCGGGCCGGCCGAGGCGGCCGCGGACCAGGGCCGCCGCCCCACCCTGCGGCGCGGCTCCGCCGAGCGCGCCGGTCTGCTCCCCGGTCATCTGCGCCGCCTCGTCACCGACGCCGAGGCCTACCTCGGCCCCTCCCCCGAGCACCCGTGGTACGCGGGCGCCGTGCTGCTCGCCGGGCGGGGCGGCACGGTGGCGCTGCACGAGCCGATCGGCATGGCGGTGCGTTACCGGGCCTACGACGAGGCGACCGACACCGGCGTCGAGTTCCCCGCGGGGCAGCAGATCCCGATGGCCGAGGACACGGTGTTCGACCTCGCGTCGATCTCCAAGCTGTTCACCTCCATCCTCGCCGTGCAGCAGCTGGAGCGGGGCACGCTGGAGCTGGAGGAGCCGGTCGCCTCGTACCTGCCGGACTTCGGACAGGCCGGCAAGCAGGACGTGACGGTCCGGCAGCTGCTGACGCACACCTCGGGGTTCCGGGCGTGGATCCCGCTGTACAAGGCGCCGACCTACGAGGCGAAGGTGCAGCTCGTCTACGACGAGGTGCCGGCCAGTCCGCCCGGCACCGCCTACCTCTACTCGGACCTGAACCTGATCTCCCTCCAGCTGGTCCTGGAGGAGGTCACCGGCCGCACCCTCGACGTCCTGCTGCGCGACGAGATCACCGCCCCGCTCGGCCTCCGTCGTACCCGCTACAACCCGCCCGCGTCCTGGAAGCCGCACATCGCCGCCACGGAGGACGCGCGCCTGCCCTGGTCCGGCCTGGACCGGGGGCTGGTGTGGGGCGAGGTGCACGACGAGAACGCCTTCAGCCTCGGCGGCGTCGCCGGTCACGCGGGCGTCTTCTCCTGCGCCTGGGACCTGGCGGTCCTCGGCCGCGCCCTGCTCAACGGCGGCTCCTACGGCCGGGAGCGCATCCTGCGGCCGGAGTCGGTGGAGCTGATGTTCACCGACTTCAACACGGACTTCCCCGGGGACGAGCACGGCCTCGGCTTCGAGCTGTACCAGCACTGGTACATGGGGGCGATGGCCACTCCGCGCACGGCCGGGCACACCGGCTTCACCGGGACCTCGCTGGTACTCGACCCGACCACCGACTCGTTCCTCGTGGTGCTGGGCAATTCGGTCCACCCGGTGCGCAGTTGGCGTTCCGGTTCGGCCCCCCGGGTCGCGGCCGGGACGAACATGGCGCGGGCGGTGCCGGTGCGTCCCGCGCACGGCCGCACGGCCTGGTTCTCCGGTACGGCGAACTCCGCGACGGCGACGCTCACGCTGCCCGCGCTGGACACGTCCGCCGGTGCGGCGCGGCTGGACTGCGCGCTGTGGTGGGACGTCGAACCCGGGGCGGACACCCTCGTCCTGGAGGCCACGACCGACGGCGGCACCACCTGGACGGGCGTCCCCTTCACCACGACGCGCCGCGGAGAGGCACCGCGGGAGCACCCGGCGGGCTCGGTCACCGGCTGGTCGGGCCGCGTCTGGCACCGGCTGACGGCCGCCCTCCCGGCAGCGCGGGGAGTGACGTTGCGCTGGCGGTACACGACCGACCGGCTGTACGTGGGCCGCGGGGCGTACGTCGACGGGCTGCGCGCCGAGGCGGCCGACGGGGTCCTCTTCCACGACGCGCGCCCCGCGGACGCGGCACGGATCGCGGCGGTGGGATGGACGGCGTCGGCCGACTAGACGGTCGTGCGCGGCGGTGCGGTCGATACGGCCAGCCGTTGAAGACGGCCTTCTGCACCTCGTTCGGCCCGTCGAAGCTGTTCTCCTTCAGGTCGATCGGGCTGAGGTCCGCCATGGCAGGCTCCTCGGGGTGCCGGTTCTCGGGCTCGCGGTTCTGGCCCACGCGTGTGGAAGGTCCCTGTGCCGCGGTACCCCGGCCCTGCCGGGCGCACGCTCCCGTCAGCTCGCCGACCGGTCCAGCACGGCCATCGCCGCGTTGTGCCCCGGCACCCCGCTGACCCCGCCCCCGCGTACCGCGCCCGCTCCGCACAGCAGGACGTTCGGCTGCCCCGTCCCGACGCCCCAGGGGCCGGTGCCCTCCTGGGCGTGGGGCCAGGTCAGCTCGCGGTGGAAGATGTGGCCGCCGGGCAGGCGCAGGTCGCGTTCCAGGTCGAGCGGCGACCGGGCCTCGATGCAGGGCCGCCCGTCGGCGTCGGTCGCCAGGCAGTCCGCGAGGGGCTCGGCCAGGTGGGCGTCGAGTTGGGCCAGGGTCGACGCGAGGAGCCGCTCGCGCACCGCGTCGTTGTCCCGCGCGAAGAGCCGGGCGGGGGTGTGCAGACCGAACAGGGTGAGCGTGTGCATGCCCTTCGCGGCCAGGTCGGGGCCGAGGATCGTGGGGTCGGTCAGCGAGTGGCAGTAGATCTCGGAGGGCGGTGCCTCGGGCGGCTCGCCGGCCGCGGCGCGGGCGTGGGCGGTCGCCAGTTGCTCGTAGCCCTCCGCGATGTGGAAGGTCCCCGCGAAGGCCTCGTGCGGGTCGGTCCCGGGGTCGCGCAGCGCGGGGAGCCGCGTCAGCAGCATGTTGACCTTGAGCTGTGCGCCCTCGGCGGGCGGCGGGGGCGCCTGCCGCGTGAGCGTCGCCAGTTCCTGCGGGGAGGCGTTCACCAGGACGTGGCGCGCGGCGGCGACGGCCTCGCCGTCGGCGCAGCGGTAGGTGACCTCGGCCGCGCGTCCGTCCGTGTCGATCCGCACCGCCTCGTGCCCGGGGGCCAGCACGGCGCCCGCGGCGCGCGCCGCGTCGGCCAGGGCGTCGGTGAGGGCGCCCATGCCGCCGACCGGAACGTCCCAGGCGCCGGTGCCGCCGCCGATCACGTGGTAGAGGAAGCAGCGGTTCTGGCTGAGGCCGGGGTCGTGGGCGTCGGCGAAGGTGCCGATCAGGGCGTCGGTGAGGGCCACTCCCCGTACCAGGTCGTCCGCGAAGTGCTCCTCGATCGCGACACCGATCGGCTCCTCGAACAGCGCGCGCCAGGCCACCTCGTCGTCGACCCGGCGACGCAGCTCGTCGCGGGTGGGCAGCGGCTCGGTGAGGGTCGGGAAGACCCGCTGGGCGACCCGGCCGGTCATGCCGTAGAAGCGCTGCCAGGCCGCGTACTCCCGGTCCGAACCGGTCAGCCGGGCGAAGGACTCCCGGGTCCGCCGCTCGCCCCCGCCGACGAGGAGCCCGGTGGGCCGGCCGTCCCGCTCGACGGGCGTGTACGAGGAGACGGTGCGTCCCCGTACCCGGAAGTCGAGGTCCAGTTCCCGCACGATCTTCTTCGGCAACAGGCTGACCAGGTACGAGTAGCGCGACAGCCGTGCGTCGACCCCGGCGAAGGGGCGCGTCGACACCGCGGCGCCCCCGGTGTGGTCCAGGCGTTCCAGCACGAGCACGGAGCGGCCGGCGCGGGCCAGGTAGGCGGCGGCGACCAGGCCGTTGTGGCCACCGCCGACGATGACGGCGTCGTAGGCGCGGGAGGCGTGGGGCGCATGGCGTGCGCTGGGCGGGATGGGCGGGGTCATGGCTCTTGGTAGCACGGGGCTGCGACGGGCGGCCAGAGCCGCGATGGGCCGGCCGGGTGGCCGAGCCCCGCGGCGCGATGTCCCCGCGCGGTCGAGACGGCGGGGGGAGCCGGGCGCGGCGGCCGCGCCGGCGGTCGTCTTCGGGCTCCGCCCGGGGCTCCCCGGGTGGGACGCGGGTGCGGCCCCGCCCGGAAGGGCCTTGGCGCTTCGGGTCAGCGTGCTTCCACCATGCGCCGCAGGGCGACCCGGCGGTACTCGGTGAGGGCGGCGGACCAGCGGCCCAGCCAACCGAGTCCGACGGCGACCTCGCGGCGGCTCACGAGCGTGTCCGGGTGGTCCGGGCCGAGTGCGCCGGTGCGGGCCTCGGCCACCTCCCGGTAGAGGGACAGGGCCTCCTGCCAGCGGTCCAGCCGGCCGAGTTCGTGGGCCACCTCGAAGCGGGTGACCAGGGTGTCCGGGTGGCCCGGACCGAGCACGCGGGCGCGGGCGGCAGCCACCTCGCGGGCCATCCGGTGGGCGTCCTCGGGGCGTCCGAGCCGGCCGAGGTTGAAGGCCAGGTTGTGGCGGCAGCGCCATGACCCGCTCACGGGCGGCGAGGACCGCGGTGTAGACCTGGTGTGCGTCGGCGTACCGTCCCAGGCGGCCCAGCACGTACGCCATCTCCTGCCGGACGGCGAGGGTGTCGGCGTGGTCGGCGCCCAGCACCCGCCCTCCCCTGGCCGGTCCGGTATGGCGGCCTACGGTCCGATTCTGTACGGTGCCGGGCGCGCGGCCGGACCGAGCCGGGCCGTGGCGCGCAGGATGTGTTTGGGCGGCAGCTGCCAGCGCAGACGTGCGGGGATTCCGCGCAGCAGGGTGCCGGTGACACGGAGCCGCCGGGTGACGGTGCCGGGTGGGGGGGCCGGTCTGCCGTAGAGCTCGTGGGCGTACGGCGGTAGGGAGTCGTACGCCAGATGTGCCACACGGCGCCACAGCAGCCCGCGTGCCGGGACCAGGAGGGGGTGCGTGGGCGGGCGGAGCAGGAAGTCGTCCACCTCGCGCGCCTCGGGGCCCGCGGCCAGCTCGGGCCGCACGCGCGCGAAGTAGGCGGCCAGCTCGGCCCTGCTCCCCGGCACGGTGGCGGGGTCGAGGCCCACCAGACGGGCGCTGTGTCGGTGTTCGGCGAGGTAGCGGTCGGCGTGGGCGTCCGTGAGCGGGAATCCGGAGCGGCGCAGGACGTGGAGGTAGGAGCCGATCTCGGCGCAGTGCACCCACAGCAGCAGCGCGGGTTCGTCGACGCCGTACCGCTCGCCCGTGACGGGGTCCGTGGCGCCGAGCCTGCGGTGGATCTTCCGTACCCGCGCGCCGGCCCGCTCCGCGGCGTCGGTGGTGCCGTACGTCGTGGTGCCGACGAAGCTCGCGGTGCGCATCAGCCGGCCCCAGGCGTCGCGCCGGAAGTCGCTGTTCTGCATGACGCCGCGCACAGCGCGCGGGTGCAGTGCCTGGAGGTACAGGGCGCGGATGCCGGCGATCCACATCATCGGGTCGCCGTGCGCCTGCCAGGTCACCGAGTCCGGGCCGAACAGCCCCGGATCACCGGTCGTCCGCGTCGCCGTCATACCGGCAGGCTAACGCCCCGCACCCGGCGGCCACAGAGCCCGAGGGCCCCAGTGCCTCAGCGCAGGGTGTCGAGGAACTCTCCGCAGGCCCGGGCGCAGGCCCGGCACGCCTCGGCGGCCTCCTCCGCCCCGGGGTGCCCGTCGAAGACGTGGGCGCTCTCCAGGCACACCTGCCGGCACCACTCGAGCTGGACGCGTATCGCGGCCTCGTCCACCTGGTTCTGCTCGGACAGCACCCGGCAGGTCGCGTCGCAGACCTCCGCGCACATGATGCCCTTGCGCCGTACGAGCTCCTGGTTCTCGGTCCCGTCCGGGTCCACGAGGCTCGCCCGCAGCGCGCACGCCCTGGCGCACTCGGTACACGCCTGTGCACAAGCGAAACGGTCCTCCAGGAAGCGGAACAGTTCCTGCTGGGAAGTCGTCGTCGATGTCACACCGCGCGGGTTGCCGCTGCGGTCGCCGCCAAACCGTCGGGGCGGCGTTGCCCCTCTCGGCCCGGCGGTGGAGGAGGGTGCCGCTGAGCAGGTTGGTCACGCGAAGCCGGGGGTACCCGCGCTCCATGACCAACGCATGGATGGACCTGGCCGTGAGCTCTGCTGGGATCGGCATCGGCATCGGTGTCGCGGCCGTCGTGGTGGTGGGCCTGCTGATCGGCGCGTTCGCGTTCGGCAGCCGGCAGAAGCGCAAGGAGTCGCCGCCCCCGCGCCCGGAGGAGCAGCCCCGTATGCCCGCGGACGGGCCCGTTCGGGAGACCCGGGAGCGCCGGGAGCCCGACGAGATGCCGCAGAGCGACGAGCGGACGCTGCCGCACGACCTCGGACACCAGGGCAGCCGCCCCTCCTCCGGGCAGGAGCGGCCCCGCTGGGACGAGGGCAGCAGCGGCTCCTTCGGGAGCGGCGGACCGGGCGGACGCTGACCGCCGAGGTGCCGTGACCGCACGTGGCCGCGCAGGTGGGCCCGGACCGGGATGACTCCGGTCCGGGCCCACTGCCGTGCCCGGGGCGAGGACGGGCGAGCACTGGGCCGATCGGCACCGGGCGCGCCGCCCTCGCGGACGCGCTCACCGGTTCCCCCGGGCCGCGTCGGCCGGGCAGTCCTCGCTGGACCGGCCCGCGAGCCGGCCGCCGGGCTGCTCCACCGTCACCTGCGCGCTGCCGAGCGTCGGGTCCTGGCGCATCCGGGCGACGGCGACCGTGCAGGCCAGCTGGTCGACGGCCAGATCGCTGAGGCCGGCGGCGTCCTCGGGCAGCTGGACGCTCACCGCCGCTCCGTCGGTCCGGATGGTGGGCGCCACCGTGGAAGGTGGCAGATCGGTGGTCAGCCCGTTCCTCCGCTCCTCGGCGTCCGGCCCCTTGAACAGCATGAGCACCGTGCTGCCGAGGTCGGCTCCCGCGCCGGGCACCGCACGGGGAGCCGTGGTCAACGCGCCGTCGACGACGAAGTACAGCGGGACCAGGGTGGCGGGAGCGGGCTCGGGCCAGGTCTGCGACGGGCTGGGGGCAGGGCCCGGATCGAGGACGCCGGTCGCGGGTTCGCCCGCCTCGACCACGCCGGTGGCGGGGATGCCGCAGGCCGAGAGCGGGAGCAGGGCCGCGAGCAGCAGCGGGAGCAGACGGCGGGCGCTCGTCCCGGTGCGGCCGCACGCCCGCGCGGGGCCCGGGGCCGGGGGTCTCATGGGCGGTCCCCTCTCGCGGAGTGCGTCGTCGCTTCCCGTGCGCCGTCCGGACGCAGGGGGAGGACGACCGTGAAGACGGCGCCGCCCTGCGGATGGTTGGCCGCTCGGACGGTGCCGCCGTGCAGGCGCACGTTCTCCATGGCGATGGCCAGTCCGAGGCCGCTGCCCTCGCTGCGGGTCCGGGCGCTGTCCGACTTGTAGAACCGTTCGAAGACGTGCGGCAGGACCTCGCCGGGGATACCGTCCCCGCCGTCGGCGACCGTCAATACCGCCCGCCGTCCGGCACGGTGGTCGTCCTCCTCCCGCAGGCGCAGCCGGACGGGGGGTGCCCCGTGGCGGAGGGCGTTGGCGACGAGGTTCGCGACGACGACGTCGAGGCGGCGCGGGTCCACCCGGCCCCGCAGCGCGCCCGGTTCCGGGAGGTCGGTCTCCACGGTGGCCTGCCAGCCGCGGGAGGCGAGCGTGCGACGTACGGACTCGGCGAGGTCGATCTCGTCCAGGTGCAGGGCGGCCGCGCCCGCGTCGAACCGGGAGATCTCCATCAGGTCGTCCACCAGGCCCGCCAGCTTCGTGGTCTCCTCGCTGATGAGGCGTACGGCCATGGCGGTGTCACCGTCCAGGCCGGCCGCGTCCTCGTCCAGCACGTCCGTCACCGCCGACATCGCCGCGAGCGGGGTGCGCAGTTCGTGGGAGACGTCCGCGGCGAAGCGCCGGGCACCGGCCTCCATGCGCCGCAGTTCGGCCACCGAGCCCTCCAGTGCGGCGGCCGTCTCGTTGAAGGTGCGGGACAGATCGGCGAGTTCGTCGGAGCCCTGCACCGTGAGCCGGGTGTCCAGTCGGCCCTCCGCGATGCTGCGGGTGGCCCGCCGCAGGGCCCGTACGGGCCGGAGCACCCCGCGCGCGGCCAGCAGGGCGAGCAGGACGGCCAGGGCGAGTGCGGGCACGGTGGCCCGTTCGATGGCGGTGACCAGCGCGTCGACGTACCCCTGTTCCTCCTGCTGCGGCACGGTGAGGTAGACCTCCAGCCCGGAGGCGCGCTGCGCGGTGCGGTACGGGCCCGCGAAGGTGACCGGCGTGCCGACGACGAGCGCGGAGCGGCCGTCCCGCGACACCCGCTGGAACACCGTGGCCCTGCGGGTGCGTACGGACTCGCGCATGGCCGGGGACAGTTCACGGAAGGCGTCCCCGGACATGGACGTCGCGCTCGCCTCCCCGTAGGCCACCAGGATCCGCCAGGTCTGGGAACGCCCGCCGCGCGACACGTCGGCGGCGAACGATCGCAGGTCGGACTCCTCGGGCGGGAAACGGTAGTTGGGGACGAGGGTGTCGACGCGGTGCCGGAAGTCCTCGATCACCGTGTCCTGACTCTGCTGGAGGAGCCTGGTGCGGGCCTCGCGGAAGGTCAGCGCTCCCGTCGTCACCGTCGCCACGACCGCGACGAGGGTGAAGGCCACCACCAGCCGCACGCGCAGCCCGGTCAGGGCGCGCGCCGCCCGGGGAACTCTCACCGGGTCCCGAACCGGTAGCCGAAGCCGCGCACGGTGTGCACGTAGCGCGGCCGGCCCGCGGGCTCGCCGATCTTGGAGCGCAGGCGTTTCACACAGGCGTCCACGAGGCGTGCGTCCCCGTGGTAGTTGTGCTCCCACACGGCTTCCAGGAGCTGCTGGCGGCTGAAGACCTGCCCGGCCGAGGCGGACAGGGTCAGCAGCAGCCGCAGTTCGGAGGGGCCGAGGGCGACGGGCCGCCCCTGGTGGGTGACGGTGAGACCGGCGCGGTCGATGACCAGGTCGCCGTGGTGCTCGGTGCGGACCGTGCCGTGGTCGTCCGGGCCGCCGCCCACGCGGCGCAGCACCGCGCGGATGCGTGCGTCCAGTACGCGGGCGCGGACCGGTTTCACGACGTAGTCGTCCGCCCCGGCCTCCAGTCCGACGACGATGTCGGTGTCGTCGCCGCGGGCCGTGGCCATGATGATCGGCACCTGGTGGCCGGCGCGTATCCGGCGGCACACCTCCAGTCCGGGCATGCCCGGCAGCATCAGGTCGAGGATCACGGCGTCGGGCCGGAACGACCGCAGGCGCTCCAGTCCGTCCTCGCCCGTCGCGGCCGCGGCGACCTCGTGTCCCTGACGGCGCAGGGCCATCCGCACGCCCTCCCGGACGGCGCGGTCGTCTTCGATGATCAGGACCCGTGGCATGGATCTCAGTATGCGTATGAACGTGCGAACACCGGCGCTCGGGGCACGGCTGTTACACAGCGGTCCACAAGCGGTCCCCGCCCGATCACACGGCGGCGGCACGCTGCGTGATCATGAACGCGCACCGATCGTCGTCCTCGCCTGCCTCCGAGAAGGTCCCCCGACGCCGCGGCGGGGGCCGCTCCCGCCGCCGTCGGGGCGGGCCGCCGCCGCTGCTGCGGGCCGGACTCGTGGCGGGGGTCGTGCTGCTCGTCGCCGGCGGGCTGGTCCTGAGGGAGCGGACGGAGCCGTCCGGCCGCTCCGCCGATGCCGCCGGGCGGCCGACGGCGTCCGAGCCGCCCGCCTCGCGCGAGGTCGTCGAGACGGACGGGGCACGCGGGGAGGGGCGGACCGCGGAGGACCGGCAGCGGGTCGAGGTCGTGGAGGACGGGAAGGAGACGGGGACGGGTTCGGACCCCGGTTCGATCCCGTCGGCGGGGCCCGGGACGTTCACCACCGCGTCGGGTGACGGCGCCCGGGTCGGGGGGCGTGAACGGACGCTGACCTACGTCGTCCAGGTCGAGGACGGCATCGGGATTCCGGCGGGGGACGTCGCGGCCGAGGTCGAGCGCGTCCTCGCCGACGAGCGGGGCTGGACGGCCGACGGGAAGGTGGGGTTCCGGCGGGTGTCCGGCGGCGCCTCGGACTTCCGGGTGCGGCTGGCCACGGCCGGGACGGTGGACGGGATCTGCGGCCGGTACGGTCTCGACACCGGCGGTGAGGTCAACTGCAACGTGGGACAGGACGTCATGGTCAACCTCAAGCGGTGGCTGCTGGCGACCCGGTACTACGCGGACGACGTGACGTCCTACCGGGCCCTCATCGTCAACCACGAGGTGGGGCACTTCCTCGGTCACGGCCATGTGGGCTGCCCCGGGGCGGGGCGGCCGGCGCCGGTGATGATGCAGCAGATCAAGGGGCTGCACGGCTGCCGCACCAACGTCTGGCCCTACGACGCCGAGGGCCGGCTCGTCACCGGGCCCGCCCTCGGCTGAGCGGCCCGGACGGTGTCCTCCGGGCGCACGCTCGCGCCGTCGCACCGGGCCGAGGGGTCACGGGCGCCGGTCCGGTGCCGCCGTCGCGCAGTCCGGGTTGTGGCAGGTGCCCCGGCGCCAGACCGGGACGTAGATCCCGAGGGTCTTGTGCCGGGTGACCTCCGCGGGGACGGTGTGGCCGCAGGACGGGCAGACGTCCTCGCGCTGCGTTGCGGCCTGCGCTGTCTTCGTTCGCTCGGTGTGGTGGCTCATGGTGCTCACGTCCGCGACACGATAGAAGGGTTTTGGTACCTTTTTGCCCTTTTTTGGGGTATGTATGCCCGCGGGGGCGATCCGCCGTCCTGCCGGCGTCTCACGGGGCGTCCCGTTCACCTCGCGGTGCGGTGAGTGGCTCCTCCCCGGAGTCGTCACCGGTGTTCTCCGACGGCGCGTCCGCCGGACGTCGCAGGCTCAGGACCACGGACCCCGCGAGCACCACCACGATCACCGCCAGGCTCACGGGGGACGGGATCTCCGGCACGGAGGGGCTGACCAGCTTGTGCGTCGCCTGGAGGATGAGCTTGAGGCCGATGAAGCCGAGAATGATCGCCAGGCCCTTGCTGAGGTAGTGGAAGCGGTCCAGCAGCCCGGAGAGCATGAAGTACAGGGCCCGCAGCCCGAGGATGGCGAAGGCGTTGCTGGTGTAGACGATGAAGGCGTCGTCGCTGACGGCGAGCACGGCCGGCACGCTGTCGACGGCGAAGATCAGGTCGGCGGCCTCGATGGCGGCGACGACGGCGAGCAGCGGCGTCGCCACGTGCTTGCCCGCCTCCTTCACGAAGAACTTCGGGCCCGCGTAGGTGTCCCGGACGGGGATCACCTTGCGCAGCAGCCGTACGGCGAAACTCCGGCCGGGGTCGAAGCTCTCCTCCTCGCCCTTGAGGATCTTGTAGACGCTGTAGAAGAGGATGGCCGCGAAGACGAACAGCACGGCGGTGAACCGGCTGACCACGGCCACGCCGGCGGCGAGGAAGAGGCCGCGGAACACCAGGGCGCCGATGACGCCGAAGAACAGGACCCGGTGCTGGTAGGCACGGGGCACCTTGAAGTAGGCGAAGATCAGGGCGAAGACGAAGAGGTTGTCGACGGAGAGGCTCTTCTCCAGGAGCCACGCGGTGGTGTACTCGGTGCCGGCCGTGCCGCCGAGCACGAGGAAGACGACCGCGCCGAAGACCAGGGCGAGTCCGACCCACAGCCCGCTCCAGGCCGCCGCTTCCTTGAAGCCGATGACGTGGGCGTTGCGGTGGGCCAGCAGGTCGACGGCGAGCGACACGACCACGGTCGCGGCGAAGACTGCCCAGAGCCAGAACGGCACATCCAACATGCGGGCCTCGCAGTGGCTTGCGGAGAGATGCCCCCTATACCCGAGTGTGCACCACGTCGCCGGTCCTCACCGGTCGTCGGTCCTGGGGGCGCGGCGCGGCGCCGGGGACGTCGCCTTGTCGGCCTCGGCCGCGTCGGCGAGTGCCTGGGCGGCGGCTTCCGCGGCCTGGGCCGTGTCGTTGGCGGCCTGGGCGGCGCCGTCGTCGGAGCGGGTCTCGCGGGTGGCGGGTGACTGGGGCAGCGCTTCGGTGAAGGCCCGGGACACGCCCTGCAGGGCGGAGGTGACCTCGCTGGGGATGACCCAGAAGGTGCTGCCCGAGCCCTGCGCGAGCTGCGGCAGCACCTGGAGGTACTGGTAGGCGAGGAGCTTGGGGTCGGGGTCGTTGCGGTGCACGGCCTGGAAGACCTCGTCGATGGCCCGGGACTGGCCCTCGGCCTTGAGGATCTCGGCGGTGCGGTTTCCCTCCGCGCGCAGGACCGCGGCCTGCTTGTCGCCCTCGGCGGTGAGGATCTGCGACTGGCGCTGCCCTTCCGCGCCGAGGATCGCGGCCCGCTTGTCCCGCTCGGCACGCATCTGCTTCTGCATCGCGTCCTTGATGGACTGCGGGGGGTCGATGGCCTTGATCTCCACCCGGTTCACCCGCAGCCCCCATTTTCCGGTGGCCTCGTCGAGTACGCCGCGCAGTTGGCTGTTGATGGTGTCCCGTGACGTGAGCGTCTTCTCCAGGTCCATGGACCCGACGACGTTGCGCAGGGTGGTGACGGTGAGCTGCTCGACCGCCTGGAGGAAGTTGGCGATCTCGTAGAAGGCCGCGCGCGGATCCGTCACCTGGAAATACAGCACGGTGTCGATCTCGACGACCAGATTGTCCTCGGTGATCACGGGTTGCGGCTTGAAGGAGACGACCTGCTCCCGCAGGTCGATCACCGGGTACACGCGGTCGATGTACGGGATGACGAGGCTCAGCCCGGGTTTCAGGGTGCGGTGGTAGCGGCCGAGCCGTTCGACGTTGCGGGCGCGGGCCTGGGGCACGATGCGTACCGCGCGCACCACGGTGAAAACCGCGAGGAGGGCGACGATCACACCTGCGACGAGGAACGCCGAGACTTCCATGGTCACTCCCGGGGGTGGACGAGGGCGGTGCTGCCGCTGATCTCCAGGACGTCGACGGTCGCCCCTGGGGGGATCACCAGCGTCTCGTCGTAGGAACGGGCCGACCACTCCTCCCCGCCGATGCGTACCCTCCCCTCCCGGCCCTCCCTGCCCGTCACCTCCGTCACGACGTAGGCGGCCCGGCCGACGAGTGCGTCCACGCCGAACCGCTCCGTCTGGGGCTGGAGGAGGTGGCGCAGGGCGACGGGGCGCACGAAGAGGACGGTGACCGTGGCGACGACGGTGAACACCACGAACTGGAGGGGCCCGGACAGTCCGGCCGCGGCGACCGCGGCCGTGATCAGCGCGGCCGCTCCCAGCATGCCGAGCGCGGCGGTGAGGGTGAAGATCTCCGCCACGATCAGAACCGACGCGACGATGAGCCAGATCAGCCACGGATCCATGGCGACCCCCCTCCGTGACGGTGCGGGTACGCCTGGCAGGACGCCTACTTTAAAGCGATTTTACCTGTCTTTCCGGAGAAAAGAACCTGTCCGGTACCGCGGTCACGGCCGGGCCCGTCCGCCGAGCGGCGCCGTGCTGGCGCGGACGATCAGCGCCGGCTCGACGGAGGCGGGTTCCGGTACCGCGGCCGGGTCCGCGATGTGCCGTGTCAGGTGCGCGACCGCCAGGGCTCCCATCTCGGCGAAGGGCTGGGCCACCGTGGTCAGTGAGGGCGAGCAGTACTCGGCCAGCGCGATGTCGTCCACCCCCACGACGGAGATGTCCTCCGGGACCCTGCGGCCCAGTTCGTGCAGGGCGCGGATCACGCCGAAGGCCATCTCGTCGCTCGCCACGAACACCGCGGTGACGTCGGGGATGTTGCCCAGGATCAGCCCGTTCCGGTAGCCGGAGGCGGGGGTCCAGTCGCCCTCCAGCACCGGGGGCACGGGCCGTCCCGCCGACTCCAGCGTGTCGCGCCACCCGGCCCGGCGGCCGGCGGCGTCGAGCCACTCCTCGGGCCCCGACACGTGCCAGACGGTCTCGTGGCCCAGGTCGATCAGGTGACGTGTGGCCAGGCGTGCCACGAGGGTCTGGTCGACGGCGACGACCTCCGTGGCCGGGGTCCTCGATCCGTCGACGGTGACGGTGGGCACGGAGCGGGTGAGCTGCTCGATCCGCGGGCTCACACGGACCAGCGGCACCGACAGGATGACGCCCTCGACGCCCTGCTCCGCCAGCCGCGACAGCGCTCCCTCGATCGCCGCCGTGTCCAGTGAAGCGGTGGTCGCGGTACTGACCGCGTACCCGGCCCCGCGGGCGGCGGTCTCGATGCCGAACGTCAGGTTCGTACGCGAGGAGTAGGTGGTCCGGAGGGTCACGAGACCGATCGTCCGGCTGCGCCCCGACGACAGCGTCCGCGCCGCGTTGTTCTTGCGGTAGCCGAGTTGCTCGACGGCGGCGAGCACCTTGGCGCGGGTCTTCTGCTGCACGTGGGGGTGACCGGCCAGGGTGCGGGACACCGTCTGCGCGGAGACCCCCGCCAGCCGGGCGACGTCGGTCATCCCGGGCTGCCGCCCGGCGCCGCCGCCGGCGGTCCGCCGCGCCGCGGATGCGCCCGCTCCCTGTGTTTCCGATGACATCGCTCGCCTCTCCGGAGGAACCACGGTCCGGTCGTGTCGCCGCAGCTCCTCGCCCTGCGGGGAGTCTAGCCACGCGAGGACGATTGGCATCGATAACGTCGTGGGTCGTAGAGCGTGCCGGTCGTCCCCGTGTCCGAGCCGGACGTGTCCGGAGCCGCGGCCACGCCCGGCGGTGCCCGCTACGACGTGACCCTGCGGTCCGACGCCGACGGCGGCCACTGGACCGAGCGGCAGCGGGTGTCCTTCCGCAACGCCGCCGACCGGCCGCTGCGCGAGGTGTACCTGCGCCTGTGGGGGAACGGCGAGGACGGGTGCGGAGGGCCGGGCGCGCCCTCGCCCGTCAGGGTGTCGCACGTGCGGGGCGGCACACCGGCCGCTCCCTCCGTGAACTGCACGGCCCTGCGGGTCGACCGGCCCGAGCCGCTCGCCCGAGGTGCGGTGGGCAGCCTCCCGGCCGAAGCGGGCGCTGCGTTCGGGCACCGTGAAGGAGAGATCGAAGGCGACGGACGTCCGGTCACCGGAAGTCGCTCGTCAGGGCGTAGAAGCTCTCACCGACGGCCGCGTACGGGTCGAGGTGCCACCCCTTCGCGTCGTGCACGGCGGGGTCCGGCTCGACCACCCGTCGGCCCTGAAGGTGCCCGGCACCGGTGTGACCCGGACCCGTCCCGGCGACCCCGGCAGGGTCGTGACGCACAGCATCGCCCAGCGGGTGCGGGACTTCGCGTGGGCCGCGGGTCCGTTCCGCACGGCGACGGACACCACGCCCGGGGGCGTGCGGGTGAGGTCGTACTGGGCCGTCGGCACACCCGATGCGGGCATGCGCCTGAACCGGACGGAGGCCGCCGCCGCGGTCGACCGGTTCGGCCGGGAGTTCTGCCGCTATCCGTACGGAGAGATCGACCTCGTGATGACCGGCGGGTTCGGCGGCGGCATGGAGTACCCCGGCCTGGTCCTCCTCGGCACCACGGAGGAGGGCAGCGCCGTCGTCCACGAGGTGGCGCACCAGTGGTGGGACGGGATCGTCGGCAACGACGAGTACGCCTCGCCGTGGCTCGACGAGAGCTTCGCCCGGTACGCCAACGCCCGCTTCTACGGCTGGGACACCACCGACTGCTGGTCCGAGGTCCACTGGCCCGACGACAGCACCGAACTCACCGCGTCGATGGACTACTGGTCGCGGCACCGGGGCGAGTACCACCTGGCGTACACGGCCGGTCCCTGCGTCCTGGCGGACCTGGAACGGACCCTGGGCGCCGGCACCATCGCCCGCCTGCTCGAACGCTGCGCCCGGGACCACTGGTTCGGCGTCTCCACCACCGCCGACTTCAAGGCCGCCGCCCAGTCCCTGACGGACCAGGACCTCGGCCCCTTCTGGAGAGCCACCGCGTCAGGTGAGGTGGCGAGCGGCCGGGTCAGCCCAGGACGTGGAACTCGTTCTCGGCGGCGTCGAGGAACTCGCCGGGCGTCCGGTCGCGGCGGGTGACCTCCGGCCGCAGTCTGTTCCGCCCCGTCCTCCGCGCCGCGGGGGACGCCGCCCTGGCCGATGTCGGCCCGTGTCGCGCCGAGCGCCGGCAGCCGGGCCACCTCCGCCTCCCAGCCCGGTCCTCCGGCCAGATCGAGTGGAGCCGGTTCTCGTGCGCCGCCTTCGGCTCGGTGACCGGCTCGAAGCGCGACCGGAGGCCGCCCGTGCGGCCCCGCGTCGCGTCCCGCCAGAAGCGTTCCATGCCCGCCGCGTCCAGTGCGTCGATGACGATCCCGGTCAGCATCCCGTCCCCGTTCCCCGCGCCCTCGTGGTTGCCGGGACCCGTGGTGCGGTACGCGTGGCTGCGGTGGCCCGCCCGTACCGGCGGGTTCGCCACGGCGCGCCACCGGCTCGTCCGGTCTCAGTCCACCACCAGCACCACCTCCAGCGTCCGCGGGCCGTGGACGCCCTCGACCCGGTCGAGTTCGATGTCGCTGGTGGCGGACGGGCCGGAGATCCACGTGGTCGGCCGGGTGGGGTCGAGGCGCGGCAGGGCCCGGGGCAGGGAGGCGACCACCTGGCCGGGTACGTCGACGACGCAGATGTGCAGGTCCGGGACGAGGGTGAGGGCGCGACGGCCCTGCCCCGGTCCGGCGTCGAGGACGACGGTGCCGGTCTCCGCGACGGCGAGGGCGCAGCCGGTGACCACGGCGTCGGCACAGTCCAGTTCGGCGGGGGTCAGGGGGACGTCGTCCGGCCGGCGCCGGGCGTCGGACGCGGCCAGCCAGTCCTCGGGCAGGCCCGGAGGCACGACGACGGTACGGGCGCCGTGGCCGGCGAGGAGGCGGCCGATGACGGCCGGCAGCTCGCGCCGGGTACTGCGGTGCACGCCGGCCCGGTAGTCGGCGAGGTTCTCGTGGAGCAGGTCGAGCACCGCGGTCCGGTCGTCGGGGGTGTGGCTCACCCGGTAGTCACGCGTGACCTCGGGGGCCTCGGGCGCGTCGGCGAGGGCCCGGCGCACTCGGCCGAGGACGCGGTCGCGGGAGGAGGGCTCGGGTGTCATGCGCGGTTCTTCCTCCACCAGTCACGGAAGGGTTCGGCCGGCAGCTCCGGCAGATCCCGGCTGTCGGTCCACTGGCGCGCCCCGGGCCCCGGGAGCCGATCGGGGTGCAGCTTGCGGGTCCTGGAGGCGAGGCGTTCGCCGACGGTCAGCGCGGCGGGGTGGTCCAGGAGCCAGGTCGCCGCCCTCATCGCGGCCCGTTCCAGGCGGTGCCCCTTGCCGCCCTGGTCGGCGACCTTCTCCCGGAGGTGGACGAGGACCTCGGGGATGTCGATGGCGACGGGGCAGACCTCGTAGCAGGCGCCGCACAGGGAGGAGGCGTAGGGCAGGGAGG
>NZ_JBVJCB010000017.1:0-139689 GCF_055589025.1 Streptomyces sp. NPDC041968 | reverse complement strand
GTACTGCAGGGGGGACCCTGTGGGAGAGTAGGACGCCGCCGAACAATTATTGCGAGGAGACCCCGCACCGGGAACGGTGCGGGGTTTTCTGCGTTCAGGGGAAACTCCGGAGGTGTTGAGGGATGTCCGGTGGAGCGGCGGGGCGGGCTGCCCCGCCGGTCATAGACGTCCTGCTGCCTTCAGTTCGAGATAGGCGTCTGCCAGTGCCGGGGCGAGGTTTTCCGGGGTCGCGTCGACTACCGTGACGCCGTGCCGGCGGAGCTGGTCGGCGGTGCGATCGCGTTCCGACTGGGCCTGTGCGGCCGCCGCGGCCTCGTAGACCGCGTCCGTGGTACCGCGCGCCCTGGCCATACGCGCGATCTGGGGGTCCGCCACCGACGCCAGGAGCACCGTATGGCGCTGAGTCAGTCGGGGCAGGACCGGGAGAAGCCCCTCTTCGATCGGGGCGGCGTCGAGCGTCGTGAGCAGGACGACCAGAGAACGGCGGGGGGCCGAGCGCAGGGCCGTGGCGGTGAGACCGCGGGCGTCGGTCTCCACGAGCTCCGGCTCCAGGGTGGCCATCGCATTGACCAGTGACGGGAGCACATCGCTCGCCGTGCGGCCCTGTACACGAGCGCGCACCCGACGGTCGTACGCGAGAAGGTCCACGCGGTCACCCGCGCGGGAGGCCAGTGCGGCCAGCAGCAGGGCGGCGTCCATGGAGGCGTCCAGCCGGGGGGCGTCACCGACACGGCCGGCGGAGGTGCGGCCGGTGTCGAGGACGAGCAGGATGTGCCGGTCCCGCTCCGGGCGCCAGGTGCGTACGGCAACAGTGGTCTGGCGAGCGGTCGCCCGCCAGTCGATCGAACGGGTGTCGTCGCCCGGGACGTACTCACGCAGGCTGTCGAACTCCGTGCCCTCGCCGCGGGTGAGCAGACTCGTGCGGCCGTCGAGTTCGCGGAGGCGGGACAGCTTCGAGGGGAGATGCTTGCGGCTGGCGAAAGGAGGCAGGACGCGTACCGTCCACGGGACCCGGTGGGTGCCCTGACGGGTGAAGAGCCCCAGCGGCCCGTACGAGCGGATCGTGACGCGGTCGGACCGGTGGTCGCCGCGGCGCGTGGGCCGCAGACGCGTGGTGACGCGCCGGCGTTCACCGGCGGGCACCGTCACCCGGTGACGGGAGGCCGCCGCCTCCCCGCCGGCCAGCCAGCTGCTGGGCGGCCAGGCGTCGCGGAGGTGGGCCCGAAGCGGGCGGTTGGACGGGTTGGCGACCGTCAGCGTGATGTCGGCGGTGTCGCCCAGACGCGTGGACGTGTCGCCGCTGCGGGAGAGACGCAGACGCCGTACGGGGGCGGCCAGGGCGAAGTCGCAGGCGCAGGCCGCGGCCAGCGGGACGTTGACCGCGAGGATCCCCGTCAGGCACGGTTCCCAGATGCCGACGGGGACGGAGCCCAGGGCCGCCAGGAGCGCGGCGCGTCCGGTGAAGGCCATCAGCGGGGCACGGGGACGTGGGCGAGGATTGCGTTGATCACGGAGTCCGTGGTCACGCCCTCCATCTCGGCCTCCGGACGGAGCTGCACCCGGTGCCGGAGGGTGGGCAGGGCCAGGGCCTTCACGTCATCGGGAGTGACGTAGTCGCGGCCCGTCAGCCAGGCCCACGCGCGGGCGGTCGAGAGCAGGGCCGTGGCCCCGCGCGGGGAGACGCCGAGAGTGAGGGACGGCGACTCGCGGGTGGCCCGGCAGATGTCGACGACGTAGCCCGTGATCTCGGGGGAGACGGTCGTCTTGGCGACCTCCGCGCGCGCGGCCTCCAGATCGGCGGCGCTCGCCACGGGGCGTACGCCGGCGGCGCGCAGGTCGCGCGGGTTGAAGCCCGAGGCATGGCGGGTGAGGACGTCGATCTCGTCCTGCCGGGAGGGGAGGGGGACGGTCAGCTTGAGGAGGAAGCGGTCCAGCTGGGCTTCGGGCAGGGGATAGGTGCCCTCGTACTCGACCGGGTTCTGGGTCGCCGCGACCAGGAAGGGCTCAGGGAGGGGACGGGGCGTGCCGTCGACCGTGATCTGGCGTTCCTCCATGGCTTCGAGGAGGGACGACTGGGTCTTGGGGGGCGTGCGGTTGATCTCGTCGGCGAGCAGGAGGTTGGTGAACGCGGGACCGGGCTGGAAGGAGAACTCTGCGGTGCGGGCGTCGTAGACGAGGGAGCCGGTGACGTCGCTCGGCATCAGGTCGGGGGTGAACTGGACGCGCTTCGTGTCGAGTTCGGTGGCGGCGGCGAGGGCGCGCACGAGGAGGGTCTTGGCGACTCCGGGGACGCCTTCCAGGAGCACGTGGCCGCGGCACAGGAGCGCTACGACGAGACCGGTGACGGCGGCGTCCTGGCCGACCACGGCCTTCGCGATCTCGGCGCGCAGGGCCTCCAGGGAGGCGCGGGCGTCGCCCGGGTTCCCGGTCCGCCCGGCGTTGTCAGTGGTCGGGTCCATCATGGACGGCGTACCTCTCTTTCGAGGGCGTCGAGTTGGTCGGCGAGGGCTGTGAGGGCCGCGTCGTCGCCGGGCGGCGGGCCGAAGAGGAGGGTGTGCAGGGCCTGTCCGCCGTCGTGTTCGCCGGTGAGGTGGGCGGACAGGGCGGGGAGCAGGGCCTCGGGCGCGTGCGCCTGGGCGACGGGGACGCCGACGAGGGGGGCGAGGCGGGTGCGGGTGGCGGAGCGAAGAGCAGTGGCGGCGCGGTCGCGGGCGTTCGCCTTGCGGTAGAGGCGGGCGCGGCCTTCGACGGTCTCGGAGGCGCGGATCACCACGGGAAGGTTCTCCGGGACCAGGGGGCCGAGCCGGCGTGCCCGCCACAGGGCCGCGAGGGCCGCGGCGACGAAGAGTTGCAGGGTGCCCCAGAGCCAGCCGGAGGGGAGCAGGTCGAAGAAGCTGCGTTCGTCGTCCGGGGTGGTGGTGTCGGTGAGCGAGGGGAGGTACCAGACCAGGTGTGCGCGGGAGCCGAGGAGTTGCAGGGCGAGCGAGGCGTTGCCGTGCTCGTCGAGGTGGTCGTTGTAGAGGATGTCGGGGGCGCCCAGGACGACGGTGTCGCCCGGGGTGCGCTCCTGGGGAGTCTTCGCGGACGCGTCCGGGATGCGCAGCAGGGTGGCGAGGCGGCGACTGGGGTAGCAGGCTTCGGCTCCGATGTGGTCGCTGCTGTAGCGGATGCCGCCGGTGTCTGCGGTGCCCGCGCGCCGGGCGGCCGGCAGGGCGCAGTCGGGGGCCAGTGTGGAGTCGAAGCTGAGCGCGGGATCGGCGGTGACGCCCGGGGCGAGCCGTTCGACGGCGGGGCCGCCGGGGGCCACCAGGAGGGTACGGCCGCCCGAGCCCGCGGTCGCCGCGTGCAGCTGCGTCTGCTGACGTCCGGTCAGCAGGTCGGGGACGGCGACGAGGAGGGTGGTGTCCGGGCCGGCCGCGGCGCGTGCGTCGTCCAGGGTGGTCACCACGCGCGTGGACACCCCCCGGTCGGCGAGGAGTTCGGCGACCGCCCGGCTGCCGTAGGGGTCGGCGGAGCGCGGATCGAGTTCCCCGTGGCGGGCGTCGGAGCGGACGACGGCGATCGCGACGGCACCGGCGAGCAGGACGACGAGTGCGAGGGCGATGCCCCGTGCGCGGGTCCACACCTGGCGGGCGGTGGGCGAGGCCGAGGTGGTGGGGAGCGTGGCCTCGGTGGTCATCCGGCGGCTCCCCACGAGGTGTTCGAGTCCCCGTTGCCGGCCGTGCCGGCCACCGGCTGCGGCTTGCTGCGCTCCAGGTCGCGGTCGAGTTCCGTCAGGCGCCGGTACGCCTGCTCGGTGCCGGGACGGCCGCCGTACGTGACGTCGTCGAAGTCCCGGGCCGCGGCGCGCAGCCGGTCGCCGTGGGCGGGCAGGGCGCGGCCGGCCTCGGTGGCCGCCTCGTCGGCGGTGCGGCCGGGGCGGATGTCCAGGAGGGCTCGTTCCTCCAATGCGCGGACGACGGCCCGCATGCGTTCCTGGACCGCCTGGTTCCAGTGCCGCTGGGCGGCGTGTGCCTCGGCCGCGGCGCGGTGGTCGGCGGCGCTGCGCGGACGGTCGTCGAAGAGGGCGGGGGCGGAGGCCGGCCCGCGGCGCGGGGTGCCCAGGCGCCACCAGAGGGCGCCCAGCACCGCCAGGACGGCCACGATGATGACCACCAGGCCGAGCGTCCCCCCGGGCATCGCGGTGGACGCCCTGCTGAACAGCTCGTCGATCCAGTCCCAGAAGGCGTTCAGAGCCCGCTGGAACCAGCTGGGATCGTTCTCGTGGTACATCCGCTTGGACAGCTCGTCCCGGGCCGCCTCCCGCGCGGGGTCGCGCGGGATCGTCACCGGCGGTTCGTCACCGGCCCGCGGCAGCGACAGCACGGAGGCGTCGCCGGCGTGGGACGACGTCCGTACGGCGGCGCGTGACAGCACCTCTGTGAGCACTCCCCCCGCCGGGCTCACCGCATCAGCTCCCCGGAGTGGTGCCGGAGGTGCCGGAACCCGGGAGGCCGGCGGCACGGGCCAGTTCGAGGTCGAGGGCCTCGCGGCGGATGCGCTGGTCGATGTACAGCAGCACGGTGACGCCCGCCGTGATCGGGAAGGTGATCATGGAGCCGATCACCGAGCCGATGCCGCTGACGATGAGGAAGGTCCAGCCGAGGTTCCCGGTGCCGTCGAGGAAGCCGCCGATGCCGTCGCTGCCGAGGGCCGCGGCGAGGAAGGCGAAGGGGATGGCGATGATCGACGCGACGACGGTCGCGATGATCGTCGCGAGCAGCTGGATGCCGAAGACGCGCCACCAGGAGCCGCGGACCAGTTTCAGGGAGCGGCTCATCGCCTGCTTGATGCCCTGCTTCTCCAGCATCAGCGCGGGGGAGGCCAGCGAGAGCCGGACCATGAGCCACACCGTGAGGACACCGGCCGCCAGAGCGCCCAGTACGGCCAGGGCCACGCCCGCGTCGCCGCCCCCCGCGGCGGACACGAGGAGACCCGGGGCCATGCCGACCGTGACGATGCCCGCGACGATGAGCAGCAGCAGGACGATCAGGCCGAAAAGCTTCGCCACCTGGGGGCGGGCGTCCCGCCAGGCCTCCCCGATCGCCACCGGCCTGCCGAGCACGGCCCGACTGGTGACGGTCGTGAGCAGGGCGGTGGCCAGGACGGTGCCGATCAGCGAGATCAGGAAGACGACGCCCGAGTTGAGCGTGGTCTCGGTCAGGGCGTCGCCGAGTTCACTGAGGGTGGCGTCGGGGTCGTTGAGGACCTCGGAGCTGGTGTCGTCCAGGACGAGGCCCTGGAGCAGTACGACGACGATCTCCGTGAACACCGCGATGGTCAGCGAGATACCGAGGACCGTGCGCCAGTAGGTGCGCATGGTGGAGACGGCGCCGTCGAGGATCTCGCCGACACCGAGCGGGCGGAGCGGGATCACGCCGGGCTTGGCCGCGGGCGGGGGACCGCCCCAGCCGCCTCCCCAGCCGCCGGGCCCACCAGGGGGGCCGTAACCGCCGTAGGCCCCGCCCTGGCCGCCGTAGCCGCCGGGTCCACCTGGAGGCGGGGCGCCCCAGCCCTGGTTCGGCGGCGGGGGCGGCGGGCCCTGCTCGTGACCGGTCGGCGCCGACCACTGGCCGGGGGGCGGCTGCTCCTTGGACCACTTCGTGCCGGGGCCCGTCGGCTCCGCGCCCGGCTGGTCCGCGGGCCGCGCGGGCTGATCGGGGACGCCGGGACGGTCGGCGGGCTCGGCGGGGCCGGACGTGCCGGGCTCCCGCCCGTCGGACGGGGCGGATCCGGGCGAGGCCCAGCCCGGAGTGTCGTTCATCGTCGCTCCTTCACGGTGCCCGTCCGCGGGCGCGGCGGCAGGTTGGCAGCCATCGTGCCATGGGGTGGCCGGCTGCGGACCGGGCGCGGTATGGGCTGCGCACCTTCAATTGTCCGCCGGATAGGGGGCAGACTGATCGCATGGCTGATCAGGACGCGCGAAGCGGCGAGGACAAGCGGCCGACCGAGATCCCGGCACTGCGCTGGGAGGAACCACCAGAGGGCCCGGTGCTGGTCCTGCTGGACCAGACCAGGCTGCCGGTCGAGGAGGTCGAGCTGGTCTGCACGGACCCGTCCGCGCTCGTGGAGGCGATCCGCTCGCTCGCCGTGCGCGGGGCGCCCCTGCTCGGTGTCGCGGGCGCCTACGGCGTCGCGCTCGCCGCCGTCCGGGGCTTCGAGGTGGAGGAGGCCGCGGCGGCGCTGGCAGGGGCCCGCCCCACCGCGGTGAACCTCGCCGTCGGTGTCGGTCGGGCGCACGCGGCCCACCAGGAGGCGCTCGCCAGGACCGGCGACACCGGGCAGGCCGCCGCGGCCGCCCTGGCCGCGGCCCGGGCGTTGCACCGGGAGGACGCCGAGGCCAGCGTCCGGATGGCCGCGCACGGGTCGGCGCTGCTGGACGAGCTGCTGCCCGCCGGCGGGCACCGTGTCCTCACGCACTGCAACACCGGTGCACTGGTGTCGGGCGGCGAGGGGACCGCCTTCGCGGTGGCGCTCGCCGCGCACCGGTCGGGGCGGCTGCGGCGCCTGTGGGTGGACGAAACGCGTCCGTTGCTGCAAGGTGCTCGCCTGACGGCATACGAGGCGGCCCGCAACGGCATGGCGTACACCCTGCTCACCGACAACGCGGCCGGTTCGCTGTTCGCGGCGGGTGAGGTGGACGCGGTGCTCATCGGCGCGGACCGCATCGCGGCCGACGGTTCGGTGGCGAACAAGGTGGGGAGCTATCCGCTCGCCGTGCTCGCCAGGTACCACCACGTGCCGTTCATCGTGGTGGCGCCGCTCACGACGGTGGATCGGGGCACCAGGGACGGGGCGTCCATCGAGGTCGAACAGCGTCCCGGATACGAAGTGACCGAGATCACAGCACCGCAGGTGCCGGTGACCGGAGCGGGAGGCGGAATTCCGGTGGCACCCCTGGGGACCCAGGCGTACAACCCGGCGTTCGACGTGACCCCGCCCGAGTTGGTGACGGCGATCGTCACCGAGGAGGGCGTGGTTTCGCCCGTGACGGCCGACGCCCTGGCCGAGCTGTGTGCCAGGTCACGCCAGGTAACGATTAGCTAATGGGATGATGTCGGCTTGACCGACGAAAACGGCCCCTCCACCTGCGCCTATTCGCAGAGGAAGGGGCCGTGACATCTAACGGCGACATCAACGACTGTCGAGGCCCGATCCGTCGACATCCAACGCTCGGATCCGGGCCGGCTGTCGCAGCAGGCGGTCAAGCTGTCCCACCGCTTCGATGATGTCGGGCGTCAGTGCCTCAGCGTAGATGTCCATCGTCGTCGCGATGCGGCTGTGCCGAAGGATGGCCTTGACGATCCTCGGGTGCACCTTGAGGTGAACCAGCAGCGTGCCGCAGGACTTCCGCAGCCCCTTGGGGTTCATCTTGTCCAACCCCTCCGCCCTGATGATCCGCTGCATGGTCAGGTACAGGTTTGATGCCAGGAGCGGGTGACCCGTCCGCGAGATGAAGACGTGCCCGTCCGGGTCTTCGAACCAGGAGCGTCCCTGACTGATCGCGCGATCCCGCAGCATGGCCGTACGCATCCGAGTCCAGCGCAGAGGCGCGATGCACTGCGCCGGCAGGGGAAGGGGCGCCCTGGATGTCTCGGTCTTGGGGTCCAAGTCGATCGTCCCGGCGCTGGAACGCTGCCGTTGCTGTTCCACCCAGAGAATCCGGTTGTCGAGGTCGACGTTCTCCCAGCGCAGGCCGCACACCTCGGCACGGCGGAGACCGAGCAGGCAGAGCAGCAGGAACGCCGGGTAGTACACGGTCAGCCCCCGAGCCGCAGCCAGGAAGCGGAGAACCGTCACGGCATCCCAGCTCTTGCCGCTGTCGGTCGTCGCACGGATGTGGACGAGCTTGGCCACGTTTCGAGTCAGGCCGATGTCTTCCACCATCGCGGCCGTGAGCGCCGCTGAGAGGACCCGAAGAGCCTGCTTGGCAGTCTTGGGTCCCCTCTCCTCTGCGAGCCGCTGAATGACCCCGCGCAGCTCCGCGACGCCCAGCCGGACCATGACCTTGGACCCGAGACGCTGCCGAAGGTGGTTGCGCACGGCCTGCTCGTACGTCTCGTAGCTCTTGGGCTTCAGGTTCGGCTTGACGATGACCTCAAGCCAGTAGTCGAACCACTGTCCCAAGGTCATGTCCCGCGTCGGTGTCGGGATGCCACCCTTGGCACGGTCGAGGAGATCCCGGCGCTTCTGGTCGCATTCGTCGTACGTCTTGCCGTACGCGAACTTCCGCTTCACTGTCCCGTCAGGCTGAGGGACGTACACCGCAGCCTGGTACCGGCCATCAGCGCGCTTGGTGACCGTGCCGGACCCATTGGGGTTGCGCCTTCGCTGACGTGCCATCAGCAAGCCTCTTCAAGACGTGCGCGGATGTAGTCCTGAACAGCGCTCTCGGGAATCCGACGGCAGCGACCTTCGGTGATTGAGACGAGCCGCTTTTCCCTGATCAGGTCGTACACCTTCGAACGGCTGTACTTAAGCCGCGCCATGACCTCTGGCACGGTCAGCAATTCAACAGTTGCGGTGGTCACGCGGCGGCTCCTTCCAGGGCCAATTGGTCTCGCATGGCTTCGCGGGCGGTCTCCCGATTGAGTTGGAGATCCCGGGCGATGGTGGCGGCGAGCACGGATTCGCCGGGGGTGTGGCCGTGGCCGGCGTACTGCCAGTCGGTCAGGACGAGCACGGTCTCCGGCTCGCGGTCATCCAGGCTGAGGCCGGCGTGCTCCTGTGCGGCGCGGTAGTCGGCGCGCGTCTGGCGGAGGGCGCCGAGGGTGGTCGAGTAGCGGCGGCTCTTGCTGGAGAAGTGGCCGCGGAAGCCGAGCATGTGTGCCCAGGCCCATAGGCGCCGGTCGGGGTAGAGCGGATCGAGTGCTTTGCATGCGGCGATGAGGCGGCGGGCGTGGTCGGGGACGCCGTGGCGGTCGAGTTCGGACAGCTCCCCCACCCGGCGGTCGAGGGTGCCGGTGTTCTCAGCCGCTTTGGTGGCGTACTTGGCGACGTAGGAGGCAACGGCTTGTTCAGTGATGTCGGAGCCGTCTCCGAACGCCTTCACGGGCCGTACGTCGAGCTGTGTGCCCCACCGGAAGGTGCGGGCCGGTTGGTCGGCGGCGGCCGGGACCGAGACCGAGGTGTACGAGTGCGCGGCGGCGGCGCGGATCGCGTCGGCGAGGAGATCGACCGTGGCCCAGGAAGGCGGCGGGGTGTCGGGCCCGTCGGGTCCGTCGATGCGGATCACGGCGTGGAAGTGCACGGCGCCGCGCTTCTGGAACTCGGCGACCTTGCCGTACGACAGCCGGGCGCACTCCTTGAGTTCACGTTGGGTGATGCCGGCGCGGGCGGCGATCTCGCGGCGAAGCCGGTTGGTGAAGCGCTGCCAGAGCTGCCCGGCGTAGTTGTTGAACAGCACCGCGCCCGCGTAGTCGTACGTCGCCGGGTCGAGGGCGGTACCCAGCTCCGAGGCGTCCGGGGCGTGGTGAGCACCGCAGCGGCAGGCGCCTCGGTCGGGCCGGTTGTGGACCGAGCCGAAGGAGGGGGCGGTGAGGGTGGCGAAGACCCGCGGGTGATCCCGGACGGTGGCGGGGATGTCGCGGCGGTCGTCACCGGCGAGCCCGGCACGGATCAGGTGGTACGTGTCGCCCGCGTAGGTCCAGGCGCAGGCGGGGCAGCGGGAGGCGCGGCGGTTGCCGCAGGCGACGCGCAGCCGTCCGCCCGGCTCGTCGGTGGTCGAGTAGTGGTGCAGGGTCTCGCCGGTGGCCTTGTCCTTGTGGATCGTCCAGCCAGTCAGGTGGATCGGGTCGGAGCAGCCGCCGGTGCGCTTGACCTGGTCTTGCCAGCGGTCGAAGCCGGGGGACCCGGCCACCCGCAGCAAATCGCTGAGGGTGATCGGGTCCAGGCTCGCCGGGGTGACGGCTTTGGTCACGCGTCGTCCCCCTTGTCCGTGTGGCGGTCGATCCAGTCCTCCGCGCAGACCTTGTGCACGGCATTGCCGCGGTCGGAGCGCAGTGGGGTGGGCTTGGCGCAGATCACGCACGGCTGGTCGCCGGTGTGGTCGTAGTGCTCCGAGGAGCGCCAATTCAGCAGGGCCATGACAGTCACCGCCCGGCGCGGACGAGGGCGGTGGAGGTGGCGTGGCCGGTGCCCTTGCAGGTCGGGCAGGTGATCCGGAGGGTGGCGCGGGTCCCGTCGGGGTGGCGGGTGCCGGTGGTGATGGCGACGGTCGGGAAGCCGTCGCAGTCGCGGCAGACGCGAGTGGTCGAGGCGTGCTGGGGCATCATGGGCGTGCCTTTCGGGTCCGTTGGGTCTGGAAGGTGGGAAGGCGCCCGGGGCGGCGGTTCTTTGGCGAGAGAGCCGCCCTGGGGGCCGTTAGCGGCGCCGGTTGTCGGAGGCGAGCAGGGAACGCAGGACGACGGCGCAGACGGCGACCGAGACGCCGGTGATGGCGACCGCCAAGAGCATGGAGACCAGAACGGCGCCGACGATCAGGACCACGGCGGTACCGCCCCCGACGAGGGCGAGCGCTGTGCCGGGCGTGAGCTGGATCGTGGGCAGGGTCGAGGCCGGGACCGGGGCGGCCGGGGCCGTGGGCGTGGTCGGGGTGCCGGGCGTGATCGTGGTCGGTTCGATGACGGCGGGCGGGGTGACGATGCCGGTGGGCTGGGGCATGGTCGGGAGCTTGGGGCGGAACATGGACGTTCCTCCTTCCGTGGCTACTTGAGGGCGGTGTCGATGACCGGGGCGAGGACGCTGTCGGCGAGGAGGAAGCCGCCGAGCAGGAGCACGCCGATGAGCCACCAGGGCGGGCGGATGAGCTTGACGCCGAGGGCTCCGACGCAGAGCAGGGCGAACCAGAGTGGGACGTCCATGGCGGCCTCCTAGCGGACCTTGCAGCGGTGGGTGCGGGCGGCGAGCTGTGCGGCGGACTGGCTGGTGTAGTCGGCGGACCAGCCGCAGCCGTCGGAGCTGCACACGGCGGCGTGCTTGGTCTGGCCGTGGCGGTCGCGGTGGGTGCCGATCTGTACCGGTCCGATCCGCATCACGGAGTGGAAGAAGTCGCGGGCAGGCATGACGGTGATCTCCTCTCAGTCAGGCGAGTTGGGCGGCGATGGCGTCGGCCATGTGCGGCGGGACGCCGAGACGTGCGCGAAGGGTGTCGGTGTCGATCCGGGCGCCGGTTCGGTGTTCGTGGTCGGCGGCGACCTTTCGGGCGTGGTCGACCAGCGCGGCCGGGACCGGGACGGCCGGCGGCGGTACCGGGGCCGGGTCGGCGGGCGGGAGAGCCGGGGCGTGGTCGGCGGAGTCGACCGGTTCTGGGGTGGACTCAGCAGCGGGGGCCGGGGCGGATTCCGCCTCGGGCACGGGCTCCGGATCCGCGGTGGCGGGTGCCGTCGGGGGCGAGGAGCGGTCGGCGGGTGAGTGGACGAGGAGGGTTCCGCCCATGAAGGCCAGGGCAGGCCAGGCGGCGACGAGGATGCGCAGCCAGGCCGGGACGTTGGTCAGGTCGAGGAGTCCGGCGGTGGCGACGTTGGCGCCGAGTGAGGCGATCAGGGCGATCAGGAACCAGCACCAGGCCAGCCGGGAGGGTCCGTCGGCGCGCAGTCGGCGCCAGGCGGCGACCAGGAGCAGGTCGACGGAGACCGGGTAGGCCCAGGCCTTCCAGCCGTCCTGTCCGGCCGCGGCGGCGAGGTCGTGCAGGTGAGCGAAGGACAGGGCGCCGGCGATGACGGCTTGGACCAGGACGGCATCCACGCGGAACACGGTGCGGGGCATGGTGTCCTCCCTTCCTGGTCAGTCGGTGGCGTGGCCGGTGCCCCAGCAGGTGAGGCACAGGGCGGTTTGGTGGTCGTCGGTCACACGGCCCTTGCGGGCGCCGACGCGGACGGTTTCGCGGGTCTCGCCCTTGCCGTCGCAGTCGGGGCACTTCGCGGGTTCCGGCGCCGGCGGCGTGGTCTTGCGGCGGGTGGTGGGCTTCTTCGCGGTGGGCATGGGGTGCCTCCCGGGCGGGGGTCAGGCGGCGGCCGGGGCCGACTCGACAGCCGGGGCCGGGACCGAGGCGAGGGTGCCGAGGGCGGGCCGGAACGGTGCGAGGGCGGGCAGGTCCGGGGTTAGGTCGGCGTGCCGGTTGCAGACGTTCACGGCCTGGCGCAGCGAGGTGTGCGGGGCGCGGATGCGGGCCCAGCCGCCGGACGAGTCACCGGTGACGGCGACGCCGGGCGTGTCGGTGGGGATCTGGATCGCGGCCAGCACGGCATCCGGGGCGATGTCGCCGAAGGCCATGTTCGCCGAGGATTCGTCGTTGACGCGGTGGGCAGTGCGGCCGGTGAGCTGGGCGCGGAGCATGGTGATGCCCTTGCCGAGTTCGGAGCCGAAGCGCTGCCCGCAGATCTCCAGGTAGACGCCGGCGGCACGGCCGAGCTGAGCGAGCCGGGCGAGCGCGGTGATGATCCTGTCGCGGCGCTTCTCGTCGTCCCTGGTGGCGAAGAGGGCGAGTTCGGCGACCTCGTCGACCAGGACCACGATCGGCACCGGGCGCAGGTCTTCGGGCAGGTCCCAGATGTCGGCGGCGATCTCCGCGTCCGGCACGTCGGCGGTGATCCGCTGGTGAGACCGGATGAGCTGATACACGTCCTGCATGTGGGACACGAGGGCGTCGAGGAGTTCGGCGGCGGTGTCGGGGTTGTCGGCGAGCGCGGAGAACCGTCGTGCCAGCGGGAACAGCTCCACCCCTTGCTTGCAGTCGATGCCGACCAGGGCGACCCGTTGCGGCGCGAGCGCGGCAACGAGGGTGCGCTGATAGACCGACTTGCCGGACTCCGTGGCGCCGAGGGTGAGCCCGTGCGGAACCGTGCGGTAGTCCCGGTAGTGGACCGCTCCGTCCTCGCGCAGGGCAACCGGGACCCGCATCGGCCGGGTGTCGACGTGCGCCGGCATTTGCACCCGCTTGAGCACGTCGTAACCGGTCATCCGCAGCTCGACCACGCCCGAGCGCAGCTCACGGGAGGTGACGCCGTACAGGGCGAAGGAGTGCCGCAGCCGGTCACACGAGGCCGCCACGTCGAAGGCGTCCTGACCCGGGCGGAGCTTGAGCCGCAGCACCAGGCCGGTACGGGTTACCCGCAGCCGCAGGACGCGCGGGGCACGGGGGCCGGGGATCGGCCGGTTGGTCATCCGGGCCAGGGTCAGGCGCCAGCGCGGGGCCGGGACCGTGAGCCCGCAGGCCTCCATGACCGAGCCGTAGCGGACCAGGACCCGCAGGGCGGCGAGGGTGACCCCGAAGGTCAGCCAGTACCAGGCGGGGCGCCGCCACCGCAGGAGACCCGCAGCGGCGACGACCAGCACCAGAGCGACGATCAGCCACGTCATGGCTCAGGCCGCCTTCGAGGACGAGGTGCCGGCGGCGAGGGAGGTCACGGCGACCGCGCGGAAGGCGATGCCGTGGCGCTTCTGGCCGTTGAACTCGTTCTCCCACGGCCGGGCGATGAGCCCCGTCAGCGCGACCGGGGTGCCCATCATCAGGTCACCGGAGATGCCGGACTCGGGGACGGTCACGGACAGGATCTCGACCTCACCGTTGGCCGCGAACATCACGTCCACGGTCGACAGCGCGGCGCCGGTCTCGGCGTCCATCGCGCGCTCGCCGGTACGGCGGTCCTTCACCTTCGGCTGGGGGGACTGGGCCACCATCACGGTGGCGGTGGAGGTGTCGACGGGAATCTGACGCATCGTCTGTTCTCCTGATCTAGCGGGAGTTGAACCGCCATCCGGCGGTGAGATCAGGAGACCGTGAGAGGTAGTGGACGCATCACGGTCCGTATGGACGTTTGGGGACGTCTGAGCTATCGTCAAAACGTCCCTACGGCGTCCATGGAAGGACACGTCATGGCGAACGAGCGTCTGCGCGCGGCGATTTCAGCGAAGGGCGAGACGATCCAGTCCGTGGCACAGCACGTCGGGGTGGACCCCAAGAGCGTGGAACGGTGGATCACTACGGACCGCACACCGCACCGGGGACATCGTTGGAAGGCCGCGAGCTTCCTGGGCGTCGACGAGGTCTACATCTGGCCCGGAGTTCAGAAGCAAGCCGAGTCGGCGAGCACCTCCGAGTTGATCACGTACTACCCGCATCGTGGGGCAGTGCCAGCCACACTGTGGTCATCGCTGATCGAGAAGGCGCGGGACCACGTAGACATCCTCGTTTACGCGGGACTGTTCCTCTTCGACAGCCACCCGGACCTCCCAGACCTGTTGGCAGAGAAAGCGAAGGCCGGCGGGCAGGTTCGCATCCTGCTCGGTGACCCGAACTCGGAGATGGTCCGCCAACGCGGCGAGGAGGAGGGCATCGGTGACGATCTCGCCGCCCGCGCCAGGATCACCCGGCGATACCTCGAACCGGCACTGACGACGCCGGGCGTCGACGTCCGGCTTCACGACACGATCCTCTACAACTCGATCTACCGGTTCGACGACGACGTGTTGGTGAACCCGCACGTACTCGGAGCGCCCGCGGGGCAGAACCCGGTGCTGCACTTCCGCTACATCCCGGGAGCCCGGTCCTTTCGGCACTACATGCGGAGTTTCGACTACGCATGGGAGCGCGGCCGGCCCGAGTAGGCAGCCGCGGCACGCGACCCCCTCACGGAGCGTGCAAGGCTTGGAACATGGCCCGAGTCGACTACTTCAACGATCCGAACGCCCCGAAGGCGAACAGCATCGTTCCGTCCGTCACCGCAGTGGCGCTTAACGATGCAGGCGAAGTCTTGCTGATCCACAAGACGGACAACAACCTGTGGGCGCTCCCCGGCGGTGGCGTGGACGTCGGCGAGTCAGCGCCCGATGCTGCCGTGCGCGAGACCAAGGAAGAGACCGGCTTCGACGTCGAGGTGACGGGACTGGTCGGCATCTACACCAACCCGGCGCACGTCATGGCGTACGACGATGGCGAGGTGCGCCAACAGTTCTCGATCTGCTTCCGCGCCCGCATCGTGGGCGGCGAACTGCGTACGAGCAGCGAGAGCAAGGAAGTGGCGTTCGTCCACCCCAGCCAACTGGACGGCCTCAACATCCACCCGTCGATGCGGATGCGGATCGACCGCGGGCTGACCGATAACCCCGATCCCTACGTCGGCTGACCAGCGAGGCGAGAGCGCGTCCGCTCAACGGCAGCCCCGAGGTACGGACGCGCCTTGCTGATCGCGTCGTGCACTTCACTGCCCGGCTCGTATCGCACCAGGATCTCGTCAATGCGGTGATCGAAGTCGAAGGACTGTCCGGCCGGCCCAGTCGTCATGTCCGCGTAGATCAGCGCGTCGAGGACGGGAGAGTCCTCCCGCTCATACGCGTCAAGTTCAGCAGACAGGCCGCGTTGTTCAGCTTCGTACACGGCCCCGGAGTGATGGGCCACGAGGCGGACGAGCCGCGAGGGTGCCCCAAGGGCTTCCAGATGACGAGCACCATCGAGCGGGTGGAAACCTGTGTCTCGCAGCTCCGGGGCGTAGCCGATGTCGTGCAGCCAGGCAGCAGCGACGAGCAGATCACGGTCGCCCTCGGACACGGCCGCGGATGCTTCGCTTGCCCTAGCCGCCACCGCCTGAGTGTGCAGCCAGCGGTTCCCAAGCGGAGGCAAGAGCGACTCAGCCAGTTCAGCCGCGCCGTGAGGCGTGTCCAGTCCAGAGGGCATAGACCGCACGGTAGCCCAGATCAACGCGTTGCCGACACCCCGGGATCAGCCGCTCAGGGCATGGCGCGGTAAGAGTTTCCCTACATCATCAAGGCTCGCTGCGCTCGCTCTCGCGCCCGGCCTCCTGGAACTGCAAGCAGTCCGATCGGAGATCGAAGGTGCCGCGCACAGCGCGGCGGCGCCGGTCGGTCGCCGCCGCGCCGCCCCTCCTTGCCTTCGTCACCGGGGCCGCGCGTCGACGCCCGCCCGCGCCCGCAAGGGGGTGAAGAACAGGCCGGGGCTGGGGTGAGATGCGATGCGATGCCAAGGTCACGACCATGTCGTGGCTGGGGCGGCCGGCTCCACGGCTTTAGGCAGCCACTTTGGGGCGAGCCTCTAAGATCTTGGCCCCAACGTCGTGCTTTACCGGGCAGGTCCACAGACTGCCCGACTCGCCATCAGCTTACGGGGCCAAGATCACTCGCCCCAAAGCAGCTCCAGCCCAAAGCCGCTCCGCCGGCCTATGTGGGCATTGGGCGGTTCGACTCGGGCTGGAGTCAAGAAGACTGCAAGATCGCTACACAGAGAGTTTGTGGGCGATCAAAGACAGGACTGGAACATCTATGTCTAGCTTCTGTGCAAGATGTTGCACCGCGTCACGCAGGTAGGGGTACACCACGGCGACACCAACCCGTTCCGTGAACGCTTCCTTGAGCTGATCATCTTGCGGTAGTGGGCCATCCACACTGAACTCTGCGGCTGCATCCGCCACCAGTCGAGCCTCTGACGTGCGTAGGTCCAACCGGCACCGCACCCCGATGTGGCCCTCTCCCGAGCGATACCAGACGTGCATGTGCGGACTGGAGTCGTCGGCATCGGCGGCATCGCTGTCTTCAGCTTCTGCGCGCGTGCCGTGCAGTTCTAGGAAGCTGACATCCTGCACCTCTGCTCTGCTGACCAGCTCAGCGAGCGATGACGGAGCCGCCTTCGGCTTCTTCTCTTCCTTGCTCACCGAAGGGTCACAGTTCCTTCGCTGGAGTGGTGCCAGCTGGTCCGAGTTCGTGGATGGTCCGCCTCCTTGGCCACCAGCTGTACCGGCATCTGCGTCGCGACCCGCCAGGTGGGAGTCACGGGTGCATCACCGGCAGCCACCAGGGTGCAAAGTCGGGCACCTACGGCTCGTGCATACCGCTGCAGGGTGGAGTACCTAGCGTCTCCACCCACTCTCTCGAAATCCGACACCGTGGACTGTGTCGTCTCCATGCTCACGGCAACGTCCCGCTGAGTCAGGCCACGCTTCCTGCGAAGCACAACGAGGCTCTCTACCAGGTCGGCGTAGGCCTCAGCATCCTCAGTCGCGGCAGCAATCGCAGGGTCGTCAGGTTCGATGCCGAGCAGGTCATCCAATGCAGCCATGGCACCCCCATCCCTCAGTCTGTAGCTACAGTATCGCCTAGAACCGATATCAGTGAACCTGTAGTCAGCCACTTGAGCGACGCTGTCGCCACTCCTTGAGCCGCTTGTTCGCTGTGCGCTTGGCTGGCAGAGGCGTGGCCTGGGACTTCTTCTGGAAGAAGGTCAGCCCGAGGAGCAGCAGTCCCTCGCGCTCCTCGACGTAGATGAGCCTGAAGATGCGATGATCGCCGTCTAGGCGAGCCTCCCGCAGATCGCCACCGAGCGGCTTGACGTCACCTGACAGTGTGGTGCCGCGCTTGATCCGCTCCATGAGGACTTTCAGGCGAGCTTTCTCGGTCTTGGTCAGCTTGCACTTGTCCAGTTCCTTCTGGACAGGGCTAGCACCTCTGTCTGTCCGGTAGAAGTCCCACTCACGCCCCAACACCCCACCCCGCTGACTCCGCTCGCCCGTGCATTTAGCCTAGCGTTCATCGTCTTATCGAAGCGACGTCCATGTCACTATGCGTCGCCGATTACCTGGGCCGGGCGTCCATCTCGGCCGCCCATGGTCGACTAGGGCAGTGCGACGGCGTCTCACGAAGCCTTGTCAGTGCCATCCCCTAAGGTGCCCTCACCAACGGAGTCACCATGGGGGATTCGTGTCTACCTGGCTGCTGAGCTGCAACCCGAAGAAGTTCGATCTTGAAGGTCATCGCCGTGACGGCCATGTTCTGAACTCGTGGACAGTCGTCCGCTACGTGAACGAGGTGGCGGCCGGCGACAAGTTCGTGCTGTGGGTGAGCGGTCCGAACGCCGGTGTCGTCGCGTACGGCCACTTCACCGGAGACGCTGAGTATGGGCAACCTGACCTGCGCTACTGGGCCGAAGACCCGGGGCCGAGGCACTTCGTCCCGCTGGTAGTTGAGAAGTGGTTGGACCTTCGGGTTCCCAAGCAACGACTCGCTGACGACCCGCGGATGAGCGATGCCACGATCCTTCGACAGCCGTTTGCCGGCAGCCCTCACCGGTTGACCGATGAAGAGTGGCAGGCCGTGCGGGAGGCGATCGAGGTGTCAGAGGGCGCAGACCCTGACTGGGATCTGGAACCGGGCGACGAAATCCGCAGGGTCGACCTTCACGCGAAGTTCGGGGGGAGCACCCAAAACGGCATCTCGCCATGCAGCACCACGGACAACGTACTGATCTTCACCGCGCCGAGTTCAGGGCACCAGCACGGCTATTACGACACGTGGAACGAGGACGGCACCTTCCACTACACCGGAGAAGGTCAGACTGGTGATCAGCAGATGATCCGGGGCAACAGGGCGATCCTGGATCACCGCCAGAACGGGAAGCGACTGCGTCTGTTCGACGGTGCTCGGGGAACGGTGCGATACCTCGGGGAGTGGACGCTCGACGCGGAGGAGCCGTACACGGAGGATGAGGCGCCGGCCACTGGTGGTGGTGATCTACGGAAGGTCATTCGCTTCCACATGGTGCCGGTCAAGGCCACCATCACCGCGCCCGAGGTCGAGATCGGACAGGACTACGTAGCTCCGGATGAAACTGTTGCGCCGGCTCCGGGTACACCGAGCGCGCCAGACCCGGATCTGGTGGGGCGTAACCTGTCGACGCACCGCAGGTTGCAGAACCTGCTGGCCGCGGAAGCGCAGCGCCGTGGCTACGTCGCTCTGTCCCCGGATGTCTCCGACCCCGACTTTGATCTTGCGTGGCGGGAGGCCGAAGGCCGACTGACCGTGTGCGAGGTGAAGTCGCTAACGCCCGCGAACGAGGCTCGACAGCTTCGTGCGGGCCTCGGCCAGGTCCTCGACTACCAAGACCAGCTCCGTGAACGTGCGCCAGAGGCGGCGGCCGTGCTGTGGGTGGAGCGGGAGCCGTCCGAGCGGCGGTGGGTCGACTTGTGTCAGCGAGTCGGTGTGACACTTGCGTGGCCAGGCGAGGAAGAGGCAGCGTTCCGGGGTGATCAGAACTGACATCCGTCGCTGACATCAACGCCGGCGGACGGGGGCAGACAGTGACGGCCCCGTACGACTATCGTCACGGGCCAGTGACCTGCCTCACCTGCGCCTTCGCATCTGTTACGAGAATGGGATGATGTCGTTTATGAAGGGACGAGTCCTTGTCGTCGACGACGACACCGCACTGGCCGAGATGCTCGGCATTGTGCTGCGTGGTGAGGGTTTTGAGCCATCTTTCGTAGCCGACGGTGACAAGGCGCTGGCCGCCTTCCGGGAGACCAAGCCGGACCTGGTACTGCTCGACCTGATGCTGCCCGGTCGGGACGGCATCGAGGTGTGCCGCCTGATCAGGGCGGAGTCGGGTGTGCCGATCGTGATGCTGACGGCGAAGAGTGACACCGTCGACGTCGTGGTGGGTCTCGAGTCGGGTGCCGACGACTACATCGTGAAGCCGTTCAAGCCGAAGGAGCTGGTGGCCCGTATCCGGGCGCGCCTGAGGAGGTCCGAGGAACCGGCGCCGGAGCAGCTCGCCATAGGCGACCTGGTCATCGACGTGGCCGGTCACTCCGTGAAGCGGGAGGGGCACTCGATCGCCCTGACGCCGCTGGAGTTCGACCTGCTGGTGGCGCTGGCCCGCAAGCCATGGCAGGTGTTCACGCGCGAAGTGCTCCTCGAGCAGGTCTGGGGCTATCGGCACGCGGCCGACACCCGGCTGGTCAACGTGCACGTACAGCGGCTGCGCTCCAAGGTCGAGAAGGACCCGGAGAAGCCGGAGATCGTCGTGACCGTCCGTGGCGTCGGCTACAAGGCGGGACCGAGCTGACATGAGCAGGGACAGTGCCGCTTCGGCGCCCGGCCGGTCCGGGGCCCGCGCCGGACGGCCTGTCGGCCACCCGCCCGCCGGTTCGCGTTGGCGCCGGCTGCTCGACGGCGGGCTGCTGCACGGCGGGGTGCAGGGCAGTCCGGTGCTCCGGCTGTTCATACGCTGGGTCCGGCGTCCCCTGCTGCCCGTGATGCGGCTGTGGCGGCGCAACATCCAGCTCAAGGTCGTCGTGACCACGCTGCTGATGTCGCTGGGCGTGGTGCTGCTGCTCGGCTTCGTGGTGATCGGGCAGGTCCGCAACGGCCTGCTGGACGCCAAGGTGAAGGCGTCCCAGAGCCAGGCCACCGGCGGGTTCGCGGTGGCCAGGCAGAAGGCCGAGGAGGCGGCGAGCGTCGGCGGCGACGACGGCGCTCCCGTGGACGGCCGTTCCCCGCAGAACGTCATCCAGTGGATGAGCGAACTGGTGAAGTCGCTCTCCAGCGGTGGCCAGGGCGCCTTCGACGTGGTCACGCTCCCCATGGGCGGGGACAGCGGCAGCGGTCGCGGCCCGCGCGCCTCAGGCCTGGTCAACTGGTCGCAGAGCGTGCCGGAGGAGCTGCGGGAGCGGATCGACGGCGACACGGCGGCGGCACAGAGCTACACGCGGATCACCTACGACTCCGACGGGGCCTCCCAGCCCGGCCTGGTCATCGGCAAGCAGGTCAACGACCCGAACGGTGAGCCGTACCAGTTGTACTACCTCTTCCCGCTGACCCAGGAGGAGGAGTCGCTGAGCCTGGTCAGAGGGACGCTGGCGACGGCCGGGCTGTTCGTCGTGGTCCTGCTGGGGGCCATCGCGTGGCTGGTGGTACGGCAGGTCGTCACGCCGGTGCGGATGGCGGCGAGCATCGCCGAGCGGCTGTCCGCCGGGCGGCTCCAGGAACGGATGAAGGTCACCGGCGAGGACGACATCGCGCGGCTCGGCGAGGCCTTCAACAAGATGGCGCAGAACCTCCAGCTGAAGATCAGCCAGCTCGAGGACCTGTCGCGGATGCAGCGGCGCTTCGTCTCCGACGTGTCGCACGAGCTGCGCACCCCGCTGACGACCGTGCGGATGGCCGCCGACGTCATCCACGACGCGCGCGTGGACTTCGATCCGGTGACCGCGCGGTCGGCGGAGCTGCTCGCCGACCAGCTGGACCGGTTCGAGACGCTGCTCGCGGACCTGCTGGAGATCAGCCGCTTCGACGCGGGCGCCGCGGCGCTCGAGGCGGAGCCGATAGACCTCCGGGAGGTCGTCCGGCGGGTCGTCAGCGGCGCCGAGCCGCTCGCCGAGCGCAAGGGCACGCGGATACGCGTCGTCGGCGACCAGCAGCCCGTGGTCGCCGAGGCGGACGCCCGGCGCGTGGAGCGGGTGCTGCGCAACCTCGTCGTCAACGCCGTCGAGCACGGCGAGGGTCACGACGTCGTCGTCAAGCTCGCGGCGGCGGGCGGTGCCGTGGCCGTCGCGGTGCGCGACTACGGCGTGGGGCTCAAGCCCGGCGAGGCCACCCGGGTCTTCAGCCGCTTCTGGCGGGCCGACCCGGCACGCGCGCGTACCACCGGCGGTACGGGACTGGGCCTGTCCATCGCCCTGGAGGACGCGCGGCTGCACGGCGGCTGGCTACAGGCCTGGGGCGAGCCGGGCGGCGGCTCGCAGTTCCGGCTGACGCTGCCCAGGACCGCGGACGAGCCGCTGCGGGGCTCACCGATACCGCTGGAGCCGACGGACTCCCGTCGCAACCGCGGGCTGCACGACGCCGGTCTCGACGACTCCGGCCCCCGTGACGCCGGTTCGCCGCGCGGCGGGGACAGGGCGGTCGGCGTCCCGGCGCAGGCGACCGGGGGACAGGACCCGGTGTCCGCGCGGGGCCCGATACCCCCGCGGTCGGCCCCGGCGACCCCGACGGCCGACCCGACGGCGATGCCCGGCAACGGCGCGCGCGTGGTGCCGCGGCCCGTGTCGGGCGCCCGGAGACAGGACGGCGGGCCCGCGCCCGAGGCGGCGGACCGCCCGGACGCCGGGCCGGAGGAAACGAGCAGGCATGGGGAGGCAACTCGTGGGCGCTGACCGCGGGGGGAGCGGTCGGCGGGTGCCGGCACGCTCGGTGGCGTACGCCGTCTGCGGCGTCGTACTGCTGGCGGGGTGCGCGTCCATGCCCGACAGCGGGGACCTGCGCGGGGTGGACTCCACGCCGCGCCAGGACCCGCAGGTGCGGGTCTTCGCGATGCCGCCGCGGGACGGCGACTCGCCCACGGAGATCGTGCAGGGCTTCCTGGAGGCGCTGACCAGCAACGAACCGCACTACGAGACGGCCCGTCAGTACCTGACGGGCGAGGCCGCGAGGACCTGGGAGCCGGAACGCTCCACCACGGTGCTCGCGGGCGGACCGGGAACCGAGTCCGACCACTCCGGCAGCCGTGAGGAGGCCAACGACTACTCGGTCACGCTGACCGGCGCCCGGGTCGCCACGGTGGACGCCCAGCAGTCGTACACGCCGACGGACGGCCAGTACCGCGAACCGGTCCACCTCACCCGCGACGGCAAGAGCGGGCAGTGGCGCATCGACGCCGTGCCGCAGGGCGTCATCATGGGCAAGTCGGACTTCCAGCGCACCTACATGTCCGTCAACAAGTACTACTTCGCCTCGAACACGGGCCCCACGACCCAGGCCGGTACGAGTGCGCAGCCGGCCGCCGTCGCCGATCCGGTGTACGTGCGGCGGCTCGTGGACCCCATGACCCAGGTGGTGCGTTCCCTGATCAGCGGTCCGACGAGCCTGCTCGGTCCGGTGGTGCGGTCCAGCTTCCCGACCGGTACGGCGCTCGCCGAGAACGTCGACTCGCTCACCCCCGACGACCACAACAAGCTGACGGTGCCCCTGAACGGCGAAGCGGCGGGGGCCGGCGCGGGCAAGTGCGACGAGATGGCGGCGCAGCTCCTGTTCACCCTGCAGAACCTCACCCCGGTGGTGGACGAGGTCGAGCTGCGCTCGGGCCGTGAGCAGCTCTGCTCGCTCACCGAGGACCGCGCGGAGGCGGTGGCGACGCGCGGCTCGGCCCAGCGTCCCGACTACCTGTACTTCGTCGACGACGAGGACCGCCTGGTCCGCATCGCCGCCGGCAGCAACGGGACCCGGCCGGAACGCGTCCCCGGCGCGCTGGGCGAGGGCGCGGCGGCCCTGCGGTCGGTGGCGGTGTCGCGGGACGAGCACAGCGCGGCCGGGATCGGGCTGGACAACAAGTCGCTGTACGTCGGGTCGCTCGTGTCGGGGGGCTCGCTCGGCGACCCGGTGCTGGTCAGCAGGGGCAAGACGGAGGCGGACCGGCTGACGCCGCCCAGCTGGGACGCGCAGGGGGACCTGTGGATCGCCGACCGTAACCCGGCCGACCCCCGCCTGCTGCTGCTGGAGAAGGGCGCGGGCGCGCCGGTGGAGGTGCGGACGCCGGGGCTGGACGGGCGGGTCCAGGCGGTCCGCGTGGCCGCCGACGGCGTGCGGATCGCGCTGATCGTGGAGAAGGACGACGAGCGCTCGCTGCTCATCGGCCGGATCGAGCGGGACGGGAAGGCCGGCGGCCCGCCCGCGGTCACCGTCGTCGAACCCCGCTCCGCGACCCCCGAGCTGGAAGAGGTCACGGCGATGTCCTGGGCCGGTGACAGCCGGCTCGTGGTGGTCGGACGTGAGCGCGGGGGCGTTCAGCAGATCGGGTACGTGCAGGTCGACGGGTCCACGCCGGAGGCGTCGGTGCCCGCCGCCCTGACGGGCGTGAAGGAGATCGCCGCGACGGAGGACGAGCGGCTGCCGCTGGTGGCGTACTCGGAGAACCTGATCGTCCGGCTGCCGTCCGGACTGCAGTGGCAGAAGGTGACGGAGGGGACGGCGCCGGTCTATCCGGGGTGAGCCCCGGGGCGTGCGGTGCGGTTGCGCACTCGTGTGGGTGAGGCGCGACGGCGGGGGCGTGGAGTTGTCCACAGGGACTTCTCCGGCGTTTTCCACAGGCCTGGTCGAGTCCTGCCGGCGTGGGCACAGTGGTGGCCGTGCGGACATGGTGGCGGGACCTCGAGGACCTGGTGCTGCCGGCCGAGTGCGGCGGCTGCGGCAGGGTGCGTGCCGTGCTGTGCGGCGGGTGCCGTACGGCCCTGAGCGGGGCCGCGCCGAGCCGGGTGCGGCCGGTGCCGGAGCCGCCCGGGCTGCCGGTCGTGCACGCGGCCGCGCGGTACGCGGACGAGGTGCGGGCCGCTCTGCTGGCCCACAAGGAGCGCGGCGCGCTGGCTCTCACGGCGCCGCTCGGCGCGGCGCTGGCGGGCGCGGTGCGCGCAGGTCTGCGGGAGGCGCGCGGGGACGCCGGAGGGACGGCGACGGGATCGGCCGGGCGGGGGCCGGTGCTGTTGGTGCCCGTGCCGTCCGCGCGGCGGGCGGTGCGGCGGCGCGGACACGACCCGGCGCGGCGGATCGCCCTCGCGGCCGCCGCACAGCTGCGGCGGGACGGGATGGCCGCCCGGGTGGTGCCCGTGCTGCGCCAGCGCCGAGCCGTGGCCGACCAGTCGGGGCTCGACGCCCGGCAGCGGCTCGACAACCTGGCCGGCGCACTGGCTGTCGTCCCCGGCGGGGGCCGCTTGCTGTGGACCGGGGGGTCCGTCGTCCTGGTCGACGACCTGATGACGACGGGGGCGTCGTTGACGGAGGCGGCGCGCGCCGTGCGTGCGGAGACGGCCCGGGCGGACACGGTGGAGACGCTTGCCGGGAGGGTCGCCGGGTCCGAGCGCCGGACGGGGCCGGGCAGGCACCCGAGCGGAAGATCGGCTGTGTATCCGTCGGCGCCAGGGGAAGGCAGAGAGGAACGGAAGACCGGGCCGCGAATGGCGGGTCCGAACGGAGGCGATGGCGTGGTACGTCGAGTGATCCGCGCGGCAGTGGTCGCGGCGTCACCGGAAGCCTTCGAAATGAACCGGAACTGACTGGGAACTTGTGTTGTTGCAGGTAATGGGAGGGCTAATTCACCGGAACGGAGGTACGTCGCAGTAGAGGGTGACGACTTCCGCCCCGGCGAGATATGTTCGGTTGTGAGGCAAAGCCGCAGGCCGCACCTCCCGAATCCGAATGCCGCGCTGCGGGTTCCCACGTCATCACCCGCACCGGGGGAGTGGAGATACCGCCCGCGGGGGAGGAGGTGGAAGTCACCGAGTCCGAGGTTCCGGTACGGACCGGAATCTGGTGCGAAAGGGAGATGCTCCGCCGTCGAAGCGGAGCAATCCGGGAACGGAGTTCTGCGTGGACATCGTCGTCAAGGGCCGCAAGACCGAGGTGCCCGAGCGGTTCCGGAAGCACGTGGCCGAGAAGCTGAAGCTGGAGAAGATCCAGAAGCTCGATGGCAAGGTGATCAGCCTCGACGTCGAGGTGTCCAAGGAGCCGAACCCCCGACAGGCCGACCGCTGTGACCGAGTGGAGATCACGCTCCGCTCCCGCGGTCCGGTGATCCGGGCGGAGGCAGCGGCGAGCGACCCCTACGCGGCGCTCGACCTGGCGGCGGAGAAGCTTGACGCACGGCTGCGCAAGCAGCACGACAAGCGCTTCTCGCGTCGCGGATCGCGCCGGATCTCGGCGGCCGAGGTCGCCGACCACGTCCCCGGCGCCGCGACCCTGAACGGGAACGGCGAGATCGTCCCGGAGGAGAAGCAGGACGGCGTCCCCACCAAGAAGATCGGCTCGCTCGAGGTGCAGGGCGACGGCCCGCTCGTCGTCCGCGAGAAGACCCACGTGGCCGCGCCGATGACCCTCGACCAGGCGCTCTACGAGATGGAGCTGGTCGGGCACGACTTCTACCTGTTCGTCGACTCCGAGACCAAGGAACCCAGCGTCGTCTACCGGCGGCACGCCTATGACTACGGCGTGATCCACCTCACCACGGACACGATGGTCACCCAGTCGCACGCTCCCGAGGCGGGAGACGCGCTGGGCGGCTGACGACGCCGGAACAGTCGGTGCCCCTGGAGCGCGTGTGCGCCCCCAGGGGCACCGGTGTGCGACGGTGCGCGAGGCTTGCGACCCCCTCGTGGCGCCGCTCGTCCCCCCGGTGTCGGCCGGACATGGAATCATGGCGGCAACGGCCCAACCGGTGGGTCGTTGCTCTGGGTTGGCGATGGCTCAGGACCTCGGGCCACAGCCTTCAGGGGGAGGAACGATGGCGGACACTTTCGGACCGATGCGGGGCGAGGGCGTCGACGGGATCGACGACGGCGCCGACGGCATGGGCCCGGACGCGGGCTCCGCGCGCGAGGAGCCGATCAGGGTCCTGGTGGTGGACGACCACGCCCTGTTCCGCCGCGGACTGGAGATCGTGCTCGCGGCCGAGGAGGACATCCAGGTCGTCGGGGAGGCCGGGGACGGCGCCGAGGCCGTGGAGAAGGCCGCCGACCTGCTGCCGGACATCGTCCTGATGGACGTGCGGATGCCGAAGCGGGGCGGGATCGAGGCGTGCACCTCCATCAAGGAGGTGGCCCCCAGCGCGAAGATCATCATGCTGACGATCAGCGACGAGGAGGCCGACCTCTACGACGCGATCAAGGCGGGCGCGACCGGCTATCTCCTCAAGGAGATCTCGACGGACGAGGTGGCCACCGCCATTCGCGCGGTGGCCGACGGGCAGTCGCAGATCAGCCCCTCCATGGCGTCGAAACTGCTCACCGAGTTCAAGTCGATGATCCAGCGGACCGACGAACGCCGGCTGGTGCCCGCGCCGCGGCTCACGGACCGCGAGCTGGAGGTCCTCAAGCTCGTCGCCACGGGAATGAACAACCGGGACATCGCCAAGGAACTGTTCATCTCCGAGAACACCGTGAAGAACCACGTGCGCAACATCCTGGAGAAGCTGCAGTTGCACTCCAGGATGGAGGCCGTGGTGTACGCGATGCGGGAGAAGATCCTCGAGATCCGGTGACCGGTCAGGCGAGCAGGCGGGCCAGCTCCCCGGCAAGGGGCTCGCGCAGGTCCGGCGCGTCGACCCGCTCCACGCGCACGTCCGTGCAGTCCACCCAGCCCGCCGCCTCGACCAGGGCTTGGGCCACCGCCGGGACCGCCTTGGGGTCGTCCAGCGTGACCTGCCTGGCGACCAGGGTGCGTCCCTCGCGGGCCGGGTCCACGCGGCCGACGAGCCGCCCGCCCGCCAGGACCGGCATCGCGAAGTAGCCGTGCACCCGCTTCTGCTTGGGCACGTAGGCCTCCAGGCGGTGGGTGAAGCCGAAGATCCGTTCCGTGCGCGCCCGCTCCCAGACCAGGGAGTCGAAGGGCGACAGCAGCGTCGTGCGGTGCCGGCCGCGCGGGGGTGTTTCGAGGGCCGCGGGGTCCGCCCACGCGGGCTTGCCCCAGCCTTCCACCGTGACCGGGACGAGCCCCGATTCGGCGATGACGGCGTCGACCTGCTCGGCCTTGAGGCGGTGGTAGTCCGCGATGTCCGCGCGCGTGCCTACCCCCAGCGACTGGCCGGCCAGCCGGACCAGGCGGCGCAGGCACTCCGCGTCGTCGAGGTCGTCGTGCAGCAGTCCGGCCGGGACGGCGCGCTCCGCCAGGTCGTACACCCGCTTCCAGCCGCGGCGCTCGACGCACACGACCTCGCCGTACATGAGCGCGCGCTCCACGGCGACCTTCGTCCCCGACCAGTCCCACCACTCGCTGGTCCTCTTCGCGCCGCCCAGGTCCGTCGCGGTGAGGGGGCCCTCGGCGCGGAGCTGCTTGACGACCTGGGCGTAGACACCGTCGGGTAGGTCGTGGTTCCACTGCGGGCGGTTGCGGTAGGCGCGGCGGCGGAAGGCGAAGTGGGGCCACTCCTCGATGGGGAGGATGCAGGCGGCGTGCGACCAGTACTCGAAGGCGTGGGTGTCCGTCCAGTAGGCCGCCTCGACCGCCTTGCGGCCCACCGCGCCGAGGCGGGCGTAGGGGACGAGCTCGTGGGAGCGGGCGAGGACCGAGATGGTGTCGAGCTGCACCGCGCCGAGATGACGCAGGACACCGCGGACGCCTCCGCGCCGGTCGGGGGCGCCGAGGAACCCCTGCGCGCGGAGGGCGAGGCGGCGGGCCTCGTCTGCGGACAGGTCCGTGGCGGGGGGCGGGAGGGTCGTCATACGTCCGCACGATAGGCGGTGGGTCTGACAAGGGGAGCCCGCGGGCGGGCGGCGCGGAGGGTCAGGGCGCCGGCACGTACGGGGCCGCCGACGGGAGGGCCAGGTCCGAGGGCAGGAGGGAGCCGATCCAGCAGTCGCGCCGCACGCCGTCGTTGCTGATCGCGGAGCGCAGCGTGCCCTCCATGGTGAAGCCCGCGCGCAGGGCCACCGCGCGGGAGGCCGTGTTGCCGACCTCGGCGCGCCACTCCAGGCGGTCGATCGCGCGCTCGGTGAAGGCCCAGCGGGCGACGGCGACGGCGGCCTCGGTGGTGTAGCCGCGGCCGCGGTACTCCTTGGTTCCCCAGTAGCCGATCTCCCCGACGCCCGGGGAGACCACCGTGACGCCGAGCACGCCCACCAGGTCACCGGCGGGGAGGAAGAGGCCGAAGGTGAACATGGAGCCGTTCGCGAGGCCGTCGGGGACCATCTGCTCCGTGAAGCCCTTCGCGTGCTCCGGCAGGTAGGGCGAGGGGATCGTGGTCCAGCGCTGGATGTCGGGATCCTGGCAGGCGGCGTACACGGCGTCGGTGTCCTGGCGGCCGACCGTGCGCAGCACGAGGCGGTCGGTGGTGAGGGTGAGGGTTTCCATCGGCCGATTCTGCGCGGCGCCCTCGGCGGGCGCCATCTTTTTACCTTGTGTGAACGGAGGGTCACTTTCCGCGTGTTTCCCTGTGGGCGCGGCACCATCCGCGGAGCCCGGACGTTGAACCGGGTGACAGCAGACCGGAAGCTGGATGAAGGAGCACACGGTCCCCGTCACAGCAGGCTCCCGGGGCGGCGGGGTCCTCGCATACGATGGCCGTTGCTCAGTACGTCACAGGAAAACGACCGTCCCAGGCCCGACCGGCAAGGAGACCAACCCCCGTGTCCGTCCTCTCGAAGATCATGCGTGCAGGCGAAGGCAAGATCCTGCGCAAGCTGCACCGCATCGCGGACCAGGTCAACTCCATCGAAGAGGACTTCGTCGACCTCTCCGACGCCGAGCTGCGGGCGCTCACCGACGAGTACAAGCAGCGCTACTCCGACGGTGAGAGCCTGGACGACCTGCTTCCCGAAGCCTTCGCCACCGTCCGGGAGGCCGCCAAGCGCGTCCTGGGCCAGCGCCACTACGACGTGCAGATGATGGGCGGCGCCGCCCTGCACATGGGCTACGTCGCCGAGATGAAGACCGGTGAGGGCAAGACCCTCGTCGGCACGCTGCCCGCCTATCTCAACGCCCTGGCCGGCGAGGGCGTCCACATCGTGACGGTCAACGACTACCTGGCCGAGCGCGACTCCGAGATGATGGGCCGCGTCCACAAGTTCCTCGGCCTGAGCGTCGGCTGCATCCTCGCCAACCAGACGCCGGCCCAGCGCCGCGAGATGTACGGCTGCGACATCACCTACGGCACGAACAACGAGTTCGGCTTCGACTACCTGCGCGACAACATGGCGTGGTCCAAGGACGAACTCGTCCAGCGTGGCCACAACTTCGCCATCGTCGACGAGGTCGACTCCATCCTGGTGGACGAGGCCCGTACGCCGCTGATCATCTCCGGTCCGGCCGACCAGGCCACCAAGTGGTACGGCGACTTCGCCAAGCTGGTCACGCGCCTGAAGCGGGGCGAGGCCGGCAACACCCTCAAGGGCATCGAGGAGACCGGCGACTACGAGGTCGACGAGAAGAAGCGCACCGTCGCCATCCACGAGTCGGGTGTCGCCAAGGTCGAGGACTGGCTGGGCATCGACAACCTCTACGAGTCGGTGAACACCCCGCTGGTCGGCTACCTGAACAACGCCATCAAGGCCAAGGAACTCTTCAAGAAGGACAAGGACTACGTCGTCATCGACGGCGAAGTCATGATCGTCGACGAGCACACCGGCCGCATCCTCGCCGGCCGCCGCTACAACGAGGGCATGCACCAGGCGATCGAGGCGAAGGAAGGGGTGGACATCAAGGACGAGAACCAGACGCTCGCCACGATCACGCTCCAGAACTTCTTCCGCCTCTACAAGCGCCACGACCACAACGGCAAGGAACTGCCCGGTCTGTCCGGCATGACCGGTACGGCGATGACCGAGGCCGCCGAGTTCCACCAGATCTACAAGCTCGGCGTGGTGCCCATCCCCACCAACCGGCCGATGGTCCGCAAGGACCAGTCGGACCTGATCTACCGCACCGAGGTCGCGAAGTTCGAGGCGGTCGTCGACGACATCGAGGAGAAGCACCGCAAGGGCCAGCCGATCCTCGTCGGCACCACCTCGGTCGAGAAGTCCGAGTACCTCTCGCAGCAGCTCAGCAAGCGCGGCGTCCAGCACGAGGTGCTCAACGCCAAGCAGCACGACCGGGAGGCGACGATCGTCGCCCAGGCGGGCCGCAAGGGCGCCGTGACGGTGGCGACGAACATGGCCGGCCGTGGCACGGACATCAAGCTCGGCGGCAACCCCGAGGACCTCGCGGAGGCGGAGCTGCGCCAGCGCGGCCTCGACCCCGAGGAGCACATCGAGGAGTGGGCCGCGGCCCTGCCCGCGGCGCTGGAGCGGGCCGAGCAGGCGGTCAAGGCGGAGTTCGAAGAGGTCAAGGACCTCGGCGGGCTCTACGTGCTGGGCACCGAGCGGCACGAGTCGCGCCGTATCGACAACCAGCTGCGCGGCCGCAGCGGCCGTCAGGGCGACCCCGGCGAGTCCCGTTTCTACCTCTCCCTCGGCGACGACCTCATGCGGCTGTTCAAGGCCCAGATGGTCGAGCGCGTGATGTCGATGGCGAACGTTCCGGACGACGTGCCCATCGAGAACAAGATGGTCACGCGCGCGATCGCCTCCGCCCAGTCGCAGGTGGAGACGCAGAACTTCGAGACCCGCAAGAACGTCCTGAAGTACGACGAGGTCCTCAACCGACAGCGCGAGGTCATCTACGGCGAGCGGCGCCGCGTCCTGGAGGGTGAGGACCTGCAGGAGCAGATCCAGCACTTCATGGGCGACACGATCGACGCGTACGTGCAGGCCGAGACCGCCGAGGGCTTCCCTGAGGACTGGGACCTCGACCGGCTCTGGGGCGCCTTCAAGCAGCTCTACCCGGTGAAGATCACCGTCGAGGAGCTGGAGGAGGCGGCCGGCGACCGGGCCGGTCTGACCGCCGACTACATCTCGGAGTCCATCAAGGACGACATCCAGGAGCAGTACGAGGCGCGTGAGGCGCAGCTCGGCTCCGAGATCATGCGTGAGCTGGAGCGCCGGGTCGTGCTCTCGGTCCTGGACCGCAAGTGGCGCGAGCACCTCTACGAGATGGACTACCTCCAGGAGGGCATCGGCCTGCGCGCGATGGCGCAGAAGGACCCGCTGGTCGAGTACCAGCGCGAGGGCTTCGACATGTTCCAGGCCATGATGGAGGGCATCAAGGAGGAGTCCGTCGGCTACCTGTTCAACCTGGAGGTCCAGGTCGAGCAGCAGGTCGAGGAGGTTCCGGTCGAGGACACGGCGCCGTCGCTGGAGAAGGGCGCGCAGGACGCGGTCCCGGCCCAGACGGGCGCCCGCCCGGAGATCCGCGCCAAGGGACTCGACGCCCCGCAGCGCCGGGGGCTGCACTTCTCCGCGCCGACCGTGGACGGCGAGGGCGGTGTCGTCGAGGGCGACTTCACCACCGACGGCGAGCCGCAGCCGCAGTCCGACGGGCTCACGCGCGCGGAGCGCCGCAAGCAGGCCAAGGGCGGGCGTCGCCGCAAGAAGTGACCGCGGAGGCGACGGCGCACGAAGCGACGGAGCGCACGAAGCGACGGAGCGCACGAAGCGACGGAGCGCTCGAAGTGACGGAGCGCTCGAAGTGACAGTGCCGGCGGTGGCAGCGTGAAGTGACGGTGCGGCGCCCGCGGGTGCCGCACCGGCCGGTGGAAGGGCCGGGCACCTCTGGGTGCCCGGCCCTTCGGCCTGTCCCGGGGCGGGGGCCGCTCAGTCGTCGTCCGTGTGCCGCCCGCGGGGGCCGCCCAGCTCCACCGCCGTGCAGCGCCAGCGCAGATCCCGGCCCCGCTCCAGGCGGAAGGCCATGGCGCGGAGCTGGTCACCGGCGCCGATGCGGGCGAAGACCTCCAGCGCGCCCGGCCGGGGCTCGAAGTAGCCGATGTCCCGGACGACGGGGAGGGCGCCGCGGGTGCGCAGGGGGCCGCGTTCGGCGAGGCGGGCCAGCTCGTCGTAGGCGCGCCCGACGGTGTGACGGAGCATCGAGTGGACGGGGCGTCGGCCGCTGAGCACGTGGAGGAGCAGCTCGGCGAAGTGGTCGGTGGGGCGGAGCTGCGGGACGGGGCGCCAAGGGGTCTGGGCGGGGACGAGAGGCGGCTGCGGAGCCACGGCGGACCCGCGTGCGGCCGGCGCGGCGGGGCCCGTCCCGGGGGCGCCCACCGCCGCCCGCCGGTTCGTCCCGCCGGTACGGCCCGGACCGGTCGCGGCGGGGCGGGTGTCCGTCGGCCTCGTACGGGCCCGCGCGGCCCTGCCCGGGGAGCCCGGCGGGCGGCCACCGGTCGCCGTGGCCCGCGTCCCGCTGCCGCCGGGCCTGCGGGGCGGGAGGCCACCGGGAGCGTGAGCGGGAGCGCTCGCGGACGCGTGGTCCGGTGCGAGAGACGCGTGGTCCGGTGCGAGGAGGGACGTGCCGGCCGGGCTGAGCTGGGTCCTGGTCATGACCTTGTGCATGGGGACTCCCCGTTCGGTGGCCCGGCCGAGGTGATACCGGGCAGTAACTTCGTGGTCGTGGATCTTGTACGGGGTGGCGGGGCGGTACGGCAAGGAGGAGGGCGGCCGGGGCGAGGGGGCCGGGAGGTTCACTTATCCGAGTGATCGGAGCCGGGGGAGGGCCCGGGACGGAGGGGGTGCACCGGGTGAGTTCCGGGGACGGGAGTGGACGTGTGGGGCGTCACGTGCGGGAACCCGAAAGGGGACACCCGCACGTATCCTGAAGACCCTTCCTGAAGACCCTCCACGCCCGCCCCAGGCCGTTCGTGCCTCCGGTGGACCCGACCACGAAAGCGGCCGTCACATGCGCGTCTACGTCCCCCTGACCCTCTCCGGTCTCGCCGAGGCGCACAGGTCGGGACAGCTGGAGACCGGACAGCTCGTCGCGTACGCCGTCACGCCGGCGCTGCGCGAGTGGTACCTCACGGACGACATCGAGGAGCTGGAGTACGCCGCCCTGAACCGGGCCGCGCTGGCCTCGCTGCGGCTGCTGGCGGCCGACGCCGGCGTGCCGCGCCGCCGGGTCGTGGTCGCCGCCGACGTGCCCGACGGCGGCGTCTCGGCCGATGCGGGGCGGGGGCCCGGTCCCGTGGCGCTGGGCGAGGTGCGGGTCGCGGGGCCGCTGCCGCTGGCCAAGGCGGCCTCCGTGCACGTCGACTCCGCCGACGCGGAGGCGGACGTGACCGCCGCGGCCGACGCCCTCGCGGCGGCGGACGGCGGGGACGACGACGCCCGGTCCGTCGTGGACGGCGCGGAGGACCACGAGCTGCTGTGGTACGCCACGCAGGAGATCCCGGCGCTGGTGGGGGAGCGCGGCTGACGCCTCCGCCTGGGCTCGGTTGCGCGGATGGGCCCGGCCCCGGGGTGTCTGTTGCCGGGCCTCGCCCCGGGTTCGGGCGTACAGCCGGGGTCCCCGGCTGATTGTCAGTGGCGGCGGGTACGTTTTCGGGCATGGGGATGCAGACAGGGGCGCACATCGTCTGGGACTGGAACGGGACGCTGTTCCACGACAACGACGCGATCATCGCGGCGACCAACGCGGCCTTCGCCGAGCTGGGGCTGACACCGATCACGCTGGAGCAGTACCGGACGCTGTACTGCGTGCCGGTGCCGAAGTTCTACGAGCGGCTGATGGGCCGGCTGCCCACCGAGGCCGAGTGGCAGGTCATGGACTCGGCCTTCCACCGCCACTACATCGAGCACCGCGTGCGGTGCGGGCTCGCCGAGGGTGCGGCGGAGCTGCTCGCGGGCTGGCGCTCGGCGGGGCGCAGCCAGTCGATCCTCAGCATGTACGGCCACGACGAGCTGGTCCCGCTGGTGAAGGACTTCGGCATCGAGTCCCACTTCATACGCGTCGACGGGCGGACCGGGCCGTCCGGGGGCAGCAAGGCCGAGCACATGGTGCGGCACCTCGCGGAGCTGGCCCTCGCCGGGGTGGAGCCCGCTCGCACGGTGGTGATCGGGGACGCCGGCGACGACGCGGTGGCCGCGGGGCACGTGGGGGCGCGGGCCGTGCTCTACACCGGGGGATCGCACAGCCGGGCCAGTCTGGAGGGGTTCGGGGTGCCGGTCGTGGACACGCTGCGGGAAGCCGTGGCGGAGGCGGAGCGGCTGGCGGCGTAGGCGCCGGTCGGCCGGGCGGGCGCGGTACGTGCCGCGCGCCGGGTGGTCCCCCGGCCGCCGTCGGCGGTGGGGCCCGCGGCGAGGTGGCCGGCCCCGCACCGTGCGACCAGGGGCAGGGCGGGCGCAAGGGGCGGGTGTGGCCCGGCTGCCCCCGTCAGGCGGCCGTATCTGTGCAGAACGTCAAAGTTTCACCCCCGCTTTTGTACACATACGGCTCGTGACGGGGGCCCCGCGAGGGGCGATAGCCTTGTGGCGTGATCAGCGCGATAGCTCGCGGGGGCACCGGCGCCCCTGCCCTGCGCCCGGTACGCACGGACGACATCCGTGTCCGGGCGGCGGTCGCTGGTCTTCGCGGGCGGGACGGGGCATCGAAGGCCCCCGCTACGGCGCCGCGCACCCCCGGGACGGTGACGGCGAGAGCGACGTCACACCCGACGGGCGCGGCGACATTGGCTGATATGCCCCCGCTCCTCTCATCTTGCGGCATAGCGTCGGAGCAGACCGGACACCCCGTGTCCCGACGTCATGCCGGAAGGCAGGAGACCGTACTTCCTTCTACGTCACGCAACGGCGCGCGACAGGAGCCAGAGGACAATGCAGACCAAGCTGGACGAAGCCAAGGCCGAGCTGCTCGAAAGGGCTGCCCGGGTAGCTGAGAACAGCCCGGTCGGGGGGCACCTACCGACTGGGACGACGGACGAGGGCACCCCGGACACCCCGGGCACCCCGGCCCCGGACCACGCATCCGTGTTCGCGTTCCTCCGGCGTTACTACCGGCACACCGCCCCGGAGGACCTGACCGACCGGGACCCGGTCGACGTCTTCGGCGCCGCGGTCTCGCACTACCGGCTGGCGGAGAACCGCCCGCAGGGCACGGCGAACGTCAGGGTGCACACCCCGACGGTCGAGGAGAACGGCTGGACGTGCAGCCACTCCGTCGTCGAGGTCGTCACGGACGACATGCCCTTCCTCGTCGACTCCGTGACCAACGAGCTGACCCGCCAGGGCCGCGGCATCCACGTCGTCGTCCACCCGCTGATCGTCGTCCGCCGCGATGTCGCCGGGAAGCTCGTCGAGGTGCTCAACGGCGGCCCGTCCGACGACCTGCCGCACGACGCCCACGTCGAGTCCTGGATCCACGTCGAGATCGACCGCGAGACCGACCGCGGCGACCTGAAGCAGATCACCGCCGACCTGCTGCGCGTCCTGAACGACGTCCGCGAGACCGTCGAGGACTGGGGCAAGATGCGGGACGCGGCCGTCCGCCTCGCGGAAGACCTACCCGCGGAGCCCACGCCCGACGACCTCCCCCCACGGGAGCTGGAGGAGGCCCGCGAACTGCTGCGCTGGCTGGCCGACGACCACTTCACCTTCCTCGGCTACCGCGAGTACCAGCTGCGCGGCGACGACTCCCTCGCCGCCGTCGCCGGCACCGGCCTCGGCATCCTGCGCTCCGACCCGCACCACGCGACCGAGGAGAGCCACCCGGTCAGCCCGTCCTTCGAGCGGCTTCCGGCCGACGCCCGGGCCAAGGCCCGCGAGCACCGGCTGCTCGTGCTGACCAAGGCCAACAGCCGGGCCACCGTGCACCGGCCGTCGTACCTGGACTACGTCGGCGTCAAGAAGTTCGACGAGCAGGGCAACGTCGTCGGCGAGCGGCGTTTCCTCGGTCTGTTCTCGTCCGCCGCCTACACCGAGTCCGTCCGCCGGGTGCCGGTCGTCCGGCGCAAGGTGGAGGAGGTGCTGGAGCGGGCCGGCTTCTCACCCAACAGCCACGACGGGCGGGACCTGCTGCAGATCCTGGAGACCTACCCGCGCGACGAGATGTTCCAGATGCCCGTCGAGGAGCTGGAGCCGATCGTCACCTCGGTGCTCTACCTCCAGGAGCGGCGGCGGCTGAGGCTCTACCTGCGGCAGGACGAGTACGGGCGCTACTACTCCGCCCTCGTCTACCTCCCCCGGGACCGCTACACCACCGGGGTGCGGCTGCGGATCATCGACATCCTCAAGGAGGAGCTCGGCGGCACCAGCGTCGACTTCACCGCCTGGAACACCGAGTCGATCCTGTCCCGGCTGCACTTCGTGGTCCGGGTCCCGCAGGGCACCGAGCTGCCGGAGCTGTCCGACGCCGACAAGGAGCGCATCGAGGCCCGCCTCGTCGAGGCCGCCCGCTCCTGGGCCGACGGGTTCGCCGAGGCGCTCAACGCCGAGATGGGAGAGGAGCGCTCCGCCGAGCTGCTGCGCCACTACGGGAGCGCCTTCCCCGAGGGCTACAAGGCGGACCACGGTCCGCGCTCCGCGGTCGCCGACCTCGGCCACCTGGAGCGGCTCGACGAGGACCGGACGTTCGCGCTGAGCCTGTACGAGCCGGTGGGCGCCACGCCCCAGGAGCGCAGGTTCAAGATCTTCCAGAAGGGCGGCTCGGTCTCCCTGTCCGCCGTGCTGCCGGTGCTCAGCCGGCTCGGCGTCGAGGTCACCGACGAGCGGCCCTACGAGCTGCGCTGCTCGGACCGCACGACGGCCTGGATCTACGACTTCGGCCTGCGGATGCCGAAGGCGGTGGCCGGCGGCGCCGACTACCTCGGCGACGACGCGCGCGAGCGCTTCCAGGACGCCTTCGCCGCGACCTGGACCGGCCAGGCGGAGAACGACGGCTTCAACGCCCTGGTGCTCAGCGCCGGACTGACCTGGCGGCAGGCGATGGTGCTGCGCGCGTACGCCAAGTACCTGCGGCAGGCCGGCTCGACGTTCAGCCAGGACTACATGGAGGACACCCTCCGCAACAACGTCCACACCACGCGGCTGCTCGTCTCCCTGTTCGAGGCGCGGATGGCGCCGGAGAGGCAGCGTGCCGGGCGCGAGATCGTCGACGCCCTGCTCGAAGAGGTCGACGCGGCCCTCGATCAGGTGGCGAGCCTCGACGAGGACCGGATCCTGCGCTCCTTCCTCACCGTCATCAAGGCGACGCTGCGGACGAACTTCTTCCAGGAGGCGGCGGGCGGCAAGCCGCACGAGTACGTCTCCATGAAGTTCGACCCGCAGGCCATCCCGGACCTGCCCGCGCCGCGTCCGGCGTTCGAGATCTGGGTGTACTCGCCGCGGGTCGAGGGCGTGCACCTGCGTTTCGGCAAGGTCGCGCGCGGTGGTCTGCGCTGGTCGGACCGGCGGGAGGACTTCCGCACCGAGATCCTCGGCCTGGTCAAGGCGCAGATGGTGAAGAACACCGTCATCGTGCCGGTCGGCGCCAAGGGCGGCTTCGTCGCGAAGCAGCTGCCCGACCCGAGCGTCGACCGCGACGCCTGGATGGCCGAGGGCATCGCCAGCTACCGGACCTTCATCTCCGCGCTGCTGGACATCACGGACAACATGGTCGCGGGCGAGGTGGTCCCGCCCGCCGACGTCGTCCGGCACGACGAGGACGACACCTACCTCGTCGTCGCCGCCGACAAGGGCACCGCGAAGTTCTCGGACATCGCCAACGAGGTCGCCGAGTCCTACAACTTCTGGCTCGGTGACGCCTTCGCCTCCGGCGGCTCGGCGGGTTATGACCACAAGGGCATGGGCATCACCGCCCGCGGCGCCTGGGAGTCCGTCAAGCGGCACTTCCGGGAGCTGGGCGTGGACACCCAGACCCAGGACTTCACCGTCGTCGGCATCGGCGACATGTCCGGTGACGTCTTCGGCAACGGCATGCTGCTCAGCGAGCACATCCGCCTGGTCGCCGCCTTCGACCACCGCCACATCTTCCTCGACCCGACGCCGGACGCGGCCACCTCGTACGCCGAGCGCCGCCGCCTGTTCGACCTGCCGCGCTCCTCGTGGGAGGACTACGACACCGCGCTGCTCTCGGCGGGCGGCGGGATCTTCCCGCGCACGGCCAAGTCGATCCCGGTCAACGCGCACGTCCGCGAGGCCCTCGGCATCGAGTCCGGGATCACGAAGATGACCCCGGCCGACCTGATGAAGGCGATCCTCTCGGCGCCGGTCGACCTGCTGTGGAACGGCGGCATCGGCACGTACGTCAAGGCGTCCACCGAGTCCAACGGCGACGTCGGCGACAAGGGCAACGACGCCATCCGCGTCGACGGCAGGGACCTGCGGGTCCAGGTCGTCGGCGAGGGCGGCAACCTGGGCCTGACCCAGCTGGGCCGGATCGAGTTCGCGGTGCACGGCGGCCGGATCAACACCGACGCCATCGACAACAGCGCGGGCGTGGACACCTCCGACCACGAGGTGAACATCAAGATCCTGCTCAACGGTCTTGTCAAGGACGGCGACATGACCGTCAAGCAGCGCAACAAGCTGCTCGCCGAGATGACCGACGAGGTCGGCGCCCTGGTCCTGCGCAACAACTACGCGCAGAACACGGCGATCGCCAACGCCCTGGCGCAGTCCAAGGACATGCTCCACGCCCAGCAGCGCTTCATGCGCCACCTGGTCCGCGAGGGCCACCTCAACCGGGCCCTGGAGTTCCTGCCCACCGACCGCCAGATCCGCGAGCGGCTCGCCGCCGGACACGGTCTGAGCAGCCCGGAGACGGCCGTGCTGCTGGCGTACACGAAGATCACCGTCGCCGAGGAGTTGCTGCACACCTCGCTGCCCGACGACCCGTACCTCAAGGGCCTGCTGCACGCCTACTTCCCCAAGGCGCTGCGCGAGCAGTTCCTGGACCGGATCGACGGCCACCCGCTGCGCCGGGAGATCACGACGACCGTCCTGGTCAACGACACGGTCAACACGGGCGGTACGACGTACCTGCACCGGATGCGCGAGGAGACCGGCGCGTCGCTCGAGGAGATCGTGCGGGCGCAGACCGCGGCCCGGGCGATCTTCCGCTCCTCCCCGGTGTGGGACGCGGTGGAGGCCCTGGACAACACGGTCGAGGCCGGGGTCCAGACCCGCATCCGGCTGCACTCGCGCCGGCTGGTCGAGCGCGGCACCCGCTGGCTGCTCAACAACCGGCCGCAGCCGCTGGAGCTGGCCGAGACGGTGGACTTCTTCGCCGAGCGCGTCGAGCAGGTCTGGGCGCAGCTGCCGAAGCTGCTGCGCGGCGCGGACGCCGAGTGGTACCAGCACATCTACGACGAGCTGACCGCCGCCGGTGTGCCGGACGAGCCGGCGACGCGGGTGGCCGGGTTCTCCTCGGCCTTCCCGACGTTGGACATCGTGTCGGTGGCCGACCGCATGGGCAAGGAGCCGCTGGACGTCGCCGAGGTGTACTACGACCTCGCCGACCGGCTGAGCGTCACCCAGCTCATGGACCGGATCAGCGACCTGCCGCGCAACGACCGCTGGCAGTCCATGGCCCGTGCGGCGATCCGCGAGGACCTGTACGCGGCGCACGCGGCGCTGACCGCGGACGTGCTGGCGGTGGGCAACGGCACGTCGACGCCCGAGCAGCGGTTCAAGGCGTGGGAACAGAAGAACGCGGCGATCCTCGGCCGGGCCCGCACCACGCTGGAGGAGATCCACGGCTCGGACGCCTTCGACCTGTCCAACCTGTCGGTCGCGATGCGGACGATGCGGACGCTGCTGCGCACGCATTCCTGACGGCGTGACCGTCTGAACGGCATGACCGTCTGAGGTGCCCCGGGCCGTCACGGCCCGGGGCACCTTCGCGTCGGGAGGGGGCTCGCCGGGAGACCGCGCCGGCCCTCGCCCGGCTAGGCGCGACCCGTGCGCGCCGGGTCGGCGGCGTCCCGGGGCGGCTCGGAGTAGAGGACCTCCCGGGCCTGCTCCGCGGCGCGGGCGATGCTCTCGCCGACGAACTCCATGAAGCGGGCGACGTTCTCCAGCCGGGCGGCGGCGGGGCTGCCGGGGCCGAGCAGGTCGACACCCTGGCGCGCCATCTCGGCGAACTGGGTGTTGTTCCGGGCGCTGGCGATCATCGCGTCGTACCAGACGCCGTTGTCCACGGTGTAGTGCTCGCGGCGGCGCTCGTCGCGTTCCCGGCCTATGAGGCCCTGGGCCTCCAGGAAGGCGACCGCCTTGGAGACGGACGCCGGGCTGATCTCGAGACGCTGGACCAGTTCGGCGGCGGTGAGGCTGCCGGCGTCGGTGGTGAGCAGGCACGTCAGCACGCGGGCCGTCATCCTGGGCAGGCCCGACTGCATGAAGTGGACGGTGAACGTCTCCTCGTACTCCCGCACCGCCTCGGCGTCCCGCCCGGGGGCCTGCGGGGCGTCCTTGGGTCCGCGCGGGGCCGCCTGCCTGCGCCGGTGGGCGCGCCGCTCGGTGGCGTGGTGGGCGAGGTCGGCGCGGTAGACGGTCGGGCCGCCGTTGCGCATCACCTCGCGCGTGACCGTCGACGTGGGGCGGCCGAGGCCTCTGGCGATCTCCGCGTAGGCGAGCCCGTCGGCCAGTCCCAGCGCGATCTGCCGCCGTTCCTGCTGGGTGAGTCTGCCTCCCGGCACCGGGGGCCTCCCTTCCTCTTCCTCAACTCCCCCAGCATAGCGTTCAGTTTCAATCTATTGCAACGAAGGTAGAGGTGATGTTGCGTTAGATATTCGGCGGTTGCAACGATTAATGGCTGCTGACCTGCGGAAAAGTAAGTCGAATGCAACAAGGCTGTTGAGCGATCCGTGAAGGCAACGTAGCGTTCGTGATGTCAGAAAGCAGCGAGCAGCCAGGAGGACACCATGCCGAAGTTCGACACCACCGCCCCCGTCTCCGCCGTTCTCGACATCCCCGCGGGACACATCCGGTTCATCGCCGCAGACCGTGCCGACACCACCGTCGAGATCCTCCCGGCGAACGCCGCCAAGGGCAGCGACGTGAAGGCGGCGGAGCGGATCACCGTCGAGTACCGCGACGGCGTCCTGCGGATCGAGGCCGCACCGGAGAAGAACCGGCTCCTCGGCGACTCCGGCGCCGTCGAGGTGACCGTCCAGCTGCCCACCGGCTCCCGAGTCGAGGCGAAGGCGGCCGGCGGGGAGTTCCGGGGCGTCGGCCGGTTCGGCGACGTGGCCTTCGAACTGGCGCAGGGCTCGGTCAAGCTCGACGAGGCCGAGAGCGCCCGCCTCACCCTCCTGGACGGCGACGTCTCGGTCCGCCGGCTGCGCGGTGCCGCGCGGATCAGCACCCAGAAGGGCGACATCACCATCGCCGAGGCCATGGGAGGCGAGGTCGTGCTGCGCACCGAGTCCGGTGACGTGTCCGTGGTCGCCGCCCGCGGCGTCTGTGCCGCCCTGGACGCCGGCACCGGCTACGGCCGGATCGACAACGCGCTGCGCAACACCGACGGCACCGCCGACCTGACCATCCACGCGACCACCGCGTACGGCGACATCGCCGCCCGCAGCCTCTGAGGAGCTTCCACCATGACCCACCTGGCGATCGCGGCGAACGGGCTGCGCAAGTCCTACGGCGACAAGACCGTGCTCGACGGCATCGACCTGGCCGTCCCCGAGGGAACGATCTTCTCCCTGCTCGGCCCGAACGGCGCCGGCAAGACCACCGCCGTGAAGATCCTCTCCACCCTCGTCTCCGCCGACCCGGGCACCGGCGGCATCCACATCGGAGGCCACGACCTGGCCGCCGACCCCCAGGCGGTCCGCGCCGCGATCGGGGTCACCGGGCAGTTCTCCGCGGTGGACGGCCTGATCACCGGCGAGGAGAACATGCTCCTCATGGCCGACCTGCACCACCTGTCCAGGGCCGAGGGGCGCCGGGTGACCGCCGAGCTGCTGGAGCGGTTCGACCTGAGGGAGGCGGCGAAGAAGCCGGCCTCCACCTACTCCGGCGGCATGAAGCGCCGCCTGGACATCGCGATGACCCTGGTCGGGGGCCCGCGGATCATCTTCCTCGACGAGCCGACCACCGGCCTGGACCCGCGGAGCCGCCACACCATGTGGGGCATCATCCGCGAGCTGGTCACGGGCGGGGTGACGGTCTTCCTCACCACCCAGTACCTGGAGGAGGCCGACGAACTCGCCGACCGCATCGCCGTGCTCAACGACGGCGGGATCGTCGCCGAGGGCACCGCGGAGGAGCTGAAGCGGCTCGTCCCCGGCGGCCACGTGCGCCTGCGCTTCACCGACCCCGCCGCCTACCGGAGCGCCGCCCTCGCCCTGGGCGAGGTCACCCGCGACGACGAGGCGCTCGCCCTGCAGATCCCGTCCGACGGCAGCCAGCGCGCACTGCGCGCCGTCCTCGACCGGCTCGACGCGGCCGGCGTCGAGGCCGAGGAGCTGACCGTGCACACCCCCGACCTCGACGACGTGTTCTTCGCCCTGACGGACACCGCCGCGCGGTCCGGCCTGTCCCGCCCCACCGACCAGCCCAAGGAGACCGCACGATGAGCACCCCCGCCGCTCCCGCCCGCCCGAGCCGGATGTCCCTCGCCGTGCGCGACTCGTCCACGATGCTGCGCCGCAACCTCCTGCACGCCCGGCGCTATCCGTCCCTCACCCTGAACCTGCTGCTCACGCCGATCATGCTGCTGCTGCTCTTCGTGTACATCTTCGGCGACACGATGAGCGCGGGCATCGGCGGCGGCGGCCCGGACCGCTCCGCGTACATCGCGTACGTCGTCCCGGGCCTGCTGCTGATGACCATCGGCAGCACCGTGATCGGCACCGCGGTCTCCGTGGCCGGCGACATGAACGAGGGCATCATCGCCCGCTTCCGCACCATGGCGATCCACCGCCCCTCGGTGCTCGTCGGACATGTGGTCGGCAGCGTGCTGCAGTCGGTCCTGAGTGTGGTCCTCGTGGGGATCGTGGGCGCGGCCATCGGCTTCCGCTCCACGGACGCCACCGCCCTGGAGTGGCTCGCGGCCTTCGGACTGCTCGTGCTCTTCGCCACGGCGCTCACCTGGATCGCGGTCGGCATGGGCCTGGTCAGCCCGAACGTCGAGGCGGCCAGCAACAACGCGATGCCGCTGATCCTGCTGCCGCTCCTGTCCAGCGCCTTCACCCCGGTCGACTCCATGCCCGGCTGGTTCCAGCCGGTCGCCGAGTACCAGCCCTTCACGCCGGCCATCGAGACCCTGCGGGGTCTGCTGCTCGGCGGGGAGATCGGCCACAACGGCTGGCTCGCCGTCGCCTGGTGCGTGGGCCTCACGGTCCTCGGCTACTTCTGGTCGACCACGACGTTCAACCGCGACCCGAAGTAGCCGGCATGCCGGCGCGGGCCCACCCGCAACGCGTTCCGCCCCCGGGGCGGCGTCCCCCGACACCGAGTCGGCAGACGCCGCCCCGTTCCGCGTGGGCGGTCCCGCGCGCACGGTGTCCCCGCACTCGGCAGAGAACGGGACATTACGGATAAAGTGACGGCGTGATGGAGCGCCCCGGGACGTCGCGTGCCGTACCGCCACGCACGGTCGCCGCCCCAGGAGCGGCCACCGTCGGCGCGGTCGCCGCCCTCCTCCTCCTGCTGCTGCTCCTGGTGGTCGTCCGGCTGCCCTGGGCCGGTGACCTGGGCATGCACGCGGCCACCCTGCAACGCCTGCGGCACAGCCTGCTCGACCCCGGCAACCCCCTGGTCGACGCGGACACCCCGAGCCCGTACTACTCGCCCTGGATGGTGCTGCTGGGCTGCGTGGCGCGGGTGACCGGGTTCTCCGTCTTCGTCGTGCTGCGGCTCGGGGCGCTGGTGGCGCTGGGGCTGCTGACGACCGGAGTGTGGCGGTACGTCCGCACGCTGAGCGCCCGCCCGGCCGCACCGCCGCTCGCGCTGCTGTGCCTGGTGCTGCTGTGGGGGACGGCCCAGTTCGGCTGGAGCGGCTTCCTCGGGCTCACCTCCCTCGCCCTGACGGTGTCGTACCCGAGCGTCCTCGCGCTCGGCCTCGCCTTCCACCTCTGGGCCTGGCTGGCCCGGGCCGTGCGCGGGAGCGGGGAGCGGCCGGCGGGGTGGGGGGTCCTGGCCGGGCTCGGGGCGCTGTGGGCGGTGGTCCTGCTGGTGCACCAGTTCTCCGGGATCGTCGCCTCCCTGGGCGTCCTCGCCGTCGTGGGGGCGGCGCGGGCCGGGCGGCGGGTGTGGGGGCGGCTGGGCGCGGGGCTGCTGGTGGGAGCGGTGGTGCTGTGGCTCTGGCCGTACTACGACTTCTACGCGCTGCTCGGTGCCGGTGACGGGATGGACGCGGTGCACCGGTCGCTCTACCGGGACCTGTTCGGGCGGTGCTGGCTGGTTCTGCTGGGGGTGGCGGCGCTGGGGATGCGGTGGTGGCGCGACCGGCGGGACCCCCTGGTGCTGTTCTTCCTGCTGGGCGCGGTCGTGTTCGCGGCGGGCGGGGTGAGCGGGCACTGGTCCTGGGGACGGGTGCTGCCCGCCGCGCTGATCCCGGCGCAGGTCGCGGTGGCGCTGGAGGTGGTGGAGCCGGGGCGGCGGGCGGTGCGGGCCGGGTGGGCGTGCGTGCTGGCCGCGGCGCTGGCGGTGGGGGCCTGGGCGCAGGCGGGGACGCTCGCGTACGTGGTCGACCGGGAGGCCCTGCCGGGCGCGGTCGCGGGGAAATCCCCTGAACCGTGGCCGGGATACCACTGGATCACGCCGTGGGTGGGCTACGGGGACGTGGTCATGGCGCGGCGGCTCCCGGCGCGGGAGATCCCGGCGTACGGGGCGTACACGGTGGCTCCCGGCTATCCCGACTTCTTCCTGCGGGACGAGGACACCCGGGCGGCGGCGGTGCGGACGTACTTCGCGCGGGACACGGCGGCGGGGACGCGGCGCGACATCGTGCGGGAGTACGGCGTGCGCTGGGTGGTGGACCGGGGCGCGGGGCTCCGCGGGGCCGAGGGACTGCGGGTGGTGGCCCGGGGGCCGGGCGGGCAGGTGCTGTACGCGGTGGCGGACTGAACGGCGGTTCGGCCGGGCACGCGGGGAGCGCGACCTGTACCCCGCCCGCCCCGGTGGGGTGCCGGCGCTCTCGGCCGTGCCGGCGGTGCGGGAGGTCAGCGCAGGACCGCGGCCGCCAGGCGGGCCGCCCGTTTCACGCGGGGCGTGGCCAGGCGGCGCACGGCCGGTCGGACGACGGCAGCCGTGCTGCCCACGGGCTGCCAGCGGATCTGCAGGCGGCCCGGGTCGTGACCCTCCGGTTCCGCGGTGACCCGGTGGGGGGTGGTGCCCCCGTGGTACGGGACGCGGGCGGTCAGGGGCGGGAAGGACAGCGGAGCCAGGAGCACGCCCGTGTGGGTCCGGCCCTGGCCGCGGAGGCGGAGCACGGGGTGGCGGACGCCCTCGAAGCCCTGCACGGGCAGGCGCGCCGACGCCAGGTCCAGGCGCACCCGGCCCTCGAAGACACCGGGGCGGACGGGGGAGAGGCGGAAGGCGACCGTGAGCCGGCGGCGCCCGGGGGCGAGGTGGAGGGTGGCGCGCTGGGGGCCGACCGGGAGGCGCAGAGCGGGATCGTAGGTGCGGACCGTCAGGTCGACCGAGGCTCCGGGCCCCCGCGCGATCTCGGTGATCTCGTGGCGGAACAGGGCGGTGAAGAACGGACGGGTGTCCAGGTCCAGGTCCGTCAGGTCCAGTTCGCCGCGGGCCGGTTCGGAGCGGGGGACCTCCCCGCCCCAGTAGGTGCGGCCGTCCGCCGGGTCCGTAATGGTCCGGCGCGGGGCGACGTCGTGGCCGAGGCCGCGGGCCGCCTCCCGGACGTCGTCGAGGCGGCGGTCGCGGACCAGCTGGAGCACGACGCGTTCGGCGCGGGGCAGGCGGGCGAAGGCGCCCGGGGCCAGGGTGTCGAGGTACGGGGCCATGAGGTCCGCGAAGGACGCCAGCCACGCGTCGTCCCGGTACGGCAGGTCACCGGCGTACATCCGGAAGTCGTGCTTGAGGAACTTGAAGTCCTTGTCCTCGCGCAGCGACCCGTGCCCGCTCCCGGCCAGGAACGCGTCGATCAGGCGCTGCACGTGCACGCGGTCCCGGACGTTGCTCAGCTTGTGCCGCTGGTTGGAGATGGAGGCGGCCTCGAAGGCGGCGTACGGGGCGACGTACCAGCGGTAGACCGGTTCCGGGACGACGGTGAACGCCCTGGCCAGGCAGTACGCCTGCGCGGAGAAGAGCTGGTCCTCGTAGTGGATGCCCTCCGGGAAGCGCAGGCCGTGCCGGTCGAGGAAGGTCCGGGCGTACATCTTGCTGGTGGCCAGGTGCTCGAAGAGCAGCCGCGGGTCGGCCTCGATGCCGTCGAGCGTGCGGCGCTCGGCGACCAGGTGCGGCATCCACGTCGTACGGCGTCCGTTGTCCACGCGCACCCGGTGCACCGCGCCCATCGCGAAGTCGAGGTCGCGTTCCCGGTGGGCGGCGAGCAGCACCTCGACGGCGCGCTCCGGCAGCTCGTCGTCGCTGTCCAGGAACATCAGGTACGGCGCCCGCGCGATCTCCAGGGCGCGGTTGCGCGGCGCGCTGCAGCCGCCGCTGTTCTCGGGCAGGCGGAGGTACACGACACGGGGGTCGAGTGCCGCCAGCCGCCGCGCCACGTCGGGGGTCGCGTCCGTCGAGTGGTCGTCGCTGATGACGACCTCGATGTCGGTGTGGGTCTGGCGCAGGACGGACGCGACCGCGCGGGGCAGGCGTTCGGCGTCGTTGTGGACGATGACCGTGACGGTGACGTCCGGCGTGGTCACGGCCGTGCTCCTGGCCGGGCTCTGGACCGTGGTCATGACGCGGTCGCCTCCTCGGGGCTCGGGGCCGGGGTGCGCTCCTCGATCGGCAGTACCGGCGGCAGCGTCCGCTCGTCCTCCCCGAGGAAGACCCGGCGGACGACGCGCTCGGCGGCGCGGCCGTCGTCGTACTCGCAGAACCGGCGCCGGAAGGCGGTCCGCGTCTTCGCCGCGCGCTCGTCGTGCCAGGCGTCCGTGCTGAGGATGTCCACCAGCTCCCGCTGGGTGCGGGCGACCGGGCCCGGGGCCTCGGCCGTCAGGTCGAAGTAGACGCCGCGGGTGGTGCGGTACGTCTCCCAGTCGTCGGCGTGGATCACGATCGGGCGGTCGAGGTTGGCGTAGTCGAACATGATCGACGAGTAGTCCGTCACCAGCGCGTCGGCCGCCAGGCACAGCTCCTCGACGGGGTCGTAGGAGGAGACGTCGATGATCCGGCCGGCGCGGCGCAGACCGGCCAGCGGGGAGGAGGGGGAGGCGGCGGTCTCGTAGAAGTAGTGGGCCCGCACCAGCAGAATCGTTTCTTCGCCGAGTTGGTCGGCGAGCGCGGCGAGGTCCAGGCGCGGCGTCCAGCCGGCCTCGTAGTCGCGGTGGGTCGGCGCGTACAGGACCGCTCTGCGGCCGGGCGCGATGCCGAGGCGCGCGCGGACCGCCCGGACCTCGGCGGCACCGGCGCGGTAGTAGACGTCGTTGCGCGGATAGCCGTGGTCCAGGGAGACGTGCCGGGAGGGGTAGGCCCGCTGCCACATGCGGGTCGAGTGGCTGTTGGCGGAGACGCTGAAGTCCCACTTGTCGACGCGCTCCAGCAGCGCCTGGAAGTCCAGGCCCCGGGCGGCGGCCGGGTACGGCAGCTGGTCCAGGCCCATGCGCTTGAGCGGGGTGCCGTGGTGGGTCTGGAGGTGGACGGTGCCGGGGCGTTTGACGACCGCGTCCGGGAAGTTGACGTTGTTGACCAGGTACTTGGCCCGCGCCAGCACCTCCCAGTAGCGGCGGGTGCCGGGCACGACGTGGTCGGTGCCGGGCGGCAGCAGGGCGGCGCCCGCCGCGGTGACCACCCATACCGGGTGGACACCGGGGGCGAGCCGGGCCAGCTCGGCGGCTATCGCGGCCGGGTTGCAGGCCACGCCGCGGGCCCAGTACGCGGAGAAGACGGCGAGGTGGGGATCGACCGGCTCGGCCAGCGCCCGGCGGTACTGGGCCGTGCGCAGCAGCGTGCCGGCCCGGCGCCTGCCGGTGCGGACGGCGGAACGCACCCTGCGGCGCGTGCGGTTGGCGGCCTGGAGCGCGCGGTACTCCATGCAGGCGTCCTCCTCCAGCAGCGACCGGCGCAGGCCTTCGAGGCCGGGCGGTCGCCGGTGGCCGTCGGGGCGGCGGTGCCGGGCGGCCAGGGAGGCCCGCCGGAAGAACTCCCGCGCGACGTCGTCCGGCATGCCGGCGCGGGCGAAGGTGCGCAGGCAGTCGCCGACCATCAGGTCGTACAGGACGGCGTAGGCGGCCGGGCGGTCGGCGGCCAGGTCCAGGAGGCTCTCGTAGCGCTCGACCAGCGCGTGCCGCCGCTCGGGCGGGACGGGGGGCAGGCTCTCGCGGCGCAGCGCGCGGACCTCGTAGGCGGCGTGGGAAAGGCACGCGACGCGGTCGGCGAGCAGCAGGGCCGTGTACGCGGCGAACGGCTCGTCGTCGGTGGTGAGGAGCCGTTCGTGGTCCCGCCAGAAGGCGGCGCGCACGGCGCGGTTGCCGAGCAGCGGGGCCAGCCCGAGCAGCGCCGCGCGGTCGTCGAGGGCCAGGGCGGCGCCGCCCGCCCGGGCGAGGCGGGGGCCGTCGGGGGAGGGCAGGCCGGTGGTCCGCCAGGTGCTGCGGACATGGTCGAAGAGCAGGACGTCCACGGTGTCCGGGAGGCTCGCCGCGTGGTCGGCGATGGTGCGCGGGGCGCCGGCGGGCAGTCCGTCCTTGGCGTGGACGAAGTGCAGCCACCGGCCGGAGGCCCGCGCCGCCCCCGCCGCGCGGGCCGCGGCGTCACCGGCCCCGTCCGGCAGCGGAAGCACGGTGAACGCGGGCGCGTGCTCTTCGGCCGCCTCCCGGGCCCAGTCCCCGACGGCGGCGACGATCACCTCGACGCCGCCGTCGGGCGGCTGGGCGGCCAGGGGGCCGAGGAGTGCGGGCAGGTGGTCCTGGGCGTTGGGTCCGTACACGACGACGCTGAGTTCGGGGGTCTCGGACATCGCGGGGACTCCTTCGCCTTCGTCGCTCCCGGCCTACTCCTGGCTGCTCGGCCTATTGGGTCATAGTGGCACCAAACGGGCGACAGGGTGAGTCGGGAGTGCGCCTGACGGGCGAAGGGCGACCGGCGCCGGGGCGTTCAGGCGGCCGTCTTCGCCCCCGGTGCCGGCTTCGGTGCCGCCTTGGGCGCGGGCTTGGGCTTCGCCGCCCTGTCCGGGCCGCCGGTGAACTTCTCGTACTCCTTCAGCACCTCGTCCGTCGGGCCGTCCATCCGCAGCTCGCCGCGCTCCAGCCACAGCACCCGGTCGCAGGTGTCGCGGATGGACTTGTTGCTGTGGCTGACCAGGAACACCGTGCCGGCGTGCTTGCGCAGCTCCCGGATGCGTTCCTCGGAGCGCTTCTGGAAGGCGCGGTCGCCGGTGGCCAGGGCCTCGTCGACGAGGAGGACGTCGTGGTCCTTGGCGGCGGCGATGGAGAACCGCAGCCGGGCCGCCATGCCGGAGGAGTACGTGCGCATCGGCAGGGTGATGAAGTCACCCTTGTCGTTGATCCCGGAGAAGTCGACGATCTCCTGGTACCGCTCCTTGATCTGGGCCCGGGACATGCCCATCGCCAGACCGCCGAGGTAGACGTTGCGCTCGCCGGTGAGGTCGTTCATCAGGGCCGCGTTGACGCCGAGGAGCGAGGGCTGGCCGTCGGTGTGGATGCGGCCGTTCTCCACCGGGAGCAGCCCGGCGACCGCCTTGAGCAGCGTCGACTTGCCGGAGCCGTTGGTGCCGATCAGGCCGATGGCCTCGCCCCGGTACGCCACGAAGGACACGTTGCGCACGGCGTGCACCCGGCGCACGCCCGCGGCCTTCTCGGCCTTCCCGCGGCGCAGGATGCGGTTGAGGGCGGCGGTCGCGGAGCCGCGGCCCGCGCCGGTGCCGTTGACCCGGTAGACGATGTCGACGCCGTCGGCGATGACGGTGGGGACGCGCTCGCCCGCCTGCTCGGTGATGCCGGTGTTGTCAGCCACGACCGTACGTCTCCTCGGCCTTCCAGAAGTAGATGAAGCCGCCGATCCCGGCGACCAGGGCCCAGCCCAGGGCCAGCGCCCACACGTGGTCCGGCAGCATGCCGCCGCCGAAGCTGTCGATCAGCGCGAAGCGCATCAGGTCGATGTAGACGACGGCCGGGTTGACCTGGAGGAGCGGCCCGACCCACGAGGGCAGGCCGCTGTCCGGGCCGGTCATGTGATGGATGCTGAACATCACGCCCGAGCCGTACATCCAGGTCCGCAGCAGGAACGGCATCAGCTGCGCCATGTCCGGGATCTTGGAGCCGACCCGGGCCATGACCAGTGCCACGCCCGCGTTGAACACGAACTGCAGCACCAGCGCGGGGACCGCGAGCACCCAGGACGCGGCGGGCGGCACGCCGAAGGCGAGCAGGATCACGACCAGGGCGGCCATCGAGAACAGCAGCTGCTGGAGCTGCTGGAGGCAGAAGGAGACCGGCAGCGCCGCCCGCGGGAAGTGCAGGGCGCGCACCAGGCCGAGGTTGCCGGAGACGGCCTTGGTGCCCGCCATGATCGAGCTCTGCGTGAACGTCCACACGAACACGCCGGTCACCAGGAACGGGACGAAGTCCTCCACGCCCTGCCTGGTGTCCATCAGGACGCCGAAGATGAAGTAGTACACCGCCGCGTTGAGCAGGGGCGTCATCACCTGCCAGAGCTGGCCCAGCTTGGCCTGGCTGTACTGGGCGGTGAGCTTGGCGGTGGCGAAGGCGGTGATGAAGTGCCGGCGCGCCCACAACTGGCGGACGTACTGGGGCAGTGAGGGGCGGGCGCCGCTGACCGACAGACCGTGACGGGCGGCGAGGGCCGCGAGGTCGTGGTCGCCGGGGGGCGCGGCCGGGGCCGGTGCGGGGGCCGGTGTCGGGGGCGGTGTGTCGAGGGCCTGGCTCACATCCGCTGCTTTCGCTCGGAGGGGGAGAGGGGGCGGCGCCCGGCGTTCACCCGAGTGACCTCGTGCGTTCACTTACGTCGGGACGGGACCGTATCGTCGTGACGTGAGGGTAGGGCGTGACGGCGTCGGGACGCAACCGTTCCGTCGTGACGCCCGTATCGCCCCTATGCTTGGCTCGCATGACGACCAACGCCGACGAGCCGCAGCCGCGCCCGCGCCGCCGGGCCCCCGCCGGGGCGGCGGTGCTGCGCGAGGACGTGACGGAGGCGATCCGGGCGGCGGTCTTCGAGGAGCTGGCGGCGGTCGGCTACGCGCGGATGTCCATCGAGGGGATCGCGCGCCGCGCGGGGGTCGGCAAGACGGCGGTGTACCGGCGCTGGCGCTCCAAGCTGCACCTGGTGCTCGACATCGTCTCCGCGCTCGCCGTCCAGGGCCTGCCCGCGCCCGACACCGGGTCGCTGGAGGGCGACCTGCGGCTGCTGTACGAGGTGACCTCGCGGGCGCTGCGCCACCCGGTGGCCTCGCAGATCATCCCCGACCTCCAGGCGGAGGCGGCCCGCAATCCCGACATCGCCGAGGCGCTGCGGAAGGCCCTGCGGGAGGGGCAGGACGGCGTCGCCAGCAGGATCCTCGCCGCTGCCGGGGAGCGCGGCGAGGTCGGCCCCGGCCTCGACACCGACCTGGCCCTCGACCTGATCTCGGGCCCGCTGTACTGGCGCTCGGTGGTCATCCGCAGCCCGAAGCTGCCCAAGGGCTACCTGGGCGCGCTGGCGCGGGCCACGGCGGAGGGCCTCAAGGCGCTGTGAGCGCGGTCGCCTCCGGGTGAAGCTCCGGGCCGCGGGGTGCCGGCCGGGCGGGCGGGCGTGCCCCGGTGGTCGGCCTCGGCCGGTGTGGCGGCCCGCGTTCCCCGGCCGGGGAGATCCGTCGGGGCTGTGAGGGGCGCCCGGGGTGGCCCGGGTGCCGCGCGGACGGGGTGGTCCGACCGGGTTCAGTCCCGCGCGGCCCCCGGATGCAGCCGCACCCAGCCCGCCCACGCCGACGTGATCATGTCCTCGACGTCGTGCTTGGCCTTCCAGTCCAGCTCGACGGCGGCGCGGTCGGCCGAGGCGACGACGCGGGCCGGGTCGCCGGGGCGACGCGGGGTGACCGTCGGGGGCTGGTCGTGGCCGGTGAGGGCGTTGATGCGGTCGATCATCTCGCGGACGGAGACGCCCTCGCCCCGCCCGATGTTGAGGGTGAGGGAGCGGCCCGGGGAGGCGGCCAGGGCGCGGGCCGCGGCGACGTGGGCCTCGGCCAGGTCGACCACGTGGATGTAGTCGCGGACGCAGGTGCCGTCCGGCGTCGCGTAGTCGTCGCCGAAGACCCGCGGGGCGGCGCCCTCGGTGAGCTTCTCGAAGACCATCGGGACGAGGTTGTAGACACCGGTGTCGGCGAGTTCCGGGCTCGCCGCGCCCGCCACGTTGAAGTAGCGCAGCGAGGCCGTGGACAGGCCCGCCGCCCGCCCGGTCGCCCGGACCAGCCACTCACCCGCCAGCTTGGTCTCACCGTACGGGGACAGGGGCAGGCACGGCGTCTCCTCCGTCACCAGGTCGACGTCGGGCATGCCGTACACGGCCGCGGAGGAGGAGAAGACGAACGACGCGACACCGGCCTCCGTGGCCGCCTCCAGCAGGACGCGCAGGCCCTCCACGTTCTCCCGGTAGTAGTGGAGCGGCAGGTCCACCGACTCGCCGACCTGCTTCTTCGCCGCGAGGTGCACGACCCCGGTGACGGAGTGGTCGGTGAGGGCGCGCGCGACCCGCTCGCCGTCCAGGACCGAGCCCACGACCAGGGGGACGCCGTCGGGGACGCGCTCGGCGATGCCGGTGGACAGGTCGTCGTACACGACCGCCCGCTCGCCCGCCTCGGTCATCGCCCGTACGACGTGCGCCCCGATGTAGCCGGCGCCGCCGGTGATCAGCCAGGTCATTGCGGCCGTCCCCTCGTCAGTGGTCCTCGGTAGCCATGATCCGTCATCCCGGGACCCGGTGGTCACCGCACCCGTCAGGACGCCGGGGGTGACCCGGTGCCGTACGCGTCCAGGGCGGCCGTGAGCCGGTTCAGCCGGGCGCCCAGGTCCTGGATCTCGGCGAGGTCCAGGCCGGTCGCCCCGGCGATCCGGCGCGGCACCTCGCCGGCCCGCTCGCGCAGCGCCACGCCCTCCGCGGTCAGCCCGACCTCCACCGACCGCTCGTCGCGCGCGCTGCGCTCCCGCCGGACCAGTCCGGCCGCCTCCAGCCGCTTGAGCAGGGGCGAGAGCGTGCCGGAGTCGAGCCGCAGCCGCTCGCCGAGCTTCTTCACCGGCAGCTCCCCGTCCTCCCACAGCACCAGCATCACCAGGTACTGCGGGTAGGTGAGCCCGAGGTCCTTGAGGACCACGCGGTAGACGCCGTTGAAGGCACGCGAGGCGGCGTTGAGCGAGAAGCAGATCTGCTGGTCGAGGCGGAGCCAGTCCGTTGCGGGCGTGGTCATGGCTCCAGGGTAGCGGGGTGGGGATTGCGCGTCATTCAGTTGTGCACAACTTAATTGTGTGTCACAGTTGGTGTCGTCGGGGCGCCGGGAGGCCGGCCGCCCGGCACGCTTCTCGCCAGATCTCTTCAGAGGGAAGGTTCCCCATGGACGCGCTCTACACCGCCGCCGCCACCGCCACCCACGGCCGCGACGGCCGCGCCGTCAGCTCCGACGGCAAGCTCGACCTCGCGCTCAGCGCCCCCGCCGAGATGGGCGGCGACGGCAAGGGCACCAACCCCGAGCAGCTGTTCGCCGCCGGGTACGCCGCCTGCTTCGGCAGCGCCCTCGGTGTCGTCGGCCGGCAGGCGAAGGTCGACGTCAGCGAGGCGGCGGTGACCGCCGAGGTCGGCATCGGCAAGCAGGGCGAGGGCTTCGCGCTCGCCGTCACCCTCCGGGTGGAGCTGCCCGAGGGCGTGGACGAGGAGACCGGCCGCAAGCTGGTCGAGCAGGCCCACCAGGTCTGCCCCTACTCCAACGCCACTCGCGGCAACATCCCGGTCGAGCTCGTCATCGAGTAGAGCCCCCCGGCCCCCCGGCCCCCCGGCCCGCCCCCGGGCAGGCCCTCACCCGACCCGCGCCAGCACCTCGCCCGTCCGTTCGCTCCACGCCACCACCACCGCCTCCTCGGGCACCGGCTGCCAGCGCGTCAGCAGCAGCCAGCGGACGTGGTGGCGGCGGACCACGGCGGCGCGCTCCGCGCGGGTCGAGCCGGGCGCCAGGTACGCCTCGACGTCGGCCACCCGCCGCCGGCGCTCCCGTTCGTCGAGCGAGGGGTCCGGCCAGGCGGGCGCCGCGAGGTTGGGTCCGTACCCGGCGATGGCGTGCCCGGCGTAGTAGCCGTCGGTGATCACGACCTCGCCGGGACCGATGTGCCGGGCCGCCCACGCGTACGTCGGCCACCGCGGGGGCTGCTCGAAACCGACCGGGTCCAGCGCGCGCGGCACCACCGCCCCGGCGTGGACCGCGAGGAAGCCCAGCAGGGCCCCGGCGGCCGCGGCCCCGCCCAGCGCCCGCCGCCACCGCTCCCACGGCCGGGGCGCCGCCAGCTCCACCGCGAGGGCGAACTGCGCCGGCACCAGCGTCAGCCCGAGAATGCGGCCGTAGGTGTAGTGGCCGCTGAACCAGCCGTACGCCACCACCGCGCAGTCCAGCGCGAACATCAGCACCAGCGGGTCCCGCGCCGAGCGCCGCCCGCGCAGCCACAGCGCCGGCAGCCCGAGCAGGGCCAGCCAGAACTCGCCGGGCAGATCCAGGTACAGCACCCGGTGCATGCCGTCCACGCTGTCGTCCCCGGCCAGCGCGAACACGTCGAAGTACGGCCACGCCGCCGCCGAGGCCACCGCCGCCGCGCCCGTCAGGGCCCACCGTCCGACGACCGCCGTGCGCCACCGGCGCTGCCAACCGCCCACCAGGGCCACCGCGCCCAGCGCCGCCGCCACCGAGGTGATCGGGTGGACGAGGAGGATCAGACCGTAGAGGACGCCCAGGCCCGCGTACCCGGGCAGGCCGCGCAGCCCGCTCGGTCCCAGGTAGCGCACCCGGCGCGCGTCCCGTGCCCGGGCACCGGTGAGCGCCCAGGCCCAGAAGGTGAGCCCGATCGCGAAGGCCGACGGGTAGCCCAGGTTGCCGGTCATCGACATCAGCCCGAGGTAGCCGCTCCACCAGGCCCGCTCGGTCCCCCACAGCAGCGTCATCGCGCCCAGCGCCAGCACCGGCGCCCACGGCCGGGGGGAGAGCACCCTGACGAAGCGGCCCAGGCCGGTCAGCAGGACCAGCAGGTTCACCGGCCCGGCCAGCCGCACCACCTCCCAGCCGCCCAGGCCGGTCAGCCGGGCGAACAGGCCCTGCGCCACCGCGTAGGGCGAGTAGTAGGCGCTGCCCGCGCCGGGCAGGTCGGCCATCGGATGGCGGGGATGGAGGAGATCGGCCTTCAGGCGCTCGACGACGGCCGCGTGCTGTCCGGCGTCGCAGCACAGCGGCACCGCCCAGTACGCCAGCGACATCAGCAGGAAGAACAGGAAGCCGGCGACCTGGTACGGGGTGGGACGCCAGGCGCGGCCGCCGCGCAGCGCCGTCGCGCCGCGCACGGGCCGCCGGACGAGGACGCCGGCGCTCACGGAAGAGATGACTGGTGGGACATTCGGGGCATTTGCCGTATGTTCCCGTCGGGGTCAACGACATGAACCCAAGTCACCTCATCGAGTGATCCTCAGTTGATCGCGCGGGCCCGGTCGGTGTGCCCCTGCGCCGGCAGTGCCACCCGGCCCCGCACCACCGGCTCCAGCAGCATCGGCACCCCCACCACCGGCAGCAGCCACGCCAGCACGATCAGCCGCCCGCCCCAGATGTCGATGTCCGGATGCGCGGCCTGGGTGAGGATCCCGGTGAACGCGGCCGCGACCAGGAAGACGCCGACCGCGCCCCCGCGCCGCAGCGCACCCCACGCCCCCGCCCCCAGGGCCGCCGCGAACAGCGGCTCCCACGCCTGGCGGCGCAGCCACTCCACCCAGAAGTTGCCCTGCAACTGCCAGAACTCCGGCCACGGGTCCTCCCGGTCGGGCCGGGCGAAGTGCCCGGTGAGCAGGTCCTGGAGGCTGTCGGACACGGTCGGGTAGTGCAGCAGCCGCGCCAGGACCATGGTCAGGGCCGCGCCGCACAGGCCGGTCACCGCGATCGCGAGCACGTCCCGGCCGGGCGGCCGGCCCCGCCGGTACCGCCGCAGGGCCAGCAGCGCGCCCGCCGCCGCCAGGCACAGCCCGAGGAAGAGCGCCTGGGAGTGCTTGACGGCGAACAGCGCGAGCAGCGACCCGGCGACCAGCAGGAGCCCGGCCCGCCCGCGCCCGGCCCGCAGCACCAGCGCACAGCCCCACACCGCCGCCAGGGTCAGCGCCATCAGCAGCCCCTCGGCCATCGGGCGCATGGCCGTCGTGCCGCTCGGCAGCACGTAGTAGAGCGCCTGTCCGGTCAGCGCGAGCGGTACCGGGACCGACAGGGTGCGCAGGATCAGGAAGACCAGCACCCCGCCCGCGCACGCCAGCACGACCCCCGCGGCCCACAGCCCCCAGGTCGCCCCGAAGGCCAGGACGAACGGCACCAGGAACGCCGGATAGCCGGGCCGCGCCTCGAAGATCCGCATGAAGCGTTCCTCCATGTACGGCACCGTGTGCCCGCCGGTCTGCCCGGCCGCCAGCCGCGGCTCCACCTGCCGCCACTGGCGCTGGCGGCACTCGGCCGCGACCCGGTCGCCGGGGTCGGGGCGGTGGAAGCGGACCACGTGCACGCTCTGGTCGCGGCGGGCCGCGGAGGCCTGGCTCGCGCACACGTAGTCGATGGTCGCCGCCGCCACCCCGCGCTTGCTCTCCCCGGTGAGACTCAGGGCGTACGCCAGGTAGTTCTTCGTGTCGGGGGTGTCCCGGCCGGTGATGTTCGCGAGCTGGAGCGCGGCGAACACGGCCGCCACCACCAGCACCCAGCCGCGCGGCCTCACGAGGAGGTCAGCAGGTCGCGGCGGGCCTGCGCGGCCCGGGCCCCGGGGACGGCCGGCGGCTGTGGCTCGGGCATCCGCTCGCCCAGCATCAGCGTCCGCACGACCCGCTCGGCGGCCCTGCCGTCCTCGTACTCGCAGTACCGGGCCCGGAAGGCGGACCTGAGGCGCGCCGCCTCCTCGTCCCGCCACGCCCCGGAGTCCAGCAGCCACGCCAGCTCCCGGTACGAACGCGAGACGTGGCCCGGAGCCTCGGCGGTGATGTCGAAGTAGGCGCCGCGGCTCGCCGTGTAGGCCGCCCAGTCGTCGGCGTGGATGACGACCGGCCGGTCCAGGAGGACGTAGTCGAACATCAGGGCGGAGTAGTCGGTGATCAGCAGGTCGGAGGCGAGCATCAGGTCCTCCACGTGCGGCTCGTCCGTCGCGTCGACCAGGACGCCCCGCCGGTGCAGCTCCGACAGGCCCAGACCGCGCGCCGGTCCGGTGGCCAGCGACGGGTGCAGCCGCACCACCAGGGTGTGCCCCTCCCCGAGATCGGCGGCGAGACGGGCCAGGTCGATCCGGTCGACGTGCCCGCCCCGCCGGTACTCGCGGCGGGTCGGCGCGTACAGCACGACGGTGTGCCCGTCGGGGACGCCGAGCCGCTCACGGACCCGCCGGCCCTCCTCGGGGCCCGCGTTCACCAGCACGTCGTTGCGCGGGCTGCCCGTGCGCGCGGACGTGAAGTGGCACGGGTACGCCCGCTCCCACACCCGCTCCGCGTACCGGCCCGCGACCAGGCTGTGGTCCCAGCGGTCGGCCCGGCGCAGCATCTGCGGCACGTCCAGGCCGTGCCGGGCGCCGGGCCGGCCCAGCAGATCGACGCCCATGTACTTCAGCGGCGTGCCCTGGTGGGTGTGGATGTGGACACTGCCGGGGCGCTTGGCCACCGCACCGGGCCAGTTGACGTTGTTCACGAAGAACGTCGCCCGCTCGGTCACCCGGCGGTAGGCCGCGCTGCCGAGGATCACGTGCTCCGTGTCCGGCGGCAGCAGCGGCACGTCCTCCTCGTCGCGCACCACCCACACCCCGCGCAGGTGCGGGGCGATCTCGCGGGCCTTGCGGTGGACCGCCGCCGGGTCCCCCAGCACACCCCGGTGGGAGAACGCCGAGTACACGACGAGGTCCCCGACCAGCGGGCGGCGCGTGTGCACCGCGGTCCTGACCCGCCCCGCACGTGAGGCGACCGCCCCGCGCACCTGCCGCGCCCGCCGCTCCAGCTCCCGGCCCGCCCGCCCGGACCGCCGCCGCAGGCGGTACGCGGTGTACCCGCCCTCCAGGACGCGCAGTTCGGCCGGGACCTCGGCGCCCTCCGGCCGGTACGCGCGGAACATCTCGGCGGTGCGGCCGAAGAACTCGCCCCGGTCGGACGGCGGCAGCCGGTCCGGCTTGCTCAGGATGTCCAGGCAGTGCTCGCCCATCTTGGTGTGCAGGAACGGCCGCCAGCGGGCCAGCTCCGGACGCGCGTCGAGGAACGCGAACACCCGCTCGTACTGCGCGTGGACGTCGAAGTGCTTGCGGCTGGTGGTGGACAGGATGTTGCCCTGGCGGCGCTGGCGGTAGTTCAGGCAGATCCGGTCCAGCGCGGCGATCCGCCCGGCGCTGAACATGACCGGGAAGGTCCAGGGCGTGTCCTCGTAGTAACCCGGCGGGAAGGTGAAGCCCTCCCGCTCCACGAAGTCGCGCCGGTAGACCTTGTTCCACACCACCATCAGCAGGTCGAGGATCTCCGGGTGCCCGGCGGCGGTGAAGGTGCCGTCGCCGGCCTCCGCCAGGACCCGGGCCAGGGCGTTGCGCCGGGTGCCGCCCCACCAGTAGGTGCGCGCGTAGTCGAAGACGAGGACGTCGGGGTCGTCGGTCTCCGCGAGCCGGTCGGCCATCGCGCGCAGGGCGCCCGGGGTCAGGGAGTCGTCGCTGTCGAGGAAGAAGAGGTAGTCACCGGTGGCGTGCGGCAGCCCGGCGTTGCGGGCCCGGCCGAGGCCCACGTTCTCCGCCAGGTGCAGCACCCGCACCCGGTCGTCGCGGGCCGCGTACTCGTCGAGGATGGCGCCGCTGCCGTCCGGCGAGCAGTCGTCGACGGCGACGACCTCGATGTCCCGGTAGGACTGGTCCAGGACCGAGTCCAGGCACTCGCGCAGGAAGCCCTGCACCTTGAAACAGGGGAGGATGACGCTGAAGCGGGGCACTGCGGGATCAGCTCCTTACGAGGGTGGCGGCGGCGGGGGCCGGGACGCGCTCGGCGAGCGGGGTCACGGGCGGGAGCGCCTCGGGCGGCTCGCCGAGCAGCACCCGGCGCACCACGCGCTCGGCGGCCCGGCCGTCGTCGAAGTCGCAGAACCGCTCGCGGAAGGCGGCCCGCAGCGCCGCCGACTCCCGGCCCGCGAAGGTGCCGTCGCGGAAGACGCGGGCCAGCTCCTGCGGTGTCCGCGCCACCGGGCCGGGCGGCGCCGCCATCAGGTCGAAGTAGACCCCGCGGGTCTCCCGGTAGACCTCCCAGTCGTCGGCGTACACGACGATCGGCCGGTCCAGGTTGGCGTAGTCGAACATGATCGACGAGTAGTCGGTGATCAGCGCGTCGGCGGCCAGGCACACGTCCTCGGAGGAGCGGTGTGCGGTCACGTCGATGATCCGGCCGCTGCTCGCGGCGCCGCCCCGGTCGTAGAAGTAGTGGGCCCGCAGCAGCACGACCACGTCCTCGCCGGCCGCCTCGCAGAACGCCTCCAGATCCAGGCCGCCGGCGCCGAACCCCGCCTCGTGGTCGCGGTGCGTGGGTGCGTACAGCACGGCCGTCCTCCCCTCCGGGACGCCCAGCTCGCGCCGGACGCGGGCGACGTCCTCGGCGGTGGCCGTGCAGTAGACGTCGTTGCGCGGATAGCCGTACTCCAGCTGCTCGTACGAGCCGGGGAAGGCGCGCTCCCACATCTGGGTGGAGTGGCGGTTGGCGCAGAGGTTGTAGTCCCAGCGGTCCACCCGGCCAAGCAGCCTGGTGAAGCTGCCGCTGGCCGCCGCCACCACGGGGTACGTCGACTGGTCGACGCCCATCGTCTTCAGCGGCGTGCCGTGCTGGGTCTGCACGTGCACACTGCCGGGGCGCTTGACGACGCCCTCGGCGAAGTTGGCGTTGTTGACCAGGTACGTGGCGCGGGCCAGCACCTCCCAGTAGCGCCGGCTGCCGATGACCGCGTGGTCGACGTCCTTCGGGACGGTGTGCGCCTGGTCCGCCTCGACCAGGAACACCGACCGCAGGTGCGGGGCGAGTTCGCGGGCCTTGGCGTGGATCGCGGCCGGGTTGCAGGCGTAACCGCGGCCCCAGTAGGCGCAGTACACGACGAGGTTCGGGTCGAGCGGGCGGCGCAGCGCGCGGCGGTAGCGCAGCCGGGTGCGCAGCCCGTGCGGGCGTGGCAGCCGCAGCAGGACGCCGGAGGCGGCGCGGTGGGCGGCGCGCAAGACGCGGAAGCCGGTGTAGGACCCGGAGGCCAGCAGCCGGTGCTGGACGCCGAGCCGGCCGCCCGGCGGCCGGAAACCGGCGGGACGGTGGCGCCGGTAGAGGCGGCTCGCGCGGCGGAAGAAGGCACGGCGGCCCCGGCGGGTCAGGCGCCGCGGATGGGTGGCCGTCTTCAGGACCGCCGCGAAGAGCTGCTCGAACAGCGGCCCGCGCCGCTCGGCCGGCAGCCCCCGCTCCTCGGCGTGCGCGAGGGCCCGTTCGGCCTGGTCGAGGAGGTCCGCGTGGTGCTCGCCCGGCAGGCTCAGCCGGCTGCCCTGCCGGCGCACCAGATGCCGTACGACCACCGACCGCAGCACCGTGACGCGCTCGGCGCGCGCCGAGACCAGCGCCCCGAAGCCGACGTCGGTGAAGTGCCCGTCGGGGAAGTCCAGTCGCCGCTCGGTGAGGAAGGTGCGGCGGTAGACGGCGCTCCAGGCGGGCAGCCGCACGCCGGTGAGGTGCGGGGCGCGGTCGGGGGCGAAGGCGCCGTCCGGGGCCTTCGCCAGCAGCGGGGCCGCCGGGTTGGCCGGCTCGCCCTCCCACCAGGGCACCCGCTCGTGCTCGAAGTACAGGACGTCGACGCCCCCGGTGTCCGCCAGCCGCGCGTCCAGCGCCGCCAGCGCGCCCGGGACGAGGACGTCGTCGCCGTCGAGGAACAGCAGGTACGCGCCGGTCGCCGCCCGCATCCCGGTGTTGCGCGCCCCGGCCAGCCCGGCCTCCGGCGGCGCGTGCACGGGCGCCACCCGGGAGTCCCGCTCGGCGCGCTCCTCCACGACGTCCGCCGCGGCGCGGTCCGGGGCGTCGTGGACCGGGATCAGCTCGAAGTCGCCGAAGGACTGGGCGAGGACGGAGTCCAGCGCCTGGGACAGCCGCCCCGCGACCCCATGGGACGGGACGATGATGCTGAAGCGGGGCATACTGCTCTTTCTCTCGTTGTCCTGGTCCGAAGGGAGCCCCCGCCGCTCACGCCGTGCGGCGGCCCGGCCGTCCCGTCGGCCGCACGGTGGACGGCCGGGGCGGAGTGGGCCGCTTCGAGCTGCGGGGCATGCGAACTCCCAGTGGACAAACGGCGATCAGAGGCTGTCGGTGACGGTGCGAGGCCCGGCGGGTTGCGGCACGGTGGCCAGCGGGGGCCGGGCGAGGGCCGCGGCGGCGGAGGGCACGGGGCGGCGCGCGGCCGGCGGCACGACGGGCGGCAGGTCCGTCTCCCCGAGCACCACCCGGCGCACGACGCGCTCGGCGGCGCGCCCGTCGTCCCAGGGGCAGAACCGCTCCCGGAAAGCCGTCCTGAGCTGCGCGGACCGCGAGCCGCACCAGTGGCCGTCGGCGAAGATGTCGATCAGCTCGTCCTCGTCCCGGGCGATCGCTCCCGGCGGCAGCTCACGCAGGTCGAAGTAGGTCCCGCGGGCCGCCTCGTACGCCTCCGGCTCGTCGGCGTGGATCACGATCGGGCGGTCCAGACCCGCGTAGTCGAACATCAGTGCCGAGTAGTCGGTGACGAGCGCGTCCGAGGCCAGGCAGAGCGACTCCACGCTCGGGTGGTCGCTGACGTCGAGGACGCGGCCCCCGGACTCGACGAGCGGGCCGCCGTTGCGGGGGTGGGCGCGGGCCAGCACCATGAAGCGCGGCCCGAGACGGGTCAGGACGCGCTCCAGGTCCAGGGCGGCGCGCTGGGTACGCCGGTAGTCGCGGTGGGTCGGCGCGTACAGGATCGCGACCGTGCCGTCGGGGATGCCGAGGCTCTCCCGCAGCCGGGCCACGTCCGCGGCGGTCGCCCGCTGGAGGGCGTCGGTGCGGGGCTGGCCGTACTCCAGCGTGGTGTAGTCGCCGGGGTGGACGCGTTCCCAGGTCAGCGTGGAGTGGCGGTTGGCGGAGACGACGTAGTCCCAGGAGTCGACGTCGCGCAGCAGCCGGGCGAAGTCGGTGCCCCGCGCCGCGGCCGGGCGTTCCTGGAGGTCCAGGCCCATGTGCTTGAGGGGCGTCCCGGCCTGCGTCTGGATCAGCACCTGCCCCTTGCGCTTGACCAGGCCGGCGTCGAAGCCCGCGTTGTGCACCACGTACCGGGAGCGGGCCAGCGCCGTCCAGTAGGCGGCCGTGCCGGGGGTCAGGCGGCGCGGGCCGGGCGGGACGGTGTGGTGGTGCGCGGGGTCGGCGGCCCACGCCGTGCGCACGTGCGGCGCGAAGTCGCGGAACGCCTCCTCCAGCGCGCCCGGGTTGCAGCCGTGACCGCGGTCGCCGTGGGCCGCGAAGACGGCGCGGTCGGCGCGCAGCGGGAGACGGCGCTGGACGCGGTAGTGCAGGCGCAGGGCGCCGGCCCGTGCGGCGCGCAGCAGCTTCGCCGTGACCTTCACCGTCCGGCGGCGCAGGGCCGACGCCAGCCGCAGGGTCTCGTAGGTGCGGCGCAGGCCGAGCCGGAGCAGGGCGTGGCGCAGCCGCACGGGCAGCGGGGCGGGGGCGCCGGGGACCCGGTAACGGCGGCAGTGGACGCGGGCCCGGCGCAGGAACTCCGCGCGCAGGGAGCGCGGGAGGCGGTCGGGGCGGGTGAACACCGTCGTCAGGTGGTCGGCCATGCGGCGGTAGAGCACCGGCCGCCAGCGGGTCCGCTCCGGGTGCGACTCCAGGAACGCGAAGACACGGTCGTACTGCGCGAAGACGTCCAGGTGCCGTTCGCTCGGCGTGCCCAGGATGCTGCCGCGCCGGCGCTGCCGGTAGTGGACGCAGACCCGGTCCAGGGTGGCGACGGACTCCGCCGTCAGCAGGACCGGGTACGTCCACGGGGTGTCCTCGTAGTAGCCCGGCGGGAAGGTGAACCCCTCGCGCTCGGCGAACTCGCGGCGCACCGCCTTGTTCCAGGCCACCATCAGCAGCTTCAGCAGCCCCGGCCGGTCGGTGAGCCGGAACGGTGCCGGGCCCCGCTCGGTGAGGTGCGCGGCGGCCTGGTTGCGGACCGCCTCGCCCGACCAGTGCGTCCGCGCGTAGTCGTAGACCAGGACGTCCGGCTCGCCGGTCTCCTTGATCCGGTCCGCGATCGCCCTGAGCGCGTCCGGGGTCAGGGTGTCGTCACCGTCGAGGAAGACCAGGTAGTCGCCGGTCGCCCGCTCCAACCCGGCGTTGCGGGCGGGGCCGAGGCCCTGGTTCTCGGGCAGGTGCACGACGCGGACGCGCGGGTCGCGGGCCGCGAACTCGTCGGCGATCGCGCCGCAGGCGTCCGGCGAGCAGTCGTCGACCGCGATCACCTCGAGGTCCGGGTACGACTGCGACAGCACCGATTCCAGGCACTCGTGCAGATACGCCTGAACCTGGTACGCGGGGACGATGACACTGAACCGGGGCACGGGACATCCATGGGTCGGCGGGGTCGGCGCGGGCGCTCTGCCCGGGAACGGCCGATGGAGTGACTTGGTTACGGTCCCTGCGGCATTCGGGGGACCGTCGCGCCGACGCGTGCCCCGTACGAAGGAAGGGGCGGACCGGTGTCCGGTCCGCCCCCTCAAGCGTGGTGCCCCGGCGCCCTACTTGACGGCACCCGCCATCACGCCGGAGACGAACTGCCGCTGGAACGCGAAGAACACGGCCAGCGGGATCACCATGGAGATGAACGCTCCCGGCGCCAGCACGTCGATGTTGTTGCCGAACTGCCGTACCTGCGTCTGCAGGGCGACCGTGATCGGCTGGTTCCCGGAGTCCGAGAAGATCAGCGCGACCAGCATGTCGTTCCACACCCACAGGAACTGGAAGATGCCGAGGCTCGCGATCGCGGGCCCGCCCAGCGGCATCACGACCCGGGCGAACAGCCGCAGCTCACCCGCGCCGTCGAGCCGGGCGGCCTCCAGCAGCTCCCTCGGGATCTCCGCGAAGAAGTTCCGCAGCAGGAACACCGCGAAGGGCAGACCGAAGCCGACGTGGAAGAGGATCACACCGACGATCGACCCGAACAGGCCGATCTTCCCGAAGAGTTCGGCGATCGGGATCAGCGCGACCTGCACCGGGACGACCAACAGCCCCACCACGGCGAGGAACCACCAGTCGCGGCCCGGGAACTCCATCCACGCGAAGGCGTAGCCCGCCAGCGACCCGATGACCACGACCAGGACCGTCGCCGGGACCGTGATCAGGACGGTGTTGAACAGGGAGGAGGTGATGTCGCCGTTCTTCAGCAGCTCCTCGTAGCTCTGGAAGGTGAGCTGGGAGGGCTTGGTGAAGACCTCCCACCAGCCGCTCGACGCCATGTCCCGGGGCGTGCGCAGCGAGGACAGCAGCAGACCGATCGTCGGGACCAGCCAGAACAGGCCCACCACGATCAGGAAGACCCGGACCAGTCCGCCGCTGACGCCCTCGGCGAGCCGCGACCCGAGCGACCGCTTCGCCTCGCGGGCGGTCCCGGGCGACGCCGGTGCCGTCTTCGTGAGGGAGCCCGCGTCCGTGGTCATCGCCGCACCTCCCGCCTCAGCCGCCGTACGTTGAACCACATCACCGGGATCACCAGGAGCAGCAGGAACACCGCGATGGCGCTGGCGATGCCCGGCTGGTCGGAGGCGAAGCCCTTGCGGTACAGCTCCAGGGCGAGCACGTTCGCGTCGTCCTGGGAGGACCCGGGGGCGATGATGAAGACCAGGTCGAAGACCTTCAGCACGTTGATCATCAGGGTGACGGCCACGACCGCGAGCACCGGCGCCAGGAGCGGCACCGTGACCCGTCTGAAGACCTGCCACTCGTTGGCCCCGTCGACCCGGGCGGCCTCCAGCAGCTCCCGCGGGACCCCGGCCAGCCCCGCCGCGATCAGCACCATCGCGAAGCCCGCCCACATCCACACGTACGACCCGATGATGGCCGGTGTGACGAGCGAGGGGCCCAGCCAGTCCAGGCCGTTGTAGGGCTCCTTGAAGTTGTCGGCGGGCAGCCTGAGCTGTGCCCCGTCGGCAGCCGCCGGCAGCGAGAAGGTGCCGTCGCCGGCCGCCGTGGCCGAGGCGACGACCTCGCCGTCCTTCACCGCCTCGATCCTCATCCCGGCGTAGCCCAGTTCGGCCGCGTCGACGCCGTTGAGCTTCCCGACGCCCTTGCCGCGGGTGAAGTCCTGCCAGGTGGTGCCGGTGATCCTGCCGTCCTCCGGCTCGGCGGGCACGGCCTTCTTCGCACCGTCCGGCATCAGGTCGGGGGCGACGCCGACCAGGGGCAGGACGACGGTCGCGCCCGCCCGCACCGGCTCCTTGGTGACGAAGGCGCCCCCGCCGGCCGGCTCCAGCGGCGAGTCGCGGCCCGGGTGCGCCTTCGGGAACGCGGACGACTCGGCGAACGTGTCGTGCACCCCGACCCACACCGCGTTGGCGACGCCCTTGTCCGGGTCCTGGTCGTACACCAGGCGGAAGATGATGCCCGCCGCGAGCATCGAGATCGCCATCGGCATGAAGACGACCAGCTTGAACGCCGTGCCCCAGCGCACCCGTTCGGTCAGGACCGCGAAGATCAGGCCGAGCGCGGTGGCGACCGTGGGCGCGAACACCACCCAGATGATGTTGTTCTTGAGGGCCGTGCGGATGCCGTCGTCGGTGAACAGGGCCTGGTAGTTGTCGAATCCGGCGAAGGAGTCGCCGGACTGGTCGTAGAAGCTGCGGATCAGCGAGTACCCGATCGGGTAGACCACGAGCGCGCCGAGCAGCACCAGGGCGGGCAGCAGGAACAGCACCGCCACGGCCTTGCGGGTGCCGGTCACGCTCTTGCGCGACTTGGGGGCGGCAGGGCCCGGTGTGGTCCCCGCCGCCGTGACCGACGTCATCGCGTCAGTCCCCGTAGGCGGCGGCCGCGTCCGCCTCCAGCCGCTCCTGCGTGCCCGCGACGTCCTTCGGGTTCTTCAGGAAGTCCTGCAGCGCCTTCCACTCGCCCTTGCCGGGCGTGCCGCCGAAGGCCTGCGGGGCCTGGTCCGACATGTCGAAGCGGAAGTCGTCACCGGCCGCGACGAGCGCCTCGGCGATCTTCCTCTGCACGTCGTTCGGGTACGCCGACGCCTCCACGTTCTTGTTCGGCGAGAGGTAGCCGCCGAGCTTCGCCTGGATCGTCGCCGCGTCCGGCGAGGCCAGCCAGGTGGCCAGGGCCTGCGCCGCCTTCGAGTCCTGAAGGACCACGGCCGCGTCGCCGCCGGACACCACCGGCGCGGTGCCGCCGACCGACGGGAAGGGGAACACCTTCGCGTCCGTGCCGACCTCCGCGTCCGTCTCGCCGATGTTGACCTGGACGAAGTCGCCCTCGTAGACCATGCCCGCCTTGGGCTGGTCGCCGCCGGTGAAAGTCTGCGTCACCGAGGCCGGGAACTCGGTCTGCAGCGCGCCGGACGCGCCGCCCGCCACGTAGTCCTTCTTGCCCCAGATCTCGGCGAGGGTGGTCAGCGCCTCCTTCACCGACGGGTCCGTCCACTTGATCTCGTGCTTCGCCAGCTGGTCGTACTTCTCCGGGCCGGCCTGCGAGAGGTAGACGTTCTCGAACCAGTCGGTGAGCGTCCAGCCGTCCGCGCCGCCGACCGAGAACGGCGTGACGCCGGAGTCGTAGATCGTCTGGGCGGCGGTGAGCAGCTCGTCCCAGGTCTTGGGCTCCGCCGCGCCCGCGTTCTCGAAGACCTGCGCGTTGTACCAGATCAGGGACTTGTTGGCGGCCTTGTAGTAGACGCCGTACTGCTTGCCGCCGACCTTGCCGATCTCCTGCCAGCCCGGCGAGTAGTTCTCCGCCAGCTCCTTGGCGGCCTCCGCGCCCAGCGGCTTGGCCCAGCCCTTGTCGACGGCCTGCTTGATGGCCCCCGGCTGCGGCAGCATCGCCACGTCCGGCGGCGCACCGCCCGCGATCTTCGAGCCGAGGAAGTTGATGATCGGGTCCTGGGCGGGCACGAACGTCACCTTGGCGCCGGTGCGCTTCTCGAACTCGGCGAGGACCTTCTTGAAGTTCTCCTGCTCGGCGCCGGTCCAGACGGCGGCGACCTCCAGGCTCTCGCCGTCCAGCTTCGGCAGGGTGACGGTGGCGGCCGTCTCCTTGCCGCCCCCCTCACCGGCGTTCTCGTCGCCGCCCTTGTCGTCGTCGCCGCCGCACGCGGTGAGCGAGAGCGCGAGCGCCCCCGCGGCGAGGGCGGCGGCGGCCCGGGTGGTCCTCTTCGCGGCTCTGCCCGTGCCCTTGACGGTCCTGCGTGTCCCCATGGTGCTGCTCGTGCGCATCACTGCCCCGTTCTTCGTCCTCGTCGAACGTCCGGCGCTGTCCCGTGCGCTCTGGTGTACGCCAGGGGGGTGAGGGCGGCAAGAGCGCCTCCGCTGTCAAGCGGGGGATCGTGACCGCGTCGTGACCAGGCACCGGGCGGCCGGCACCGTCGAGGGCCGCCGCCCGTGCACCGCCGCTCGCGACTGACCGGTCCAGGGCCTGGCCGGCCCCGAGCGTCGTCGCCCGGAGGGCGGTCTCGCGGCGGCCGGTGCGTCGAGGGTGCGAGCAAGGTGTCGAGGGTGCGCGTCGCGTGGGGGGTGCGCGTGGCGTTGCGAGGGCGCGCGTGGCCGCGCCAGGGTGCGCGTGGCGTCGAGGGTGCGCGCGTGGCGTCGAGGGTGCGCGCGTGGCGTCGCGAGGCGGGCGGGAATCGTCGGACCGGCCCTTGGCCCTCCGGCCCGCGGAGCCCGCCTCGGGTGGCGCCTTCGGCGGGCCGGTCGACGGCCGGGGTCACAGCAGCGACGGCACCTCCGCCGCCGCCACCTCCCGCGCCGCCCGCTCCAGCGCGCTGGCCAGCAGGGCCAGGTCCGTCGGCCCGTTGCCCAGCTCCCGGACGGGGCGCCGGGCAGGCGGGTCGCCCATGCGGTGCCACTCCAGCGGGACCACCGTGGGCCGCAGGGTCGCCGTCCGCGGGATGCGTCCCGTGACCCGGCCGCCCTGGAACACCACGACCTGGCCGTCCGGGCGGGTCAACCGCCCCCGCCCCGGCGCCGGTTCGTCCGGGCCCGGCACCGGCGCGTCGAGGGCGACCCGCAGCGTGGCGCGCGACGAAGGCTCCGTCTGGGAGGTGCGGCCCCCCGGCGTGGTGGCGGCCACCAGATGCACGCCGAGCCGCTCGCCCTCCCGCGCTACGGCCTCCAGCGCCCGCATCACCGAGCCCGCCGCGGGGCGGCCGGGCGAGCCGAGCGGGGGAGTGACGAGTGCGTCGAGATCGTCCACGACGACGACGAGGCGGGGGAGCGGTGGTACGGCCTCCGCTCGGCGCCGGGCCGCGCCCGGCCGCAGCCGCAGCGTGGAACTGGGCGGGGACTCCACGTCCCCGGTGCCCGCCCCCGGCCCGGCCCCGGACCCGTCCGCGGGGCCGCGCTGGGCGACCAGCCGGCCGGACACCTCCCGCCCGCTGTGCCACTCGGCGAAGTGCGACCGCCCGAGCAGCTCGGCGCGCCGCTTCAGCTCCGCGCTCAGGGACTGCGCGAACTCCCGCATGCGGACCGGGTCGTTGGCGGTGAGGTGCGTGGTGACGTGCGGTACGTCCGTGCAGACCCGCAGTCCCTCGCCGTGTCCGCCGCCCGCGCCCACGCTGTCCCGGCCGTCCACCAGGACGACGCCGAGGCGGTCGGGGCGTTCGGCGGAGGCGAGGGAGGCCACGATCGCCCGCAGCAGCTCGGTGCGGCCGCTTCCCGGCGGGCCCTCGATCAGCAGGTGCGGCCCCTCGGCGCCGAGGTCCGCCGCGACCGGGCCGCGCGGTCCGGCGCCCAGCACGGCGTGCGCGCGGCCCCCGAGGGCCTGGGCGTCGTCGGCCGCGTCCGCCCAACGGGCCATCAGGGAGGCCGGGGTGGCGCGGGCGAGGCCCAACTCGTCGAGGAGCCGGGCCGCCTGGGGCAGCGGTGCGGACACGCGCGTGTGCCGCTCGCCGACCGGGCCGTCGGTGCGCAGCGGAGCCAGGGCGCGGGCGAACCGCTCGGCCCACGCGAGGGAGACGGCGTCCACCGTGCCGAGCGTGCCGTGGCCGACCGGGCCGGCGGGGGCGGACGCGGTGTCCGGGGTGCCGGGGGAGGTGCCGGCGCGCGCGACGCGCAGCAGCCGCAGGGCCGTCGCCACGTCCCCGCTGAGCAGCGCCACGGCACCGCAACTCCGGAACACCGGCGACGCCGCGCAGGCCGCCTCGTAGGTCTCCGTCACCGGCGAGGTCGGGGAGGCGGCGGCCGTCTCGGCGAGGCACACGACGTGGATGCCGGCCCGCGGCCCCTCCAGGGTCAGGCGCGTCACGGTCTCGCGCACGTCCGCCCCGCCGGGGTCCCCGTCCACCACGACCACCGTGTACGGGCCCGGGAAGCCGCCGGCCGGGTCGGAGCCGTCGTCGGGCCGCGCCCACGAGGGCTGTCGGACGGTGTCGGCCGCCGGTGCCGCGCCGTGCCCCCGCGCGTCCCGCGCGAGGGCCGTCGGCTGGGCCGGGATCGTGCCGGCGGGGGCCGGTGGCCGTGCGCCGGAGCGGACGTCCGCCATGTGGTCCTCCAGGCGGCGCAGGAGTTCACCGGCGCGCGCCGCGGCCTGTTCGCGGTCGTAGGCGAGCAACAGGCGGCAGTCCTGGCCGTGTCCCGGGCGCAGCTGCGGCAGCCAGCCCAGCCAGGCCCATTCGGCGGCCCGGTCCGCGAGCGGGCGGGAGCGGTCCGCGCTGATCAGGACGATCTCCAGGACGTCGGCGGAGTGCAGCGCGGCGAGCTGGGCCAGCACCGAGCGGGCCAGCCCGGCGAGCCGCCCGCGCGGGCCGGCCAGTCCGAGCGCCCCCACCTCGCGCAGCCCGGCGGTCACCGGGACGGCGGGCAGCGGCGCGTCGCCGCCGGGCGCCACCCGGTCGGCCGTGCCGAGCCGCACGGTGAGCGCCTCCGGGTGGCCCGGGCCGCGCTCCCACAGGCGGGGCCCCGGCCCGAGCGCCGTCAGCAGCAGCGAGGCGGGGTCCGGCCAGGTCTCCGGCGCGCGGGAGGCGCCGGTCGGGGCGGTCGGCGCCGGCCGGGCCGCCTCCTCGTCGAGGGCGTCCGTGTACGCGTCGGGTCCGGGCGCGTGCTGCGGGCCGCCGCGTCCGCCGGCCAGGCGCCGCGCCCATGCGCCGAGCCCGCCGCGCCGGCGTGCGCCCTGCGGGGCATCGGCGTCCCGCGGCGGTGTGCCCGCGCGTCCGGCGCCGTCGTCCAGGCGGGGGGCGTCGCCGGGGCCCGCGCTCCCGCCGAAGGCGGCCGTCGCCCCTGCCGTGAAGGCGTCCGACCCGGCTCCGGCGCCGTGCGTGTCGCCCGCGGCCGGGTACGAGCGCGGTGAACCTGCCCCGGGGTCGTACCCATGGCTCTCGATGCGGGGTGCGCCTCCCTGGCCGGGCACCTGAGGTGACCCGGCCGGCCCCGCGCCGCCGTGCGGAGCGGTGCCGTACCCCGCCGCGGGGTACCCCGTGGTGCCGTAGGCGTGGTGGGTGGGCCCGGCGGAAACGGGCGGGTCCTGGCGACCGGTCCCGGGTCGTCCGTCCGGCGCACCGGCCGCGCGGGGGTCTCCGTCCGCCGCGCCGGCCCGGGGGGTGGGGCCGCCCGTCCGTCCGGCCGCAGGAGGCCCGCCCGCCCCGTACACGCCGCCGTCCGTGGCGTCGGCCGGGTGCCGGTGACCACGCGCCCCCGCACCGGGCCGGGCGGAACCCGCCCCCGGGCCGCCCGGGTACGGGGAGCCTGCCGCGGAGCCGCCCGGGTGCGGGGAGCCTCCCGCCCCGCTCGCCGGGGCGCGTCCCTCCACCGCGTCCGCCACGCGCGCGTGCACCACGTCGTCCCCGCCGAAGGCGGCGGACGTGCGGGCGGCCGGCAGCCGTACGTGCCCCTCGCCGTCGGAGGTCGTGGGCACCCGCGCCTCGTCCGCCGGGGGCACCGGCACGAGCCGCAGGGCCGACTCGCCGACCCGCAGCAGCGCCCCCGGCGCGAAGCGGACCGGGCGGTCGCCCACGCGGGTGCCGTCCAGTGTGGTGCCGTTGGTGGAGCCGAGGTCGGCGACCGAGACGCGGCCGTCGGCGGCGACGGTCACGGCGCAGTGCATCCGGGAGACGTCCGGGTCGTCCAGCGCGACGTCCGCCTCCGCCGAGCGGCCGAGCCGGACCTGGCCGCCGTGCAGCAGGTGCACGCCGCCCGCGTCGGGACCGGCGACCACGTGCAGCTGGGCCGGGACGTCGGCCGGCTCGGTGTGCGGGTCGGGCTCGCCCGGGGCGCCCACGCAGAGCACGGCGCCGTCCAGGAGCGGTGGCTCGCCGAGGGTGCTGCGCTGGGCGTCGAGCCGCTGCGCACCGGCGTAGAGCACCACCTGGCCGGAGCCCTGGCCCTCACCGCCGGGGAGCACGGCGGCCAGCGCGGAGGAGATCGCGGCCAGCGCGGTGCCGGCCGGTGCGGTGACCAGCACGTCGCAGCTCGCGGCGCGGCCCCCCACCGCGGCATGCGGGCCCAGCGGGTCTACGACGGTCAGCCGGATCTGCATCGCCGTCAGCGGTCCCTTCGCGCGGGCGCCCGCGCGCCGGGAAACAAGAAGCCGTCACCACGGTCCCCCACCGCGGACTTCCCCCACCGCCACACGAGCACGTCGGCCAGTACTGCACGCATCCTCGCACCTGCCACTGACAACGCGCCCGTCACCGGCCATCAAATGATCTTGATTGGTCGGCTCTGCCCGTAAAAATGCCTGACAGCTGTCGTGCCGGCGATCGAAGGGTGCCCGCTTGAGATCGGTCACGTCCGGGCCCGGCAACCAAGGGACCGGGTCGAGCGTCTTCCCTCCGAACACGCACCTGAACACCCGCACCTGAACAGGTGCCGGACACGGAACGCGAGCGGAGCGCGGGACCCGCCCGCGGCCCCACGAGAACCCCGAAGGGCGACGACAGCCCGGCGCCCGCACCGCGGCACTACAGTGGGTCGGAACAGCCAGCAAGCAACAGGGAGCGCATGACGTGCGGCCGGTAGGCAGCAAGTACCTCCTCGAGGAGCCCCTCGGTCGCGGAGCCACGGGCACCGTCTGGCGAGCCCGCCAGCGGGAGACCGCGGGTGCCGAGGCGGCCGTGGCCGGGCAGCCCGGCGAGACCGTCGCGATCAAGGTCCTCAAGGAGGAGCTCGCGAGCGATCCCGACATCGTGATGCGCTTCCTGCGGGAGCGCTCCGTCCTGCTCCGGCTCACCCACCCCAACATCGTCCGGGTCCGGGACCTGGTCGTCGAGGGCGAGCTGCTGGCGCTGGTCATGGACCTCGTCGAGGGCCCCGACCTGCACCGCTACCTGCGCGAGAACGGGCCGTTCACCCCGGTCGCCGCGGCCCTGCTCACGGCCCAGATCGCCGACGCCCTCGCCGCCAGCCACGAGGACGGCGTCGTCCACCGCGACCTGAAGCCGGCCAACGTGCTGCTGAGGCAGACCGGCGGCGAGATGCACCCGATGCTCACCGACTTCGGCATCGCCCGCCTCGCCGACTCACCCGGCCTGACCCGCACCCACGAGTTCGTCGGCACCCCCGCCTACGTGGCGCCGGAGTCCGCCGAGGGCCGCCCGCAGACCTCCGCCGTCGACATCTACGGCGCCGGCATCCTGCTGTACGAGCTGGTCACCGGCCGGCCCCCGTTCGCCGGAGGCTCCGCGCTGGAGGTGCTGCACCAGCACCTGAGCGCCGAACCGCGCCGCCCCTCCACCGTCCCCGACCCGCTGTGGACGGTCATCGAGCGCTGCCTGCGCAAGAACCCCGACGAGCGCCCCAGCGCCGAGAACCTCGCCCGCGGCCTGCGCGTGGTCGCCGAGGGCATCGGTGTGCACGCCGGCAGCGCGCAGATCGGCGCCGCCGAGAACGTCGGCGTGCTCCTCGCCCCCGACCCGGCCCCCGCGCCGGTCCCGGGAGCCCCCGGCGCCGCCGACCCGACGCAGGTCCTGCCGCAGAACCCGCCCGGTGCCCACGACCCGAACGGCGCCACCAGCGTCCTGCCGCAGACCGGCAACCCGTCGGGCGCCGCCGACCCCACCGCCGTGCTCCCCCACCGGGGCGCCGCCGACCCGACCGCCGTCATGCCGCCCGTGCCCCCGGGGCAGCCGGGCGGACCGGGGCAGCAGGGCGGACCGGAGGACCCCCACCCCTGGCAGAACCAGCTCCGCGCCGCCCGCGACCGCAACGAGCAGACGCAGGTCCAGTACCTCGACCCGAACCAGGACCCGCTGCGCCGCCGCCCCCAGCGGCAGGTCGCCCGCCCGCAGCAGCAGCCCCGCCAGGCACCGCAGGGCCCGCCGCCCCAGCAGCCCGGTTACGGGTACCCGCAGCAGCAACAGCCGCAGCGCTACGCCACCCCTCAGCCGCAGCAGCCCGCGCAGCCTCAGCGGCCCCAGCCGCAGCGTTACGCCCCGCCGCCCGCGCCCGAGCCCCAGCCGCCCCGGCGCGAGCCCCGGCCGCCGCGGCAGCGCAGCGCCAACCCGATGCGCATCCCCGGGCTGGGCTGTCTCAAGGGCTGCCTGTTCACGCTCGTCATCCTGGTCGTGGCCGGCTGGCTGATCTGGGAGCTGAGCCCCCTGCAGGACTGGATCGGCACGGGCAAGGGCTACTGGGAGCAGCTCAGCGACTGGTTCACCACCGTGACCGACTGGATCGGGGACCTGGGCGGCGGCAGCGGCTCGGGCGGCGGTACGTCGACCGGCAACTGAGCCTCCGGCGGGTCCCGTTCCCCCGGATCCGACGGCGAGTCTGGAGATTTGTCGACATCCGGCGGGTGATTTCCGGCTCCCCCGTGAAGGTCGGCTCCGCGGGCGCGTACGTTTAGGCGCAACACGCGTCGGTAGGAGCAGTCTTGGCACGGAAGATCGGCAGCCGGTACACCGCCCACCAGATCCTGGGGCGGGGCAGCGCCGGCACGGTGTGGCTGGGCGAGGGACCCGAGGGGCCCGTCGCGATCAAGCTGCTGCGCGAGGACCTGGCGTCCGACCAGGAGCTGGTCTCCCGCTTCGTGCAGGAGCGCACCGCGCTGCTCGGCCTGGACCACCCGCACGTGGTCTCCGTGCGCGACCTGGTGGTCGACGGCAACGACCTCGCGCTGGTGATGGACCTGGTCCGGGGGACGGACCTGCGGACCCGCCTGGACCGGGAGCGGCGCCTGGCGCCCGAGGCGGCGGTCGCCATCGCCGCCGACGTCGCCGACGGCCTGGCCGCCGCGCACGCCGCCGGGGTCGTGCACCGCGACGTCAAGCCCGAGAACGTGCTGCTCGACATGCAGGGCCCGCTCGGCCCCGGCGGCTCCCACCCGGCCCTGCTGACCGACTTCGGGGTCGCCAAGCTCATCGACACCCCCCGGCGCACCCGCGCCACGAAGATCATCGGCACGCCCGACTACCTGGCCCCGGAGATCGTCGAAGGCCTGCCCCCGCGCGCGGCCGTGGACATCTACGCCCTGGCCACGGTGCTGTACGAGCTGCTCGCGGGCTTCACGCCGTTCGGCGGGGGCCACCCGGGCGCGGTGCTGCGCCGCCACGTGACGGAGACGGTCGTCCCCCTCCCGGGCATCCCCGACGAGCTGTGGCAGCTCCTCGTCCAGTGCCTCGCCAAGGCCCCGGCCTCCCGGCTGCGCGCCTCCGAGCTGGGGGACCGGCTGCGCGAGCTGCTGCCGATGCTGGTCGGCATGGGGCCGCTGGACGTGGACGAGCCCGACACCGAGCAGGACGAGGACGCCCCGGAGGAGCCCCCGGCGTCCGCCGCGCCCTCCGGGGAGCCGGTACGGCGCCGGGGAGCGGTGCCCCTGGTGCCGGGCTCCGCACCGGCGGACTCCAACCGCGACACGCACACCTCCATGCGCGTGCCCGCCCCCGACGAGCTGGCCGGCGGAGCCCGCGGCACCGCCCGCGCCCCGCGCGCCGCCGGTGCCCCGCGCCCCGGCTCCGCCCGCAACCGCGCCGCCGCCCGGCGCCGCCGGCTGGCGGTGGGCGCCGGCGTGGTCGCCCTGGTGGCCGCGATCGGCGCCGGTACCTGGCTCGCCACGGGCGGTGACGAGAGCGGCGCGGACCCGCAGGACACGCGGAACTCGGCACCGGCCTCGCCCTGAGGCCCGGGGCCGGGTCGCCACGGACACCGCGACGACCCGGCGAAAGCCGGTGGACGGAGCCGTTACGCTGGATGCGTGGCAGTCGTCGATGTATCCGAAGAGCTGAAGTCCCTCTCCTCGACCATGGAGTCGATCGAGGCCGTCCTGGACCTGGACAGGCTGAGGGCAGACATCGCCGTGCTCGAGGAGCAGGCGGCAGCACCCTCCCTGTGGGACGACCCGGAGGCGGCGCAGAAGATCACGAGCAAGCTCTCCCACCTCCAGGCGGAGGTGCGGAAGGCCGAGGGCCTGCGCGGCCGGATCGACGATCTCGCGGTGCTCTTCGAGATGGCCGAGGAGGAGGACGACCCGGACACCCGCGCCGAGGCCGAGTCCGAGCTCACGGCCGTGAAGAAGGCGCTGGACGAGATGGAGGTCCGCACCCTGCTCTCGGGCGAGTACGACGCCCGTGAGGCGCTGGTCAACATCCGCGCCGAAGCCGGTGGCGTGGACGCCGCGGACTTCGCCGAGAAGCTCCAGCGGATGTACCTGCGCTGGGCCGAGCAGCGCGGCTACAAGACCGAGGTCTACGAGACGTCGTACGCGGAGGAGGCCGGCATCAAGTCGACGACCTTCGCCGTCCAGGCGCCGTACGCCTACGGCACCCTCTCCGTGGAGCAGGGCACCCACCGCCTGGTGCGCATCTCGCCCTTCGACAACCAGGGGCGCCGCCAGACCTCCTTCGCGGGCGTCGAGATCCTCCCGGTGGTCGAGCAGACCGACCACATCGAGATCGACGAGTCCGAGCTGCGGGTGGACGTGTACCGGTCCTCCGGCCCCGGTGGACAGGGTGTGAACACCACCGACTCCGCGGTGCGACTCACCCACCTCCCCACCGGCATCGTGGTCTCCTGCCAGAACGAGCGCTCCCAGATCCAGAACAAGGCCACGGCGATGAACGTCCTCCAGGCCAAGCTGCTGGAGCGGCGCCGCCAGGAGGAGCAGGCCAAGATGGACGCCCTCAAGGGCGACGGCGGCAACTCCTGGGGCAACCAGATGCGTTCTTACGTGCTGCACCCGTACCAGATGGTCAAGGACCTGCGCACCGAGCACGAAGTGGGCAACCCGGAGGCCGTGTTCAACGGTGAGATCGACGGGTTCCTGGAGGCCGGAATTCGCTGGCGCAAGCAGCAGGAGAAGTAGGGCGAAGCGCTGAGACCGCTTTGTCGACAAGGCAACTGCCGCCGTTTCGGGGGCGGTTGCCTTTTGTCTGCCGCCCGGACGCCGGTGATGTCCGGGTTTTACATCACACTCACACCCTTTGTGTCCGGCATACGTCCCGTACCTGGACATCGCGTACGCAATGGCCTTGACGTTGCTTTGAACATTCGCCAGGGTGAGGCGCGGCATGCGTATTTACGGGGCGCATGTGAACCGGGGGACGTCAGTAAACAGCCACCTCCGTCGATCACGGCCCCGAGTGCGGCCTCACCGACTCATCGGCTACTGGGGGTAGCAACTACATGACGAAGAAGACGCGCATCCGTGTCGCGCGCATAGCGGCCGGCGCAGTGATCGCGGCCGGCGCCTCCCTGACCGCCGCGGGTGCCGCTTCGGCGCTCGACATCGGCGTGGGCGTGGGTGTCGGCGACGCCAACGTCGGCGTCGGCGTGAGCGTCCAGGGCGAGGGTGACACCGAGGGCACCACGGAGGGCACCACCGAGGGGACCACCGAGGGCGCGATCGTCGGCGTGACCGAGGGCACCACGGAGGGCACCTCCGAGGGCACCACCGAAGGCACGTCCGAGGGCACCACGGAGGGGACGTCCGAGGGCACCACCGAAGGCACCACGGAGGGCGCCACCGAAGGCACCACGGAGGGCACCTCCGAGGGCACGACGGAAGGCACCTCCGAGGGCTCTTCGGTGGGTACGTCCGAGGGCACCACGGAGGGCACCTCCGAGGGAACCTCGACGGGCACCTCCGAGGGCGGTGACAACGGCGGCTCCGGTGACAACGGCGGCACCGGCGACAACGGTGGCAACGGCGACAACGGCGGCTCGCAGACCACGGGCGGCGGCACCGGCGGCAACGGCGGGACCGGTGGCGGCGACAACACCGCCCCCGACGGCGGCAGCAACGACAACGTCACCCAGGACGAGGGTTCCTCCGCCCTGACCGACACCGGCGACGAGGCCCCGGCCTCCGACACCGCCGCCCAGGGCAGCGGTGACGAGCTCGCCGAGACCGGCGCCGCGGAGACCACGTTCCTGCTGGTCGGCGCCGCCACGATGATCGCCGGCGGCATCGGCTTCCGCATGCTGCCGCGCATGATGAACGGCCGCGGCGGAGCGGCTGCCTGAGGTAGCCACCCGCGTACGCGCAGCGAACGCGGACGAAAGGGCCCGGAGCGCACCCGCTCCGGGCCCTTTCCTCGTCCCTGTCCCCTCGTCCCGCGCCCTCTGGGCCCGGGAGGGGCCCTCCGGGGGCCTCAGACGGTCTGGTGGGCCAGCAGGGCCATCGCCGCGATCAGCACCGCCAGCAGTGCGACCAGCGTCATCGGATTCAGGCCCGCGAGGAAGTTCCCCTGCTGCAGCCGCTCGCGGTTTGCCCGGCACACCGGGCACCGGCCCTCGCTCACGGGCGCCGCGCAGTTCGCGCACACCAACCGGTCGTACGTCATGCGCTCGCCCTCCTTGCCGCCGGCTCCGTCAGGTCAACGCCCACACCGCCGTGAACGTTCCCCTTCCACTGTGCCAGGTTCCGTGGGGCCCCGCGCGCCTTCCCCCCGAGGCCGGACCCCGGTGCATGCCCCGTAAGGACGGGGACAAAACGTGCCACTGTCGCGCAACCCCGGCCGGTGACTGCGGCGCGCTCCCCGGTTCGCGTATGGTCACGCTCATCTACCCCCGGCGACCCGTGGTGCACCCGTGATCCGATTCGACAACGTCTCCAAGGTCTACCCGAAGCAGAACCACCCAGCCCTCAGGGATGTCTCCCTGGAGGTCGAGAAGGGCGAGTTCGTCTTCCTCGTGGGGTCCTCCGGCTCCGGAAAGTCCACCTTCCTGCGGCTCGTCCTCCGCGAGGAGCGGTGCAGCCACGGCCAGGTGCACGTCCTGGGCAAGGACCTCGCCCGCCTGTCCAACTGGAAGGTGCCGCAGATGCGGCGCCAGTTGGGGACCGTGTTCCAGGACTTCCGCCTGCTGCCGAACAAGACGGTCGGCGAGAACGTGGCCTTCGCCCAGGAGGTCATCGGCAAGTCCCGCGGCGAGATCCGCAAGTCCGTGCCGCAGGTCCTCGACCTGGTCGGGCTCGGCGGCAAGGAGGACCGCAGGCCCGGTGAGCTGTCGGGCGGTGAGCAGCAGCGCGTCGCCATCGCACGCGCCTTCGTGAACCGGCCCAAGCTCCTGATCGCCGACGAGCCCACCGGCAACCTGGACCCGCAGACCTCGGTCGGCATCATGAAGCTGCTCGACCGCATCAACCGGACGGGCACCACCGTGATCATGGCCACCCACGACCAGAACATCGTGGACCAGATGCGCAAGCGCGTCATCGAGCTGGAGAAGGGTCGCCTCGTCCGCGACCAGGCGCGCGGCGTCTACGGCTACCAGCACTGACGAGCAACGGAAAGGCTTGACGAGACGCCATGCGCGCCCAGTTCGTCCTCTCGGAGATCGGTGTCGGTCTCCGTCGCAATCTCACGATGACCTTCGCGGTCATCGTCTCGGTCGCCCTGTCCCTGGCCCTGTTCGGCGGTTCACTGCTGATGAGCGACCAGGTCAACACCATGAAGGGCTACTGGTACGACAAGGTCAACGTCACCGTCTACCTCTGCAACAAGAGCGACGCGAAGTCCGACCCCGCCTGTGCCAAGGGCGCGGTGACCGAGGACCAGAAGAAGCAGATCCTCGCCGACCTCGACAAGCTGTCGGTCGTGGACAAGGTGACGTACGAGTCGCAGGACGAGGCGTACAAGCACTACAAGGACCAGTTCGGCGACTCGCCGCTGGCCAGTTCGCTCACGCCGGACCAGATGCAGGAGTCGTACCGGATCAAGCTGAAGGACCCGGAGAAGTACCAGGTCATCGCGACCGCCTTCGAGGGCCGGGACGGCGTGCAGTCCGTGGCGGACCAGCGCGCGACCCTGGACAGCCTCTTCGAACTCCTCAACGGTATGAACTGGGCCGCGCGCGCGGTGATGGCGCTCATGCTGGTCGTCGCGCTCATGCTGATCGTGAACACCGTGCGGGTCTCGGCGTTCAGCCGGCGGCGCGAGACCGGCATCATGCGGCTGGTCGGCGCCTCGGGCTTCTACATCCAGGCGCCGTTCATCATGGAGGCCGCGGTCGCCGGGCTCATCGGCGGCGGGGTCGCCTGCGCGTTCCTGGTCGCCGCGCGGTACTTCCTCATCGACCACGGGCTCGCCCTGTCCGAGAAGCTGGCCCTGATCGACTTCATCGGCTGGGACGCGCTGCTGACGAAGCTGCCGCTCATCCTCGCCACGAGCCTGCTGATGCCCGCGTTGGCCGCGTTCTTCGCGCTGCGCAAGTACCTGAAGGTGTGACACATGCCAAGAGGGCCGAACGGGCAAGCGACCGTTCGGCCCTCTCGCCTTGTCCTAGACTCACCGGCATGTCAGGTCGTGACCTGTTCTGTCAGCCCCGCCGCGCACGCCACGGGGCCACCCTGACCTTGCTGTTCGCCGGTGTACTCGTCGCGGGCGCCGCCACCGGCTCGCTCCCCGGCGGCGACCGGAAACCCGCGCCCGACACGGCCCGCCCGGCCGCTCCCGCCGGACGGCAGGAGCAGGTGGCCCGCGCCGCCGCCGAGGCGATGGCCGACGGCAAGTCCCCCGTGGAGGCCGCCGAACAGGCCGTCAGCCGCAGCGGCGACCGCTGGGGAGCCGTCTACTCCCCGGGCGAGTACGAGGAGTTGGAGGAGGCCCTCGACGGCCGGTACACCGGGGTCGGGCTCTCCGCGCGCCGCGAGCGCGACGGCCGCATCGAGGTGACGCGGGTGCGTTCCGGGTCGCCCGCCGCCGGCGCCGGGATCCGCGAGGGCGACCGGCTGCGCAGCGTCGACGGCGAGCGGGTCGACGGACGCCCGGTCACCGAGGTCGTCTCGATACTGCGCGGCGACACCGAGGCCGAACCCGCCGGCACCGCCGTCCGGCTCGGCCTGGAACGCGGCTCGCGCTCCTGGACCAGGACCGTCCGCCGGGCCACGCTGTCCACCGACCCCGTGGCCGTGCGCACACTCGCCGGCGGCGTCACCGTCGTCAAGGTCACCTCCTTCACCAAGGGGGTCGGCGCACAGGTGCGGGCCGCCGTCGCGCGGGTGCCGTCCGGCGCGGGCGTCGTTCTCGACCTGCGCGGCAACAGCGGCGGCCTGGTGGCCGAGGCCGTGACCGCCGCCTCCGCCTTCCTCGACGGCGGTCTGGTCGCCACCTACGACGTCGACGGCGAGCAGCGGGCCCTGCACGCCGACCCCGGCGGCGACACCGGCAGACCCCTGGTCGCGCTCGTCGACGACGGCACGATGAGCGCGGCCGAGCTGCTCACCGGAGCCCTCCAGGACCGCGGACGCGCCGTCGTCCTGGGCTCCCGCACCTTCGGCAAGGGCTCGGTGCAGATGCCGAGCCGGCTGCCCGGGGGCTCGGTGGCCGAGCTGACCGTCGGGCACTACCGCACCCCCTCCGGCCGCGGCGTGGACGGCACGGGCATCACACCCGACCTGGTGGTCGACCCGGCCGGCCCGGCCGCGCTGGACCGGGCGCGGACGGTGCTCAGCGGACTGGGGCGGTAGGCGGGCGCTCCCGTCGGCGCCCCTCCCGTAATCGGCTTTCCGCGGGCCCCCTCCCTAGTGCCAAAATGGGCGGCACTATGGCTAAGGAAAAAGGGCGCAAGCTGATCGCGCAGAACAAGAAGGCGCGGCACGACTACCAGATCCTCGACACCTACGAGGCAGGCCTGGTCCTGTCCGGGACCGAGGTGAAGTCGCTGCGCCAGGGGCGTGCGTCGCTGGCCGACGGCTTCGTGCAGCTGGACGGCAACGAGGCGTGGCTGCACAACGTGCACGTGCCCGAGTACAGCCAGGGCACCTGGACCAACCACAGTGCCCGCCGCAAGCGGAAGCTGCTGCTGCACCGCGTGGAGATCGACAAGCTGGAGTCGAAGTCCCAGGAGACCGGTCACACGATCGTGCCCCTGGCGCTCTACTTCAAGGACGGCCGGGCCAAGGTGGAGATCGCGCTGGCGCGCGGCAAGAAGGAGTACGACAAGCGGCAGACCCTGCGGGAGAAGCAGGACCGCCGCGAGGCGGAGCGCACGATCTCGGCGATCAGGCGCAAGCAGCGGGCCTGACCTCCCGGCAGGGGAAGGAATAGGCTGGCACCCGCGTGCGTTGGTCACGTACGATGGTGAACGCACCCCACGCGGGTGCGCGGATTGAAAAATCAACATGGGGATGATCGGTTTCGACAGCGGCTGTCGAAGCAGGGGAAGCGTGTCGAGGAAGCGGCCATGATCTCGTAAACCACAGGCCGAAAAAAATAATCGCCAACACCAAGCGCGATTCCTCCCAGCAGGCCTTCGCCCTCGCTGCCTGATCTCAGGTAGCGAAGCGAGCCTCCTACTACGGGAGTGTCAGCCCGGGGCTGTTCCCGACCCGGATCCTGGCATCAGCTAGGGGACTAAACCTTGATCCCGGTCACGGGGTGAAGAGGGAAACCAAACAGTGACTGAGCCCGTCGGAGACTTGTCCGCGTGATCTCCGGGGCTGAGAAAATCGAAGCGGACTGCACACGGAGAAGCCCTGATTCCGCACCGTTGGACGCGGGTTCGATTCCCGCCATCTCCACAGTTCCCATGTGGGCCAAGGCCCCGCCGCTCCACGCGGCGGGGCCTTCGTCATGCCCGCGGCCCGTGCGCCGCACCCCGGGCGGAGGAGGCCAGGGCGAGCAGCAGGGCCAGCGCCGCCGCCGTGACCGGGACGCCGTAGCCGGCCGTGGGGGAGGCGTGTTCCACCGTCCAGCCGCCCGCCGCGCTGCCGCAGGCGATGCCGCCGAGCAGACCCGTCACCGCCAGGGTCATCCCCTCGTTCAGGCGCCCCTCCGGGGTGCGCTGCTGGACCAGGGTCATCGTGGTGACCATCGTCGGGGCGGTCGCCATCCCGGCGACGAGCAGCGTGAGCGCCAGCAGCGGCAGGGAGCCCGTGAGCGACGCCGCGATCAGCGGCAGCGTCAGCAGGGCGGCCATCGCGGCGACGCACCACGGCAGGCGGTGCTCGGCCGACCCGGTGGGCCTCGTCGCCCCGTACACCAGCCCCGCCGCGCAGGAGCCGGCCGCCTGGAGTCCGAGGACCACACCGGCGGCCGCTCGGTGCCCCTGTGCGTCCGCGAACGCGATCGTGACGACCTCCATGGCCCCGAACACCCCGCCCGTCGCCAGGCACACGGCCAGCAGCGGCGGGATGCCGGGGACGCGCAGGGGCGCCTTCGCGGTCGGGCGCGGCCGGGCCGGCGGCTCGGTCGAGCGCTGGGCGGTGAAGACCAGCATGCCGGTCACCAGCAGGACCACGCCGACGAGCGTGCCCGCCTCCGGGAACCACGTCGTGCACAGGAACGCGGCGAGGACCGGCCCCAGCATGAAGCACAGCTCGTCCGCGGCCTGCTCGAAGGAGTTCGCGGTGTGCAGGGCCTCGGCGGCGTCCCTCCTGCCCCGCAGCAGGTGGGCCCAGCGGGCGCGGGCCATGCCGCCGGTGTTGGGCGTCGTCGCGGTGGCCGCGTACGCGGCGAACAGCGTCCAGGCGGGCGCGTCGTACCGGACGCACAGCAGCAGGGCGAGCGAACCCAGGGCGGCGACCAGGGTGGCGGGCAGCGCCACCCTGGCCTGGCCGTGCCGGTCGACGAGTCGCGCGGTCCACGGCGCGACGACCGCCGTCGCCGCCAGCCCCGTCGCGGTGACGGCGCCGGCCAGGGCGTAGGAACCGTGCTCCCCGGCGATCATCACGACCGCGCTCACGCTGAACATGCCCATGGGCATCCGCGCCATGAGATTCCCGATCGTGAAGCCGCGGGCGCCGGGGGTGGAGAGGAGACGCCGGTACGGGCCGGGCGGCCGGTGCCGGGAGCGCGGACGGAAGTCGGCGGCGACCAGGGTGTCCGCCGTCAGGGACAGGAGGGCGGGGGGCGTGGACGGGCGTACGGAAGGCGGTTGCGGCATGCGCCCACCGTCGCCCCGGGGTGATCACGGGGTCCAACACCTTCTCCCGCCCCATTCACGCACCCCTGTTGTAAGTTCGCCGGATGCCCGCACCCGCCCACCTCGATCCCCGCCTCCTGCGCGCCTTCGTCACCGTCGCCGAGGACCTGCACTTCACCCGCGCCGCCGCCCGCCTGTACGTGGCCCAGCAGGCGCTCAGCAGGGACGTACGGCGCCTGGAGCGGGAACTGGGCGCCGAGCTGTTCGTCCGGACCACCCGGCAGGTGACCCTCACGGCCGACGGTGAGCGGCTGCTGCCGTACGCCCGCCGCGTCCTCCAGGCGCAGGACGACCTTCTGGCCGCCTTCGGGCAGGCCCGCCCGCTGCTGGTCGACCTCAACTCCCCGGGGCTGGCCACCCACCGCCTGGTCCTGGAACGGGCCCGGGACCTGGCGCCCCAGGCGGAGCTGATGGCGCGTTACGAGAGTGGACTGACCTACGCCGCCGCCGAACTGCTCGCGGGCCGCCTCGACGCCTCCTTCGGCCGGTTCGCGGGCCTCTCCCCGGCGCTGCGGGCCGGCCTCGGCCACCAGCCGGTGCGCTACGAGCCCATGGCGGTCGTCCTGCCCGAGAACCACCCGCTGGCCCGGCTGGCACAGGTGCCGCTCGCCGCGCTCGCGGGCGAGACCGTGTACGCCGGCGCCGGCAACCCGCGGACGCCGGAGTGGACGGACCTCGCGCACCACCTGTTCGAGGGACGCGGCATCGCGGTGGCACCACCCGTTCCGCTGGCCGTCGGGGAGGAGGAATTCCAACGGATCATGGACAAGACGCGCAATCCGATCCTCGCCGTGGCGAGCTTTCCGGCCATGGCGTCGACGGTGGTGCGCCCGCTCGTCGATCCGGTGCCGCTGTCGCCCGTATCACTGGTGTGGCGAAAGGGGCTGGTACACCCGGCCCTTGACGCGCTCCGCCGGGCGGCGGCGCAGGTCGCGGCGGAGGAGGGCTGGTTGCGCCGACCCGCCGAGGGGTGGATTCCGGCCGTCGACGCCGGTGTGATGTCCGCCCATAAGTGACACGTGGGAACCACACATCCTCCGCGTGCGCTACATTCTTGACCTGAGCACGGTGTGGTACAGGGGGCGCTCGAACCAGGTGAGGGCCGGTTCGGCCGGCGAGTGCTCGGCGTCGTACGCGCACCCGGAACCGTCCCGTGGGGGGAAGTGCGTGCGCGTGAAGAAATGGCAAAAAGACGCCCAAGCGGAGGAGTCCGAGACTGTGTCCGGGATGCGCGATTTCCCGGGTTCGGGACAGGATGCCGATGCCACCGACGTGTTTGCGCCCACTCGGGCCTTTCCGGTGACCGATGAGATTCCGCACGCCGCGATGCCGCCCGGCTCGTCCGCTTCATTCGGTTCGTCCGTCCCGGGCGGTGGGTTCGCCGGCTCCGCGGGTCAGGACGGGGGCGGCGCGGGATGGTTCGGGGCCGCCGGTGACGCCGCGCGTCGCCCCGGCGCGGGCCTCGGGGGTGCCGCCGCGGGTGCCGGCGGGGCGTGGAGTTCCGCCCAGCCGTCATCGGAGACCGCCGTGACCCGACCGCTCGACCCCCACGGGAGCGCGGGCGCGACGGAGATCCTCGGCTCGCGGACGGGCGGGGACCGCACGGGCACGGACCGAATAGGCGGCGACCGCACCGGCATGGACCGAACGGACGGGGGACCGGCCCACGCGTACCCGAGTCCGGCGGGCGGCAGCCCGGCGGGCTGGGGCGCCACGGGCGGGAGCCCGGCCACCGACCCGTCGCACCGGCCCCGGATCACCTGGGGCAGCCCCACCCCGGCGACCGACACGGACCAGGCCGGTGTCCACCCGGCCGTTCCGAGGCAGCCGGGCGTGAACCAGGCCGTTCCGAGGCAGCCGGGCGTGAACCAGGCCGGCCCCAACGCGGCCGGCGCGGACCCGACCCGTGCGCACCAGGCCCGGACCGCCCCCGTCAGTCCCCCCGTCAGCCCCCCCGTCGGCGTCACCCCCGCCGGGAACCGCCCGGGTGACACCGGCGTGGACGCCGACGTGACCGACATCCTCCCCCCGGTCGTCCCGGGCTCCCCGGCCGAACCGACCCGCGCCTTCCCGACGAGCGTGTCCGGCCCCGCCACCACCGTCCTCCGCGACCCCTGGCAGGAGACCCCGGACGTCGACGCCGTCGTCGCCGACGCCGGCGATCACACGCACGACCCGCACGAGGTGACGGTCCAGCTCGACGCCGTCCAGCTCGGCGACGGCGTGATCCGCCGGGCCGAGAGCGGGCAGCACCGCAAGAGCCGCTCGGAGAACTCCGACGGGCCCGTCTTCGTCGACGCCTCGGGACGCCGCAACCGCCTCTACCGACGCCTCGGCATAGCCGTCGGCGTCGCCTGCGCGGTCTACGCCGTGGTCATCGTCTCCACCCTGCTGTCCGGCAACTCCAACGCGCCCTGGCTGCCCGTGGAGGGCCAGCAGGAGGGCAAGCCGGCCGGCCAGGTCGACACCACGCCGCTGCCCTCGCAGTCGGCGCCGCCCTCCGGCACCGGCAGCGCGGCCCCGCAGACCAGCCCCACCACCGACGGCGGAGTGAGCACGACGCCCGGCTCCGGCGCCTCCGCGCCCGGCACGTCCGGCACCGCGCGGCAGCCCGGCACCGGCACGGGCTCCGGTCCCTCGGAGACCGGGGCCGGCACCCAGCCGGGCGGCGGCGCCACCGATCCCGACCCGACGCAGTCGACGCAGGCGCCGCCCCCCGCCAGCCCGGACCCGTCGGTCCCCACGGGGGGCGGCGAGCCCACCGGCGAACCGACCGGCCCCACCGTCGACCCCACCACCGGCACCGACCCGGGCGGCGATGACACGACCGTCAACGGTGCGGGAGACCCGCTCTCCGCCGCCGGGCCCGCCGACGGGCCCGCGGCCGTCGCCGGACCAGCGGGTCCGGACCACACCTCCACGTCCTCGTCCCTGTCCCCGGAGAACACCCTCTGATGGCATCCCGCACCCGCCGTCACGGGGCCGCGCGCCGCGCCCGTGAGGGCTCTCGCCGCCGCCTGCCCTTGCGCCTGCTGCTTCCGCTGCTCGTCCTGGTCGCCCTGGCGGCCATGCTCATGCTGCGCGGTTACGTGCACAGCGAGATCCTCGCCGACCACCGCGTCCAGCCGCCCGCCGCCACCGACCGGGTGCCGGAGAAGATCCTCGAGGGCGGCCCGGTCATCGACGTGCGGGGCGGCCGCACCGAGAGCCTGAGCGTGCCCGACCACCACCTGGTCCTCACGTTCGACGACGGCCCCGACCCGACCTGGACCCCGCGGGTGCTGGACGTGCTGAAGAAGCACGACGCGCACGGCGTCTTCTTCGTCACCGGCACCATGGCCTCCCGCTACCCCGACCTCGTCCAGCGCATGGTCGACGAGGGCCACGAGGTCGGCCTGCACACCTTCAACCACCCCGACCTCTCCTTCCAGTCGAAGGAGCGCATCGACCGGGAGCTGTCGCAGAACCAGCTGGCGATCACCGGCGCGGCAGGCATCCGCACCTCGCTCTTCCGGCCGCCGTACTCCTCCTTCGCCGACGCCATGGACAACAAGTCCTGGCCGGTCACCGAGTACATCGGCAGCCGCGGCTACATCACCGTCGTCAACAACACCGACAGTGAGGACTGGCAGCGGCCCGGCGTGGACGAGATCATCCGCCGCGCCACGCCGAAGAACGGCGACGGCGCCATCGTCCTGATGCACGACTCGGGCGGCGACCGCAGCCAGACCGTGGCCGCGCTGGACCGGTTCCTGCCCGACCTGCAGAAGAAGGGCTACGAGTTCGACAACCTCACCGAGGCCCTGGACGCGCCCAGCGCCATGAGCCCGGTGACCGGAGCCGAACTGTGGAAGGGCAAGGCCTGGGTCTTCCTCGTCCAGGCGTCGGAGAAGCTCACCGACGGCCTGGTGGTGGGGCTCGCGATCATCGGCACCCTGGTCATCGGCCGCTTCGTGCTGATGCTGCTGCTCTCCGGCATCCACGCCCGCCGGGTCCGCCGCAAGGGCTTCCGCTGGGGCCCACCGGTGACCCAGCCGGTGACGGTGCTGGTCCCGGCGTACAACGAGGCCAAGTGCATCGAGAACACCGTCCTGTCGCTGATGGCCAGTGACCATCCCGTCGAGATCATCGTCGTCGACGACGGCTCCACCGACGGCACGGCACGGATCGTCGAGGCGATGGGACTGCCGGGCGTCCGGGTGATCCGCCAGCTCAACGCGGGCAAGCCCGCCGCGCTCAACCGGGGCCTGGCCAACGCCAGTCACGACATCGTCGTGATGATGGACGGCGACACGGTCTTCGAACCGTCCACCGTCCGCGAACTCGTCCAGCCCTTCGGCGACCCGAAGGTGGGCGCCGTGGCCGGCAACGCGAAGGTCGGCAACAAGGACAGCCTCATCGGCGCCTGGCAGCACATCGAGTACGTGATGGGCTTCAACCTGGACCGCCGGATGTACGACGTGCTGCGCTGCATGCCGACCATCCCGGGCGCCGTGGGCGCCTTCCGCCGCTCCGCCCTCGCCCCCATCGGCGGCATGAGCGACGACACCCTCGCCGAGGACACCGACGTCACCATGGCGCTGCACCGCGCCGGCTGGCGCGTGGTCTACGCCGAGAACGCCCGCGCCTGGACCGAGGCCCCCGAGACCGTGCAGCAGCTCTGGTCGCAGCGCTACCGCTGGTCGTACGGCACGATGCAGGCCATCTGGAAGCACCGCCGCGCGGTGATCGAGAAGGGCCCCTCGGGCCGCTTCGGCCGCGTGGGCCTGCCCTTCGTCTCCCTGTTCATGGTCCTGGCCCCGCTGCTGGCGCCGCTGATCGACGTCTTCCTGCTCTACGGCATCGTCTTCGGCCCCACGCAGAAGACGATCACGGCGTGGCTGGGCGTCCTCGCCATCCAGGCGGTCTGCGCGGCGTACGCCTTCCGGCTCGACCGCGAGCGCATGACCCACCTGATCTCGCTGCCGCTGCAGCAGATCCTCTACCGCCAGCTCATGTACGTCGTGCTGCTCCAGTCCTGGATCACGGCGCTCACCGGCGGCCGGCTGCGCTGGCAGAAGCTGCGCCGCACCGGTGTCGTCGGGGCGCCCGGCGGCACCGTGCCGCAGCAGCGTGCGGCGCGTCACGACGATCGGAGGCCCGTGGCATGACCCACGGACACACGACCGGTACGGGTGCGAGCCCGGAACCGGCCGGCAGCCCCTACGGCACCCCGTACGCGGGTGGCCCGGGCACAGCCGCGGGGATGCCGAACGGGGCCACCGGAATGCCGGACGGAGCGGCGGGGACGCCGTACGCCGTCCCGCGGCAGCGCACGACGGAGCCCGCGCCGGTTCCCGCACCCGCGACCGTCCCCGCGACCGCCATCGCGGCCGAGCCCGCCCCGGCCGCCCCCGCCGCCGGGAAGGGCGGCCGCGACCGGTACCTGGACCTGCTGCGCTCCATCGCCCTGGTCCGGGTCGTCGTCTACCACCTCTTCGGCTGGGCCTGGCTCTCGGTGGTGTTCCCGTCGATGGGCGTGATGTTCGCGCTCGCCGGCTCGCTGATGGCACGTTCGCTGAAGCGTCCGGCCCTGGGCGTGATCCGCGGGCGCGTGCGCCGGCTCCTGCCGCCGATGTGGGTGTTCGCCGTCGTCGTGCTGACGATGATGTTCGCCAACGGCTGGAACCCCGCGGACGACCCCGACCGCGGCGGCACCTGGGGCCTGATCGAGCTGTTCAACTACCTCGTCCCGATCGGCGCCCCGCCCTACCCCTGGCACGTCGGCTCCGCGTCCGGCCTGCTGGAGGACACCTGGGCGGTGCAGGCCGCGGGGCCGCTGTGGTACCTGAGGGCCTACCTCTGGTTCGTCATCGCCTCGCCGCTGCTGCTGTGGCTGTTCCGCAAGGCCCCCTGGCCGACGCTGCTGGCCCCGCTGGCGCTGACCGCGGTCGTCGGCACCGACCTGGTGAAGATCCCCGGGGAGACCGGCAACGCGGTCACCGACTTCGCGGTCTACGGCGGCTGCTGGGTCCTGGGCTTCGCCCACCACGACGGCCTGCTGAAGCGGATCCCGCGGTACGTCTCCGTCTCCTGCGCCTCCCTGGTCATGGCCTTCGGCCTGTGGTGGGCCTCGAACCACCTGGGCCCCGACGGCTGGGACCTCAACGACATCCCGCTGGCCCAGGCCACCTGGTCGTTCGGGTTCGTCGTGATCCTGCTCCAGTACTCCCCGTCGTGGCAGGAACTCCCCGGCCGCCTGGCCAGGTGGGACAAGCTGGTGACCCTCTCCAACAACCGCGCGGTCACCATCTACCTGTGGCACAACCTGCTGATCATGGCGACGGTGCCGATCATCGACCTGGCCTACCAGCTCCCGTTCATGCAGAGCGAGCGCGCGGTCGGCGCCCTCGACAGCGCGTACACGATCTGGATGTTCGCCCTCGTCTGGCCCCTCATCGGCCTGATGGTCCTGGCGGTCGGCTGGGTCGAGGACCTCGCGGCGAAGCGGAAGCCGCGGCTGTGGCCGAACGGCACGAAACGCGCCGCGGCCCCCTCGCGTTCCCGGGCGGCCCACCGGGGCTGACGGCGGGCCGTGCGGCGACCTCTCACCGCCCCCCGGTGCCGGGTGAGAGCAACGTTCCCTCGCGGTCATCCACAGCCCCACAGGCCCGAAACGCGTGCTGCCTACCGTCGGTGCAACCGAGCTACGGAGCACCGTGGAGGCGTCATGACAGTCCCTGGCGGCCGCTGGATCCAGCACTGGGATCCGGAGGACGAGACCTTCTGGAAGGAGACGGGGGAGCGCGTCGCCCGGCGTAACCTCTTCTTCTCCGTCCTCTCCGAGCACATCGGGTTCTCGGTCTGGACGCTGTGGTCCGTGCTGGTGCTCTTCATGGGCCCGGAGTACGGGCTGACGCCGGCCGACAAGTTCCTGCTGACGTCCGTGGTGACGCTGGTCGGGGCCGTGGTCCGGGTGCCGTACACCTTCGCGGTCGCGGTCTTCGGCGGGCGGAACTGGACGATCATCTCGGCCGGGCTGCTGCTCGTGCCGACGGTCGCCGCCTTCCTGGTCATGGAGCCCGGGACGTCGTACTCGACCTTCCTCCTGGTGGGCCTGCTCGCGGGCGTCGGCGGCGGCAACTTCGCCTCCTCCATGACCAACATCAACGCCTTCTTCCCGCTCCGGAAGAAGGGCTGGGCGCTCGGCCTCAACGCCGGGGGCGGGAACATCGGCGTGCCTGTCATCCAGCTGGCCGCCCTCGCGATCATCGGGGCGAGCGGCGGTCCGCGGGTCCTGCTCGGCATCTACATCCCGCTGATCCTGGTCGCCGCCGTCCTCGCCGCCTGCTTCATGGACAACCTCGCCACCGTGAAGAACGACACCGGGGCCGCCAAGGACGCCGCCCGGGACGCCCACACCTGGATCATGGCGGTGCTGTACATCGGCACGTTCGGCTCCTTCATCGGCTACAGCTTCGCCTTCGGGCAGGTGCTCCAGACCCAGTTCGGGCGCACCCCGCTCCAGGCGGCGTACCTCACCTTCATCGGCCCGCTGCTCGGCTCGCTGATCCGGCCGCTGGGCGGCAGGCTCGCCGACCGGTACGGCGGCGCGCGGATCACGCTGTGGAACTTCGTCGCCATGGCCGCCGCCACCGCCGTACTCGTCGCGGCCAGCATGGCCGGGTCGCTCGGGCTGTTCGTGGCCGTCTTCGTCGTCCTGTTCGTGCTCAGCGGGCTCGGCAACGGGTCCACGTTCAAGATGATCCCCGGCATCTTCCAGAACAAGGCGCTGGCCCGGGGGCTGACCGGCGAGGAGGCCGTGGCGCACGGGCGGCGGCTCTCCGGTGCCTCCATGGGCCTGATCGGCGCGGTCGGCGCGCTCGGGGGCGTCGCCATCAACCTCGCCTTCCGGCAGTCCTTCCTCTCCCTCGGCTCGGGCACCGGCGCCTTCGTCGCCTTCCTCGCCTACTACGCCGTCTGCTTCGCCGTCACCTGGGCGGTATACCTTCGCCGTCCGGCCCCGCCGGTGCCGGACGGCCCGTCGCACCCGGCCGAGCCGAAGGCCCGGCTCAGCTACGCCGAGGTATGACGTAACACTGGTGACATGAAGCGGAACCGAGCCTGTCACGCACCGTTGACAGGCTCGGTCGCCGTGCACGCAGCACGACGACCGGGACGATCGGGACGAGAGTGATGGACGACGAACGACAGCGATCCGACCACGGCCCCCTCGCCGGATTCACCGTGGGCGTGACCGCCGCCCGCCGGGCCGACGAACTGGGCGCGCTGCTCCAGCGGCGCGGTGCGGTAGTCCTGCACGCCCCGGCGCTCAGGATCGTGCCGCTCGCCGACGACAGCGAGTTGCTGGCCGCGACCAAGCAGCTCATCGACCAGGCGCCGGACGTCGTCGTCGCCACCACGGCCATCGGCTTCCGCGGCTGGGTCGAGGCCGCCGACGGCTGGGGGCTCGGGGACGCCCTGCTGGAGCGGCTGCGGTCCGTGGAACTGCTCGCCCGGGGGCCCAAGGTCAAGGGCGCGGTCCGGGCCGCCGGCCTGACGGAGGAGTGGTCACCGGCCTCGGAGTCCATGGCCGAGGTGCTGGACCGGCTGCTGGAGCAGGGCGTCGACGGGCGCCGGATCGCGGTCCAGCTGCACGGTGAGCCGCTGCCGGGGTTCGTGGAGGCGCTGCGGGCGGGCGGCGCCGAGGTCGTCGGGGTGCCGGTGTACCGGTGGCTGCCGCCGGAGGACCTCGGCCCGGTCGACCGGCTGCTGGACGCGGCCGTCTCGCGGGGCCTGGACGCCGTGACGTTCACCAGCGCGCCCGCCGCGGCCTCCCTCCTGTCCCGTGCCGAGGAGCGCGGCCTGCTGCCCGAGCTGCTCGCCGCGCTCGGCCACGACGTGCTGCCCGCCTGCGTGGGCCCGGTCACCGCGGTGCCGCTCCAGGGGCACGGCATCGACACGGTCCAGCCCGAGCGCTTCCGGCTCGGCCCTCTCGTGCAGCTGCTCTGCCAGGAACTGCCGGGCCGTGCCCGGGCCCTGCCGGTCGCCGGGCACCGGCTGGAGATCCGCGGCCACGCGGTGCTCGTCGACGGGGAGCTGCGGGCCGTGCCGCCCGCCGGCATGTCCCTGCTGCGGGCGCTGTCCCGGCGGCCCGGCTGGGTCGTGCCCCGCGCGGACCTGCTGCGCGCCCTGCCGGGCACCGGCCGCGACGAACACGCCGTCGAGACGGCGATGGCCCGCCTGCGTACCGCCCTCGGCACCCCGAAGCTGATCCAGACGGTGGTCAAGCGCGGCTACCGCCTGGCCCTGGACCCGGCCACGGACGCCAAGTACACGGACGGGTGAGGCGTGCCCCGTGCGGGTGGCGTCCGCGCGGGGCACGCCTCTCACCGGGAGTCGACCATGCGGTACTCGACGGCGGTCTCCCGCGGCTTGTCCTGCGGGTCCAGCACGGCGAGCGCCTGGCCCTGGAACTCGTCGGTGACCACGTCCCGCTTCGTGGCGTCGTAGCGGGCCTCCTCGTCGTCGGGCGTGATGTCGAAGCCGCTCAGGTACCGCGGCTTGAGCATCAGCTCGCTGGTGTGCGCGGTCGGGAAGAGGCCGAGCGTGCCCCGTCGGCGAGCTTCAGCGCGTACACCTCGGGGTGGGCCGGCTCCGCGGCGAAGTACGTCTCGGCCGCGTACTCCGCCAGGTCGTCGTCGGGGCCCTCGTCGTGGACCTCGCTCGAGCCCTTCGAGGGGGGGAGCGCCGGGGACTTCGAGGACGGCCCGGCCGGATCGGCCCCAAGCACCCGTCTCACGGTACGAGTCGCGGGCCGGTGCCCCGAGTCGGGGGCCGGGAGGCGCCCGGCCCGCCCCGCGCCCGGCCGGTGCGCCGGCCCCGCTCACGGCAGGGCGGTACGGGGGGTTCCGGGCGCGGGAGCGGGCAGGCACTGTAGAGGGAGCGAACCACATGGTCCCCCCTCCGGCCCGCCCCACCGGTCAACCCCTAGGCGGTGACAGGAACATGGCACTGGGTACGGCCACCGACCCGTACGAGCTGCGGTTCGACACCGGGCGGATCTGCCTGGACCTCATCGCCACCACCCACCCCGTGGAGCGGCTGGAGTCCGTCGAGGTGCTGCGCGCCTGGATCACCGGCTCCGGACTCGTCCCGCCCGGCACCCCGCTGACCCACGCCGATCCCTCCTGGCTGACCGCCTTCCGCGAACTGCGCCGCGAGACGACGAGACTGGTGCGCGGCCGGCCGGCGCCCCGGGCCCACCCGTACGACCTCGCGCTCGACCGCGTCAACACCCTCGCCGCCGCGGCGCCCCCCGCCCCGCGCGCGGTCCACGGCGAGGACGGCGCGCTGGTACGGGAGCTGACCGGGCCGCCGGAGTGCGCCGCCCTCCTCGGCGCCCTCGCCCGGGACGCGGTGGAGCTGCTCACCGACCCCGTCGCACGGGCGAGCCTCAGGCAGTGCGAGGGCGACAACTGCCCGATCGTCTACGTGGACACCTCCCGGGGCCGACGCAGGCGCTGGTGCTCCAGCGAGATCTGCGGCAACCGCGAACGCGTCGCCCGGCACCGCAGGCGCGCCGCCCTCGCCCGGTAAGTCCCCCCGCGTCCCCTTCGTCACGCGTCCCTCGGAAAACTGTCGACGCGCTTTGAACGCCCCGCACTTCGCGCACGTACCGGATGGGCGAGCGATCGACTGGGGGAACCCCCGGACATCGGAGGTGGGCGTGCGCAAGGATTCCGTCGTGGCCGGTGAACGTGGTGCGAGGGCCCGACATCGCATGTCCCAGTCGTCCTCGGAACCCGACGAGGAGCTGATGCGCGCCCTCTATCGGGAGCACGCGGGCCCCTTGCTGGCGTACGTGCTGCGGCTGGTCGCGGGGGACCGGCAGCGCGCCGAGGACGTCGTCCAGGAGACGCTCATCCGTGCCTGGAAGAACGCCGGTCAGCTCAACCGTGCGACCGGATCGGTACGCCCCTGGCTGGTGACGGTCGCCCGGCGCATCGTCATCGACGGCCACCGCAGCCGGCAGGCCCGGCCGCAGGAGGTCGATCCGTCGCCGCTGGAGGTCATCCCCGCGGAGGACGAGATCGACAAGGCGCTGTGGCTGATGACGCTGTCGGACGCGCTCGACGACCTGACCCCGGCTCACCGTGAGGTCCTCGTCGAGACGTACTTCAAGGGGCGTACCGTCAACGAGGCGGCGCAGACACTGGGCATACCCAGCGGCACCGTGCGCTCCCGGGTGTTCTACGCCCTGCGTTCGATGAAGCTGGCTCTGGAGGAGCGGGGGGTGACGGCGTGATGAGCGGGTACGGGGGAGTTCAGGGATTCGGCGGGGGATTCGGCCCGGGTGATACGGGTAATTCTGTCCCCATGCAGGGATCACCGGCGCCGAACGAGCACGAGACCGTCGGCGCCTATGCCCTCGGCATCCTCGACGACGCGGAGGCCACCGCCTTCGAGGCCCACCTCGCCGGCTGCGAGTGGTGCGCCCAGCAGCTCGACGAGCTGGCCGGCATGGAGCCGATGATGGCCGCGCTCGCGGACCTCCCCGGCACCGGCACACCCGCGATCGCCGAGTCGCTGACGGTGAAACCGGGCCCGCGGCTGGCGGAGAAGCTCGTCGACGAGGTCGCCGAGCGCCGGGCGAGCAAGCGGCGCCGCAACTTCTACCTGGTGGGCACCGCGGCCGCGCTGATCATCGGCGGCCCGTTCGCCGCGGTGGCGACCACCGCAGGCGGTGACGACGGTGGTGGCGGCCGGAAGACCGAGGCGACGCGGACGGCCGCCGGCCCCGCCGAGTCCGCCTTCGCCGCCATGCCCGACCGGGTCACCGCGACCGACCCGGCCACCGAGGTCAGCGCGACCGTGGCGCTGGAGAAGAAGGCCTGGGGCACCGAGGCGGTCCTGGAACTGAAGAACGTCAAGGGACCCCAGAAGTGCTCCCTGATCGCCGTCGGCAAGAACGGCGAGCGCGAGACGCTCAGCTCCTGGACCGTCCCGGACTGGGGGTACGGCATCCCGGACGCCACCACCGAGAAGGCGAAGAAGCCGCTCTACGTGCACGGCGGCGCCGCCTTCGAACCCAACCAGATCGACCACTTCGAGGTCATGACCTTCGACGGCGAGCGGCTGGTGGAGGTGGACGCGTAGCGCGGGCACCCGGCGTGGCGTAGCTTCCGGCGCCCCCTTCGCGTACCTTTGACGGCTGCCCAGCACGTCAGAAGGGGGCCCGGTGGCCGCACAGGCGCAACAGGACTCAGCGGTCGACTCGGTGCACGACTCCGTACGGGAGAAGTCCGCACGGGAGGACTCCGTACGGGACCGAGAGATCAGCGTGGAGCAGGCACACCTGGACCGGGTGTACCGCCGGCTCGAGGAGAAGATCCACGAGGCCGAGTTCCTCATGCACGACGCCGCCCAGCGCGGCCACGTCGGCACGCCCGGCGCACTGGCCGAGCGCGACGCGCAGGTCTTCCGGGCCGGCGTCCACCTCAGCCGTCTGAACAACGAGTTCGAGGACTTCCTCTTCGGCCGGATCGACCTGCTGCTCGGCAAGGACGGCAAGAAGGGCCCGGACGGCGCGTACACGGCGGTGGAGCCCGCCGAGGGCGCCCTGCGGCCCGACCGGACCGCCGACATCGCCGAGACCCTGCACATCGGCCGCATCGGCGTCCTCGACGAGGACTACGCGCCGCTGGTCATCGACTGGCGGGCGCCCGCCGCCGCCCCGTTCTACCGGTCCACGCCGGTCGACCCCGGCCGGGTCGTGCGCCGCCGGGTGATCCGCTCCAAGGGGCGGCGCGTCCTCGGGGTCGAGGACGACCTGATGCGGCCCGAGGTCCGCGCCAGCCTGGACGGCGAGGAGCTGGCCGTCGTCGGCGACGGCGCCCTGATGGCCGCCCTCGGCCAGGCCCGCACCCACTCCATGCGGGACATCGTGGCCTCCATCCAGGCCGAGCAGGACCTGGTCATCCGCGCCCCCGCCGCCTCCGTGACGTACGTCGAGGGTGGCCCCGGCACCGGCAAGACCGCCGTCGCCCTGCACCGGGCGGCGTACCTGCTCTACCAGGACCGGCGCCGGTACGCGGGCGGCATCCTGATCGTCTCGCCGACCCCGCTGCTGGTGGCGTACACCGAGGGCGTGCTGCCCTCCCTCGGCGAGGAGGGGCAGGTCGCGATCCGCGCGATCGGCTCGCTGGTCGACGGCGCCGAGGCCACGCTGTACGACTCCCCGGCCACCGCCCGCGCCAAGGGCTCCTCGCGCATGCTCCGGGTGCTGCGCAGGGCCGCGCGCGGGGCGCTGGAGCCGGAGGGCTCGCCGACCCTGCTGCGGGTCGTCGCCTTCGGCCGCCGCCTCGAACTGGAGGGCGAGGAGCTGGCCGGCATCCGCCGCACCGTCCTCGGCGGCACCGCGCCCGTCAACCTGCTGCGCCCCCGCGCCCGCCGGCTGATCCTGGACGCGCTGTGGCAGAAGTCGGGCGCCGGTACCCGGCACTCCGACCCCGAGCTGACCGCCGAGCTGCGCTCCTCCTTCGACGAGGACGTCAGCTCCGAGGACCCGTTCATCGCCTTCCTCGACGCCTGGTGGCCGGAGCTGACCCCGGGCGCGGTGCTGGCGGCCATGGCGGACGAGCGGCGCCTGGGCCGCTGGGCCCGGCGGATCCTCAACCCGGGCGAGGTCCGCAAGGTGGCCCGCTCGCTGCGCCGCGAGGGCCACTCGGTGCACGACATCGCCCTGCTCGACGAGCTGCAGGCCGTGCTCGGTACCCCGGCCCGCCCCCGCAAGCGGCGCGAGCTGGACCCGCTGGACCAGCTGACCGGCCTGGACGAGCTGATGCCGCAGCGCGAGGAGACCCAGTGGGAGCGCGCCGAGCGCCTCGCGCAGGAGCGCACCGAGTACGCGCACGTCATCGTGGACGAGGCGCAGGACCTCACGCCCATGCAGTGGCGGATGGTGGGCCGCCGCGGCCGGCACGCCACCTGGACCGTGGTCGGCGACCCGGCGCAGTCCTCGTGGTCCGACCCGGACGAGGCGGCGGCGGCCCGTGACGAGGCGCTCGGCACCCGCCCGCGACGCCGTTTCGAGCTCAGCGTGAACTACCGCAACCCGGCGGAGATCGCCGAGCTTGCGGCCAGGGTGCTCGCCCTCGCCATGCCGGGTTCCCCGTCCCCGACGGCGGTGCGCTCCACCGGCGTGCAACCGCGGTTCGCGGTGGTGGAGGAGAGCCTCGCCCGGGCGGTCCGGGCGGAGGCGGCCCGGCTGCTGGACCTCGTCGACGGCACCGTCGGTGTCGTGGTCGCGATGAACCGCCGCGAGGAGGCCCGGCGCTGGCTGGCCGGACTCGGCGACCGCGTGGTGGCGCTCGGCAGCCTGGAGGCCAAGGGCCTGGAGTACGACGCCACGGTCGTCGTCTCGCCCGCCGAGATCGCCGACGAGTCGCCCGCCGGGCTGCGCGTGCTCTACGTCGCCCTGACCCGGGCCACCCAGCAGCTGACGATCGTCTCCGGCGAGCGGGACGAACCGGACGCCGCGGGGGTGCCGGACCTGCTCCGCGACTGAGGCGCCCAAGCGGGGACCGCCCGCACCGGAGCATGCGAGAGGCCCGCGCCGTCGGCGCGGGCCTCTCGTCTCGTTCAGGTGGCACCGACCCGCCATGCTCGCCTCGCGGCAAGTGGTCGCTCGTAGCGACGAAGGTTGGGCCCGGGGGCTTGGATCGGGCCGGTGCCACGTCCACGGTAACAAACGATCCCCGCAAGACAATTCCCCTCCCGCGGGTTCTTTCGCGGACCCGGGCGCCGCTTCGGGTTCCCCCTTCCGTACGGGCCCGACTTCTCGTATGGTGGAAGTCGTTTTCCGAAAGTGTCGCCCTCCGGTGCGGGAACGGCGCGCGAACTCAAAGTTCGCAATCCGGGGCGGCTACCACGTACTCGGTGGTAGGTGCGACGATCGGACGGCACAACGCAGCTACACGGTGAAAGCAGAGGAAGTCGGCCATGGCAACGGCGCCCAGCGTCTCCTACTCGATGACGGTCCGACTGGAGGTGCCCGCGGGCGGGACCGCGGTCTCGCAGCTCACCACCGCGGTGGAGTCCGCCGGCGGCTCCGTCACCGGCCTCGACGTCACGGCCTCCGGCCACGACAAGCTCCGCATCGACGTCACCATCGCCGCCGGTTCGACCGCCCACGCCGACGAGATCGTGGAGCAGCTGCGGGGCATCGAGGGCGTCAGCCTGGGCAAGGTCTCCGACCGTACCTTCCTGATGCACCTCGGCGGCAAGATCGAGATGGCGTCCAAGCACCCCATCCGCAACCGTGACGACCTCTCCATGATCTACACGCCCGGCGTGGCCCGCGTCTGCATGGCGATCGCCGAGAACCCCGAGGACGCCCGCCGCCTGACCATCAAGCGCAACTCCGTTGCGGTCGTGACGGACGGCTCGGCGGTGCTGGGCCTCGGCAACATCGGTCCCAAGGCCGCGCTGCCCGTGATGGAGGGCAAGGCGGCCCTCTTCAAGCGCTTCGCCGGCATCGACGCCTGGCCGATCTGCCTGGACACGCAGGACACCGACGCGATCGTCGAGATCGTCAAGGCCATCGCCCCGGGCTTCGCCGGCATCAACCTGGAGGACATCTCCGCCCCCCGCTGCTTCGAGATCGAGGCCCGGCTGCGCGAGGCCCTGGACATCCCGGTCTTCCACGACGACCAGCACGGCACCGCGATCGTCGTCCTCGCGGCCCTGACCAACGCCCTGCGCGTCGTCGACAAGCCGATCCAGAACGTCCGGGTCGTCATGTCCGGCGCCGGCGCCGCCGGTACGGCCATCCTGAAGCTGCTGCTGGCCGCGGGCGTGAAGAACGCCGTCGTCGCCGACATCCACGGCGTGGTGCACTCCGGCCGCGCGGACCTGGTCGACGCCGCGCCCGAGTCGGCGCTGCGCTGGATCGCCGACAACACCAACCCCGAGGGCCTCACCGGCACCCTGAAGGAGGCCGTGCACGGCGCGGACGTCTTCATCGGCGTCTCCGCACCGAACGTCCTGGACGGCGAGGACGTGGCGGCCATGGCGGACGGCGCGATCGTGTTCGCGCTCGCGAACCCCGACCCCGAGGTCGACCCGGCGATCGCCCGGCAGACCGCGGCCGTCGTCGCCACCGGCCGCTCGGACTTCCCGAACCAGATCAACAACGTGCTGGTCTTCCCGGGCGTCTTCCGCGGTCTGCTGGACGCCCAGTCCCGCACGGTCAACACCGAGATGATGCTGGCCGCCGCGCACGCCCTCGCGGACGTGGTGACCGAGGACGAGATCAACCCGAACTACATCATCCCCAGCGTCTTCAACGACAAGGTCGCCGGTGCCGTCGCGGGCGCCGTGCGCGAGGCGGCGAAGGCCGCCGGGGTGGTGGCGTAGTTTCCCCGGACGCGGGCAGGCGGCCTGTGGCGTGGTGGTGAGGATCATCACGGCGGGCCGCCCCACCGGCGCGTCGCGGAACGGACGGCCTCGGATCGCCCTCTAGGGTGGCGCAAGGCTCAGGCCCTCTCATCGTGTGACTCCCAAGGGTGTTCTCACGACTCCTGGGGGTGCCGGATTGGCTTTACCGCCGCAGGTGGAGGCAGGATGCCTCCCTGGGCGCGAGGGTCTGACGACCGACCCGGGTCCGGGGAGTGTCCGAGGCCCCTGGCAGCATCGGCATCGCTGTGCCCAACATGCGGCTCCGCCGCGTGGCACGCCTCAACGGCAAGAAGAACACGGGAGTAACAACATGAACCGCAGTGAGCTGGTGGCCGCGCTGGCCGACCGCGCCGAGGTGACCCGCAAGGACGCCGACGCCGTGCTGGCCGCGTTCGCCGACGTCGTCGGCGACATCGTCTCCAAGGGCGACGAGAAGGTCACCATCCCCGGCTTCCTGACCTTCGAGCGCACGCACCGTGCCGCTCGCACCGCCCGCAACCCGCAGACCGGCGAGCCGATCCAGATCCCGGCCGGCTACAGCGTCAAGGTCTCCGCGGGCTCCAAGCTCAAGGAAGCCGCCAAGGGTAAGTAAGCGCTCCGCTTCGAGCGCCGGGTTCTGCGCGGGCCGTTCGCACGGTGTACGGGTCGTCCTGCGGCCGCGGGCCGTGTGGGGCCGGTCGCGCAGTACCCCGCGCCCCTTCCGGGGCGCACAGCACAACGCCGATGGGGCGGTCACCCGGACTTGGGTGACCGCCCCATCGGCGTCGGTGCGGTGGCGGGCTAGCCGAGCGCCTTGCCCGGCAGCTCCACCTTGGCTCCCAGCTCCATGAGCTTGTCCATGAAGTTCTCGTAGCCCCGGTTGATCAGGTCGATGCCGTGGACCCGGGAGGTGCCCTGGGCCGCGAGGGCGGCGATGAGGTAGGAGAAGCCGCCGCGCAGGTCGGGGATGACCAGGTCGGCGCCCTCCAGCTTGGTCGGTCCGGAGACGACCGCCGAGTGCAGGAAGTTGCGCTGGCCGAAGCGGCAGTCGGAGCCGCCGAGGCACTCGCGGTAGAGCTGGATGTGGGCGCCCATCTGGTTGAGCGCGGAGGTGAAGCCGAGACGGGACTCGTAGACCGTCTCGTGGACGATGGACAGGCCCGTGGCCTGGGTCAGGGCGACCACCAGGGGCTGCTGCCAGTCCGTCTGGAAGCCGGGGTGCACGTCCGTCTCCAGGGCGATGGACTTCAGCCGGCCGCCCGGGTGCCAGAAGCGGATGCCCTCGTCGTCGATCTCGAAGGCGCCGCCCACCTTCCGGTAGGTGTTGAGGAACGTCATCATCGAGCGCTGCTGGGCGCCGCGCACGTAGACGTTGCCCTCGGTCGCCAGCGCCGCGGAGGCCCAGGAGGCGGCCTCCAGGCGGTCCGAGAGGGCGCGGTGGGTGTAGCCGCCCAGCTCGTCCACACCGGTGATGCGGATGGTGCGGTCGGTGTCCATCGCGATGATCGCGCCCATTTTCTGCAGGACGCAGATCAGGTCCTCGATCTCCGGCTCCACGGCGGCGTTGGACAGCTCCGTGACGCCCTCGGCCAGCACGGCCGTCAGCAGCACCTGCTCGGTGGCGCCGACGGACGGGTACGGCAGCCGGATCTTCGTGCCGCGCAGCCGCTGCGGGGCCTCCAGGTACTGGCCGTCCGCGCGCTTCTCGATCTTCGCGCCGAACTGGCGCAGCACCTCGAAGTGGAAGTCGATGGGCCGGCCGCCGATGTCGCAGCCGCCGAGGCCGGGGATGAAGGCGTGCCCGAGGCGGTGCAGCAGCGGGCCGCAGAACAGGATCGGGATGCGCGACGAGCCCGCGTGGGCATCGATGTCGGCGACGTTCGCGCTCTCCACGTGCGAGGGGTCGAGCACCAGCTCGCCGGGCTCCTCACCGGGACGGACGGTCACCCCGTGCAGTTGCAGCAGTCCGCGTACGACCCGCACGTCGCGGATGTCCGGCACATTGCGCAGCCGGCTCGGCGCACTGCCCAGCAGGGCGGCCACCATCGCCTTCGGCACGAGGTTCTTCGCACCGCGGACCCGGATCTCGCCCTCGAGCGGGGTTCCGCCGTGGACAAGCAGTACGTCATCAGCGCCGTTGACGGTCATGAATCTCGCGTTCCGTGGGGTTCGGGCAGGGGCCAGAAGGGAAAGGGTAATCGCCTTGTACCCCAGCCGAGTAAGTCCGCGCACGGCCGACCGACGTCATGGGTTTGTCACAACACGCGGTGTTCCCCGGCGCACACGGGGGGTCACGACCGAGGGGCGCGCGCGGGGTACGTGTTCACCCCCGTGCCTCCGATTGCCTCCCCACGGGAGGGGAACATGCGGGATCATGTCTGGCATGACCGAGGTGTCCTCGCTCACGGGGCGGCTGCTCGTGGCAACGCCCGCCCTTGCGGACCCGAACTTCGAGCGTGCGGTGGTGCTCCTCCTCGACCACGACGAGGAGGGCTCCCTCGGTGTCGTCCTCAACCGGCCGACGCCCGTCGACGTGGGCGACATCCTGGAGGGCTGGGCCGATCTCGCCGGCGAACCCGGCGTGGTCTTCCAGGGCGGCCCGGTGTCGCTCGACTCGGCGCTGGGCGTCGCCGTCGTCCCCGGCGGGACGTCCGGCGAGCGGGCGCCGCTGGGCTGGCGGCGGGTGCACGGCGCGATCGGTCTGGTGGACCTGGAGGCGCCGCCGGAGCTGCTGGCCCCGGCCGTGGGCGCCCTGCGGATCTTCGCCGGGTACGCGGGCTGGGGCCCCGGGCAGCTGGAGGGCGAGCTGGAGGAGGGTGCCTGGTACGTGGTCGAGTCGGAGCCCGGCGACGTGTCGTGTCCGGTGCCCGAGCGGCTGTGGCGGGAGGTCCTGCGCCGTCAGCGGGGCGACCTGGCGATGGTGGCGACCTACCCGGACGACCCCTCGCTCAACTGATCCGGCCCCGCCGGTCCACGCCTCGCTGTCCCGGCCGGTCCGTGTGGGCTACGGAACCCCGGCTTTCAGTACCCTGGCACTCATGAGCACTCTCGAGCCCGAGCGCGGGACTGGTACGGGGACCCTCGTAGAGCCGACGCCGCAGGTGTCCCACGGCGACGGTGACCACGAGCGCTTCGCCCATTACGTCCAGAAGGACAAGATCATGGCGAGCGCCCTCGACGGCACCCCCGTCGTGGCGCTGTGCGGCAAGGTCTGGGTACCGGGGCGCGACCCGAAGAAGTACCCGGTCTGCCCCATGTGCAAGGAGATCTACGAGTCCATGAGCGGCGGCGGGGACGAGGGCAAGGGCGGCAAGGGCGGCGACAAGAAGTAGCAGACCTCCCGGCCCGACGTTCCGACGGCCCCCGGAGTGCGCCCGCGCGCACTCCGGGGGCCGTCGCGTGTCACGAAGTGGTGGAGACCTCTTGTGGACAGGTTCCTGTACTCCATAACCTCCGGGGTGTTGTGCAGAGCGAAACCGTCATTGCATATGTTGCAACGCACGTCCGGAGGACCACTCCATGAAGCTCGCCCCCCGCCTGGCCGTACTGCTGGCCGCGGTCGCCGTCACCGCGACCGCCTGCGCCCCCCAGACCTCCGACAACTCCTCCTCCGGCAAGGACGAGAAGAGCGGCACGCTACGGGTCTGGCTCTTCCAGGAGGTCGACACCAAGCCCAAGCAGAAGGTCGTCGACGCGGTCCTGGCCGACTTCGAGAAGGCGCACGAGGGAACGGAGGTCGACGTCGAGTACATCCCCGTCGAGACCCGCGCCCAGCGCATCAAGGCCGCCTTCAACGACCCCGACAGCGCCCCCGACGTCATCGAGTACGGCAACACCGACACCGCCGGCTATGTCAAGGACGGCGGACTCGCGGACGTCACCGAGGAGTTCGACGCCTGGGACGAGGCCAAGGACACCGACCCCACCGCCCGGCAGTCGGTCACCGTCGACGGCAAGGTCTACGGCGCCCCCTACTTCGTCGGCGTCCGCGCCCTGTACTACCGCACCGACGTCTTCGACGAACTCGGCCTCGAAGCCCCCAGGTCGCTGGAGGAACTGGCGTCCACCGCGAAGCAGGTCCGGGCCGCCAAGCCCGACCTCTACGGCATCGCGGTCGGCGGCGCCTACACCTACGGCGCGATGCCCTTCCTCTGGGCCCACGGCGGCGAACTCGCGACCGGCAAGGGCGGTTCGTACGCCTCGGCCCTCGACAGCGCCGCCGCCCGGAAGGGCGTCGAGGCGTACACCTCCCTCTTCGGCGACGACAACTGCCCCGCCGCCAAGTGCGCCGGCATGGGCGGCAACGACACCGTCACCGCCTTCGCCTCGGGCAAGGCGGCCATGGCGATCGGCGGCGACTTCAGCCACCAGGCCGTGGAGGCCGGGAAGGTGAAGGGCAAGTACGCGGTCGTGCCGCTGCCCGGGGTCGAACCCGGCTCGATCGCACCGGCCTTCGCGGGCGGCAACAACATCGGCGTCCTCAAGAGCACCTCCCACCGCACCCTCGCCGTCGATCTGATGAAGCGGCTCGCGTCCAAGCGGGCGCAGGGCGAGCTGTTCGACGCGATGGGCTTCCTGCCGACCTACACGGACGTGCGGCAGCAGGTGGCGGCCGAGGAGCCGTTCGTGAAGCCGTTCGTCGACACCCTCGCCGCGGGCACGAAGTTCGTGCCGGCCTCGGCGGCCTGGGCGACGATCGACTCCTCGCTGGTGCTGCCGACCATGTTCCAGGAGGTGGTCAGCGGCAAGAAGGACGTGAGCGCTGCCGTTCGCGATGCCGCCGAGAAGATGGACGCGGCGTTCGGCTCCGCCGGATGAGTGGGGCGTCTTCCCGCTCGGAGGGCGCGGTGCGTCCGCCGGTGCGGCGGCGTGGTGGCTCGTCGCGCAGTTCCCCGCGCCCCTCTCGGGGCGCTGCCGGCACCCCCTGGCTCTATCTCGCGCCCGCCCTCGTCGTCCTCGGCGGCCTGCTCGTCTACCCCGTCTACCAGCTCGGGCTGATCTCCTTCCTGGAGTACACGCAGGCCCAGGTCTCCGGCGGTGAACCGACCACCTTCCAGGGGTTCGGCAACTACGCCGAGCTGTTCGGGGACGGCGAGTTCTGGCGGGTGCTGCTCGCCACCGTCGTGTTCGCCGCGGCCTGCGTGGTCTCCACGCTGGCCGTCGGGTGCGCCCTCGCCGTGCTCCTCACCCGGGTGCGCGCCCTGCCGCGGCTCGCGCTGATGCTCGCCGCCCTCGGCGCGTGGGCGACCCCCGCGGTCACCGGGTCGACGGTGTGGCTGCTGCTCTTCGACCCGGACTTCGGTCCGGTCAACCGGATGCTGGGCCTCGGCGACCACTCCTGGACGTACGGGCGCTTCAGCGCCTTCGCCCTGGTCCTGCTCGAAGTGGTCTGGTGCTCCTTCCCGTTCGTCATGGTCACCGTCTACGCCGGTATCCGGGCCGTCCCCGCCGAGGTGCTGGAGGCCGCCGCGCTGGACGGCGCCTCGCAGTGGCGCATCTGGCGCTCGGTCCTCGCCCCGATGCTCCGGCCGATCCTGGTGGTCGTCACCATCCAGTCGGTCATCTGGGACTTCAAGGTCTTCACCCAGATCTACGTCATGACGAACGGCGGCGGCATCGCCGGCCAGAACCTCGTCCTCAACGTCTACGCCTACCAGAAGGCGTTCGCGTCCTCGGAGTACAGCCTCGGCTCCGCGATCGGCGTCGTCATGCTGCTGATCCTGCTCGCCGTGACACTGGTCTACCTGCGGTTGCTGCGCCGCCAGGGGGAGGAGCTGTGAATCTCGTGCGCGCGCGTGTGCGCCGTCCGTGGCGGCTGGCGGCCGAGGCCTCGGCCCTGCTGATCGCCGTCGTGGTGGCCTTCCCGCTGTACTGGATGGTGCTGAGCGCCTTCAAACCGGCCGGGGAGATCGAGTCGGACGCACCGCGGCCGTGGACCCTGGAGCCCTCGCTGGACTCCTTCCGGCGGGTCTTCGGGCAGCAGGAATTCGGCCGCTATTTCCTCAACAGCCTCCTCGTGGCGGGCACCGTGGTGATCGCCTCGGCACTGATCGCGTTCCTCGCGGCGACGGCGGTGACGCGTTTCCGGTTCCGTTTCCGGACCACCCTGCTGATCATGTTCCTGGTGGCCCAGATGGTGCCCGTGGAGGCCCTCACCATCCCGCTGTTCTTCCTCATGCGGGACTTCGGGCAGCTGAACACGCTCGGGTCGCTGATCCTGCCCCACATCGCCTTCTCGCTGCCGTTCGCGATCTGGATGCTGAGGGGTTTCGTCAAAGCCGTTCCCGAGGCCCTTGAGGAGGCCGCCTACATCGACGGGGCGAGCCGGGCGCGATTCCTGTGGCAGATCCTTTTCCCCCTGGTCTTCCCGGGGCTCGTGGCCACCAGCGTCTTCTCCTTCATCTCGACCTGGAACGATTTCCTGTTCGCCAAGTCGTTCATCATCAGCGACACCTCCCAGTCGACGCTGCCGATGGCGCTGCTGGTCTTCTACAAGCCGGACGACCCCGACTGGGGCGGGGTGATGGCCGGCTCCACCGTGATGACGATTCCGGTGCTGGTCTTCTTCGTACTCGTGCAACGACGACTCGTCTCCGGCCTCGGCGGAGCGGTGAAGGACTGACGTGATGGACACGATCCCCCAGCCACGCCGGCTGACCCGCCCCGACGGCGGATCCTTCGAACTCGGTCCGGGCACCTCGGTGGTGGCGGGCGAGGGCACCGAGGACACCGAGCGCTGGCTGCGCGCCACCCTGGGCGCCGCCACCGGCCTGCCCCTCGCGCCCGGAGCGGGGGGCGACGACACCGTCCGGCTGTCCCTGGACGGCGGACTGGCCGCCGAGGGGTACCGCCTCGTCGTCACCCCGGCCGGCGTGGACCTCGCGGGCGGGGGTCCGGCCGGCCTCTTCTGGGGCGCCCAGACGCTGCGCCAACTGCTCGGCCCGGACGCCTTCCGGCGCGCCCCGCTGCCCGGCCGCCGGTGGCGGCTGCCCCTGGTCCGGATCGAGGACGCGCCCCGCTTCGGCTGGCGGGGCCTGATGCTGGACGTGGCCCGGCACTTCATGCCCAAGGATGGCGTCCTGCGGTACCTGGACCTGATGGCGGCGCACAAACTCAACGTTCTGCACTTCCACCTGACGGACGACCAGGGCTGGCGTGTCGAGATCAAGCGCCACCCGAAGCTCACCGAGACCGGCTCCTGGCGGTCCCGCACCAAGTACGGCCACCGGGCCTCGCCGTTGTGGGAGGACAAACCCCACGGGGGCTACTACACCCAGGACGACATCCGGGAGATCGTCGCCTACGCCGCCGAACGGCACATCACCGTCGTCCCCGAGATCGACGTTCCCGGACACTCGCAGGCCGCCATCGCCGCCTATCCGGAACTCGGCAACACCGACCTCGTCGACACCGCGTCCCTCACGGTGTGGGACACCTGGGGCATCAGCGAGAACGTCCTCGCCCCCACCGACACCACCCTGCGGTTCTACGAGGGCGTGTTCGAGGAACTGCTGGAGCTCTTCCCCTCCGCGTTCATCCACGTCGGCGGCGACGAATGCCCGAAGGACCAGTGGCGGCGCTCGGCCACCGCGCAGGCGCGCATCGGGGAACTCGGACTCGCCGACGAGGACGGACTCCAGTCCTGGTTCATCCGGCACTTCGACACCTGGCTCACCGCACGCGGACGCCGGCTCATCGGCTGGGACGAGATCCTGGAGGGCGGACTCGCCGAGGGCGCGGCCGTCTCCTCCTGGCGCGGGTACGCGGGCGGGGTCGCCGCCGCGCGCGCGGGGCACGACGTCGTGATGTGCCCCGAGCAGCAGGTGTACCTGGACCACCGGCAGCACCCGGGCGAGGACGAGCCCGTGCCGATCGGCTTCGTGCGCACCCTGGAGGACGTCTACCGGTTCGAACCGGTTCCGGCGGAGCTGACGCCGGACGAGGCCGGACACGTGCTCGGCACCCAGGCGAACGCCTGGAGCGAGGTGATGGAGAACCAGGGACGCGTCGACTACCAGCTGTTCCCGAGGCTCGCCGCGTTCGCCGAGGTGGCCTGGAGCGAACTGCCCGCCCCGGCGGACCGGGACTTCGACGATTTCGAGCGGCGGATGGCGGCCCACTACCGGCGACTTGACGCCCTGGGCGTCGCCTACCGGCCGCCCGGTGGTCCGCTGCCCTGGCAGCGGCGGCCCGGCGTGCTCGGCCGGCCGATCGACGGGCCGCCGCCCAACAAGTAGGCGAAACACCTCGAAACGCTCCCCAACACTGGCAACTCCGGCCCACCTCGCTGATATCGAACAGTCGCGATTCTCGTCCGATCAGCGTGGATCTCGTAGGAAAACGGTCCATTTCGCCGACGAGGTGGGCGAATGCCTCCTAGCGGACCCCCGCGTTCGGGCCCTGCGAAGATGTGCCAGAGTTGCCACGTCCGCCCTGTCAGGTCGTACCGTACGGCCACATGGGCGAGACCAGGTGGGACAGCGGGAAGGGGCAGTCGGTTTGACCACGCACGCACCGCAGGCGGCGCAGGCCGTCACGCTGCCCACGACACTGGACGAGGCCGTGGCGGCCCTGGCCGCCGTGCCCGCCGCCGTGCCGGTGGCGGGCGGCACCGACCTGATGGCCGCCGTCAACTCCGGGCAGCTCAGGCCCGCCGCACTGGTGGGACTCGGCCGCATCAGCGAGATCCGCGGCTGGCAGTACCAGGACGGTCACGCACTGCTCGGCGCGGGACTCACACACGCCCGCATGGGCCGCCCCGACTTCGCCGCGCTGATCCCGGCCCTGGCCGCCGCCGCGCGCGCCGCCGGACCGCCGCAGATCCGCAACGCGGGCACCCTGGGCGGCAACATCGCCTCGGCCGCCCCCACCGGTGACGCGCTGCCGGTGCTCGCCGCGCTGGAGGCGACGCTGATCATCGCGGGCGCGGACGGCGCCCGGCGGGAGATGCCGGTCTCGCACCTGCTGGCGGGCATGGAGCTGCTCCGCGCGGGCGAGCTCATCGGCTACGTGCGCGTGCCGCTGCTGCACGCCCCGCAGGTCTTCCTGAAGGCGACCGGCCGGACCGGCCCCGGCCGCGCGATGGCCTCGGTGGCGCTGGTCCTCGACCCGGCCCGGCGCGGCGTGCGGTGCGCCGTCGGCGCCATCGCGCCGATGCCGCTGCGCCCCCTGGAGGCCGAGCAGTGGGTGGCCTCCCTCATCGACTGGGACAACGGCCGCGCGATCGTCCCGGAGGCGCTGAGCGCCTTCGGCGAGTACGTCGCCGCCGCCTGCATCCCCGACGCGGCCCCGGCCGAGGACGGTTCCGTACCGCAGCTCCCGCCGGCCGTACTGCACCTGCGGCGCACCGTCGCCGCGCTGGCCCGACGAGCACTGGGGAGGGCGCTGTCGTGACCGACGACCAGCACGACGACCGGCACGGACAGGGCACGCCCCCGAGCGGTGGACGCTGGGACCCGCTGCCCCAGGGGGACTACGACGACGGCGCCACCGCCTTCGTGAAGCTCCCCGAGGGCGGTGTGGACGCCCTCCTGGCCTCCGCCGACAGCCCGCTCGCCGCGCCCGGGCACGGCTACGTGCCGCCGCAGATAACGGTGGCGCCCGCCACCACCGCCGGCACCGACCCGGCGGCCACCGGCACCTGGACGATGCCCTCGGCGCCCGTCGACGGCACCCAGTGGGGCCATCCGGACACGGGTGCGCAGCAGGGCGGCGCCCAGCAGGGCGGTCAGGGACACGGTGATCAGGGGCACGGCGGTCAGGGGCACCCTGGGCAGCCGGAGCACGCCGGGCACCCGGAGTACGCCGCCCCGTACCCGCAGCAGGACCCGTACGGGCAGGCGGCGCGGTACGACGCGCACGCCGGGCAGGGCGACCGGTTCGCCTACCGGCCCGGCGCCACCGGCCAGTGGGACTTCCCCGAGGCCGCCGCGGACGGGGGCGCGGCGCCCGCGCCCGGCCAGGACGTGACCGGGCAGTGGTCCATCCCCGTCGCCGACGGCGAGCTGCCGGACGAGTCGGGGGAGTTCACCACGTCCTCCCTGGCCGAGCAGTGGGGCGGTACCGCACCGGCCACCCTGCCCGGCGGCGCCCCCGCGCCCTGGGCACCGCAGCCGGCCGGACAGCCGTGGGACGACCGCGCCGCACAGGGCACCCCGGCCGCCGAGCAGCCGCCCGAGGCGCCGTCGGCCCCCAGCCCCGCACCCGGGCCCGCCGTCGGGCCGTACACCGAGGAACCGCCCCCGGAAAGCGTCGCCGCGGCCGGGCACCCGGCGCCGCACCCGGTCCAGGCGCCCGACGAGGCCCCGGCCGACGGGCGTCGAGGGGCCGCGGAGGCCGCTGAGGGCCCCTCAGAGGCCCCGGAGCGGGAATCCGAGGGTGCGGATGCCGAATCCAGCCCGGAGGCCGCCGAGGAGCCCGTGGCGGGCCCGCCCTCGGAAGCCGCGCCGGAGGAGGCGGGGGAGCGGGAGCCGGAACAGGAGCCGGAAGCCCGTCCCGAGCCGGTGGAGACGTCCCACACCGACGCCCCGGGCGGCCCGGCCGCGTCCGGGGAGCCGCCTCCCGCGGGCCCGCAGGAGGAGCACCCCCTCGCCTCGTACGTGCTGCGCGTCAACGGTGCCGACCGGCCCGTCACCGACGCCTGGATCGGCGAGTCGCTGCTGTACGTGCTGCGCGAGCGGCTCGGTCTGGCGGGCGCCAAGGACGGCTGCTCGCAGGGCGAGTGCGGCGCCTGCAACGTGCAGGTCGACGGGCGGCTGGTCGCCTCCTGCCTGGTCCCGTCCGTGACCGCCGCGGGCAGCGAGGTGCGTACGGTCGAGGGCCTGGCCGCCGACGGGCAGCCGTCGGACGTGCAGCGTGCGCTCGCCCGGCGGGGCGCCGTCCAGTGCGGCTTCTGCGTGCCGGGCATGGCGATGACCGTGCACAACCTCCTGGAGGGCAACCCGGCGCCGACCGAGCTGGAGGCCCGGCAGGCCCTGTGCGGCAACCTGTGCCGCTGCTCCGGCTACCGGGGCGTCCTGGAGGCGGTCAAGGAGGTCGTCGCCGAACGCGAGGCGCACTCCGCCGCGGAGACGACCGCCGCGGACGCCGACGAGCCGCGCATCCCGCACCAGGCGGGTCCGGGCGCGGGCGGCGTCAACCCGTCGGCGTTCGGGTCCCAGGGACCGCCCGGGACGCCGGACACGCACCCCCACGAACCGCACGACGGGCCCTACGACCGGGACGGCCAGGCCCACGGTCAGGGCGACCACACCTACGGGCAGGGCGACCGGACCTACGGGCAGGGCGATCAGCCCTACGGCCAGGGCGATCAGCCCTACGGTCAGGACGACCGGACCTACGGTCAGGACGGAGGCCACGCGTGAGCAACGACGCCGCGACTGCGGAGGCCGCGGGAACCGCCGAGGCGCCTCCCGTCCCCGAGCCGATCCCGCACGGCCTCGGCGCCTCCCTGCCGCCCGCCGACGCGCGCGCCAAGACGGAGGGCACCTTCCCCTACGCCGCCGACCTGTGGGCCGAGGGCCTGCTGTGGGCGGCCGTCCTGCGTTCACCGCACCCGCACGCGCGCATCGTGTCCATCGACACCACCCACGCGCGCGAGATGCCCGGCGTCCGCGCGGTCGTCACGCACGAGGACGTGCCCGGCACCGCCCTGCACGGACGCGGCCGGGCCGACCGCCCGGTGTTCGCCTCCGAGGTCGTACGCCACCACGGCGAGCCCCTGGCCGCCGTCGCCGCCGACCATCCGGACACCGCGCGGATGGCCGCCGCCGCCGTCATCGTGGAGTACGAGGTGCTCGACCCGGTGACCGACCCCGAGCAGGCCTTCGAGGCCGAGCCGCTGCACCCCGATGGCAACCTGATCCGGCACATCCCGCTGCGGCACGGGGACCCCGAGGCGGCCGGCGAGGTCGTCGTCGAGGGCCTGTACCGCATCGGCCGCCAGGACCCGGCCCCGATCGGTGCCGAGGCGGGCCTCGCGGTGCCGCGTCCCGACGGTGGTGTGGAGCTGTACCTGGCCTCCACCGACCCGCACCGCGACCGCGACACGGCCGCGGCCTGCTACGGCCTGACACCCGAACAGGTGAAGATCGTCGTCACCGGCGTGCCCGGCGCCACCGCCGACCGCGAGGACCAGGGCTTCCAGCTGCCGCTCGGCCTGCTGGCGCTGAAGACCGGCTGCCCGGTGAAACTGACCGCCACGCGCGAGGAGTCCTTCCTCGGCCACGTCCACCGGCACCCCACCCTCCTGCGCTACCGCCACCACGCGGACGCCGAGGGCCGGGTGGTGAAGGTCGAGGCGCAGATTTTGCTCGACGCGGGCGCCTACGCCGACACCTCCGCCGAGGCCCTGGCCGCCGCGGTGGCCTTCGCCTGCGGCCCCTACGTCGTCCCGAACGCCTTCATCGAGGGCTGGGCGGTGCGCACCAACAACCCGCCGTCCGGCCATGTCCGCGGCGAGGGCGCCATGCAGGTGTGCGCCGCCTACGAGGCCCAGATGGACAAGGTCGCCAAGAAGCTCGGCCTGGACCCGGCCGAGGTGCGCCTGCGCAACGTCCTGGCCACCGGCGACGTGCTCCCCACCGGCCAGACGGTCACGTGCCCCGCCCCGGTCGCCGAACTCCTCCAGGCCGTCCGCGACTTCCCCCTCCCCGCGCTGCCCAAGGACACCCCCGAGGACGAGTGGCTGCTGCCCGGCGGCCCCGAGGGCGCGGGCGAACCGGGCGCGGTGCGCCGGGGTGTGGGCTACGGCATCGGCATGGTGCACATGCTGGGCGCGGAGGGCGCGGACGAGGTCTCCACGGCCACCGTCAAGGTCCAGGGAGGCGTGGCGACGGTGCTGTGCGCGGCGGTGGAGACCGGTCAGGGCTTCACCACGCTCGCCCGGCAGATCGTGCAGGAGACCCTCGGCGTGGACGAGGTGCACGTGGCGCCCGTCGACACCGACCAGCCGCCGGCCGGCGCCGGCTGCCGCGGCCGGCACACCTGGGTGTCGGGCGGCGCGGTGGAGCGGGCCGCCAAGATGGTCCGCACCCAGCTCCTCCAGCCCCTGGCGCACCAGTTCGGGATGTCGACCGAGCTGCTCCAGATCGCCGACGGCAAGATCACCTCGTACGACGGCGTGCTGTCCACCACGGTGGCCGAGGCGTTGGAGGGCAAGGAGCTGTGGGCGACCGCCCAGTGCCGCCCGCACCCGACCGAGCCGCTGGACGAGGCGGGACAGGGCGACGCCTTCGTCGGCATGTCGTTCTGCGCGATCCGCGCGGTGGTGGACGTCGACATCGAGATCGGCTCGGTACGGGTCGTGGAACTGGCCGTCGCCCAGGACGTGGGACGGGTGCTGAACCCGGCCCAGCTGACCGCCCGGATCGAGGCGGGCGTCACCCAGGGCGTCGGCATCGCGCTGACCGAGAACCTGCGCACCCCGCGCGGCCTGGTCCGCCACCCCGACCTGACCGGCTACGCCCTGCCGACCGCGCTGGACGCCCCCGACATCCGGATCGTGAAGCTCGTCGAGGAGCGCGACGTGGTCGCCCCCTTCGGCGCCAAGTCGGTCAGCGCGGTGCCGGTGGTGGCCTCCCCGGCGGCCGTCGCCTCCGCCGTGCGCGCGGCCACGGGACGCCCGGTGAACCGCCTGCCGATCCGGCCGCAGGCCGCGGTGGTGACGGGGACCTGACGTCCCCGCGCGCGTGAGGCAACGCGTCGACCGCGGGACGCGTCCTACCCGAGGGACGGGCGCGTCCGGCGGGCCGGGGCGCTGTCAGTGGTGGCCCGTAGGCTGCGGAGCGGTGGGCACGACTGCCGCTCCCACCGCACACGGCCACTCACGCACACTCGGGGGAGACGATGCACGGGGTCACGACGCAGGACACGACGGCGCGGGCGAGGAGGACGGCGCGGGCGCTGCCGTGCGGCGCGACCGCGGAGCGCTCGGAGCGCGGTACGCCGCTGTTGTGGACGTCGGCGGCGGTGATCGGCTGCCTGGTCCTGTCGGCGGGCCGTCGTCCGGCGTCGGGCCTGGCCCTGGACCTGCCGTACCGGCTGCTGGTCCGTGAGTTCGGCCGGGGCCGCGTGGCCCGCTTCGAGGACATCGACTTCCCGCCGGTCCTCACCCACGAGCCCACCCGCCGCTTCCTGCGGGAGACGGGACTGCCGGAGGACGCGTTCCCGCTCGCGACGGACGACGACGGGATGGCGCTGCCGACCCTGGCGGAGCACTACGGGCACGCCGTCCCGACCGGGGCGGCCGGCCACCTCGTCCGACTGGGCCGCCTGCCCGACGGCAGCGACGTGGTCGTGGACGGACCCACGGGCACCGTCCTGACCTGGCACCCGTGCACCGCGAGCCTGCGCCCCCTCACCCCGGACGTCTCGACCCTCGTCTTCACCCTGTGGCTGCTGCGCCGCGCAGCCGCTCCGGAGGCCGTGGCGGGATTCGAACCCGCGTAACTCGCTTTGCAGGCGAGCCCCTGAACCACTCGGGCACACGGCCGTGTTCCGGGTTCGGTGCGGACCCGCGCCGAACCCGGTGATCCGACCGTAGAGCGGCGCGGGGGAGCGGCTCAAGGCGTCCGGGACCGCCGCAACGCGACTGCCACACGCCGTTCACGAACGGCCCGGCGGGGCGGGCGGGGCGTACGACCGAGGTCCCGGTCCGGTACCGACTTCCGACAGGGGTCAAAGTGGCCTGTGGCCCTTACTCTGGCGTCCATGACCGTCCCTGAGCCCCGCGACACCGACGTCGCGATCACCACCGTGCCCGCCGCCCACACCACGCCGCCCGGCGAGACCGTGCTGAGCCGCGCCTACCGGGCGCTGAGCATCGGCATCGTCTCCGTCGTCGTGCTCATCGCCTTCGAGGCGACGGCGGTCGGTACGGCGATGCCGGTGGCGGCGCGGGAGCTGGACGGGGTGTCGCTCTACGCTTTCGCGTTCTCGGGGTACTTCACGACGAGCCTGTTCGGGATGGTGCTCTCCGGCCAGTGGTCCGACCGGCGGGGCCCGCTGGCGCCGCTGACCTGCGGGATCGCGGCCTTCGCGGTCGGGCTGGTGCTCTCCGGGACGGCCGGGGCGATGTGGCTGTTCATCCTGGGGCGGGCGGTGCAGGGCCTGGGCGGCGGGCTGGTGATCGTCGCGCTGTACGTCGTCGTCGGGCGGGCCTACCCCGAGCGGCTGCGGCCCGCGATCATGGCGGCCTTCGCGGCGGGCTGGGTCGTCCCGTCGATCGTGGGCCCGCTCGCCTCCGGAGCGGTGACCGAGCACCTGGGGTGGCGCTGGGTGTTCGTCGGCATCCCGGTGCTGGTGGTGTTCCCGCTGGCCCTCGCGCTGCCGCAGATACGCAGCCGGGCGTCCGGCGCCGTGGGCGGGGCGGACGCGCCGGGCTCCTTCGACCGCCGCCGCATCCGGCTCGCCCTGGCCATCTCGCTGGGCGCCGGCCTGCTCCAGTACGCCGCCCAGGACCTGCGCTGGTCCGCGCTGCTGCCCGGCGCGGTGGGGGTGGCGCTGCTCGTCCCGGCCGTGCTCGGGCTGCTGCCCCGCGGCACCTACCGGGCGGTGCGCGGCCTGCCCTCCGTCGTCCTGCTGCGCGGTGTCGCCGCGGGCGCCTTCATCGCCGCCGAGTCCTTCGTCCCGCTGATGCTGGTCACCCAGCGGGGGCTCAGCCCCACGATGGCCGGATTCTCGCTGGCCGCGGGCGGGGCCACCTGGGCCCTGGGCTCGTGGGTCCAGTCCCGGACACGTCTCGAGGCGTACCGCGAGCGCCTGATGGCCCTCGGCATGGTGCTGGTGGCCGCGGCCATCGCCACGGCGCCGAGCGTGCTGATCGACGCCGTACCCGCCTGGACGGTGGCCGTCGCCTGGGGCTTCGGCTGCTTCGGCATGGGCCTGGTGATCTCCTCCACCAGCGTCCTCCTGCTCAAGCTCTCCGCCCCGCAGGAGGCGGGCAGCAACTCCGCCGCCCTCCAGATCTCCGACGGCCTCTCCAACGTCGTCCTGCTGTCGGCCGGGGGAGCCGCCTTCGCGGCCCTCGGCGGCGGCACGGTCAGCCACGCGGCCACCGAGGCGACCGGCTCCCACCCGGCCGCGTTCGCGGTGGTGTTCCTGCCGATGGCGGGCGTGGCGCTGGTGGGGGCGTGGGTGGCCACGCGGGTGCGGACGAAGTGAGCGCGCGGCGATCGGGGTGGCGGGCGGGACGGTTGTGACGTGCGTCCCACCCGGGGGCGACCCGCCCCCGTGCGCGCGTCGATCGCATCGGGGCGCCGGTAGGGTGGCCCGGTTGTCATACGTGGCCGAGCCGTTCTACCCCCTTCGGAGACCGTGACTACCACCGCCAGCTCCAGCACCTCGCACCACCTCTCCCCGGCCTTCCCCGGCCGCGCCCCCTGGGGCACCGCCAGCAAGCTGCGGGCCTGGCAGGAAGGGGCGATGGAGAAGTACCTCCAGGAGCAGCCCCGGGACTTCCTCGCGGTCGCCACCCCCGGCGCCGGCAAGACCACCTTCGCCCTGACGCTCGCGTCCTGGCTGCTGCACCACCACGTCGTGCAGCAGGTCACCGTCGTCGCGCCCACCGAGCACCTCAAGAAGCAGTGGGCGGAGGCCGCGGCCCGGATAGGGATCAAGCTCGACCCCGAGTACAGCGCGGGCCCGCTCAGCCGCGAGTACCACGGCATCGCGATCACCTACGCCGGCGTCGGCGTGCGCCCCATGCTGCACCGCAACCGCGTCGAGCAGCGCAAGACCCTCGTGATCCTCGACGAGATCCACCACGCCGGTGACTCCAAGTCCTGGGGCGAGGCCTGCCTGGAGGCGTTCGAGCCGGCCACCCGGCGGCTCGCCCTGACCGGTACGCCGTTCCGCTCGGACACCAACCCGATCCCCTTCGTCACGTACGAGGAGGGCAACGACGGCATCCGGCGCTCCGCCGCCGACTACACCTACGGGTACGGCTCCGCGCTCGCCGACGGCGTCGTGCGTCCCGTCATCTTCATGAGCTACAGCGGCCAGATGCGCTGGCGGACGAAGGCGGGCGACGAGATCGCCGCCCGGCTCGGCGAACCCATGACCAAGGACGCCGTCAGCCAGGCCTGGCGCACCGCCCTCGACCCGCGCGGCGAGTGGATGCCCGCCGTGCTGCGCGCCGCCGACCAGCGGCTCACCGAGGTCAGGAAGGCCATCCCGGACGCCGGTGCCCTCGTCATCGCCGCCGACCAGGACTCCGCCCGCGCCTACGCCAAGCTGATCCGCGAGATCACCGGCGACAAGGCCACCGTCGTGCTCTCCGACGACACCGGCGCCTCCAAGAACATCGACGCGTTCAGCGGGAGCACCGACCGGTGGATGGTCGCCGTCCGCATGGTGTCCGAGGGCGTCGACGTCCCCCGCCTCGCGGTCGGTGTCTACGCCACCACCATCTCCACCCCCCTCTTCTTCGCCCAGGCCGTCGGCCGTTTCGTACGGTCCAGGCGGCGCGGCGAGACGGCCTCCGTCTTCCTGCCGACCGTGCCCGACCTGCTCTCCTTCGCCAACGAGATGGAGCGCGAGCGCGACCACGTCCTCGACAAGCCCAAGAAGGAGGGCGAGGAGGACCCGTACGCCGAGTCCGAGAAGGAGATGGACGAGGCCAACCGGGAGCAGGACGAGGACACCGGTGAACAGGAGCAGTTCTCCTTCGAGGCGCTGGAGTCCGAGGCCGTCTTCGACCGGGTGATGTACAACGGCGCCGAGTTCGGCATGCAGGCCCACCCGGGCAGCGAGGAGGAGCAGGACTACCTCGGCATCCCGGGGCTGCTGGAGCCCGACCAGGTGCAGCTGCTGCTCCAGAAGCGGCAGGCACGGCAGATCGCGCACAGCCGCAGGAAGCCTGACGAGGAGGCCGACCTCCTCGAGATGCCCGCCGAGCGGCGCCCGGTCGTCTCCCACAAGGAGCTCATGGAGCTGCGCAAGCAGCTCAACACCATGGTCGGCGCCTACGTCCACCAGAGCGGCAAGCCGCACGGCGTGATCCACACCGAGCTGCGCCGGGTCTGCGGCGGCCCGCCCAGCGCCGAGGCCACCGGGGGACAGCTGCGCCAGCGCATCGCCAAGGTGCAGGAGTGGGCCACGCGCATGAAGTGACGCCCGGGGCGACGCGACGGAGCTCGGGCGGTGATCACCGTGCGCCGTACGTATCGGGACAAACACAGGTAGTCCCCACGGGCCGCCGCCCGGATTCTGGACGGAGCCTTCCGCTGAGCGAACCTGGTCGCTACTGTCCCGCTACGCACACGCCCCGTGGCAGCGCCGCCGCGGAGCGCAGCCGTGAAGCGACTGGGCCCGGGCAACGCCGGGCCGTCTGCCGATCGGCGGCCTCTGAAGCGCGTCACTGACGGGACTCGGTGACGCATACCCGCGAGGAGGGCCGCCGACCTCACCACGAAGGAGTGGGCGTCGTGACCGCGGAGACCTCTCAGACGCTCGACCGGGGACTGCGGGTCCTCAAACTGCTGGCCGACACGGACCACGGGCTGACCGTCACCGAGCTATCCCACAAACTGGGCGTGAACCGGACCGTCGTGTACCGGCTGCTCGCCACGCTGGAACAGCATGCGCTCGTACGCCGTGACCTGGGCGGACGCGCCCGGGTCGGACTCGGCGTGCTGGGGCTCGGCCGCCAGGTGCACCCGCTGGTGCGCGAGGCGGCCATGCCGGCGCTGCGCTCGCTGGCCGAGGACATCGGGGCCACGGCCCATCTCACGCTGGTGGACGGGGCGGAGGCACTGGCCGTGGCCGTCGTCGAACCGACCTGGACCGACTACCACGTCGCCTACCGGGCCGGGTTCCGGCATCCGCTGGAGCGGGGAGCGGCCGGGAAGGCGATCCTGTCCGCCCGGCAGCAGACGCAGCCCGCCGGTGAGGCGGTGGACGGGCCCGGCTACACCCTGACCCACGGAGAGTTGGAGACCGGCGCCTGCGGAGCCGCCGCGCCGCTGCTCGGGGTCACGGGCGTCGAGGGCAGCGTCGGTGTGGTGATGCTGGCCGAGGTGGTGCCGGAGCGGGTCGGGACGCGGGTGATGGACGCGGCCCGGGAGGTGGCGGAGGCGCTCCGCTAGGCGGGACCGCGCGGGCGGTGCCCGGGGCCGCGACGGCTCCCGGCACCCCTGCCCGCGCACCGGGACGGCGGCGGCCTCACGTTAGATTGACCCCGTGCTCTCTCGTCTCACGCGCCCCCAGGTCCTCGCCGTCTGCGCGCTGCCCGTCGTGGCGCTCCTGGCCACCGCCGTGTTCGCGCCGCTGCCGTTCTCCGTGGCGCAGCCCGGGCTGACGGCGGACGTGCTCGGGAGGAACCAGGGCGCCCCGGTGATCACCATCGAGGGCGCGCCGACGCACCGGACGACCGGGCAGCTGCGGATGACGACGATCGAGGCGACCGGACCGGACGCGAGCGTCCACCTCGGTGACGTCCTCGGCAGCTGGTTCGACACCGACCGGGCCGTGATGCCGCGCGACGCCGTCTACCCGAACGGGGACGGCGTCGAGGAGATCGAGGAGTACAACGAGGAGCAGATGAAGGAGTCCCAGGACGCGGCGACCGCGGCCGCGCTGGGCTACCTGGACCTCGACGGGACGGACGTGGACGTCCGGCTGCGGCTGGAGGACGTCGGCGGCCCCAGCGCCGGCCTGCTCTTCTCCCTCGGCATCATCGACAAGCTGGGCGCCGGCGACCTCACCGGGGGCCGGGTCGTCGCCGGTACCGGCACCATCACCCCCGCCGGCCGGGTCGGCGCCGTGGGCGGGGTGCCGCTGAAGACGCAGGCCGCGCGGCGGGACGGCGCCACCGTCTTCCTGGTGCCGAAGGCGGAGTGCTCGGACGCGCGGGCCGAGCTGCCCGACGGGCTGCGGCTGATCCCGGTCACCACCCTGAAGGGCGCGGTCGACTCGCTGCAGGCGCTGGAGACGGGCAAGGGCGAGGTCCCCGCCTGCTGAGGCGGCGGCCCGGCTCAGTCCTCCGTCACGAACCCCTTCTCGACCATCCAGTCCAGGGCGACCTGGTGCGGGTCCTCCCCGTCGACGTCGACCTTCGCGTTCAGCGTCCGCGCCACGTCGTTGTCCAGGGCCTTGGTGACCGGGTCGAGGACGGTGGCGATCGCCGGCCACTTCTTCAGGACGTCGGTGCGGACCATGGGCGCCGCGTTGTAGTTCGGGAAGAAGTGCCTGTCGTCCGCCATCACCACCAGGTTCATCGACTTGATGCGCCCGTCGGTGGTGTACACCTCGCCGTAGGTGCAGGCGCCGTCGGCCGTCTGCGTGTAGATGATGCCGGTGTCCATGTCCGTGATGTTCCTGGCCGGGATGTTCATCCCGTACGCCTTCTCCATGCCCGGCAGCCCGTCCGCCCGGTTGGCGAACTCGACCTCCACGCAGAGCGTCACCGCCGCCGGGTCGGTCCGCGCCAGCTCCGCCACGTCGGACAGCGTCTTCGTGCCGTACTTCCTGTAGTTCGCCTGGTTCATCGCCAGCGCGTACGTGTTGTTCAGCCGGGCCGGCGCCAGCCAGGTCAGCCCCTTCCCGGCGTCCTCCTTGCGCACCGCCTCCCACTGCTCGTGCGGGTCGGTGATCGGCTCGCCGTGTCCGAGGTACGTGATCCAGGCGGTGCCCGTGTACTCGTACGTGGCGTCGGCGTCCCCGTTCTCGACCGCCGCCCGGGTGCCGACGGAGCCCTGGATGCCGGTGCGGTCCAGCACCTCGGCGCCGGCCGCCTGGAAGGCGATGCCCATGATCGCGCCGAGGACGAGCTGCTCGGTGAACTGCTTGGACACGACCGTCAGGTCGGCGCCCTCCAGCGGCCGGCCCTTCCCGATGGTGCCGGGCCCGACGTCGTCGACCATCGGGGAGCCGCTGGTCAGCCCGCACCCGGAGGCCGCCACCAGGAGCGCCGCCGTCACCAGCCACGTACGGCGTCTCCCGCTTCCGTGTCGGGTTCCGTTCCGGGGGCACGCGCTCATGTCCTCACCTCCAGGCCGCGGGGCCGCAGCAGCAGTTCGGCGAGCGAGGCCAGCCAGTCCACCAGCAGCGCGAGGGCCACGGTGAGGATCGAGCCGAGCACCAGCACCGGCATCCGCTGGCTGGTGATCCCGGTGGTGATCAGCACGCCCAGCCCGCCGCCCCCGCCGAAGACGGCCAGCGTCGCCGTGCCGACGTTGAGGACGAGGGCCGTGCGCACGCCGGCCAGGATCAACGGGACGGCCAGCGGCAGCTCCACCCGGGTGAGCACGCCCAGCGGGGACATGCCGATGCCGCGGGCCGCCTCCAGCAGCGTCGGGTCGTTCGCCTTCAGGCCGGCGATGGTGTTGGAGAGCACCGGCAGGACGGCGTAGACGATGATGCCGATCAGGGCGGCCCGGCGGCCGATGCCCAGCCAGATCACCAGCAGCGCCAGCAGGCCGATCGCCGGGGTCGCCTGGCCCATGTTGGCGAACGCCATCGCCACCGGCGTGGCCCTGCGGAACATGCGGCGGGTGAGCAGGATGCCCAGCGGGATCGCGATGATCAGCACGAAGAAGGTGGAGATCACGGTCAGCTGGACGTGCTGCCACAGGGCCTTGGTGACCTGGCCGTCCGCCAGCGCGTTCTCGCTCAGCGCGTCCAGGTCGGCCTGCCGGAACCACAGCCAGGTCGCCAGCAGCACGGCGACCAGCAGCGCCGGCAGGAAGGTCAGCTTCCGCCAGCCGATCCGCCGCCCCGCCGTCGACGGGGACGGCGGACGCGACTCCTGCCCGGCGTCGTCCTCGTCGCGCAGGTCGGAGGAGCCGGCGGGAGGGCGGGACGAGGAACCGGAGGACGAGGTGCTCACGCCGTGGTCCCCTCCCCTCCGAAGCCCTCCTGCTCGGCATGGGTCTGCTCGGAGCGCGTCTCCTGGAGGTCGTGTTGGTGCTCCAGCGCGTCCAGCCGGTCGGCCTCCAGCAGCTCGTGCACGGAGTTCATCAGCGTCTCCATGTCGACGACGCCCTCGTACTCGCCGCGCCGCCCGGTGACCGCGACCCGCCCCGCGTTGTCGGTGAGCACCGCCTCCAGCGCGTCCCGCAGCGTCGCGTCCCGGGTCACCGTGTCGTGGACCAGCGTCCCGGCCCGCGCCAGCGAGCCCTTGGCCCGCATCAGGTCGCCGCGCCTGAGCCACTTGTAGGGCCGCCCGCGCCGGTCGAGGAGCAGGATCTCGTTGGTGCCGGCCGCCCGCAGCTGGTTGAAGATGTGCTGGAGCGGGTCCTCCACGGTCACCGTCGGGTAGTCGGTGATCCCCACGTCCCGCACGCGGGTCAGGTTCAGCCGCTTCAGCGCCGCCCCGGCGCCCACGAAACCGGAGACGAAGTCGTCCGCCGGGTTGGTGAGGATGGCCTCCGGGGTGTCGAACTGGGCGATGTGGGAGCGCTCGCGCAGCACCGCGATCCGGTCGCCCAGCTTGATCGCCTCGTCGAAGTCGTGGGTGACGAAGACGATCGTCTTGTGCAGCTCGTGCTGGAGCCGGATCAGCTCGTCCTGGAGGTGGTCCCGGGTGATCGGGTCCACCGCGCCGAACGGCTCGTCCATCAGCAGCACCGGCGGGTCGGCCGCCAGCGCCCGCGCCACGCCCACCCGCTGCTGCTGACCGCCGGAGAGCTGGCGCGGATAGCGGCCGTGGAACTCCCCGGCGTCCAGTCCGACCAGGTCGAGCATCTCCTCCACCCGGTCCCGGATGCGCCCCTTCGACCAGCCGATCATCTTCGGGACCAGCGCGATGTTCTGGGCGACGGTCATGTGCGGGAAGAGGCCGGAGGACTGGATCGCGTAGCCGACCTTGCGGCGCAGCTTCACCGGGTCGATGTCGGTGACGTCCTCGCCGTCGATGCGGATGCGTCCGCCGCTCGGCTCGATCAGCCGGTTGATCATCTTCAGGGTGGTGGACTTCCCGCAGCCCGAGGGGCCGACGAAGATGACGGTCTCGCCCGCCTTGATCTCCATCGACACGTTCTCCACGGCCGGCTGCGGGTTGCCGGGGTAGCGCTTGGTCAGGCAGTCCAGTTCGATGGTCGCCCCGGTGGTGGCACGGTGACCGTTCTCAGACACGGATCCCCCTGGGGATGGTCAGCCGCCCGAGCAGGACGTACGCGGCGTCGAACAGAAGCGCCAGGATGATGATCCCGAGCGTGCCCGCAAGCACCTGGTTCAGGGCGTTCTTGCTGCCCAGCGACGCGATCCCGCGGAAGATCTCGTTGCCGAGGCCCGGGCCCGAGGCGTAGGCGGCGATGGCGGCGATGCCCATCAGCATCTGCGTGGAGACCCGGATGCCGGTGAGGATCGGCGGCCAGGCCAGCGGCAGCTCCACCCTCAGCAGCCGCGCCGGGCGGGACATCCCGATGCCCGTGGCCGCGTCCACCAGCGCCGGGTCCACCCCGCGCAGGCCGACGATCGCGTTGCGCACGATCGGCAGCAGTCCGTACAGGGTCAGCGCCGTCACCGTCGGCGGCACGCCCAGGCCCACGATCGGGATGAGCAGACCGATCATGGCCAGCGACGGGATGGTCAGGATGGTCGACGTGGTCAGGGTCGCCAGGTTTCCCGCCCACTCGCTGCGATAGGTGACGACGCCGATCAGGACCCCCAGCAGGGTCGCCACGACCATGCACTGGAAGACCGCGCTGGCGTGCTGGTAGGCGTCGGTGAGCAGCTGCTGGTGGCGGCTGCCCACGAACTCCCAGAAGTTCACGTCCGCTCACCTCCGGGGTCGTCCGGTCCTAGGCCTCGCCGCCCCGGTCGCGGGCGGCCTGCTCCACCAGCGGGATGATCCGCAGCGGGACCGGGTTCTCCATGACGATCGCCGTGGCGGCCCGGACGATGCCATCAAAACCGACAACCCGGTCGATCACCCGCTGGAGATCGGCGTTCGAGCGGGCCACCAGCCGGCACAGCATGTCCCCGGTGCCGGTCGTGGTGTGCAGCTCCAGCACCTCCGGCACGGTCGCCAAGTGCGCCCGCACATCCGCCCCTTGGCCCTGCCGGATCTCCAGCGTCGCGAAGGCGGTCACCGGGTAGCCGAGCGCCGCCGGGTCCACCTCCGGACCGAAACCGCGGATGACTCCGTTCGACTGAAGCCGGTCGAGGCGTGCCTGTGCGGTACCGCGGGCCACGCCGAGGCGCCGGGACATCTCCAGCACCCCGATCCGCGGCTCCCGGGCCAGCAGCCCGATGATCCGCCCGTCCAGTGGATCGATCCCCATCCCCGCGCCCTCCCGGCTGGTCATCCTGTACAGATCGCCCGCACAGGACCCCGTATCCCTGGTCAGCTTGTCCAGTGAAAACGCAAACTATTGCGCACCTTGCAGACGCGGGAGACCCTGCGGCTATGACGCAGACCACACACCACACTCCCGACACCGCCCGGCAGGCCGACCCCTTCCCGGTCAAGGGAATGGACGCGGTCGTCTTCGCCGTGGGCAACGCCAAGCAGGCGGCGCACTACTACTCCACCGCCTTCGGCATGAAGCTGGTCGCCTACTCCGGACCGGAGAACGGCAGCCGCGAGACCGCGAGCTACGTCCTGGAGAACGGCTCCGCCCGCTTCGTGCTCACCTCGGTGATCAAGCCGTCCACCGACTGGGGCCGCTTCCTCGCCCAGCACGTGGCCGAGCACGGCGACGGCGTCGTCGACCTCGCCATCGAGGTCCCCGACGCGCGCGCCGCCCACGCCTACGCCGTCGAGCACGGCGCCCGCTCGATCGCCGAGCCGTACGAGGTCAAGGACGAGCACGGCACCGTCGTCCTCGCCGCCATCGCCACCTACGGCGAGACCCGCCACACCCTGGTGGAGCGCACCGGCTACGACGGCCCGTACCTGCCCGGCTTCGCCGCCGCCGAGCCGATGGTCCAGCCGCCCGCCCAGCGCACCTTCCAGGCCGTCGACCACTGCGTCGGCAACGTGGAACTCGGCCGCATGAACGAGTGGGTCGGCTTCTACAACAAGGTCATGGGCTTCACGAACATGAAGGAGTTCGTGGGCGACGACATCGCCACCGAGTACAGCGCGCTGATGTCGAAGGTCGTCGCCGACGGCACCCTCAAGGTCAAGTTCCCGATCAACGAGCCCGCCGTCGCCAAGAAGAAGTCCCAGATCGACGAGTACCTGGAGTTCTACGGCGGCGCCGGCGTCCAGCACATCGCGCTGAACACCAACGACATCGTGCAGACCGTGCGCACGATGAAGGCGGCCGGTGTCCAGTTCCTCGACACCCCCGACTCGTACTACGACACCCTCGGCGAGTGGGCGGGCGAGACCCGGGTGCCCGTGGACACCCTGCGCGAGCTGAAGATCCTCGTCGACCGCGACGAGGACGGCTACCTGCTGCAGATCTTCACCAAGCCGGTCCAGGACCGCCCGACCGTCTTCTTCGAGCTGATCGAACGGCACGGCTCCATGGGCTTCGGCAAGGGCAACTTCAAGGCCCTCTTCGAGGCGATCGAGCGCGAGCAGGCCAAGCGCGGCAACCTCTGACGACCCCGCAGGGCTCAGCCGGGCGGGTCCTCGACCGAGGGCTCGCCCAGCTCCGCCAGCGCCCGCTCGGCCTCCGGCGCCCCGAGCGGCGAGAAGTACGGGTTGATCGTCAGCGCCTCCCGAAGGTGCCGCCGCGCGGGCCCGTACCGTCCCAGCGCCCGTTCGATCACCCCCCGGTGGAACGCGTAGGGCGCGCTGCGCACCCCGCCCCCCTGCTCGCCGTCGGTCGCGATCGTCGCGAACTCCAGCGCCTCCTCGTCCTCACCGGCCCGGTGCAGCGCCCAGCCCAGCGCGTCGGCCACCGCGGTCCCGGGCTGCCGCCCCCATTCCTCCCGCAGCCGCCGCACCGCCGCCTCCGGATCACCGTGGTCCGCCTCGAACCGCCCCAGCACCAGCTCCTCGTCGGCCCCGGCCGCCCCCGCCTCCCGCACCCGCGCCCGCAGCAGGTCGTACTGCACCCGCGCGGCCTGGTCGAGCCCCAGCGACTCGTACAGCTCGCCCAGCTCCAGGGCGTACTCCGGGCTCGGCCGCTTGGCCAGCGCCGCCTGGTACGCCGACAGCGCGTCGGTCGTCCGGCCCAGCGCGGCCAGCGCCCGCCCCTGCCCGGCCTGCGCCGCCCGCTGGTCGGGGTCGATGCGCCGCGCCTCCTGGAAGAACCGCAGCGCCTCCTCCCGGTCCCCGCGCTCGAACGCCAGCCGCCCCGCCTGCTCCAGGTACGCCGCCCGCTCGGCCGGTGCCTCGGCGGCCGCCGCCGCGTCCGAGATCCGCGCCGCCGCGTCCTCCCGCCAGCCCCGGTCCCGGTAGACGGCCGCGGCCCGCGCCCCCACGGCCGGCGTCCCCGGACGCAGCTTCATCACCTTGTCCAGGGCCCGGCCCACGCCCTCGTGGTCGCCGAGTCCGGTGTACGCGTCGATCAGCACCGCGTGCGCCGTCCACCGCTTCGGCGCCGCCTTCACCGCGTCCTCGCCCCACTTCTTCGCCGCGGGGAAGTCCCGCCGCGCCACCGCCAGCGCCGCCAGCCCCTCCAGGGCCTGCGGATTGCGCTCCGCCCCCACCTTCAGCGAGGTGCGCAGCGCCTTCTCGGCCTTCGGCCAGTTCGCGGCGTCGGCCGTCCGGCGCCCCTGTTCGACGTACGCCGTCCCGAGCACCGCCCACGACACCCCGTCCAGCGGATGCGCCCGCAGGTGCCGCTCCCGGTCGCCGATCAGCACCGCCAGGTCCGGCAGCGCGGCCGGCACCCCCGTGGTCACCGCCCCCCGCGCCAGGGCGGCCGGCCCCGGCGCGGGCGGAGCGTCCTCACCCCCGCGCCACGGAAGCAGCACCAGGACCCCGCCGAGCACGACGGCCCCGGCGACGGAGGCGGTCAGCACCCGGCGCCCGCGGCGGGCAGGCCACCCGCGTGTGATCTCCATGCCGCTCACTGTGCGTCAGTACGACGAGCACACCCGGGCTTGCTCCGCTTGCCGTCCACGGGGTTCACACCGATGGCCCCGGGTGCGAACCTGAGATCATGAGCCGTATCGAAGCGCCTCGCGACGAGGCCGACGCGGTCGTCGAGGCCGCCGCAGCCGACGCAGCCGCCGCCGTCCGGACGCCCGCGGCCTCAGGCACCCTCGTCGACCGGCTGCTCGCCGGCCTGCCCGCCGACGCCGTCCTCACCGACCCCGACGTCACGGCCTCCTACGCCCACGACATGGCGAGCTTCTGCCCCGCCGGCGCCCCCGCGGTGGTCGTCCTGCCGCGCACCGTGGAGGACGTCCAGCACGTCATGCGCACCGCCACCGAGCTGCGCGTCCCGGTCGTCCCGCAGGGTGCCCGCACAGGCCTGTCCGGCGGCGCCAACGCCACCGACGGCTGCGTGGTCCTCTCCCTGACCAGGATGGACCGCATCCTGGAGATCAACCCGGTCGACCGCGTCGCCGTCGTCGAACCGGGCGTCGTCAACGCCACGCTCTCCCGCGCGGTGAACGAACACGGCCTGTACTACCCTCCCGACCCCTCCAGCTGGGAGACGTGCACCATCGGCGGCAACATCGGCACCGCCTCCGGCGGTCTGTGCTGCGTCAAGTACGGCGTGACCGCCGAGTACGTCCTCGGCCTCGACGTCGTCCTCGCCGACGGCCGCCTGATGTCCACCGGCCGCCGCACCGCCAAGGGCGTCGCCGGCTACGACCTCACCCGGCTCTTCGTCGGCTCCGAGGGCTCGCTCGGCATCGTCGTACGGGCCGTCCTCGCGCTGCGCCCCAAGCCGCCCGAGCAGCTGGTGCTGGCCGCCGAGTTCGCCTCCGCGTCCGCCGCCTGCGACGCGATCTGCCGGATCATGGAGGGCGGGCACGTGCCGTCCCTCCTCGAACTGATGGACCGTACGACCGTCAAGGCGGTCAACGACCTCGCCCACATGGGGCTCCCGGAGACCACCGAGGCCCTGCTCCTCGCCGCCTTCGACACCGCCGACCCGGCCGCGGACCTCGCCGCCGTCGGCGCCCTGTGCGAGGCCGCCGGCGCCACGCAGGTGGTCCCGGCCGACGACGCCGCCGAGTCCGAACTCCTCCTCCAGGCACGGCGCCTGTCCCTCACCGCCCTCGAAGCGGTCAAGGGCACCACGATGATCGACGACGTGTGCGTGCCCCGCTCCCGGCTCGGCGACATGCTGGAAGGCGTCGAACGCGTCGCCGCGAAGTACGACCTCACCATCGGCCTCTGCGCCCACGCGGGCGACGGCAACACGCACCCGACGGTCTGCTTCGACGCCTCCGACCCCGACGAGTCCCGGCGGGCCCGCGAGTCCTTCGACGAGATCATGGCCCTCGGGCTGGAACTCGGCGGCACCATCACCGGCGAGCACGGCGTGGGGGTGCTGAAGAAGGAATGGCTGGCGCGGGAGATCGGTCCGGTGGGCCTGGAGATGCAGCGGGGCGTCAAGGAGGTCTTCGACCCGCTGGGCATCCTCAACCCGGGCAAGCTCTTCTGACCGCGGTGCCCGCGGTCCGTCACCGGGCGAGCAGTTCGGCCAGCCCGTCGTCGATGCCGAGCCGCCCGCCCTCGGTGCCCGGCGGCACCGTCAGCAGGGTGCGCTCCAGCCAGGCCGACACCTGCGCCGTCGGCGCCTCCAGCAGGGCGTCGCCGTCCGGGCTGCTCAGCGCCATCAGCACGACACCGCGCCCGTCCGCCTTCGACGGCCACACCCGCACGTCCCCCTGCCCGCAGGGCCGGAACACCCCCTCCACCAGCAGGTCGCGGGCGAACGTCCAGTGCACCGGATGGCCGGAGTCGATGTGGAAGGTGATGTGCACGGCATACGGGTCGTCGGAGGCGTAGCCGAGCAGCGCGGGCACCGGGATGCCGCGCTCGGGCGACAGGATGAGCCTCAGCTCCAGCTCGCGCTCCACGACGGCGGGGTTGGGGTGCATGGCGGGGTGTCCTCTCTCGTACGGGTCCGCACGGGCCGCCTGGACCGGACCCGCACGAGGGAGAGCGGCGAGGGCCGTGAGCGTTACGCGGGTTCGCGGAACTTTTTCCCCCACCTCTGTCCCGCGTGTGAAGGTCCATGCACGAGGTTGCCCGGAAAGGGGCGGGACCGGCGGGACCGGCGGTGCGGATTGCGCCCGTCTGATAGATGTTGAGCCCCCATATCAACCCCCGAGCAGATACGGGACGACGGACATGAGCGCCCCAACCCCGGCCCCCGGCGACGACAGGCCCCGCGAAGGGTATTACCCCGACCCCTCCATCCCCGGATACGTCCGGTACTGGAACGGCGCCTCCTGGGTGCCGGGCACCAGCCGCCCCGCGCCCGAGGACGGCGAACCGCTCGCGCCGCCGGCCGGCGCGCGGCCCTCGGTGGAGGAGACCGGCCCGCACTTCTTCGACGAGGACCCGGTCGAGGAGGCGCCCGCCGCGTCCCAGCACGGCAGCCGCCCGGAACCCGCCACGGCCTGGGGCGCCGACCGCTCCCGCCAGTCCGGCTTCGCCGACGGCCCCGACCAGCGGGTCGCCTGGCCGGGGACCGCCCAGGGCGCGGACCCGAGGGTGCCGCACGCGCGGGGTGCGGGTCAGGCCGGGGGAGCGGCGGCCGGGGCCGGCGGCCCGGGCACCGGCGGTGAGCCCGGTGCCGACGGTGGCGCGGGCCCGACCGGTGCCCGTGCCGGTGCCCGTGCCGGGGCGTCGGGCGGGGCGGCCGGCGGGCCGGGGGCCCCGGCCGGTGATGCGTCCGGTGAGGTGCCGGGTGGCGCCTCCGCGGACGCGCCGGGTACCGCGGGCTCCGTGGCCGGCGGCCGGCCCGCGCAGGGCGACGACGCCCGCTCCGCGCCGGCGGCGAACGCGTCCGGCGGGACGGGGGGCGAGTCCGGCAACACCTTCGTCTTCCGGCGCCCGGTGACCGGGGGGCGGAACACCCCGGCCCCGGACGGCGGTGCGGAGGACGAGGGCACCATGACCTTCCGCGCGGTCTCCCCGCGCGCGGGCGCCCAGCGCCCCGGCGCGGCCGCCCCGGGCACCCCCGGCTTCGCCGCCGGCCAGGCCGCCGCCGCGCGCGCCGCCGCGCAGCCCCCGACGGCGCCGTCCGGTCCGCAGCGGACGGGCGCCCCGGGAGGGCCCGCGGGCCCGGGGACGCCGGGCGGCCCGGCGGTCCCGCACCAGGCAGCCGCCCCCCGGCCCGCGGCCTCCGCCCCGATCGCGCCCGGCCCCGGCGGGGGCCAGTCCTCGTGGGCGCAGCAGGTGCACCGGCTCGCGGGCGCGGCCGGGGACGAGCAGCCCGTCGCGCCCTGGAAGCCGCCGGTCGAGGACGTGTTCCAGGCCGCCGCGCGGCGCCAGGCGGCGGCCCGGCCCGCCGGACTCGGCAAGCGGCTGGCCGCCCGGCTGATCGACACCGTCGTCCTGGCCGGCGTCACCGCGGTCGCCGCCGTACCCCTCGGCACCAAGGCGATCGACCACGTCGACGCCAAGATCGACGAGGCAAGGCTCTCCGGCGAGACCGTGACGGTCTGGCTGCTGGACGGCACGACCTCCACGTACCTGGGCATCGTGCTGGCCGTCCTGCTGCTCTTCGGCGTCGTCTACGAGGCGCTGCCCACCGCCAAGTGGGGCCGCACCCTGGGCAAGAAGCTCCTCGGTCTGGAGGTGCGGGACATCGAGGCGCACGAGCCCCCGTCCTTGGGCGCCGCCCTGCGCCGCTGGCTGGTCTACAGCGTCCCCGGTCTCCTGGTGGTCGGGGTCGTCGGCGTCGCGTGGTGCCTCTTCGACCGGCCGTGGCGCCAGTGCTGGCACGACAAGGCGTCCCGCACCTTCGTGGCGGGCTGACCCGGCCCCGCACAGCCCCCGTACCGCTCGCGCGGCCGGGCCCGCCGCGTCCCCGTCCGCCCCGAGCGGAGCCACGGCCCGGCCCGCGCCCCAACGGGCCCCGGAACCCCGCTGAGCCATGACGCCGACGTCCCGCCTGTACCGCAGGTGCGCGCCCTCCCGTGCCGGCGGACGCGGTTCCGTCTCCGGACCGTCGGCGGGGCCCCGCACAGGGCCCGGGGTCAGGCCCCGGCAGCCCCACCCCGGGGCACCGCCGGAGGCGCTCGTACTCCGGACGGCCGCTCGCCGGATGCGCGCGCGGGGTGATCGCGGTCGACTCGGGCCATGAGCAGCGAACCGCCCCCCGGCTCCGGCGGGCAGCCGCCGGAAGACGACCCGTTCAGGAAGCGTCCCCCGTTCCCCGGACCGGGCCAGGAACCCGGCCCCGGCCCCGACCCGGGCGCGGGCGGCACGGGCTCGCCGTACGACGGTCCACCCCCGCACGGCAGCACCGGCCAGCCCCCGCCCCCCGGCGGCGCGTCCCCGCCTCCGGGCGGCGGTGGCCCGTACGGTGCCCCGCCTCCGGGCGGCGGCGGTCCCTACGGTGCTCCGCCCCCCGGCGGCGGTGGGCCCTACGGCGCCCCGCCCCCGGGCGGTGGAGGTCCCGCCGGGGGTGACCCGTACGGCGGCGGGAACCACCCCACCGATCCACTGGTCGGCATGCCCCCGCTCGCCGACAGCGGCCGGCGCACGCTCGCCCGGATCATCGACATGATCCTCGTGGGCATCGTCGTGTGGCTGCTGAGCTGGGCGTTCGACGTCCAGGAGTACCAGGTGGACGGCGACGACATCTCGGTCGGCAAGTCCTTCGGGCAGTCCCTGATCGCCGCCGTGCTCTACATCGCCTACGACACCTACATGACCAGCAAGTCGGGCCAGACCCTCGGCAAGAAGTGGCTCGGCCTGCGGGTGGCCAACCTGGACAACGGCGCCACCCCCTCGGTGCAGACGTCGCTGATCCGCGCCCTGGTGCTGTGGATCCCGTTCGCCTTCTGCTGCGCCTGCGTCTGGACGATCATCGCGGGCGGCTGGAGCTTCTTCGACCGGCCCTACAAGCAGGGCCTGCACGACAAGGCGGCCAAGACGGTGGTGGTCAGCGCCCGTTGACGGCCCGGGGCCGGCGCCCCGGGCGGCACGGAGGCGTCAGGCGGCGCGACCGCGGGCCGTCTCGCCCGCACCCGCGGAGACCCGCGCCGCCGGCACCGGCTCCCGGTCCGCGGCGGGCCGGCGGGCCGGCACGGCGGCCACCCTGCGCGTCCTCGTCTGGGGGACGCGCAGGGCGACCAGCAGCCCGAGGGCGAGCGCGGCCACGGCGACGACGGCGACTCCGGGGCCCGAACTCGTCCGGGACAGCAGCAGCATGGCGAGCGTCGAGAAGATCACGGTGCACGTACCGTAGGCGAACTGTGCGGCAGTCGGACGGGGCATGGCCATCGTGTCCTCGGAAGACAATCTGGGGTGAGACGGGCTGTCAGCCTGGCTTTCCGCCGGCTTCCGGGCGTGGTGCCAAGCGACTCTAACCCGCTGTGTGCCCGAGTGGAACCAGCAGTAAGCGTGACCTAACCGGCATGGCCGATGCACGGGGGGCGCACGGATTCATGGTGCCCGGTCAGTGGACGGTCCCGCGCGCCCGTCCGGCGCCGCTCGGGTCCCGGTGGGGTGTCCGCAAAGCGAACCCGCCCTCCGCATAGTGCACTTGTCCTGCTCAAGTCAAGGTCTGTCTTTTCCGGTGAACCTCTAGTCAAATGTCGTCACTTGACTACACGCGTTGACCACGTGTGCGCGGACTCTGCTCTGTCCTTGGCCCCCCATCCGCGCACGTGCACGCGGGGGAGGAACTCAAGTGACCAGAAGATCCTGGACGTTCAGAACGGCGGCGACGACCGTCGCCCTGGCCGCCGCCACCGCCACGCTCTCCGCGGCCGGTGTGGCGCAGGCCGACTCGCCCGCCCGACCGGAGGCCGTGGACCGCCACGACCCGCACCCCGCGAAGGGCATGGACTCCCATGACCTCAAGGGCCCCCTGAGCGACACGCAGAAGGCCCAGCGCGAGGAGGCCCTCAACCAGGTCATATCCGGCAAGGCCTCCGTGCAGAAGAAGGACGGCTCGAACGTCGTCCAGCTCAAGAGCAAGAAGGGCGACAGCAAGTACGTCGAGCTGGGCCGGGAGAAGACGGACAAGATCTTCACCATCCTGGTCGAGTTCGGCGACAAGGTCGACAGCCGCTACGGCGGCGACGCCGGCCCGCTGCACAACCAGATCGCCAAGCCCAACCGCAAGACCGACAACTCCACGGCCTGGAAGGAGGACTACGACCAGCAGCACTTCCAGGACCTGTACTTCGGCTCCGGCGAAGGCGTCGACTCGGTCAAGACGTACTACGAGAAGCAGTCCTCCGGCCGCTACTCGGTCGAGGGCGAGGTCTCCGACTGGGTGAAGGTCCCCTACAACGAGGCCCGCTACGGCAACAACGCCTGCGGCGACACCAACTGCCCCAGCGTGTGGAACGTCGTCAGCGACGGCCTGAACGCCTGGGTCGAGCAGCAGAAGGCGGCCGGCCGCACCGACGCCCAGATCAAGGCCGACGCCGCCCGCTTCGACGAGTGGGACCGCTACGACTTCGACGGCGACGGCGACTTCAACGAGCCCGACGGCTACATCGACCACTTCCAGGTCGTGCACGCCGGCGAGGACGAGTCCGCGGGCGGCGGCGCCCAGGGCACCGACGCCATCTGGGCCCACCGCTGGTACGCCTTCGGCACCGACGCCGGCGCCACCGGCCCCGAGCAGAACAAGCTCGGCGGCTCGCAGATCGGCTCCACCGGTGTCTGGGTCGGCGACTACACCATCCAGCCGGAGAACGGCGGACTCGGCGTCTACGCCCACGAGTACGGCCACGACCTCGGTCTGCCGGACCACTACGACACCGCCGGCGGCGACAACTCCACCGGCTTCTGGACACTGATGTCGTCCGGTTCGTGGCTCGGCACCGGCCGCAACGAGATCGGCGACCTGCCCGGCGACATGACCGCCTGGGACAAGCTCCAGCTCGGCTGGCTGAACTACGACACCGCCAAGGCCGGGGTCAGCTCCTGGCACAAGCTGGGCGTGGCGGAGTACAACACCAAGCACAAGCAGGGCCTGGTCGTCGAGCTGCCGAAGAAGGCGGTCACCACCGAGATCGTCACGCCCGCCGAGGGCGCCACGCAGTGGTGGAGCGGCAGCGGTGACAACCTCAAGAACACGCTGAGCCGTTCGGTCGACCTCACCGGCAAGGCGAAGGCCGAGCTGACCTTCGACGGCTGGTACGACATCGAGGCCAACTACGACTACCTCTACACCGAGGTGTCCACCGACGGCGGCGCCAACTGGACCGCCGTCGACGGCACGGTGGACGGTCAGCCGATCCCGCGCGACGCCGCCGACAAGCCGGCCCTGCACGGAACCCTGGACGGTCACAAGAAGTTCGCGTACTCCCTCGACGCCTACGCGGGCCAGAAGGTCGACGTCCGCTTCCGCTACCAGACGGACGGCGGCGTGGCCCAGAAGGGCTTCACGGCCGACGCCATCACGGTCACCGCGGACGGACAGGCGCTCTTCACCGACAACGCCGAGACCGCGGACGCCGCCTGGACGGCCACCGGCTTCTCCCGCGTCGGCGCCTCCTTCACCAAGGACTACGCGCAGTACTACCTCGCCGAGAACCGGCAGTACGTGTCGTACGACAAGACCCTGAAGACCGGCCCGTACAACTTCGGCTTCACAGAGCGCCCGGACTGGGTGGAGCACTACCCGTACCAGAACGGCCTGCTGATCTGGAAGTGGGACACCTCCCAGGCGGACAACAACACCAGCCAGCACCCTGGCACCGGCCTGGTCCTGCCCGTCGATTCGCACCCGACCGCGATGAAGTGGAAGGACGGCACGCTGCTGCGCAACCGCATCCAGTCGTACGACTCGCCGTTCAGCCTCTACCGCACGGACGCCATCACGCTGCACAAGGCCGACGTGGCGAAGTACTTCCCGGGCTCGAAGGGCGTCTCCGTCTTCAACGACCGCAAGAGCGACTACTACGACGAGTCGAACCCCACCGGCGGCGTCAAGATCACTGACACCAACACGAAGATCAAGATCCTGAAGGAGGCCAAGAACGGCTCGACGATCGAGCTGGAGGTTGGCTCCGCGGGCAGGTAAACAGCATCTGCCCAGGTCAGAGCGTGATCGGCGGTGACCCCCTGGCGGGTCGCCGCCGATCCGTGTTTAGGTGCGTCCTGTGGTTCTCTTATTGACACCTGGTCCGACATCCGGACCGGCACCGGCAGACACGGGGGTATGACCGCATGGCCGCAGGAGGCTTCTGCAAGCTGCCGAACGGCACGGTGGTGGTGGCGCTGAACCTGCCCAGCCCCGCCCGCCCGGACGGCAGCCTGCGCTTTCTCGTCCACGCCCAGAACCGGGCGCGCGCCCTGACCAGGCTGCGCAATCTGGGGCTGCGCGCGGTCTACCTGCGGGGCAACGCGGCCCCGCCGTCCCCCGACGAGATCACCGCGGTCCTGCACCACCCGGACGGCCTGATCTGGCGCACGGCGCCGGTGGCCGCCGTCCCGGGCGGTCCGGAGCCGGTCCAGGAGCTGTGGCACCCGATCCGCGCCCTGCTCAGACGCCCGGCGCCCCAGGCGTAGCGGAGCACGCGGCCGCCGGAGGCCGACCGCCGTCCCGGACGGCTCGACGCCCGCTAGTGCACGACCGGCTTCCCGGACAGCTCCACGCCCGCCTCCCGCAGCTCCTCCAGGGCGCGCTCGGTGCTCTGCGCGGCCACCCCGGCGGTCAGGTCGAGCAGCACCTGGGTGCGGAAGCCCTCGCGGGCGGCGTCCAGGGCGGTGGCCCGTACACAGTGGTCGGTGGCGATACCCACGACGTCGACCTCGTCGATCTCCCGGGTCCGCAGCCAGTCGGCGAGCCGCGTGCCGTTCTCGTCGGCTCCCTCGAAGCCGCTGTAGGCGGCCGAGTACGCCCCCTTGTCGAAGACGGCGTCTATCGCGCCGGAGGCGACGGCGGGGGCGAAGTTCGGGTGGAAGCCGACCCCCTCCGTGCCCGCGACGCAGTGCGCCGGCCAGGAGTGGACGTAGTCGGGGTTGTCGGCGAAGTGGCCGCCCGGCGCGATGTGGTGGTCGCGGGTGGCCACCACGTGGCGGTAGCCGGCGGGCGCCTGCCCGATCAGCTCGGTGATGGCGGCGGCCACGTCCGCACCGCCGGTCACGGCGAGGCTGCCTCCCTCGCAGAAGTCGTTCTGCACGTCTACGACGATCAGGGCGCGGCGCATGGTCGGTGTCCTTCGACTGGGTCGACTGGGGGCGGGAGGGGACGGACGGGCGGCTGACGCGGGCCTGCGCGGCCCGCACCTGCTTTAGCTACCCGAGCCCTCGTGCACGTACTCCGTCGGAATGACGGGTTCCCCTCGGGAGAGCTGGGTGGCGGACAGCGGCAGGTTGGCGCGGGCGGCCGCGTGCCGGTCCCGGGCGGCGTCCAGCGGCTCGCGGGCGACCACCTCGCCGCCCCTGACCAGCTCCACGAGGAGCTGCCGGTCGGCGAGGTCCTCGGGCACCGGCCCGGTGCCGACCACCTCGGCCTCGGCGTACCCGTGGGAGTCCAGGCGCCGGGCGGCCCACTTGCGGCCGCCGATCGACGTCTTGCCCCCGCTGGACTTCTTCGCCACCGCCACCAGCGGCCCCGCGGCGTCGGCGGGGGCGCCGGACTCGGCCCGGGCGACCAGCTTGTAGACCATCGAGGCCGTCGGGTGCCCGGACCCGGTCACCAGCTGGGTGCCGACGCCGTACGCGTCCACGGGCGCCGCCGCCAGCGAGGCGATGGCGTACTCGTCCAGGTCGGAGGTGACGACGATCTTCGTCTCCGTGGCGCCCAGCTCGTCCAGCTGCTGGCGCACCCGGTGGGCGACCAGCAGCAGGTCGCCGGAGTCGATGCGCACGGCGCCCAGCTCGGGCCCGGCGACCTCCACGGCCGTGCGGACGGCCTCGGTGACGTCGTAGGTGTCCACCAGCAGCGTGGTGTCGCGGCCGAGGGACTCCACCTGCGCCTGGAAGGCGTCGCGCTCGGTGTCGTGCAGCAGGGTGAAGGCGTGGGCGGAGGTGCCGACGGTGGGGATGTTGTAGCGGAACCCGGCGGCCAGGTCGGAGGTGGTCGCGAAGCCGCCGACGTAGGCGGAGCGGGCGGCGGCCACCGCGGCCAGTTCGTGGGTGCGGCGGGCGCCCATCTCGATCAGCGGACGCCCCCCGGCGGCCGAGGACATGCGGGACGCGGCGGCGGCGATCGCCGAGTCGTGGTTGAGGATGGAGAGGATCACCGTCTCCAGCAGCACGCACTCGCCGAAGGTCCCCTCGACCCGCATGATCGGCGAGCCCGGGAAGTACACCTCGCCCTCGGGGTAGCCCCAGATGTCGCCGCTGAAGCGGTACCGGGCCAGCCAGTCCAGCGTCTCCTCGTCGACGATGCCCCGCTCGCGCAGGAAGGTGAGGACGTCCGCGTCGAAGCGGAAGTTCTCCACCGCGTCCAGCACCCGTCCGGTGCCCGCCACGACGCCGTAGCGGCGCCCGTCCGGCAGCCGGCGCGTGAAGACCTCGAAGACGCTGCGCCGCTCGGCCGTGCCCGCCTTCAGGGCGGCTCGGAGCATGGTCAGCTCGTACTGGTCCGTGAAGAGCGCCGTCGAGGGAACGTCCACCGGCAGCCCAAGGTCCGCTGTGTTCATGGCAGGAATCGTACCCCCATTTCGTCAGACTGACGATTTCGGGTCGCATGGCGTGGCCCACAGACCCGTTTGTGCGGCCGCCCCCCTGTGGTGGCAGCATGGGCCTTGTGACGGCAGCCGCACCCATGGAGATCGAGAAGACCGAGTCGGCGGAGGAGGTCTTCGCCGTACCCGAGCCCGACGTGCCCTGGGTGACGATCGTCCACAACGATCCCGTCAACCTCATGAGCTACGTGACGTACGTCTTCCAGTCCTACTTCGGTTACTCGAAGGACAAGGCCACCAAGCTCATGATGGACGTCCATCACAAGGGCCGGGCGGTCGTCTCCAGCGGCAGCCGCGAGGAGATGGAGCGGGACGTGCAGGCCATGCACGGCTACGGCCTGTGGGCCACCCTCCAGCAGGACCGGAAATGACCCACGCCCGCCCGCAGGACGGAAGTAGCTGAATCACCTCGATGCCCGGACAGTTCGAACCGCTCCCCGGCGGCGGCGCGGCCGTCGCCCTCGACGACGTCGAGATCTCCATCATCCGGTCCCTGGCCGTGCAGCTCCTGGAGCTGATCGGCCCCGGCCCCGCCGAGGACGCCTCCGCCGACCCGCTCGCCGAGCTCTTCGCCGAGGGTCCGAGCGAGCCGCCCACCGACCCGGTGCTGCGCCGCCTGTTCCCCGACGCCTACGGCGATCCCGAGGGCACCCCCCAGGCCGCGGAGGCCGAGGAGCAGCGGGCGCACTCCGCCGAGTTCCGCCGTTACACGGAGAACGACCTGCGCGCCGGCAAGCGCGACAACGCGCTGGCGGTGATCCGCACCCTGGACGCCCTCGCCTCGGCGAGCGCGGGGGCGGGCGAGGACGGCGCGGTGCTGAAGCTGTCGGTCGCGGAGTCCCGGCAGTGGCTGAGCGCCCTCAACGACCTGCGCCTGGCGATCGGCTCCCGGCTGGAGATCGCCGACGAGGACGACACCGACCTGCTCTACCGGCTGCCCGACGAGGACCCGCGCAAGCCCATGGTGATGGCCTACCTGTGGCTCGGCGGTCTCCAGGAGTCCCTCGTCGCGACCCTTATGCCCTGAACGTGGCGGTACGGGCACGCTGAGTGTCCGCTCAGCGGACCCTCAAATCCGGATAACGATCCTGTCAAAACGATGCCCTTTTTTGCACCCCATGGGTGGTTTTTGTCCGCTTCTGCCTATGGGACACGTCACAGAGCGCCCCTGTGATCAGCCGGGCCGTCGTGGTAAATCTTCACGACCGCCCGGCGAACACCACCCGAATGTTCGGCCGGGTGCGCCACCGAGCCGGCGGATCGCCGGCCAGGCACCGAGCGGGACGTGAGGCCCGCTCAGCTCCATCATCCGGGGGGATCGAGACCCGATCCGAGGCCGCGAGAAGGCCCGGTTCGGCATGGAGAAAGGCGCACCACACATGACCTCTGCGCAGGTCGACACGGAGAAGGCCCCCGAAGAGGGGTACGAACGCGGACTCAACAGCCGCCAGGTCCAGATGATCGCGATCGGCGGCGCCATCGGCGTCGGCCTCTTCCTGGGCGCCGGGGCCAACATCGCCAAGGCCGGCCCCAGCATCATCCTCATGTACGCCCTCGCGGGCGTGATCATCTTCTTCATCATGCGGGCGCTCGGCGAGCTGCTCCTCTACCGACCGGTCTCCGGCTCCTTCGCCGAGTACTCGCGCGAGTTCCTCGGCCCC